>CAZTWL010000027.1:0-55755 GCA_964617825.1 uncultured Verrucomicrobiota bacterium
CCTGCTTGTTGCCCGCCAATCCTTCTGCCGGCTCTTTCGGCAGGTCGGCGGCCAGCGCCTGCAGAATTAACGTTAAGCCGACACCGAATCCGGCGGACATTCTCCTGCTTTTTGGCGTTAGCAATTGCATAATGATCATCCTTTTTTCGATTGCCATATTCCTCGCGTTATTTTGCATCGACGGGCGCAGGTTCCGGCACTTTATCGCCGGCAGGCGTCATGAAGACATCATCCACAAGGATGGAACCTTCGTTGATCCCCAAAGCCAGCGCGTTGATCACCCCGAGATCGTCATTAGTGTAACTGAACTTGTAGTCCCGCCACTCCGTGGAATCCACAGTCAACGTATCCAGCATTTTGGAAGGAATTGCGCCTTTTTCGCGGGCGGCCTGGTCAATCTGATCGCTGGTCCCGAGGCGCGGATAGCGGAACATCCAAACATGCATTTTGCCTTTGCCTTTCAGGCGCAGGTTGATCGAATATTTTTTTTCGAGCCCGGGGTGCATTTGGAAGACAATGCCCTTTTTCAGGTGCAGGCTATAGTCGCCCTCCGTGTTTTTTATCATTTCCAGCTCGCCACCGGCGCTGCCCGGACTCCAGTTTCTGGGGAGCAACTCGTCCGCGCCCAGCTTCCAGTTGAGGCCGGGACCGCGCTCGGGATCGCGGCGGACCACCTCGTTGAACCCGGCGTTTTTCCATGCGCGGGTATCTTTTTCAATGAAGGACATCCCGCGCTCGACTCCGCTCAGGGCGCGCTTGCCGGCGAACGAGACGGTCGGGTAATACTCGGCGCCATGGAACGCGCCGCCGGACCAGGATGAGGTCTCTCTGTAATTATTGGTCAACACGCGGGCGCGGGCAACGTTGATACGCCAAACCTGCCCGTCAAACGCCTGCATGCCGAGCGGCGCCGTCGGAATCCTGACTTCGGCAATCCAGCGATCGGCAAGCACCTTGGTCTTGACCTCGGCGCAAGAATCGAATTTAAGGTCCGCCGCTTTCTGCGCGCGCCGGTTGAAAGCGTCGTACAAAACCCCATTGGCATTGAAGATCAGGTGAAAATAGTCGCCGGCGAGATCGGGATGGGTGATGAAAATCTCCAGCGTGTTGTCCAGCCAGAGCTGGCCATCGCGTTCGCGGATTTCCGTCAGCATGCGATCCGGGGTCGGTTCCATGGTCTCGATGCCGAAACAGATAAACTCGGGCTCGTAAACCACTTTGACAAACGTTTGCGCATTCCCCGCCAAAACACCGTTCCCGGCGGATTTGAACCCGGTGATCGTATCGGCATTTTTCCAGTCGGCGTCATCGAGCACGCCATCGATGACGATCGGGGCCGCCCGGCGATAGACACGCAACTCGCGATAATTCTCCATGTAGCTTTTCAGCTCTTTTTCCCAGACCTGGCTGAAAAAGGTGCGGTCGCGCTGCACATGCAGCCGGGCCTTGGGATCGTCTTTGGCCGCCTGTTCGGCCTTGGCCAGGAGCTCGTTCAGCTTATCTTGAACACCAGGCTGGGTCAGCACGCGGCCGATCGGAGAACCTCCGCCATGGCCAAAGCAGCCGGGAGAATTCGTAGCGGCTTTAACCATCAAGGCGCGGTATTCCTTCATCGCCGGCCAGGCTTGGCCGTAATACAGGGCGCCAGCCTCCTCGTAGAGCGCATCGTAGTCGCCATCGATATTCCAAAGGAACTGGGCGGCAAGATAGAGTGTCGGCCACATGCCCCACCAACAGTCCTTGGTCAGGGTACCGTCATAGCGCTTGTTGTAGTTTCCGTCGGGTGGCGCGACCACGGGGCGCGCGCCGTTGACGCCGAGTTTATGGAACGTCTTCAGCCCGTTGACGAAGGTGCGTTCCGTGGGCATATAGGCCATGGCCGATGAATCGATCTGGTCCCAGGTGTAACTCGGATTGCCCAGGGCGCTCCACTCCTTGAAATATTCGTAGAACTTCTGGTTGATCGGGCAGCTGGGGTCATCGAGGTTGTGGCGATAACACCGGCGGTTATAGGCCTTGTGAACGTACAGGTTTTTATCCGGCGTGACGCCGACAGGCGCGCGCTGGAAGTTCTGATAGGCAATGGCGCCCAGCTTGATGTGCGGGTATTTTGCAACCAGCGGCCCGAGCAGCTGGTTGGCAAAAACCCAGAAGCGGGTGCTGACAAAGCGCAGCTCCTTCTCCGCCGGCGGGTCGAGCTTGGTACAATTATCGCACTGGCACCAGCCGGTGCCGTCGTCGTTGAAGAGCGTGAACTCATCGCCCGGTTTCATCTTGGTTGCCAGATAGGTGTCGATGTTGGCGCGCATGATCTCGATGACCTCCGGATTGGAAGTGCAGGGCTGATAGCGCTGGTTCCCGGTAAGCGGCACGCGTTTGCCGTTTATCAGCGGGAAGCGCTCCGGATGTTCCGCAAACATCTGGGCCAGATAGGCGTATCCTTCCTTGTAATTGCGGCTGATGCCAATTCCGGCAAGCAGTTGGCTAAACCCTCCTATTTCATCAGCCAGCGCTCCACGTTCTTCGAGGATTTTACCCAGAATGCGAGGTTCACCGGAAACGCGATAGGCGCGATAGGCTGAAGAGTTAACGTCTGTCACCCTCATGTCATTGCGCACCATCCAGTCCCAGGTATTGGTCAAAGGGCTGTTGACACCGCAACCACCGCAAAATAGCCGCCGCCAATGGAACGATGGATTGTGAACCGTGTTCTGTTCAGGCACGGCAACCGTCGGTTTAACGGTAAAATATTCGCCATCCGCCCCGGGTGTGATCCAGCGGATGCCGCCATACTTTTTCAGGATTTCATAGGCGCCGTAAAGCGCGCCGATCGGTTCCTTCCCAAGGATAATCAAACGATCGCTGCCGGAATCGATCAAAAAACCTTCCGGATCAAGCTTGGCCGGCAAGGTCCGGTCTTTCAGCCGGGCAACCAGATTGCTGTCGTTGACCGTGCCCAGAAAAATCGGACAAAGATTTTCCGGCGATTGGCTGACGATGGCCGGGGCATTGCTGCCGGCGATTTTACCCAGATACAAGGCCAATTCTTCCGCGGCATGCCGCTCGACGGACGAAGCGTCAGCAGACAGGACAATGGCACTCACCGCGCGGCCATCCTTGATCAGGTCGGCAGCAACACTCATGCTAACCGCGGCCAAGCTGAACCAGGCCGCCAGAGCGATCGACATAACTTTCATCGGATGTTTTCTTTTTTGATTATTTTTGTGACCGTTTTGAAAATTGCGGACGATATCGAGTTCAACGGCCGAAGACGGCCACTTCATAAACCAAATTCCACAACAGACCTCCCATTAGTAGACCGAGACAATGCTGCCGCGGGGGGGCACGAGCCAGCCCCAAACAATCGTGCCCGGGTCGGATGTGTTCTGATAAACCGTTGCCGGCCGACCGATGGCGCCGCTGACCGAGTTGGAAATGGCGCTCGTGGACCTGTCGAAGATCCGCCAGACGGCTATTCGTCCGCCCCCGCCGCCTCCGCCGCCATTCACTGAAGATTGATTGCCTGCGCCGCCATTGGCTTGCAAGACGCCATTGGAAGTCCCAACGAAGGTGCGGCAGGTGATGTATATTCCGCCTCCGGAACTGCCGCCCCCATTAGGAGAGGCACCGTAGGCTCCGTTGGCCGTGATCGTGCCCTGGAAGGTAACAATATCAGCGGCACGGATTTGCACACTTCCACCCCCATACGCCCCGTACGCGACGGTCTTATTATCATTAGCCCGGCCTCTTGCGCCGCTGCCCGGTGCCGTCGGCGCATTGGATGAGCCGTAAATCACGCCTGCTGTGGGGCTCGAGTACCCCACTGAACCGGCTCCGCCATACCCGGCGCCAGCGCTTGATGGGGCCTGACTCGGCCCATAGGCCTCGCTGTAATCCGGCAAACCGCCGGCATAACCAAGAGCATTGGCATTGAACCCGCCGCCTTGATCGACCGTCAAAGTGCGCATGCTGAACAGCGGCACGGCCCCGTTGGTGGGATGCGCCGCCGGGTAAATCCAGCAGTTGGTCAAAATTCGCACCTCATTCCCCACGCTGACCCGAGCGCCGTATTCAGCCGCCGATCCGGCATTCGTTTCCCCGGCATAAATATAAAACCGGGCCGCGTTCGTCAGGACCAGGTCTCCCGCGCAATTCACGGTTGATCCGGACGCACCGCCGTTCATTACCATCCAACTCGGCAGGAAAGGATAGCCGAAGCTGCCCATACACAAGGTCGCGCCGCCGACCAGTAGGTTGCCGCAGGCAATCGTGCCGGCATTGGTCATCTCCAGTCGGCACAACGAATAATTAGTTCCACTGATTGAAAGCGTATTGGTGACGGTCACCTTTGTGCCCGGGATGCGCAGCCAGACATTGCTGATGGTCCAGTCGGAAAGCGACAGTTCGGCGGGAAACCCCGGCGCCAGCCACCGGCCGGTGCACAGGTTGGTCGGAGAAAACAGGACGCTGTCCGGAAAATAGAGCGTGCCAGGTTCGCCGCAGGGAATTACGGCCGCTCTGCCGCTCATGCCGGGAGCCACCGAGCAACGAATCGAAGACCCGGGAGCTATCGCGCTCTCCGATACGGTGTCATAAATAACTGCGATGCGTCCGCCGCCGCCTCCTCCGCCCAGCATATTGGCGCCGCTCAAGCAGGCATTGCCGCCGTTTGCGGTAATGAATCCATTGGTGCCGGTGATCGTGATGCAAGTGATATAAACGCTACCCCCCGATCCGCCGCTGTTGTGAGCGCCCGCAATCGGCTCCGGCGTTGCATCTGCGTTGATGCGGCCATTGACGACCACCTGGCCGGCGGTAATGCACACGGCGCCGCCGCCGTGCCCGCCCCATTGGCCGGCAGTATTTCCCCCGGCCCCGCCGCTGCCGGGGTATATGGGCGCCATGATGGAATCATATGTATTGCTGGGGATATCGAAAATTTGGCCATAGACCCCCATGCCGCCATGACCGGCACTACGAATCGAGTACCCTGAAGCTATACCGCCCGGTCCACTGCCCAAGCCGTAGCCGGGACCAACCCCGCCCTGAAACCCCTTGGCCTGGACATTAATGGCGCCATTGCTTGCAATGAAAAGGAGGTTGGTGCAGGTCACATTTACCCGGTTGGACATGGCAGTATTGGTAAACGGCCCGGCGCAGGTCAGGATGCCGCTGTTCAAAATCGTCAGATTGGTGACATAAATCGTCGTGTCCCAGTTCGAGCAGATCAGGGACGCATTGCTTATCGTCATGGAACTGAGCCACGGCGTCGAGTTGGTCAAGAGCACAAACGCCCCGCGATTGGTGATGATCACGTCATCGCCGTCGGCCGGCACGGCCGTAGTCCAATTCGCAACCTCGGACCAATCCCCGGTGGCCGTATTCCACGTTTGCGTGTCCGCCCGCGCCGACATCTGGCCTGCAATCAATACGATCATTGCCGCATGAGCTATGGAGTGAATGCCTAAACGCATATTTTCCTTTCTGCTGAAACCTTCAGCGATGACAACCGTAGTTGTCGATATAAACTATGCGCTAACAGCCGCATCCATCAGAATAAAACTTACTGTGCATTAAACCATACCTTAAGCAACTATTGCAAACTTTCACCTTTGGGTTCGCATGGGATATTATTCGTAGAAGCTCAAATCCCTGAAACGGAGCACCTGTTTAATCCGGTTCATTTCCGTCAAATAGAGCGCCTGCGGCGGCAATGACACCGCAATGCTGGTAACCTTGATCGGATACGCCAGGCTTTTGCTTCGATCGGCGGACTCCCATAAATTCGAAACCGAGCCGGTGCTCAAATCCGGGATCGGCGACTTGGCATTTACCGGGAATTGAAGGAAATTCCAACCATCGAAGTTGATCGACACCCTGCCGTCATAATCATGCACATCGGCATTGTGCTCGGCAGTGCCACAGGAAATGCGCCGGACACCGTTGGCGTCCTCAAGTTCCCAATAGACCTGCCCCCAGCCGGAATTGCCTTTCACCCAAAGACCCAGTGTCGTCGGCTCGCCGGCAAGTTCGATCGGATTTTTCAAACGGATTACGGCATATTCGTTCATAAGCGCCGGCAGATTGACATTGGGCAAGAGTTCCACTTCCAGGCAATCGCCCTTTTCGTCGTCCTTGACGCCACGCAGGATATAATTGCCAAGCGTCCGATAGGGCATGTTGCCTTTGGTGTTTTCCAGAAGGGGATCGATATCTTTCTGCAATTTCCATTCCGTGGAATTGTTCATGGCATTGACGACCTGCAAGCCCGCCGGCGGCAAATCGTCCGGATACGTTCGTTTGCCGCAGCTGATCTTTTGCGCGGCAACCGGTGTAATCAGATATTGCGCCGCAGTTCCCGCGGTCAAATCGAGGCCGGCTTTTCCAGCGGACATTTTTCGCGAACGGCCATACATGTCGATCGCTTCAACGTCAACCGCCCGGGCAAACTCGATCTTCAAGTCGCCCGTCCCGCGGCTGGCCCAGATGGCATAAACCTTGCGTCCATCCGGCCGGTCGAACTCCAACGCATAGATACTGTAGGAACCGGTCGGAAATTCGCGCCGCAGCTGCGCCCTGTCGAGCACCCTGGTAAGGACGGCCATGCCGACATAGGATTTTTTCGGGAACAGGAGGGGATAACGGCGGCAAAGCCCGCTCCCACCCCAAAACGAGCCTTGGTAATCGTTGCCGGCATCGTAAAGCAGGGCCGTGGATATATAAGGCGACCGGTAAGCCAGGGCAATCAAGGTATCGCGCACGTACCATTCGGCTTGGTTTCTTTGTCCGATCAGCCGGTCCTGTCGATAGTTATATTCGAAGCAGGTGGAAACCTTCCAGTTATAATCATATTTGCGGACGATTTCACGCTGCAGCCAGAAACATTGAGTCCCGGCAATCCAGAGTTTTTCCGGCAAGCCGGTGCGGTTGACAACTTCATTGCCCACATAGTCGGCGAACTCTTCCGGAAAATCCCGCCGCAACCCTTCTGCAATCAGTTCGGTGGATCCCAGCGAATTGCCGATGATAATCTTGAGGTCCGGAAACTTTTCGCGGATCAGTTGCGCTGTCCAGGTGGCTTGCTGCCAGCGCGCATCCGCGTTCGCATAGTCGCCCTTGGCGCCAAGCTCGTTGGTCACCGCCAGATTAACCAGCTCCGGCGCCAACCGATAACTCCAGGGGCAGCTTTCGCCGAAAATCATTATATAGTTGATATGCGGAAACCTTTTCTGGTGATCGCGAATATGGGCTTCGATCTGGGCATCGGAATCGCCCTTGACTTTCATCCCGCCGACCCAGGGAATCATGGCATCGGTCAATTGCCAGGGCGCCAGAATTTCCTCGCTCAGCTTGGCCCGGTCGCTGCTGTTATTAATATGCATGCGGCGAAACCCGAGTTTGCGCAGCAGCGTCCCGGCAATTTTGAAATCCGGCGTGCCATAGTGATGCATGCCGAACCACCAGCTGCCGTATGGCGATTCGAATCCGGCCTGGCGCGTATCGGCGCCCAGCAGCGCAAATGCCGCCGGATACTTGATCAGCAGCCGCCCGCCTTGCCATAATTCGACGTCGATTCCGTACCACCCCAATTGCGTCTGCTGCAAAGGAATGATGACCTGACGTTCGCCGTCCGCAGCTTGCATGGTCAACTGCTTTTCCCCGCCGCCAACTTTCTGTCCATCGACATCCCGAATGCTCCAGCACAGACTATATTTTCCATCCTGGCCGGCGCGCAGGATCACCGGCAACTCCGGCTTTTCGTCGTTGTCGAAGATGTTGCCGGGCTGGGTTTGCCGCACTTCCATTTCCACCGGCGTCTTTTCCAGGGTCAGCGCAAGGACTTTTACGCCGCTGATCGAGCCCGGATCCGGTTTCCAGCGTTTGTCGTGGAAAGGATGAGCCCCGGCGGTAAGTTTGCCGAGCAGTTCGAAATCGAGATATGGGCCGATTTTCAGGGTGCCCCGGACCGGCTTCTCGTCCCACACCAAGTCCTGGATGGCGCCGATATCCAGCGGAACTTCGACCAGCCAGACTATGTTCGTCTTGCCATTGCCGATGAGTGTGCCGGCCTGGGCGATGCCGGGGCCCGGCTGCTCGTTGCCGCGCGGCAACTTGACGGTTACATCGGCGATTGCATCCCGCCCCCGGCCTTTCCCCGACCCCTCGACAAACCGGGTCAGGCGCGCGGTGACGACGGGATCTTTCTTCGGATCATCGTCAACGGCGCATAGCATCCAGGCCCGGATATACTGCGCCGCCGGCACCGTGACCAGGATGGAATCCTTGAGCCCATCGAACGAGCTTCTCCCCAAACTGCCGCCAAGCTCGCGGTAGGTCTGGCCGATATCGAGCCAAACGGAAGCGGATAGATTAAAGGGGATCTTGGCTGCCATATCGCGCACAGCCCCCCCGCGGAACAGATTTTTAAACCACGCGAACCACTCGCCTTCGCGCGGCTGACAGGTCAGGATATCTCCGGAGCCTGCCGCCGGATTGGTTTGTCCGACCAGCTCGATCAGGTTGGCCGCAGCCAGGCTGACAAGCACGTTTGTAACGCCTGCAATCTCCCGGGCCGCGGGCAAACGCGCAATATCCAGCGGCAGATATTTCGGATTGGCGGGAGTGGCATCGAGAACCGTTTCGCCGATCGCGGAACCGGGCGGCACTTCGAAAACAATCTGCTTCAATTTGCCGGGCTTATCGATTCGCCCGGCGTAACGCCCATCCAGCCAGATAGCCAGTCCGCCGGCATCCATGCGGAAAGCAATTGGGAACCGATAGGCCAGCGGCGACGGAAGCTCGGTCCATTTTTCAAGATGCTCGCTATAGTCCTGCCGGATTTTTTCCGGGTAACGGGCCAGATTGGGCCGGACATAATCGCAGACCGTTCCCAGCGAGAGCTTGATACCCGCATCCTTGAGGATTATCTTGGCCTTATTCGTATCCGTAATCGTGTCGTCGAACGGGCGGAGGGTCAGATCGCGGCGGACATTATCCTGCCAGAGCAATAAAACCCGGAATCCTTCCGGACCGGAACGCAAGACGGTCGTCGCGGAAGTAACGTCATTGGAAAGCGCCACTTTCTGTTCGAACTGTTGGCTGGCGCTTTTCAAATCCTGCCCGCTGCTTGCGCAGGCCGGGGTGGCGGCGGCGGTTGCGCCCAAAACAGCGGCACAACCGAACCACGCCGAACCATCGAGCAGCGTCAAAAACAACAATTTGCGGATTGCCCCTGATAATGTTCGCATATAGCAACGGTCCATGATGGTAAATTTGATCTATTTGAGCGTGAACATCGTTCCGGAGGGAATGAAAAGTTCGTAGGCTCCCATGTCTACCCGCCCGTGCAGGATGCGCGGGTGACTGTCCAGGTCGACCGCGCCGTTCATCCAGTCCGTTTGATTGGTCCCCGAATTATAACAAGGCGAAAAACGATTGAACCGGTAGTTGCCTTCCTGGTAGCCCAAGAATGCCGGATCGTTGGTCTTGTTGCCACGGCTATCAAGGATAAAAGAGTCATTTTTCGTTGAACAAGAATATCCTATCGCATACTTATTACTTGCATTACTCCTCCACAAATCAAGGATGTTATCCACATCCCGTGGACTGTTGCTTCTATTGCTCACTATGATACAATTAATCACCATGTTGGTGGCAAGCGGGCCGATTTTGGCCATGGATAATCCGCTCCCGCCATGGGACGCATAATTGCTGACAATCGTGCAGTTGGCAATGAACACATCGGTTGCGCCTATATGCAGCCCTCCGCCATAGGCAGTAGAATATACCTCATTGGTAAGCAGCACATTGTTCACAATCAGACAATTTTCAATCACGGCGGAGCTCTCGACATAAATTCCTCCGCCATAACCTCTATAGGCTTTATTTTGTTCAATAATGCAATTTCTGATGATGCTCTTGCTACCAGCCCGGAGATTCAGTCCGCCGCCGTAACCACCCGTATTGGTCGCTATATTGCCCCTGATAATGCAGTTCACTACACTACCATTTCCCGTGATTTGAATTCCACCGCCGGAATAATTGCCACTGACAGTATTAGCATTCACACAACCGACTATTATGCAATTGGAGACGGTTCCGTCACGAAGCTGTATTCCGCCGCCGCCATTGTCGGCGGGGGCACGGCCGTTTGTGATTGTCAGTCCGTCAAAAACGCAATTGGTATGCCTCAAGTCAAAATTATATAATGCATTCCCGTTGAAAACCGTAACATCACGGCCGTTGATGCCGCGCAAAATAACGTCATTGGTAATTACAACGGTATTGGTGAGCACATATACGCCGTTGGAAACCAAAACGATTCTCGGCACGGTGGCATTGGTCATGGCGGCCTTCACGACGTCAATCACGCTGGTTCCCGCCGTTTCCCAGCTGGTATAGGGATTGGCCGCCGCCGTGTTGGCCGGCACCAGGTAATGCGTGGCCGCCGGCGCGGCCAGAACGCCTAAAGAAAAAACGCAGACCAACCATATATTCGCGATTATGGATCTGCCTGGTATCTGCATTAGGGCCTCCATTCCTGCGCTTTTTGGTCCGGCGTGACGAACCGGGCGATATCCGGACACTTGACGCCGCAGCGTCGTTCGAACGCTTCCGGTTGTTCCCAACTGGTATCGTCAAAACGAAGGCGGCTGCTGCCGCTCAATTGGTCGGCGGTAACCACGATGAACGGTTCGGCAAATTCGCAGCCGAACAGGTTGCCCCACCGCCGGCCCCGTTTCCAGATCTGCTGGAGCAGTACCGGAGCCAACTGGACTTGGCGCACGTAGCATTTCAAGGCCTTCTGCTTGCGTTCCATCCATGGTGTGACATCGACAGCCAGGTTGGGGACAAACAGGAGATTGCCGCCCACGCCGCCCGGCTCCCAGAACCAAAGCTCTCCGTTAAATTTGCCCTCGGTGGACAGGCTGCGGACGGCACGTTGCACGCATTTTGACATGGTGTAATGATCGATGTGATGATCGTCAATATGGTGGGTCAGGACAAGATCGGGGGCCTTCTCCAGGATAAGCGCTTTGATCTTGTCGAGCATGCCCTCCGTATTTTCGCGCGAATAGAGCGGCCGCAATTGGTTGGTGGGGTCCTTGTCGCCGTTTCCCCAAAAACCGCCGCCATAGCCCAGGCTGCAGCTATCCGTCGCCCCGAGAATCCGGACCGCCTCCGGCTGTTCAATGTTGCGCATCAGGACATAATGCGTTTTGGCCCCTTCGTCGGCGAATTTCGCGAATGTGCCGCCACAGCGCAATTCGATATCGTCATTGTGACAACCGATTGCCATGACCGTTTTATATTTCATCGCGAATGCCTTTCATATTCGGGTTGCCGGTCACTTGCCCGGCACGGCCACCAGCAGGTTGGCCGGATCGGTGGCAAACACCGGCACGAGCGGCGCACCCATGCGGATGAACAACTTGGCCGCGGTGAATTTAATGCTCCAGACCTCGTCCTTGGAAACATCCGGGCGGCTGTATTGCAGCACCTTGCTGCCCGCCAGCTTTTCGCCGGCATCCTTTTGGCGGCCTTCGGGATCCAGCAGAAAAACGGAAGAATTTTCGCTTGCCGCTCCGCCCACCTCGATCTTGATGTCGCGCAACCCGGCGGGCACATTAAAATAGAGCCGCCCGCTGCAGCCGAAGATATAGAGCGTTTCAGCGGCGGAAATGGCCTGGCCGGCGGCATCCGTTTCGAAGCAGGCCGTCTGCATGCGCGCATCGACGGCGAACCGGTAAATTCCGGTCTCGTGGGCCTCAAATGTGTAATTGGTGAAGCCATCGAACGGTATGCCGAACTTGTCGATATCCGTAACCGACGGACTCCAGACAACCACCTCAAGCGGCGCGCGATAAGTTTTGCGCTCGAATCGATGGACCGGCTTATTGGTAAACTTAATCTGAATTTTATCGCCGGCTTTGGCCCATTGCAGGTAATCGGTTTGTTCGCGGAAGCGTATCTCCCCGCCCGCCGCCTTGCCTTTTTCGGCAACCGGCCTGAGCGTTTTCAGGTCCGGCGCGATAGTTTTGAATACTTTATCCGGCGGCAGCGGCGCGCTGTTTTTCACGAAGGCGGCGCAGTCGAAGGCTGTTTCCTTGCCGGCGCTGTTCCGAACGACAACGTTCGTGACCACCGCATCCGCAAGGCCGTTGCTGAAGCGGCTGACAAACTTGATGGGCGGCCGGTTGGTCGCGTCGTCGATGACCGTCAATCCTTCGATCCGCAATCCGCAAATATTGGCGGTCCGCCCGCTGGAAATTTTCATCGCCTCGGTCTTGGCCTTGCGGTTATCGATGACGCAGTTCCGGAAGATGAGATCCATGTTGGTGACTTGGTGCTCGGCAATAATCAGCGAATAATCGGCGTTATCCTTGATTTCGCAGTCGATAAACTCGATCTTGCCGGCGCCCGCCGGCGTTCCAGCGCCGGTGCTGACAAACAAAACGCCGGCCTGGTTGCCGCGGATGCGGCAATTCTTGAAGGTAATCGAGACCGGCTTGGAGGTGGCATTCAGATGCACGCAACTAATGGCGATGCCTCGGGCGGCGTTGCCGTCAAAGTCGCAGTTTTCCATGACAACGTTCACCAGCGAATTTTTCGGATAGTTCGGCTCGAAATCGACCCCGCATTGCGGAGCGGTGCCCTTGGTATCGTTAAATTTACAGTCCTTGACCAGAAGATTTTCCGCGCTGATGACGCTGATTCCCTGCCGGTGATGGTCTTCGCAGATCAGGCCTTCAAGCGTGATGTTCCTGGAAACTTTGTCGCCGCCGGCATGCCCGACATAAACGCCGTCTCCGCCGCTGGATTTCAAAGTCAGGTTTTTGACCACGACGTTCTGGCTGTTGTATATCTGCACGGCATGCCGGTGCTCGCCCTTCTCGTAAATATCCTTGTTCATGTAATCGGCCTTGTTCATGACAAAGAGGACGTTGCCCTCGCCGCGCAGCGTCACGTTGGACTGGCCGTTAATTTCGAATAACGTGGCCGTTTTTTTCTTGAAGTCGCCCTTTTTGGCCCGCACGACTACGCCGTCGGCAAAAACGACTTCCACGTTGCTGGTCATCCTGATCGGACCGACCACCCAGTCGGCGCCGACATTGTCGACCATCAGCTTTTTCACCCCCGAATCGAGGGCGGCCTGCAGGCACTTGGTGCTGTCGTGCTTGTCAAACCCCCACCAGCTGGCTTTAGCCTCCTGGAGCCGGCCGGCTTTCACCTCTTCGATTTTCTTTGCGCCGCTGACGCAGCCGGCTGCAAAGACCGCTCCGACCAGCGTGAGAACGAACAATCCTTTATGCATGCCACACTCCTCCTTATTTATGCGATCCGGCCAACGGCCGCGGAACTCGATCTATGGCGGAAACAATGAATCCAGGTGTTTGCGCAATGCCGCAAAGGAACACCGGGAATAGCGCGCCTTGTATTTGAGCGTACCGGTTGTGCGCACAAATTGCCCGGCTTTTTTGTTAAAAGTGCCGCGGCCGGAAACCACCTGGCCCCAATTGCCGAATGTCCAGCCGACCTCATCGGTCCTGGGGCTCAAATTGGCAAGCCATTCCTCAGGAAACAGCTTGAGCCAGCGGGGATTATCGTTCAGCCAGGTGACGGTGCGCAGCGTATCGTAGCCATATTGCTTTGCGCTCTTGTCCATCAATTCCCGAAAACAGCGCGGCAGATAAGCCGGGTCATCGAAAATCGATTGCGGCGCAATGGCGTTGGCAATGTGAAAATTGCACTGGTTCGGCGGCAGGACTTTGAGGGGCGCATCGTATTTCAAGCTCCCGGCATTGTAATCCGGCGGCGCTCCCACCCCGACGCTTTCGGGGTAAAAACGCTCGGCGCGCTCCATGGCCAGATTTTTTATTTCCGCATACATGCGTTCTTCGAATTCGGGCAGGGCATAATGACCCAGTTCATTCGCCCGCCTCATTATCCATTGACAATCGGGATTATCCCACTTGGTCAGGTAATCGCGATAATTCAGTCCATGGAAAAAAAGCGGCGCATGATCGCGCAAAAGCTCGCCGACCGCTTGGTCCGGCATTTTAGCCTTCAAGTACCGGGCGAAGAAGAACGAGATCCGGGCCAGCTGTTCCACATACTCTTTATGCTCGGCCAGGGTTTTTTTGCCGGCCAGCGTGACGGGATTAGGGACGCTCATCGGCCTGTTTCCTTTCCGCAAGCGCTTTCAAAGCCTCCGCCGCTATGCGCTCGGCGGCAACCTGGACCAGGCGCTCGCCAAACTCCAGGGAAACCTGCCTGATTTCCTCGTAATCCGGAACGGTCTGCCGCCCATGCGTGCGAAACATGAATTCCTCATAAGCGCCGGGAACTGCATTCTTCAGTTTGTCCGCATCGACATATTCCGGGTTGCAGGCCATGAACATGGATGCTTCCCACATTCCCCCATGGCTGAGCCGGGCGATGCCGAGGCGCTTATACTCCGCCTCGATCAGGTCGCGATTATGGCTCAAGCTCCCCGCCATGAGCAGTTTCATTCCCTTGAACACGGGATTTTCCGCAACGATCTTTTTGGCCAGAGTGCCGGCCGGTCCGTGCGATCCCATGATCACGCATACCTTGAATTTGATATCCTCGGCAAAATTTTCGAGGAGCTCGTAATAAAGCTTTTCGCAAACTTCAATGCTGGTATAGATGCTGGGCAAAAAAAGCGCGGCTTCATGCCGAATGTCCTCCCGGTTGGCCGGCCGGTCCGCAATGAAGCCCTGGGGCCCGACGGGAACATTCGGCGCAATTGGAATCATCGGAAAGACAATGCCGCCCGAAATCGCCGCGGCCCGCAGACACATTTCATGTCCTTTGACCGGATCGATCCCCAGGGCATTGTAAGGTCCGTGATATTCCATGGGGCCGAACGGGCAATAAATAATCGGGCTGCGTTTAAACTCGGCCGCGAATTCATCCGGAAAAAGCTCTTCGTATTTGTGCAAATTACGCATGGTGTTCCTTGTTGTTTCAATTATGCGCATATCCGGGCGCAAGGCTGATATCGCGGCGCATCCACATGCAGGACGGCCATCCGAAAATACGTTTAATTCCGGTTTAAGACTGTTTATCCCGGCGAGATGCCGCGGCTTTGTTTTGGACCGCGTTCAATTTGGCCAGAATGCTCTCCGCGCCTTTCTTGATATGCGTTGTCAGGAGTGACTCGGCCTGCGCCAGATCTTTGCGCATAATGGCGTTCAGAATCGCCTTGCGCTCCTTCATCAGATAGGTCATCCGGCTGATATCGTTGGCATCGAACGCGCGCAGGGGGTGCGCCATGCGATCCAATAGCTGCAAAATATCCTCCAGAAGCTTGTTGCCGGAATAGTGCCTGATTATGAAATGAAGTTCTCCGTCGATTTTCAGGAGCAGATCGTAGCGGCTTTTGATGTCTTTGATCCGGCCGATGCCATTCAGGCGGCGCATGTTGGCCTTAACCTTGTCCAACCCTCCGCGTCCCATATCGGCAAACCAGGATCTGAGCGCCATGGGCTCCAGGACCTGGCGCAACTCAAAAGCTTCCCGGATTTCATCCATGGAAAAGGATTTGACGAACTTGCCACGGCGGGGAATCGATTGGATCAACCGGTCGCGGGTCAAGCGGCTGAGCGCCTCGCGTACCGGAACGCGGCTTACGCCGAACTCCTTGGCCAGCCGCGCCTCGCTCAATTTCTGGCTGGCGGGCCGCTGTCCGCCAAGAATCTGGGTCAACAGCCGGTCGTAAACCCGGTCGCTCAACGGTAATTGATGCAAAATCATAAGAGATTATTCCTGTGATCGGCATTAGACTATCGTTATGGTATACAGTATACAGTTATCGAGGACGGTCAACATTTATTTTAATTGAGGCTCCGAGGATTGGCGACTCCGGAAACGGCGCGCGGTCCGCCATGTGCGCTGCCCAGCGGAAAGTCGATTTTCGCGCGGCGATTCCGAAGGAACTTCGCGTTTGCGCCGCTCCGGGAGCCTATCGCGCCGGAGCGGAAGATTTGCTTTGCTTTTCCAGCCAGGCAAGCCCGGCTGAGGGAATAATCTCGTGGCCGCCGGCAAAGATCGTCACGCGGGCAGCGTTGGAAATCCGGCGGAACATGACGGTAAAATTGCCGTAAAGGGCATCGCGCGCCGGCGGCGCATATTTTTCCGGAATTGCCGCCTTATCCGTCATGCAGGCAATATCCTCCTCGACAATTTTGTCGGCCGGCTGTGCCAGGGCATTGAAGGCATGCAGGGCATGGCTGATCGGCACGGGATTGTCGTCGTGACCATCCCGAATGCCGGCATTGATGTCCATGGGAATTGCGCGGGCCTTCGGCAGATAGGTGGAAACGGAACGGACCAGATATTCCCGGTCAACCGCGGCATTCGTCCCGGGAGCCCCGCCACAGGAACGCTCGATTAATTTGGCATAATGAAATTTACGGAGCGTGGTTTCGGCATGCCAGTCTTTGAGGTCGTAGATCGGCACCCAGGCGGAAACACCCGCCCAGATTTCAGGATGGCGCCCGGCCATTAATAGCGAGATGTAGCCGCCGCCGGAAACGCCGATGAGATAGATGCGGTTCTGATCGATTTGCGCTTGTTCGCGCGCATAGTCGACCGCCCCCAGGATATCCTTGACCACCAATTCCGACCCGGTGGCTTCGGGGCGATCGAACGGGCCGCGAAAGTCGGGGTGGACCATGGCCCACCCTTTCCGGATGCACCAGGCAGGATATTCCGGCTCTTTCCGCCGATAGTTTCCCGACCAGGGGTGCAAGGCGACCAGAAGCGGAACGGGCGTCTTCTTTTCCGGATTATAGAACAAAGCCGGTTGCATGGTATGGTCCGCCGGAGAATGATACTTGATTTCGCGCACCTCCGGCGGCCAACCTTCGACGATCGTTGAGCCTTGCGCTTGCATGGGTGATATGTCCTAAAAATTAGTCTTTGGGATTGCCCGCCGCCTTGGTGGTTGCAAAAATATTGGTAACCGCTTTGCCGTCCCACTGCGGGTCAATTTTCAGTCCCAGCGCATGCACCGCCGTCGCGGCGGTGTCGCAGGTGCTCACGGGATCCAGAATTTCGCCCGGCTGCACATACTCGGGACTGTAGGCAATCCACGGGATTGTCATGTCGCGCGCGTCCTTGGTCCCGTGCGTACGCTGGTGGCCGCCGTGGTCGGCGGTGACGATGAAGAGCGTATTGCTCGCCAGTTCCGCCTGCGTCGCAGCGCGCAGCAATATGCCGATGCCCTCGTCGCAATTCTTAATGGCCTGCATAAACTTTTGGGAGCCCCAGCCAAGGCTGTGGCCGGCGGCGTCCGGATCCGGATAATGCACGAACATCAGCGCCGGGCGGTTGGTCTTGAAATAATCGGCGGCCGCTGTCGAAATCGCCTGCGCCGGGCCATTGACTTTTTCGAACTTATCCACCGTACCCGGCTTGGCGATATGCTCGAGCTTGGTCTTGCCGACAAACATGGCCGTGCGGCCGCCGGATTGCTTGACCGATTCGAAGCAGGTGCTGGTCTTGACAAAACCTTTTTCCGGTTTCCAATCGTTCCAGGTAATCCCATGCTTGGCCGGCTGGCAACCGGTCAGCATGGAGCAGTGCGAAATCAGGGTTAGGCTGGGCGTAATGGTTTGCGCCCACCAGGTAAAGGCCCCGTGTGACGCCATAAACTGGATGTTGGACGACTGTGCGGCAAGCACGTAGTCGGGCCGGGCGCCATCCATGCTCACGATGACCACATGCTCGATCGACCCGCAAAATCCGGTGGCGCCAGTCCCGAGGAGCATCGCCGCCAGGCAGACGCCGGCGATAAGATATTTTATCGAAATTTTGCCGGCATGACGATTTAATCCATGCACGACAATTGCAGGCCGGGCTGCGGCAAACATCGCACTCTTGAACGGCGCTGATTTCATAATCCATACCTTTTAGTTATAATTATCGGGCGTGCGGAAAACTGGGAGTGAAAGTAGCAGATCAAGGGAAAATGGCAATATCCGGCATTGGCCCAAACCTGCACTTAGCCCTTGAACCTTAAGCGGCGTCACAAAAAGTATGTTGATAAAATCATGGCCTTGCGTCATTTGCGTGGATTAAAAAATGTCGCGGCCATTATTTTGGCGAGTCGCCCCGCTCTGTCGGGGCGAATAGGAATGCGGCGACGGAGCCCCGCGGCTACAATATTTAAACTGCGCTAACGTTTATTCGCGTCCATTCACGGTTGATTCCTTTGAATTGCGGGCATAATCAGTTTTAGTTAAATAACCTTCTTCGGAAATATAATGCCACATTCACCAGGCCAATCAAAACGGGAACCTCCACCAGCGGTCCGATAACCGCCGCAAATGCGGCTCCATGGTTGATCCCGAAAACGCCAACCGCAACGGCTATCGCCAATTCGAAGTTGTTGCTGGCCGCGGTGAGTGAAAGCGTCGCCGATTTGGCATAGTTGGCCCCCACCTTTCTGCTCATCCAGAAGCTCAACAGGAACATGACAACAAAATAGATCAGCAGCGGCACGGCGATCAGGATGACGTGGCCCGGCTGGCGGAGGATCTTTTCGCCCTGCAACGAGAACATGACCACGATGGTGAACAGCAGCGCGATCAAAGTAAGGGGGGATATCTTTGGAATGAAACGGTTATGATACCATTCTTTACCCTTCAGCTCGACCAAAACCAGGCGCGTCAGCAGGCCCGCGATAAACGGGATGCCCAGGTAGATGAACACGCTTGCGGCAACCTGCTTGATGGTGATATTAACCACGGCCCCGGAAAGGCCCAGCATCGGGGGCAATTTTGTGACGAAAACCCACGCAAAAATGCTATAGAAAAACACCTGGAAGATTGAATTGAACGCCACCAACCCAGCGGCATATTCCGTGTCGCCTTTGGCCAGATCGTTCCAGACAATAACCATGGCGATACAGCGCGCCAGGCCGATCATGATCAGCCCGATCATGAACTCCGGCTGATTGTGCAGAAAGGCTATGGCCAGCAGGAACATCAGGATCGGCCCCACAATCCAGTTCTGCACCAGACTCAATCCCAGTACTTTCCAATCACGGAAAACATCGCCCAGTTCTTCGTATTTAACCTTGGCCAGCGGCGGATACATCATCAGAATCAAGCCGATGGCGATGGGAATGCTGGTTTGCGTGCCTTGCGGCCGCAAGGATCCGATCCAGTGACCGACGCTCGGCGCGAAATAGCCCAGCAACACACCCCCTCCCATGGCCAGAAAGATCCAGAGGGTCAGGTAACGGTCCATAAAAGACAATTGTTTCGTGATTTTTTCCGTCATGCTGACATCTCCTTCTGTTGATCCGGTTCAGCCAGAGGCGGGCAGGCCGCCCGATCATTGCCCATGCCTGCCGGACGGCTCAGCCGGAGGCTTCGCCCTACCTACTAGTCGCCAGTTTTTTAGGAAGCGTTTCCACAAACGCTCGAATCTCATCCCGCACGTGCCGGTAATGCCCAAACGCTTCTTCTTTTGTTTGGGCATGCTTTGCCAAAGTCGGCGGATCGTCAAAACCAACATGGACAACCTTGACCTTGCCTGGAAAGAGCGGGCAGGACTGGCGAGCGTTGTCACAAACCGTCACCACATAGTCGAACGCGACATCCTTTAACTCGTCGACATGCTTCGCCCGTTGACCTGAAATATCCACCCCCGCCTCGGCCATTACTTTGACAGCCTCAGGGTTCAGTCCGTGAACCTCGATTCCCGCCGAAAAGGCTTCAATCACGTCGCCTTTCAGCGCCCGCGTCCAGCCTTCGGCCATCTGGCTGCGGCAGGAATTGCCGGTGCAAAGAAACAGAATTTTCAGACGCTTCTTCATCTTGGAACGATTCTTCGGAGATTTGCGAACGTCTGGCTGCACACACTCGCCGTCCTGCGTCTTGTCCACAAGAGCAGAGTGGAACCGAATACAACCGTTATACAGCCTGCTTCTGTTGGTCCTTGCCCGGTCGAGCAGGCCCGCAACAGTTTCCTCCCGAGCCGCAACACCCGCCCGTTTTGGTCATGAATTCCCATATTGCGGACAGAAAATCTTTCTTATGTTTCTGTTCTTTTACGTTTGTTTCCATTGTCATATTTTCTTTTGTTGTCCAGCGGCTCGGCAGAGACGCCTCGCCCTACCTTAGATAATATATTTGCATTCGATGAGTAGGGCGCATCGTCCCGATGAGCCGTCCGTTTCTTTACCTTTGGATAGTGAGTTTTGCAAAAGCCTTTACAGTCTGTTCAGAACGTTGCCAACAGATAGAATCCAGCAGAGACGAGCAGAATGCCGGCGACGATTCGGATCGCAATCTCCGCTTTCTTTAATTTGAGCGCGGCCTTCCCCAGCGAAATCCCGAGCAGGATGGCGCCGAGCGGCAGGCTGAACCCCACGCCAAAAGCCGCCATTAGGACCATGCCCCAGAGGATTTTCCCCATCAATATGCTGGCGCCGATGACGATGAAGATGCCGGGATTGCAAGGTAGCGAACTGGCCGCCACCCCGCCGCCTATCAACAACCCCACGGCCAGCGTGCCCAGCATTCCATGGACGGTAGAACTCGTTTCCGCCTTTCGAGTGAATTGTGGCAATTTCACCGGCAGCAATTTGAGCGCGGCGAGGCCCAGGAGGACGGCGATGGCGCCTGCAAAGATCTTCCAGTACCTGCCGAGCAGCGCTTGGGCGGCCTGCCCCACAAACCCGGTCACAAACCCGAGGATAATCAGGGCCAGCGTTGTGCCGATCATGAACGAAATTGCGGACACGATAGCCGTGCGCCGGTTGCTGTCCTGGCGCGTGCCCGAATAGGCCACCAGCATGCCCATGGCCGGCAAGGTGCAACAGGCGCTGGCCACGGCACTCACCAATCCCAGCAGGAACGCCAGCGGCAAGGCTGTCGCTTCCATGCTGGCAGCTTGTAACGTATCGGTAACCCACTTCAACATCTCCACCATAATTTATCTCCACACGCGGGCTATGCCCGCTACCCAAGTCTGCGGACTTCCCAAGCTTGAGCATACACGACTATAGCACTGCATCCGGCGCATCAGCAATAGGTCCAAACCGGTCTTGCTTTCTCGAAGTCCGCTCCGCGGAAACCGGAATCATCCCGCCCCCTTGACCATCGCCCGCACACCCGGCATCGGCGCATCCATAATTCCTTTAGCGAAATCGTGCATGATCATAATGGCTCTTTTTTCAACCATGTGTCCAACGGTAATTGCCGCGCGAATCTCGCTCTGCACCACACCCAGTTTATTCCTATCCGCATTTTATCTGTCGCCGATATAGACTTTCCGGGTTGCACGCCACAACGCGCAAAGTTGATCGCATCGTTTCTTCTTTAATGAGGCTCTTTTACCCTCCCCCGAATGTCCCAGCCACGGCCGGAACTGCAATCAGAAGATCCACCAGATAGCCCGCTACGACGGCGACCATAAACACGGTCAGCACAAAGGCTACGATCAGTTTCTTCTTGAATATGGAACTCAGGATGATGATCTCCGGGATGCTTGCCCCGGCTCCGCCGATGATCAGGGCGAGCACGGTGCCGACCCCCATGCCTTTCCCGATCAGCGCGGCGCCGATGGGAATTACCGTTTCCGCCCGGATATACATGGGCACACCCAGAGCGGCCGCAATGGGGATGGACCACGATTTCCCCGGTCCGGCCAGCCGCACAACAAGATCCTGCGGGAAGAACCCGTAAATGAAGGCGCCGATGCCAGCGCCAAGCATCAGATACCAAAACACTCCTTTGAATGTTGCCGCAGCTTCTATCGACGCTCTTTTCATTCTTTTCTTGAAAGGCACTCGTCCTGAAATGTTTGCATCCATGTCGACGGAACAGCAGCCTGCCTTAGCCGGTTGCACAGCCGCCGTCTCGGCGGCGTTCGAACAACAGTAATCGTCACCCGCGGCGGGAACCGCTTTAGCCGCAACCTGACAAGGGTTGGTCTTTGTGACGCATCCACAGTCAGCCGGCACGGCAAACAGCGGCTTGACATCCTTTTCCATTCCGAGCTTCGACAGCAGTGCCGCCGTAAGTATTGAACCGAAAAATGTTACAACAACATAGACCGCGGTCACCTTGAACCCGAGCAGCATGAGAAAAAGCGAGATGATGATCGGATTGAGCACCGGAGAAGAAAACAGGAATGCCATCACCGGGCCGAATGGAACGCCGCCCTTGAGCAGCCCGGTAATGATGGGAACCGTCGAGCAGGAACAGAATGGGGTAATGGCGCCCAGCAGAGCGCCAAGGAAGTACTGTATTCCGGGCATTCGTCCGGCCAAGAATGTTTTGACGCGGGCAGGCGGCAGATATTCCATCAGCAGCCCGATGATGAAAGCTACCGCAATGAAAATTCCAATTAGTTCTCCGGCAATAACCAGGAAAAACTTCCCGGCCGTGACCAAATTATCCAGCATGAACATATAACTCCATTTTAAAGGAACGATTTATTTACAAGTCCGAATTGGCGCTTCGCCTCGACGAAAACCGGCGGAAGGCGTACGCCGACTCGAAGCTCCAGATTCTGGCGTTTATCGCCCGCGTGGTCGGGAACCTGCCATTTGCCCATCGGCGCAGCCGGCAGACGCGCATTTAGGCCGAAGGCTTCGATGAGCAACAGCCACCGCTCGCACAACAGGGCTCCTTGCCCGTGATCAAACCGGCAATAATCGCCTCCGCGCATCCGACGCCACTGGCGACGGAAACGGCATTGGCCGGGCAGTTCCGGGCGCATGCCCCGCATTCCATGCAAGCTTCCCGATTCTGAATATTCGCTTTCCTGTTTTCTACGGCAAAGACTCCGTGCGGACAGACGGTCGCACACATTCCGCAACCGATGCACCGGTTAACGTCGAGCTTCAGGGAGATATCGCGCACTAAATACTTCATCATGATTTCCTCACCATGTCGGAAAGAATCCGGCTGCTATCCATGCCAAAAGTCCTATCGCACCAACCGCAATCTGCGCGGGAAGCGCCATCCGCACCTCCCGAAACACCCCGGATGGCGACGTAAATGTCGTTGCTCCGGTGAAGCCGAGCAAAAGGTGTGAAACGCTTGCCGAGACCAGCAACACCCATGCCATGGCACGCAGAGCGGACCAACCGGGGCTCGCTGCCCAAAGGCCGAAAGCGGCAAGCGCAATTCCCAGCCAGACGCCCTTGATCGAGAACGCGCGCGCCGGCAACCATGGGAGAAGAAGAGGGCCAAGGACACCGGCAAGCACATAAGACAAGAGCCAGAGAATCAAAACAAATCCGCCCAGGCTCCATACCGTTGCCAGGGAAAATCCTTGCGCGGACACGCCGGACAGCGCCGCGAGCGCCAGTCCGAGCAACAGCATCTTTCTGAAGCCGATGACCAGCTCCAATGGCGCCAGGACAAGCCGTTCGTGCCATCGGAAAAGGATGCGGCGCATGCTCGACGTAGCTTTGAGGCCGGCCTGCATGAAGGCGGCGATATCTGCGGCGTAGACCGGCCCATAAATCACAGCAAAGCCGGTCTGCTTCTTGATTTCGTGGGCCGCAACCCCAGGCGCCCCCAGTTGCGGCAGAATGAGTCGGCCATGGATGACGCGATCGCGCAGACGACACTCATGGATCTTGCCGATCAGTTCATCCGTTCCGAATGTGCCCTTGCCGGCCGCGCACCAGACGTTGACCCCGCCGGTGTCCAGAGCCAAAATCCATGCGTTCATCCCCGTCAACGAACGGCGCAGCAGATCGAACGAAAGCTTGTAATTCGCCGAAACAAATACCGGCGAATCCGGCCCGGGCGACCCAAAGGCGTACAAACCCGGCGCTACGCTATAACGCATCCGGCAGATGTTCAACCTCACGCCGATGGCGCCAAGGTAATCGCCAATGGACCATTCGGGCACAGCGTGCCCGACGCCATCAGATACAGCTATGTCCGCATGAAGTGTGCTGTTCATCAAAACGTTGCCAGTAAATAGAATCCTGCGCATACAAGCAGACCACCGGCAGCGATGCGGATCGCGGCCTCAGCCTTCTGAATTTAGACCTTTGCCTTGCCCAAGGAAACACCGGGCAAAATGACGCCGAGCGGCAGGCTGCAACCAACGCCAAAAGCCGCCACG
This sequence comes from uncultured Verrucomicrobiota bacterium, assembly GCA_964617825.1. Classification (GTDB taxonomy): domain Bacteria; phylum Verrucomicrobiota; class Kiritimatiellia; order JAAZAB01; family JAAZAB01; genus VSJD01. The sequence continues at coordinate 24,130 of CAZTWL010000027.1, forward strand.
AGAATCATGCCCAGAGGATTTTGCCCATCAATAGAGATCAGGGTTGCAGGGCAGCGAACTGGCGGCCACGGCATCCTCTTAATTACATCCGCTCGGGCCACAGCCGGATGGCCCGCAACTGCCTCCACGTGAAGATGCGGCGACAAAGCCCTGAATGAGTTTCGTTTCGGTAATGTCGTCCGAAACCGGAATCATCCCGCCTCCCTTGACCATCGCGAGCACACACGGCACCGACGTTTGCTGGGCAACCTGCGCATAGTCCGCCGAATCCGTCTTCAGTATAAAGAGTCCTATCTTTTTTCCCTGGGCTTCGATCGTCTTCGCCGCGCTGCGCATTTGGGCCAGTGGCGCTTTGATCGGCGGATCGTTTTTAGCGGCCAGGAATATAAACACCCCGTCAGTATCGGCGGCCACCGCATTCAGTTCGTCAAGCGCGCCAAGCTCTTTTACGGCACCCTGGGCAACAGGCGCATCGTCCTTTGCGGGGACCGCATTGGCAACAGGCGCGGGCGCCGGCGGCAAAGCGGCAAATTTGGATTGAGCTTGCAAGCCGGAGGCGGCTTGCCCGGTCGAAGCGCCATTGTTCTTGATCACGGCCCGCGCCATAAGCACACCGGCGGCAACGATTATAACGGCCCCGACGATCAAACGCATCCGATTGGACGGCCGGCCGGCATGGCAACCGCAGCCCGGCCCGCATGCCGGCATTTCCTGTTTCGGCGCATCCATATTGTCGGCCTGTTGCCGATCCTCATTATTTGTACTCATCGGTTGTTCCTCCTGTTCTGGTTATCAGCCCCTCCGGCCGCGGCGCACGTATCTTCATCAAGGCTTGCAAAAAAGCCGGCGGCACAGTTTTTCCATATTTTCCCCGCAAATCTGTTTCAGTTTTTTACGGTCATCGGCCATCCGGGCAGTTTTGTCCGCGTCTTTAAACAACAAAAAGAGCAATTTGCCCGTCGCGTGGCTTCCAAACTCCCTGGACAAACGGTAGTACATCCAGCGCCCTTCCTTGCGGCTCTCCACCAGCCGCGCAGCGCGCAGGATGGTCAAATGCTTCGAAACCGTGGATGGCGCCAGGTCCAGCAGGGCAATGAGCTGGCAAACGCACAGTTCGCCGCCCCTGAGCGCATAGAGCGCGCGCAGCCGGGTTTCGTCGGCCAGCGCCTTGAGGACATCCATGATTTCCCGCATGCCGCTTTCCTCCTGTTTCGTTATGTGGCGAAATATATCAAACAGAGCCGGACTGGTCAACAAATATCATTTGCGCGCGAACAACCCGAACGCAGGCGGATGCGCACGGAGAAATACCCGTGCATGCCCGCAGATTGCCATGCAAGAAGGCTTTGGCAGGCGCCCATGATCCTTTGCTTATTGATACGGATATCTAAACGTCAAACGGAGCGTCGAATCTTCTGCTATCGGAATTGCATCGGGTCGATGCGAGTAGCGGCAGTCCGCGGCTTCGCCATGCCCGCAACACGTTGCTTTCGCATCGAGAACTTTGATCTGTCCCGCTTTGAATCATCGCAGAGCATCCGATATCATGCCCTCCGGAACGAGGAAAACGGCAATCACCGCCTGACAGCGACGCCTATGGCCCGACTTGTTCCTATAAGCAACAGGGCCAGACCAAGCGCGCAAACGATGGCGGCGCCTGTCGGCAGGTCAAGCCGATACGAAGCATACAAACCGGCAACGCTGGACAGAGTCGCCACGGTCCACCCGATGGCAAGCTGCGATCTCAAGGCTGTCGCAAAGATAAAGTTCAGCTCACCGTGCCGTATAGATCAAATACAGCCCGCCCAGCAGAACGAGCACGCCGCAAACCTTCTTGAGGATCACGGCACCCCTGGATTTTTCGTTCCAACGCAAGTAGTGCTCTACTATTTCCGTGAACGTGCCCGCCAACACGATTACCCCGCAATGCCCCAGGCCATAGAGCAATAGCAGCAAAATCCCATAGGACAGATTTGTGGCCGCCAGCTTGAAGGTCACCGCCAACATCGGCGCCATGTAGGCAAACGTGCAAGGCCCCAGGGCAACGCCAAACACCAGTCCGAGAATGAACGCCGCCAACATGCCTTTACGTTTCAGGCCAGGTTGCGCCGCTCCCGGCATGGGCAGGCGGATTGCATCCAACAGGTAGAGGCCGACAACGAAGAAGATGACCGCCACCGCGTAGTTGCCCCAGCGTCCCACATCGCCCAGCATCCGCCCGGCGGCCGCCGTAATGACCCCGATTGCGCCAATGGTGATCAGGATGCCGAGCGAAAAGAGCAGAGAGATGCCGAATGCCCGACGGGTTGTGATCTGCCCTTGTTGGTCAATAAACCCGACGATCAACGGGATACTCGCAAGGTGGCAGGGACTGAGCAGAATGCTGAGTACGCCCCACACGAAGGCGGCACTCAGCGCGAGTCCAGCCGATCCTTCGACGGCATGGGTCAAGACTATAAATAGTTGTTCCATCAATTGTTTTAGCGGTTTGTCTTGGCATGCTGATCGCTGACCGTTGACATCTGCAGCTCGACCCCCAGTTCCTTCCACTTTGCCAGGATATCCTCCCTGGCAAAGAAGCCTTCATGCCGGAACAGTTCCTTGCCGGCCGCATCGAAAAAGATCTGAGTCGGAATAACCTTAACTCCGTATTGGCCGCCGGCGTCCTGATTTTCCCACACGTCAATGAATTGAACATCCATTTGCCCGGAATATGTCTTCCTCAGGTCTTCCAGGATCGGCGCCATCATTTTGCAGGGAATGCACTTTGTGGCGCCGAGGTCCACGAGCCGCGGCAAGGTCTTGGCGCTTTCGATTTTTCCGGTAGCTGTCGCCTGCATCGGAGCGCTCTTTGCGTCAGCCGAACTGCCGGCCACCGGCGCCTCTTTTTCAGACGGCAAGTTGCCGGCACACCCGCATAATCGTGGATTTTTCAAGAGCAGCACGGCCAGAACAGCCGCCGCCAGCCCCATCCAAATCCATTTCCCGCGGCCGCAGCCGCACGCTGAACATTGCGCGCCCGTATCTTCATCCTTTGTCATAACATTTCCTTGTCATTAGTTTCTTGTGGACCGGATGCTCATTTTCAACGGATTTTATCTCGACGATCACGCAGTTTCCGACCAGCAAATCCATCCTGAAACCTTCATCATAGCGCTGTCCATTTTATGCGAATGCTACGGGAACTTGACGTCGAACATGCAGATCACGTTTTATCAGCTTATAATACAAAGCTGTTTCATACACAGATTCCAATAAGCCGGGTCCCAGCACCTTGTGAACCAGGAGCGCTGCATCCACAACCTGTTTTGGCTATCCTGTTTCCCATCACTTGTTCCTTTGCGTTATTGGCGGCTTTGCGAGAAACGCTTATGCCAGGAATTTTTTGATGTCCTCCGCGCTCAACACTTTCCCCGCGCTTTTAACCTGGCCATCCACCACCAGAGCCGGCGTAATCATTACCCCAAATTTCAGCATCTCAGCGATCTTCTCCACTTTTTCGATTTGTGCCTCGATGCCCAGCGCCTTGACCGCCGCCTCCGCGTTGGCCGCCAGCAACTTGCACTTCGGACAACCCATGCCCAGAATCTGTATTTTTTTCATTTATCATCCTTTTCGTCGATCCTATGTTGCGCATCCACGGGCAGGCGTATGGGCCTGCCCAGCAAGTCATTGTTGCCACACCCGATCGTTTCTATCTCCAGGGTGCTGTGGGCAATGTGCCATTTACTCTGGAGCCGTTTTCGAATTTGTCGCAGCACACCATCCATACCGGAGAGCGGTCCGTCGGGCACCCGCAGGTGGGCGGTCAAGATGCGATGACCGGGGCGCAATTCCCACACGTGAACGTGATGCAAATCGCTGCCGGGCACACAATGCTGCACATCCCGGCGCAGCGCTTCAAGATCAAGTCCTTCCGGCGTGCCTTCCAGCAGGACCCGGATGGCATCCCATAATAGCCGCCCGCCGCTGAAAAGAACCATGGCCACGACGAGGATCGAAACAATCGGATCCAAGTAGGGCCCGTATTTCCAGGCCGACAAAAGCGCCGCGACTACGACGGCCACCGACGACAGGGTGTCCTGCAGCAGGTGCAGCATGGCCGCGCGCATGTTGAGGTCGCCGTGGCTGTGCCCTTTCAGGAGCAGCACGGAAAACAGATTGGCCGCCAATCCGATGATCGCCACGACCAGCATCACGCCGGAAAGAATCGGCGCCGGATGCATCAACCTTGTCACCGCCGACTGGATAATCAGCGTGCCCACGACCAGAATGGTTGCACTGTTAAAAAGTGCCGCCATGACCTCGACCCGGCCCAAGCCGTAGGTATGCCGGTGCGAAGGCGGACGCCGGCCCAGCTTGCGCGCCACAAAGGCGATGCTCAGGGCAGCCACGTCGCTCAGGTTATGAACCGCATCGGAAAGCAATGCCAAGCTTCCCGAAATGAGCCCCCCGGCAACCTCGGCCACGACAATCAGGGCATTAAGCACAATCGCGCCGATCAGCCGGCTTTCCAGCGCCTTGGTTTCGTCCGTATGAATCTCATGGGTAGTCATTGATGCAGTCCACGCTCGAGGCGATTATATTCCTGATGTTTTCATTATGACGCCAAACACCATGCCGGTTAACGTCGCCATGATCATAACCAGACCGACATAAGTCAAAGTTTTCTTCGGACCAATAATGGAATTGATCACCAGCATGCTGGGCAACGAAAGCGCCGGACCGGCCAGCAGGAGCGCCAGCGCCGGGCCTTGACCCATGCCGCTATCGATCAAGCCGCGCAGGATCGGCACTTCCGTCAACGTCGCAAAATACATCAAGGCCCCGGCAAATGACGCAAAGAAGTTGGTCCACACCGGCCAGAGCTGATTGAGCCAGGGCAACGACGCGCCATCCTGTCCGATCAGGCTCAGGAACGCCTGGGGCGAATCTCCCACCAGAGCCTGGATCCAAATACTTGGAACCACACCGGCATCCCTGTTTGCGGGACTGCCCAGCAAAAAGCCGGTGACGAGCACGCCGCCAAATAACAGGGGCAAAATCTGCTTCGCAAACCCCCAAGTTTGTGCACGCCAATCACTCAATTCCGCGTTGCCGAAAAATGTCAGGCTCGCCAGACCTGCCGCCCCGGCCGCAAAGGCAAAGACCGGATGACCCGGTAATAACAGGGCCAGAACAGCCGCCGGGATGGCGGCAACCACCACGTGCCAAAGCTTTATAGCAAAATATTTCCAGAGACAAAATCCTAGCAGGACTGCAAACAACGCTGTAAGCAGCCACTTGGCCTTGAAAATCAAAAACCAAAGGCCGGATGTTTCGATCGGCTGGCCCCAGTTGGCAAAAACCAGAATGCCCACCATTGCCAGGAAGTAAACGACGACCTGCCACAATGGCCGGGTAACGTTCTCATCCTCTTCGACAAACACTTCCTGTGCCTGCGCCGCCTTGGAGCGCTCTTCCTTCAGAAAAAACAGATGCATCAAAAGGCCGATGATTATGCTGAAGGCCACCGCCCCCACCGCGCGCGCCACGCCAAGTTGCCATCCCAATACCCGCGCCGTGAGCACAATGGCCAGCACATTGATCGCCGGGCCGGAATAGAGAAAGGCAATCGCCGGACCCAGCCCCGCCCCGCGCAGATATATGCTCCCGAACAGCGGGAGCACCGTGCAGGAACAAACCGCCAAAATGGTCCCTGATACGGAGGCCACCCCATACGACAGCAGTTTATGCGCCTTGGGGCCGAAGTAGCGCAGGACGGCATTTTGGCTGACAAAGACTCCGATGGCGCCGGCAATGAAAAAAGCCGGCACAAGGCAAAGCAGCACATGTTCCCGCGCGTACCAGCGGGACAGGCGCAAAGCCTCGATGATGGCGCCTTGGAAGCGCGGCAGGTCCGCCGGGAGGTAATAGAGCCCCAGGAACGCCGCCGCCAGAACCAGGAATATTTTAAGTTCTTTATTCACGTCCGAATTTTCGTTCGCTGCTCAAAACTTTCTGATGCCGCCGGGCCTCGTTTTGCATAACCTCAAGGGTGCAGTCGAACGCCCGAAGCATGCAAGGGCAGGCCAGATGATGGATGACCCTGACGCCTTCCTTGCGTTCGCTTACGATGCCGACCTTCTTGAGCTGGGCCAAGTGCCGCGAGATGGAGGACTGATCCACGTCCGCCAATTCGTTGAGCTCGTTTACGCAGCGATCGCCCTTGCTCAGCGCGTCGACCAAAAGCAGCCGAATGGGGTGCGCCATGGCCTTGAGGATATCGGCCCTGACTTTTGCCTGTGTATAATTCATGTTTTTAATTTATGCATATATGCACATATAGTCAAGCATAAATTTGCGCCGGTTTACAGTCGGATTACAGCGGGGGCGGAAGCGGCACCTGCACGGAAGGCCGCGTAGATGACCAAAACGGCCAGACCGCCGGCGCCGGAGGAACAATTGAATCGCAAGCTCTCCGTGCGCCATTGCACAAGGGCAGGGACTAATTGCCGTAGTATTTGCGCACCCAGGGGGTGACGAGATCCTCGTCCACCTGGATGATGCCGATCTCGCGCTCGGCGTTTTCCACGGAGTCGGAGGCATGGGCGGCATTGACCATGACATCGTGACCGAATTCGCGCCGGACGGAGCCGGGCAACGCCTTGTTCGGGTCGGTGGCGCCGAGCAAATTGCGGATTTTCTCCACGGCGCCGACGCCGGCATACACCAAGGCCAGACATTTGCTGGGACCATCCTTGATTTTATCCTGCGCGGCGCAGGTCGGAGGATAACAGCCGGTCATAAATTTGACGATCTGGTTGAATTGCTCGTCGCCAAAAAGCGGCCCCAACTGGTCTTCGAGCAACTTGCGGACGGTGTCAGGTATGGCGATGCCCAGTTCCGCTTCCAGGGCGTTTGCGGCCCTTTCGGAAACCTTGCTTTTCATCTTGTCGCGCAACACCTGGCGCACCGGCCGATAAAATTCTTCCGCCTGAGCCACGCTCATGCGATGGACTTTGGCGGCAATGATCCGCAGGCCGGAACGCGATAAAAGATCGATGATATTGCCCGGCTTGGCGCTCGGAAAGCGGAAGTTATCCGGCTTGATCAGCACCAGTGTGCGCTGCCAGCCCTGTTCGTTGGGACTATTATCCACCGTGGCCTGCAGAAATCCGCCATCGGATATCGCATGCCGGCTCCAGAGCTTTAAAGTTGCCGCGGTTTCCTCCAGGCTCGATCCGATCAGCACCGCGGGTTCGAAATAATTAACCTGCTTGTTTTCGTCGACTACATAATCGCCAAAAGTGTCGCGAATGGTTTCGCCGCCGCCCATGGTTACAGGTCCGGCCATGTCCTTGACCTTACGAATGGCATCTTCGCCCTCCAGCAAAATCATCAACACCCGCCGGCCCCGCCCGGTGGCCGGATCAGGAGCATAGGAATTCCGGACATAGTCGGAGAGCAGCTTGCGGATGGCGGGCTGCACGTTTGCATCTTTGCTCACCATGTCTGCATAGGTTGCGACCAGTTCCTTGCCTGGCGAAAACATCCGGGCCGCCACCAGATCCAATCCGGTGCGACTCATGAAACGGCCGATGACCCCGCCTGTCCGCGACTTGGCGATCGTATAAGGATTGATTAGAACAAAGGCAAGTTCGGAAGCCATAAGTATCCCCCAGAAAATGTTAGCAGTCGTTCAACGAATGATTAAGCAAGCGCGTGCATCGCTGCTTTCGGCAAATGGCGATGAAAACTAATGCACAAAAATTAGCATATTGACTTCCGCTCCGGCAAGGACGAAAACAACCGCCCTTGCCGCCGGCGGCATACGGGTGTAGATTGCGGGCCATGACTCTGCCTCTCAAAGTCGTTCGCAAGCAGGCCGAACTTGCCTTGCCCTTGATCCGCCAAATGGAAGAGGCGGTCATCAGCCAGGGACAGCCGGCCGACCAGACGTTGCGCCGTTATTACCGGGAGCATCCGGAATTCGGCTCGCGCGACCGGCGATTTTTTTCCGCATTGGTTTTCTCCTGGTTCCGTTGGCGGGGCTGGCTGACGCCGGCAAGCGCGGCGCGTTGCGCCATGGCCTGCTTGTTGGACGTTTTGGAACCGCATCCGACGGTAACGTTCCTGGCGGAACAAAGCGAAATAAATCCACAACCCGCCGGAGCCCTGAGCATGGAGGAAAAAGCCCGGCAGGCAGGCCGCTGGCTCGGGACACCGCCGCCGTCCGTGGAGAAGCTCGTGCCTGGCTGGCTTCCCGCCCAATTATACGTTCCCGCCGACCTGGAAGCAGTCCACCACGGGCGCCAATGCATCCAGGCATTCCAGCGCCGACCTCCAACCTGGATTCGCACCGAGCTCAATGCTCGGGCGCGGGTAACCGCCATGCTGGCGCAGCAGGCAATTCCGGCTTGCCCACATCCGCGGCTGGCCGGAGCAATCAGTTTACAGGGCGCTCCCGACCTGGAACGTTTGGCGGCGGGAGGTTCTTTTGAAATTCAGGACCTGGCATCCCAATGTGTCGGCTGGATCTGTGCGCCAGGGCGTGGAGAAAACTGGTGGGATGTCTGTGCCGGCGCCGGCGGCAAATGCCTGCACCTGGCCGATCTTATGGAACAGCAGGGCGCTATTCTCGCCACAGATGTTCGCCCCGGCCGCTTGGATGCATTACGCCAACGCGCTCGCGGCCGGCTCCGGAGCATGATTACGTGCCGCACTTGGGACGGGACGCGGGCTTCCGCACCAAGCCAATTATTCGACGGCGTCCTGATCGATGCGCCTTGTTCGGGCATTGGCACATGGGCGCGCAATCCCGATGCCCGCTGGCGCACCGCGGCAGACGACAGCCCGCGGCGGCAGGCCGTTCAGCAACAACTCCTGCTGGCCAGCGCCGATCAAGTGCGGCCGGGCGGATATCTGGTTTATGCCGTTTGCACCCTGACAACCGCAGAGACCCAAACGGCGATTGCCGGATTTCTTGACGCGCGGCCGGATTTTCAACTTGAGCCAACGCTGCATCCCCTGAGCGGGCGGCCAACACCGGGCCTGATTTGGATCTGGCCATGGGAGGCCGACAGCAACGGCATGTTCATTGCCCGGATGAAGCGCGCGGCTAATCCCGTCTTTCGATCACCTCGTTGACCACACGATTGAGCGCCTCAATTCCGTTTCTGCGGGCAAAGCGATTGACCACCAATTCGCGCGCCTTGGCCGCCATGGCCTTGCCTAATTCGGCATCCATAAGCAAGAGGCGAATGCATTTCACCATCTGCTCGGAGGTATCTGCAAGCAGGAGCGTTTCCCCGCCGCCGGAGGGAATGCCTTCGGCGCCCAGCGAGGTTGTAACCACCGGTAGACCGCTGGCCATGGCTTCCAGAATCTTGGGACGAAACCCGGAACCGATGCGGATCGGACAGATAAAAACACGGGCTCGGGCTAGGTACGGCCGGATATCCTGAACCTCGCCGGTGACCACAATTTGCGGATCGTGCAGCGCCAGATCGCGGATCGATGCCGTCGCACCGCGTCCAACAACATAAAATTTGATCGACGGGTACGATTTTTTCAGTTGCGGCCAGACGGTGCGCACAAACCAGCGGACGGCATCCCGGTTGGATTCGTTATTATAATAGCCGACAAAAACCAGGCTCAGTTCCCGTTCGGACGGCGGAGGCGGCAAAAAATAATTCACATCCACACCATGCGGCACAACGGTAACTCGAAGATTGGGCGCATAATTTAAGAGAACATAGCGCTCCTGGGGCGTGAGCACCAGCACATGGTCGACATTACGGTATAAGCTAAATTCGTATTGTTGAACCTGATGTAAATTCATGCGTTGAATCAGTCCCGCCGATGACCAGCGATGCAGGCGAATAGCCGTTTCCATGGCCTTCGTACAGCATTCGTGGCAGGAAATAATCCGGCGCACCGCGGGCAGATACGGATTGTGATAAAGATACTGCCCCATGACAGAGAACTCGGCGATGACCATATGCACGCGGGTGCGTTCAACCATCTCGCCCAAGCGGTAACGCATGGCCCAGGAACGCATCTCGCGAAACGGCGACGGCATCATGGAAAAAAACTGGTAGGCCATACGCTTGAAGGGCGACTCCGCCTGCGGCGCCGGAATCAGATCAAGTTCCGTCACCAGCGGACGAATCTCTTCAACATAGGGTTCATCTTCCGGACATACGAACGAAAGCAGGCTAACCTCATGCCCGCATTCCACCAGGTAGCGAATACGATTAAAAATAATTATGGACCCGCTGATGCCCAGAGGATGCGGCAATAATTTTGTTAGAAATAGAATTTTCATCAAACCTTCCTTTATGGCACAGCGCCGCCCCTCCGGCTTTTCGATCCATGATTGCAAAACCACCGGAATTTGCAAGAATCTCTCTTCAATGAACGACCCGTCAGATACCATTGCCGCCATCGCTACCGCACCGGGGGAAGCCGGGATTGCCATCATCCGCATTTCGGGCGCCGCAAGCCTGAACGTGGCCGATCGTATTTTCATGCATGCCGGGGAACGACCCTCACGCCGGCCACCAGGCACATTTTTGTACGGGCTGGTCAAATCAGGCGAATGCATCCTTGACGAAGTTCTTTTGCTCATCATGCGCGCACCGCATAGTTACACACGCGAAGATGTGGTTGAAATTCAATGCCATGGCGGGGCAACTTCCGTACGCCGCATCCTGCAGACAGTACTAAACGAAGGGGTACGTCTGGCCGAGCCGGGCGAATTTACTAAGCGGGCTTTTTTAAACGGACGGATCGACCTGGTCCAGGCCGAAGCGGTTCTCGATTTGATCCGGGCACAATCGGACCGCAGCGCAGCAGCAGCCGTCGAACAGCTCGATGGACGCCTAAGTATTTCGTTTAATGATATTTACAACAACCTGCTTGACGTCTGCGCCGATCTTGAATCTGCTCTGGATTTTTCCGAAGATGACGCGCCGCCTGAACTTATTCCCGAGGCCTGCGCTCGCTTGGAGCTGATCCTGAAGAATATTCAACGCATGCTGGAAACCTGGGAAGAAGGGCATTTACTGCGTGAGGGCGCGTTAGTCGTCATCTCCGGCCGGCCCAATGTCGGCAAATCAACACTGATGAATGCGCTCCTTGGCCGCAACCGGGCCATTGTATCCCCTGTTCCGGGAACGACCCGCGACACAATTGAAGAGACGATCATCCTGACAGGTATTCCTATTAGACTGGTGGATACGGCCGGATTACGTACCACCACCTGCGCAATCGAACAGGAAGGCATCCGGCGTACAAAAAGTCATATGCAGAAAGCAGATCTCCACCTATATATAATAGATGCCTCGCAAAAGTTGCATGGAGATGATGCGACGCATCTTAAATTTTTAAAAGCCGAAAATACCATTATTATTATGAATAAAATCGATTTGGGCACATGCAGTCACACCCAAGACAGCCACGGCTTTACGACTATAATGTCACAACTAAATACGGGAAAAGGAGTTACTGAAATACAGAAAAGAATGTCGGAAAAATTAGGGCTAACTTATTCCGGACAACCCCATGCCGTAATTTCCGAACGGCATAGAACTATTCTTAAAAAAACATCGAAAGATATCAAAGAAACCTTAAAAATCCTGGCATCTGGGAAAGATGAAGCGATCGTGCTGGCCGTTTCCAATTTAAGATTCGGGATCGAATCATTAGGTCAGATTACCGGTAAAGTTTATCATACTGAATTATTGAACTCTATTTTTTCACGATTTTGCATTGGAAAATAGCATCAAAACGTGAACATCTCAAATCAAGTTTCTAATCGCCAATTTAAGCGCTCGCCAAACGCTTACGATGTCATTGTCATCGGCGCCGGACATGCCGGGTGTGAAGCCGCTTTGGTTGCCGCAAGGATGGGTGTAAAGACCGCCTTGGTGACAATCGATCAAAAATCCATTGCCCGAATGTCATGCAACCCATCTATTGGCGGAATCGGAAAATCTCATTTGATTTGCGAATTGGATGCCTTAGGCGGTGAAATCGCCACCAATACAGACTATACGGGCATTCAATTCAGGATCTTAAATACCAGAAAAGGTCCTGCCGTCCAGTCATACCGTGCCCAATGCGATAAAGCCGCGTTTTCTCTGCGCATGCAATCTATCATCAAAGCCACTGAGAATCTGACGGTTATAGCAGATCTGGTTATTGGCATATCTGTTGAAAACGGCAAATTGAGAGGTGTTGAACTCAAGCATGGTGGAGCAATTGAAGGCCAGACCGTTATATTGGCCGCGGGCACTTTTTTAAACGGGATGATCCATATTGGCGCACAAAGTTATCCCGGTGGCAGACATGGTGAGCAAGCAGCGGCCCAGTTAAGTGAATCTTTGAAAAACCTGGGATTATCACGGATGCGTTTTAAAACCGGAACACCGCCACGATTGCATAAGCATTCGATCGATTATTCCAAGATGACCATCCAGCTTGGAATCGAACCGCCGGCATTGTTTTCTCGATCAGCAAAAGAAGACTTGAAAATGTTCCACGAGGAACATAGCAATCCAGATATCGAATGGTTGAAGCGAATGTTCCACGTAGAACATATTAATGCCGCTATGCGCCCGTGGGTACCTGGAAGCCATCAATTACCTTGTTTTCTAACACATACTACGCAGCAATCCCACAATATTATCCGTAATAATCTGAATTCAAGTTCACTTTATGGCGGTTATATACAAGGGACCGGCGTACGATATTGCCCATCCATTGAGGACAAAATCGTTAAATTCCCTCAGCGCTCGCAACATCACGTCTTTATCGAGCCGGAGGGCCGCGATTCTATGGAAATATATCCGAATGGTCTTTCTAATAGTCTCCCGGAGTCAACGCAAAAAGAGTTAATCAAATCAATACCTGGGCTCGAAAAAGCCGAATTTATTCATTATGCCTACGCCATTGAGTACGATTGTTTCGATCCGACGCAGTTGACGCATGCCCTTGAGTCTAAATTGATAGAAAACCTGTTTCTTGCCGGACAAATTAATGGAACAACTGGGTATGAGGAAGCGGCCGCACAAGGATTTGTGGCCGGTATAAATGCAGTTATGCGTGTTCGCAATGAAAAGCCCATGCATTTCAGTCGCAATGAATCTTATATAGGCGTGCTTATCGACGATTTAGTTATGAAAGGGGTTGATGAACCCTATCGTATCTTCACGTCACGCGCTGAGCACAGATTGTTGCTGCGGCAAGATAACGCTGTCTTCAGAATGCATAACATCGCCAAGCAAATCGGTGTGCTTGCCATAAATATTATAGACGAGACTGATCGTTACCTTGCCGAAATTAACCAGGAACTATGCCGCCTAGGCACAACCTATACCGATGGCCATACACTGATGCAGCTTTTATGTCGGCCGGAAATGAAATATAAAGATTTACCGGATGCGAAACCATTATCTGACGAAGTTATTCAGCAAATTGAAATTCGTGTAAAATATCAAGGTTATATTGAACGCGAAGAAGAGCAAATCCGTAGATTGGAAAAAAGCGAAAATATGCTCATTCCCGAATGGATTGATTACAATGAAATCAAAACCATGCGATATGAATCGCGTCAGAAACTAATTAAGATCCGACCCGGCAATCTCGCTCAGGCATCCAGAATCCCCGGCGTTAATCCTTCCGATGTCGCCCTTTTGGCGGTGTGGATAAAATCAAAACGTAAGTAATTGTCTTATCTTATTGCCGTACATACTGTTACGATGTTTTATACGATTTTGTTTCCGTTGCTTTCTATGCTCCATGAGCGCGATACCGTAACCTAAAGCATTTCCTGCGAACTACGGACAAGGAACGCCCAATACGCATCGTTTTTTCGCGCCCGTTTGTATCGGCTCGCGGGACATACGCAATTTTGCGAATAATGTTGTTGATGGTTGTTTTTTGTATTCGATTATGCCAACATTCGCGCCTTCTATGTTCCGCTTTATCAAACAATTTAACGCAACATCGATCATCCGTCTCAGCGTGATTGTCGTATTTGCTGCGCTTTATGCCGGATTGTCGCTTTTCCGGCATTGGCATTTTGGATCTTGGGAAGATCTGGCAATGTTCGACCAAATGCTCTGGAACGTCCGTGATGGTCGTGGCTTGGTCACGTCCATTAGCGGTAACCAGCACTTGCAGATCGCTCATCATTTCTTTTCCGAACACGTCTCCCCAATCCTTTATCTTCTGGCATGGCCGGCCGGATTAACTCGCGGGCCAGAATTTCTGCTCGTCATTCAAGCCCTGGTCATGGCCCTTTCCGCCTGGCCGGTTGCCCGGATTGTCGCAAGCCGTTTAAATGATGCGCCTTGGGCCGGGACGCTGGCTGCCGTTCTCTGGCTGAGTCTGCCCGGACTATGGCTGGGGGTGCTGTACGATTTTCACATGGAGGTTTTCGAGGCGCTATTTCTGTTTGCGTTCTGGCTGGCGCTCATGAAGGGCCGCATGGACGTCTGGCTCTGGGCCGTGCTCTATGTGGCGTGCAAGGAGGATGCGCCCATCTATCTGGCTTTCGCGGCTGCCGCGGGCGGATGCATCTTTCAACGCCAGCGTCTCGGTTTTTCCATAGCCACGGCATGCGCGTTTTATGCTCTGCTCGCTCTCGTCTGGATTGGTCCGGCTTATTCGGATTCCGGCCACACACTCGTTCAAAACCGACTGCTGACCCCCGCCGCTGCCGGCGGGATCATACCCTGGTTGCAGACACTCACGCTTCACAGCGAACGCTGGATCGCGCTTGGGCATCATTTGCTCGGATTTGGAGGTCTTCCGTTGCTCGGCGGATTGACACTGCTCCCCGGAATGGCCGCCGTGGGAATTATGTGGCTGTCCACGGAAAACCTGCAATACACCATTGACATCCATTATTCCCTTACCGTTTATCCGCTGCTTCTTCTGGCCGCTGTCGAAGGCGCTCGCAATGTCCGGAAGATCATTGCCCGGGCCTGTTCCCGCGTCTCCAATAATCCTGCGCGCTTCTCGCTCTGGTACCCGCGGCTGATTGCCCTGGCGCTTATGTTCTGCGTTGCGCTCATCTGGATCACGGATGGCGAACGGGTCTGCGATCAGATGTCGATCCGCACCGGATTGCGCCATAAGGGACTTGCGGATATACGCACCGCCTTGCGTCAAATTCCCACTAACGGCACCCTAGCAACCTCCCTCACGCTGGCCCCCCATGTGGCGCGCCGGGAAAAATTATCCTTGCTGATTCAGCCCAAGCATACGGATTGGATGGCCATCCGCACGGATACATTTTTTCTGCCGTTGAGCGAGGACAGATACAACGATTGGATGCAAAATGTTTTGGCCCCTGGCACGGACTATGGATTTGTGGGCCCCAAGGATTCGTTTGTCGCCATATTTCAG
Organism: uncultured Verrucomicrobiota bacterium; assembly: GCA_964617825.1. Taxonomy (GTDB): domain Bacteria; phylum Verrucomicrobiota; class Kiritimatiellia; order JAAZAB01; family JAAZAB01; genus VSJD01. The sequence goes on from CAZTWL010000027.1 coordinate 39,529, forward strand.
AAGGGCGGCTCGCAGGCCTTGAATCAAGTCATGGCCGAGCGCAACCTAAGGCAATGTCGGACGATCGAAGCCGAAACGATGCATCATCGTGTCGGCGGCCCGATTTACGATATCGATGCCTCGGGTGAACACGCCTGGCAAGCTTCCAATATCGCCTCGAACGGGGCGGTGACTTTCGGTTATTACCTGCCCCTGCCGGCGGGCCGTTACATATTCACTTTCCGGATCCGCCATGCCGCAGCTTCGCCCGATCCGGTCGCGCGGCTGGACGTGGTCGAAGAGTGCGGACGCCGACTTTATGAGGAACGGTTGTTGACCGGCAACTCGGAAGGCTATCGGGACATCGCCTTAAAAGTGCGCATCGATGGACTGGGTGACACCGAATGCCGCGTCTTCAAGATTGGCAAAGGGTCGCTTACGGTCGATCATATCCGATGGGAGCCCATCCCGGATTGAGCCTGCCCGGCTGAAACACGCGGGCGAACACCAACGGCTCACGTTGGCCGCGGTCCGAAGAAACGCAGTTCGGCAATCGTCCAGTAAGCAGAGGTCTTCGAACCGGTCTGAGTGATGCGGACATACCGCGCGTTTACCGGCGCAAAAGTACTGGTAAAGGAATCGCCGCAGACCATGAACCGCGGCTGGGCATTATCCCAATATAGGCCATCGACCACATCACCGTATGTGAAAACTGTGTGCCAACGTTGGTTGTCCGTGGAAACCTCGATTTTCGAGCCACGTTGGTAATCGCCCAGAGCAGCGCCCAAGTTGAAACTGATCTTGGCCAAGGGCTGAACAGCGCCCATATCCACCGTGACCGTCATGCCGGGCATCTGCGTAATTGCGCTGGTCCAGCTGGTCTCGTTTTTGCCGTCAATCATCAGCGGCGCTTTTGCCGGATTGGACGATGCAGTCGCCTGCCAGCGCTCGCGCGGAATTTCCCGGAGGTTGTTTTCCGCGCCGCACGGCGGACGAAAATCGTAAAAAACGGTGAAGCAATTGATATTCGTTTTCTGCCACGCGCCACCGATACCGAGCAAAAGCTTTTCAAAATCATCGGCTTTGATGCCAAGCGTCGGGTGCGTAATAAAGGCGACCTTATCAGCGGCGCTGACAATGTCTAAATATTTAACCGGCTTGCCGGGGAAACGCTCATTATACGGTTCGGATACAATGATGTTTTCCTCCGTCTCATAGGTCAGCCGGTAGGAAAGCCAGTAGTGCGCATAGGCATGGTGGATGCCGGAATCCTTGAGAAACCCGAGCAAGTCGCGCGAATCGGGCAATTCCAACGGCCCGGCGACGAGTTTGGGGTCATTCCACTCCTTCGCCAACAGTACGTTGCCCCAGACCTGGGCAACCAGGACGACAGCCAGGAGCGCGTAACATAAAGGTCGCGACCATTGCTTCAGACGCCACAGGCCATACGCAAACAGGATCGGCAGGGCGGACATAATCGGCAGGAGATAGCGCGCGTCATTCGAACCCGAACGCTGGCTTTTGGCAAAAACCGCCACGCTGATAACGGTCATCGCCAGCAAAAGCGCCGTGCCGTCGGTGTTTTTCAGCGAAAGGTAACAGAGGCGCCACAACCGTTTCCAGCTCACGAAAAGAACCAGGATCAAAACTCCGACCCAGATTGCGGCCAGCAGGTAATACAGCGCCGGCGGCAGCGTAACGTTATGGCCATTGTCACCGTACAACATGATGCGCATGCCGATAAAAAATTGCATGGTATACATAAGCGCTATCTGCAGCATTTCGAGCGTCCGCGCCCAATCTCCCTGCCTGCCCACATCGTTGAACGTGGCGAAAGCATGCGTCCAGTTAAACCACCAGAGTGGCAGGCTGGCAATGCCGAAGGCCAGGAGCATGCCCCAGAATTCCTTGCGCAGGACCAGGAGCTTATCCTTGAGGAACAAGAACAAGACGATCACGACAATATAACTGATAATCAGCAAATGCAGCCAGAATGCGTAACCCAACAGGGCGCCCAGCAGGATGAAATTCGCCAGGCTGCGCCGTTCGGCGGTAATGATCCGGTTCGCCAGCAGCAGGGCCAGGCTGCCTAATGTGGTGATGGCCAAATAATTATCCGGCGGGATGGCTACGCCGCACATTGCCAGATAGGGAACGGGTATGGCCAGCAGAACGAGCGTCATCAAGCCCACTTCGCGATTGTAACTGTCGCGCGCCAGCCAATAACTGACTGCCCAAAACAGGAAAGCGAAGGCCAGCGGATAGATGCGGATCGTAAGCTTATCGGCATGGAACAGGAAAATAAGAGCCGCATCGATGAACGATTCCTGGGTGCCCATGTAGGTCTGGCCCCAGTAAACCACGGGAAATTCGCCCTTAAGCATATGCATGGCCATGAGCCCCGGCCAGGCTTCATCGGACGATAACGGAAGTTTCTGATAGGCGAAGGCAAAAAATAACAAGCGAAAGAGAACCCCGATAACAATGACGCCAAGCACGAGCATGACAAGCTTTTTGTTCATGGGCACCACGTTACGATTTTGGACAGCTTATGATTGCCATAGCTTAATAATAATGGTGAAATACACTGAAAAAACAAGGGAAATATATGGACTCGATCAGGCTGCGATTTATGCGACTTCATCCTCGCCATGAATAATACATCTTCCATTGTCGCCGCGGACGGCCATGTGCACTTGTATCCAGCCTATGACCTGGAGGCTTTATTCCGCCATCTGATCCTGAATTTGGACCGCCTGGCCGGTCTCGGCAGACCGGCAGGCCATGAAGCCCTTGACCACCGCATCCACAAACTGGCGTTCCTTGCGGAAAGCCGCGACAATGATTTTTTCGGTCGCCTCCAAAATCGGGATACTTCGATCGTTGACCATAATTTCGAAATCATAAACGGGCCGGATCCGGTTTGTGTGACGGTTGTTTTGCCGGGTGTTGGCCAGGTATGCCTTGTGGCCGGCCGGCAGATTGTAACGCACGAAAGGCTGGAAATTCTCGGGCTGTCCATGCGCGCGAAGATCCCGGATGGCTTGCCGGCCCGCAACGTGATTCAACAGGTTGTCGATGCCGGCGGCATCCCGGTCCTGGCCTGGTCGCCCGGCAAGTGGCTGCTTGCACGCCGGCACGTGGTTTGGGACTTGATTGCCGGCGATCAAGCCCAAGTCCTGCGCCTGGGCGATACCACCTTAAGGCCGACGCTTTGGCCCGAGCCGGGACCGATGCGCCGGGCGCACGCAGCCGGCCGACCCGTAATTCCGGGTTCCGATCCCTTGCCCCTTAGCGGCGAGGAACGTTATGCGGGCACTTATGGATTTGTTTATCAGGGTCCGTTCGATGTTTCGCAACCGACGGCCTCCATCGCCCGCATGCTGGCCGGATATCCCGCCACCATCATGCCGGCAGGCGCCCGCTGCGGAGCTTTGGACGCGGGCCGGCGTTTGTATCAATTGCATAAAAAGAACAACTGACTAGATCTTCAAACTGCCCACAGCGCTGCCGCCCGGTGGGTCAACAATCATAATTCGGAAATTGTCAATTCAGATGGCTTCCCCCGTCGCTCACAGCTTGATTGGCATCGCTCTTGGACTAATCCGGTTCCTGCCACGCTATCGGCATTGGAGCGAGTTGGGTGGCCAGTTTCGCGCGCTTTGGCAACCTTTGTTATTCTGTGTCCTTCTGGCAAATGCGCCGGACGTGGATTATTTTTTTGGCCTTTTCCGAGGCGATGCCAATTATTATCACCAGACCGTAACCCATACACTGCTGTGGATTGGTCTGACGTCCATGGCCATCTGGGCTTATGGCCGATGCCGGGAACGCCAGGCAGCTTGGCTGACGCTCGGCCTTCTTGTGGCGCTCCTGGGCAGTCATTTGCTTATCGACTGGCTTACCGTGGATCGTTCTCCGCCGATTGGGCTTGCACTTTTCTGGCCGTTTTCGCCTCGCACCGCCCATGCCGCATTCTCCTTTTTCCCGCCGCCGGCCAAGCAATCGCTGGCAGCATTATGCTCGCTTCATAATCTGCGCCTGATTCTTGTGGAAACGTCCATAACCCTGCCCCTGGTGATTATCGTGTTGTGGTGCAAACGCCGCCGGACGGACTGATGTGCGCCACACCGTCGATAATGGTCCTGGCATCGTTTGCGGCCCCGCCTTAAGGCTTGCAACGCATTTCCAATGCGATAAAATCCGGATTCCGTAATTAAAAGGAGATGCTTGGATATGAATTCATGGTGGACACTCGACGTCGCGACTTGTTTGGCACAACTTAAAACCGACGTGGAACATGGCTTGGACAACGATGAAGCCCAGCGTCGATTGGCGGCAACCGGGCCGAACATGCTGATCGAGCGCGGCGCCAAAAGTCCGTGGTCAATTTTGCTGGAACAATTCACAGGCATCATGGTGATCATCCTGATTGTTGCCGCCATTGTATCGGCTTTTTTGGGGGAATTTGCCGACGCCATTGTGATTGGCATCATTGTGATTCTTAATGCCCTGCTGGGCCTGAGTCAGGAGTATCGCGCGGAAAAAGCCATGGCCGCATTGAAACGCATGGCTGTGCCAACCGTCAAAGTTAAGCGGGGCAACGAGGTGCGCGAGATTTCCTCGCGGGACCTGGTGCCGGGCGACATTGTCATCTTGGAAACCGGCAACCTGGTGCCGGCCGATTGCCGGTTGCTGGAGGCGGTCAATCTGCGTATTCAGGAGGCAACGCTTACCGGCGAATCAGAGCCGGTGGAAAAAATCACAGAGAACCTGTCCGGCGCGTCAATTGCCATTGGCGACCGCCGCAACATGGCCTATATGGGTACCATCGTTACCTATGGCCGCGGCCTGGCCCTCGTTGCGGAAACGGGAATGCGCACGGAGTTGGGCAGCATTGCGGCAATGATTCAGAGTGTGAAGCGCGAATCTACGCCCTTGCAAAAAAGACTTGAGCAACTCGGCAAGGGATTGGCGCTGGCCGCCATGGTCATTGTGATTATTATCTTTGCGCAGGGATTGATTCGCGGCGGACTTGGCCCCGAAAACATCAAGCTGATGTTCCTGACCGCCATCAGCATGGCGGTGGCGGCGGTGCCCGAGGGCTTGCCGGCGGTGGTAACGATTGCTCTGGCACTCGGCGCCCAGCGCATGCTTCGGCGGCACGCGTTGATTCGCAAGCTGTTGGCAGTTGAGACCCTGGGATCGGTCACCGTGATCTGTTCGGATAAAACGGGGACCTTGACCGAGAATCGCATGACCGTTACGGCCGTCGATGTCGCCGGGCACCGGATCGACCTGATCGAGCTCCTGAAGCGCAACAACTCGGTCCGCCCGGATGTCGATGCCCAGGCGCCGGCCACGCCGGCACACTCCGGTCTGGCGCCTTTATTGGCCGCCGGCGCACTCTGCAACGATGCCACGCTGAAGGTCGGCATGGCGGACAAAGAGTCTTTCATTGCCATGGGCGATCCTACCGAAGGCGCCTTGGTTGTGGCCGCCGCCTCCCTGGGCTTGCGCAAAGACGTATTGGAAAAAAGCTGCCCGCGTGTGGCCGAGGCGCCTTTCGATTCGGACCGCAAACGGATGACAACGGTCCACCGCCTGGCCGCGGACGGCCTGCCGGAATGCCTGGCGACACTGGGAATTGGGTCTTCGCCCGCCTTGCCTTTCGCGGCTTTTTGCAAAGGCGCCACCGATGGCCTCTTGGGCGTTTGCCGGGAAGTTTGGACGCCGGACGGCGTCAAACCGCTGGGCGCGGAAAGCCAGCGCGCCATTTTGGCCGCCAATGACCGGATGGCGCAAAACGGCATGCGTGTGCTGGGCGTTGCCTTCCGGCTGCTTGCCAGCCCCGGCAAGGAGTTGGAGGCCGAGCAGGATTTGATTTTTCTGGGGTTGATCGGCATGATCGATCCGCCGCGCCAGGAAGTCAAAGTCGCCGTGCAGACCTGCAAGACCGCCGGCATTCGCCCGGTCATGATTACGGGGGACCATCCGCTGACCGCGCGCGAGATTGCCCGGCAACTGGGCATCGCGTCGAACGGCGAAATTCTGACCGGAACGGATCTCGACAAGCTTTCGGTCGAGGAGTTGGGCAAGCATGTCGAAAACGTGTCCGTGTACGCCCGGGTTTCGCCGGAGCACAAGCTGAAAATCATCGAGGCGCTGCAGAAACACGGTCATGTTGTGGCGATGACGGGCGACGGCGTCAACGATGCTCCGGCGCTGCGCAAGTCCGATATCGGCGTGGCCATGGGCATCACCGGCACCGACGTGGCCAAGGAAGCTTCCGACATGGTGTTGCGCGACGATAATTTCGCCACGATCGTTGCCGCCGTCGAGGAAGGGCGTACGATTTACGACAATATCCGCAAATTCATCAAGTATCTGTTGAGCACCAATTCCGGCGAACTCTGGACCATGTTGATGGCGCCGCTGGTGGGACTGCCCCTGCCGCTGGTGCCCATTCAGATTCTATGGATGAACCTGGTAACCGACGGCCTGCCGGCCTTGGCCCTGGGCGTGGAGCCGCCGGAAAAAGATATCATGCGCCAAAAACCGCGCCGAATGACCGATAATATTTTCGGCGAAGGCCTTGGGTTGCACATTGTCTGGGTGGGCATCTTGATGGCCGTTGTTACGCTGGGCATCGGCTACTGGTACAGCAAGCTGCACCAATGGGATCTGGCCGCACCCGCCGACCTTGCCCATTACCGCACCATGATCTTTACGATTTTGGGCGGGTTGCAAATGGGCCATTGTCTTGCCATTCGCTCGCACCGTCGTTCGCTGTTCTCCATGGGACTGCGCTCGAATCTGGCGCTCACCGGCGCCGTGGCCTTGACCCTGGCATTGCAGGTGGCGCTGGTATACACGCCGTTCCTCCAGAAATTCTTCCAGACCGTGGCGCTCTCGGCCGAAGACCTGATTGTATGTATCGTCATGAGCTCCGTTGTTTTCTGGGCGGTCGAGCTCGAAAAACTGGGCATTCGCTGGAGAACACGCAAACAATCGCCCGCTTTATAACAGCGGCATTTTATCCATTCCCGGCTATTTTTTGACAGGCGTTATTGTGATATAAATCGGGCTCGACTCGCGTCCGGGTGCGGTTACAATGGTTGAGTGCTTGTTTGGCGCAGCCGCGCTCCGCGCCGGGGCGGCTGTAACACGTTTTATTTTGATATGAAAACCGAAAGCGTCATCATCCAGCGCGAAATGGCCGCCGAATCCAAGTCCCGGCTGGCACGCTATAGCGACCTGATCATCGGCCGGCGCGGAGTCTGGCCGCTGTTGAAATACGAGTCGATTGTCCTGCTTTGTTCCCGCCTACCGGGCCTGCTGGGGCTCTTCCTGCGCGCCAAGCTCTATCCCTGCCTGCTCGGCAAATGCGGTCGCAACGTTGTGTTTGGCGCCAACGTCGTCTTGCGGCATCCGCACAAGATTGAAATCGGGGATAACGTCATCATCGATGACAATTGCCTGCTGGATGCCAAGGGACAGGACAACGCGGGTATCCAGATCGGGCCGGGCGTTTTTCTCGGGCGGAATTCCATCCTGAGTTGCAAGAACGGCGACATCATTCTGGGCGCGCGGGTAAATATTGGCTTCAACTGCGAAGTGTTTTCCGGCAGCCGCGTTGCGCTGGGCGCCGATACGCTGGTGGCCGCCTATTGCTATTTCATCGGCGGCGACCACGATGCCCGGGATATCGAAGCTTCCGTCACTCAGCAGGGCTCGCAATCCCATGGCATCGAAATCGGCGAGAAATGCTGGTTTGGCGCCGGCGCCAAGGTATTGGATGGTCTCGCCGTCGGCAGCAATGCCATTGTCGGCGCGGGCGCCGTCGTTACCCGCCCGGTGCCGGCTTATGCCATTGCCGTCGGCATTCCGGCCCGCGTCGTGCGCGACCGGCGCGATCAAAAGTCGCCGCCCGCGTGACATTCGCCATCCGGCCTTGTCGAAACGCCACGGTTGCCGCAATGCCCGGAAAATCGAGGCGGAGATTTATTGAGGCGCCTTTTCCAGATCGACCCTGAAATGCGAACCGCGTCTCGTGCCGCTCATCAGGGTCACGGTGCGCAGCCATGTTCGATAGCCGGGCGCGGTTACCATCAGCACATGGTCCCCGGCTGTCGCCGTCATTTCACAAATTTGCATGCCTTTGCCCGGCGGCAGCGTTTTGCCGCATGACACAAACTTGCCGTCAATATTCAACTCGTAGTTAACCTCCGTATCGGCTTGCACTATGCACGTAAAGGGCACAATGACGGCCTCGGGCTTTTTGAAGGTTGCACAGGCGGCCAGCGACAGGCATATGCCGGACATAAGCATTCCTGCGATGATCGAGTGTTTCATTGTCAGTTTCCTTTCATCCAAGAGTCGGGGCTGGTTTGTTATGGCCGATTCTTTTTGGGGTCCGCATCGAATAAGATATATGTAAATAATATCGCACGCCACAAGTAAAGTTAATTCCGAATCCAGGTATTTTGCGACGGCAGCTTGCCATGTTGGCGATCTTTATTCTATCTTTCGCTTCCTGTCGGCCGGGGCGTAAATATAAAAGACCTTGCCCAGAATTGCGCGGCGTTTGATCGGACCGAAGCAGCGTCCGTCCAAACTGTTCCGGCTGTTGTCGCCCAAAACCAGATACTCGTCGGCCGCGAGCGTAATCGTGTCGCAAGGCGATTTCAACACCGCGGCGCCGGATTGCGCAAGCACGTAGCCGCCATATCCATGCCGGCCCTCGGATATTTTTTGAAATATGGGCGGATTCGTCAGCGCAACATCATTTACCAGGATATGGGGCGGATGGATACTGATTCGTTCGCCGGGCAGTCCGACCAGCCGGTTAACAAATATATCGTTCCGGTTTGTAAGCGAAGGCACGTTGATATCCCTGGTCGAGAATGCGACCACGTCGCCACGCTGAGGTCCGGCAAAGCGATAAACCCACTTGTTGATCAGGATGTGGTCGCAAACGGTTTTTTTGCCATGGGCGTCCTCGCGCATTCCCCTGATGGTCGGCTGCATGGCGCCGGAAGGCGCCTTGAAAGGTTGGACGACGTAGTGGGCGATCACAAGCGCAGGTACGATCAGCAGGCAGACCCATAATCCGAAAAACAAACTCCAGCCTTTTAGATCCAGGCGCCGGATCGGGCGCCGGAGCCCATCGATGGCGATGGCAAACCACAGGGGATCAAGCGCATATTCCCACGCTCCCATGGCCAGGATCGAAACATCGGTCTTCGGGTGGACCAGATAACCGACGAGCAACACGCTCACAAGCGCATATAAAACAAAACAAGCAATTCCCGCCGTTCGCCTTCCCGCCAAATACTGGGCGGAACCGGGCAGGAAGATGGCGGGAATGAGGTTGACCCAGCGGCAGTAATATTTTCCGTCGTTCGTATGGATCAGTCTCATTGTATGTGGACCCAACGTCGGCGCCGAATATCGCCACCCCTTCTTACGGATGCATCTTGGTGCGCCAGGCGCTTGGATCAATCCATGTCCAGAATCAGTTTGCGGCAGCGCGCGCATTTTTGTCCATTGACGAACGGCCGCAGTCCCGCAATTCCTTTGCGGCTGTCCACCGCTGTTGCCCCAAACGCCCAGATGCCAAGAAAAAGGCGCTTGCATGCCGGCAGCCACTTGAGGGCGTACCGGTCGCCAATCAGGCGTCCGGCCTCCATTTCCGATCCGCACAACGGGCAAATCATTCTTATCTCCAATGGCGTTTCACACCCATCCCAGACGGCAGGATACGCAGGGCATGCGACAATCCGGTACTTGCCATGCCATCCTGCAGCCGACACGCCCCGCCAGCATCAAGCGTTAGGAATTATCCCGGCGCCGCTTGGCGGATTTTTGCTTTCCTCGGACGATTTTGCAAGTGCCGGAGCGTGACGCGCAGGCAATCCGAATTCGTTAAGCTTGCGGTGCAGAGTGCGGCGGCTGATGCCCAGTTGCCGGGCCGCTTTGGTGCGGTTGCCATGGTTGGAATCCAGGGCGGCGACAATCATTTGCCGGTTCGCGTCGCGGATCGAGGCATTGGTTTTTATATCGATGCTCGGCGCGCCCTGCGTTTGCTCGCGAATTATTGCCGGCAGATCGTGCACGGTAAGCTTGGCGCCATGCGCCATCACAATCATGCGCTCGATCGCATTGCGCAATTCACGGACATTTCCCGGCCAGGCATAAGCCATGAGCGCGTTGAGCGCCTCGGCCGTGATGTCGTCGATCGGCTTATTGTTTTCGCGCGCAAACTCGCCCATGAAACGCCGCGCCAGGAGCGGAATATCGTTGACCCGCTCCCTCAGCGGCGGCGCCGTGATCGTAACCACATTCAACCGGAAAAAAAGATCCTGGCGAAACTTGCCGGACTGGGCCAGCTGGCGCAAGTCGCGGTTGGTCGCCGTGATCAGGCGGATATCCGCATCCAATGTTTCCTGGCCGCCCACGCGTTCGTACTTGCGTTCCTCGAGCACGCGCAACAGCTTGACCTGGGTGGATGGATCGATTTCGGAGATTTCATCGAGGAAGAGGGTGCCGCCTTCGGCCAACTCGAAGCGGCCGCGCCGGCGCTCGACAGCGCCGGTGAAGGCGCCTTTTTCGTGCCCGAATAATTCGCTTTCGAGCAAGGTCGGCGGCAGGGCCGCGCAGTGCACCGCGATAAAAGGTCCGCGGGCCCGCGGACTAAGTCCGTGGATGGCATTGGCCACCAATTCCTTGCCGGATCCGCTTTCGCCCTGGATCAGCACCGTGGCGCGCGAGGGCGCCACCTGCTGGATAACCTTGTAAAGCTCCTGCATGACCGGCGTCTGGCCGATGATGGCTTCCAGGCCGAATTTGTTGTCCAATTGCGTGCGCAAGGTCTTGTTTTCCGCTTCGAGCTGGCGCGACCGCATGGCGCGCTGCAGGATCAGCTCCAGCTGGTCAAGATTAACCGGCTTGGTCAGGAAATCGTAAGCGCCGGCCCGCATGGCCTCAACGGCGGACTCGATGCTGCCGTAAGCCGTCAGCAGAATGCAGATCGGCTGGGAATCGTGCGCCAGGGCGCGCTTGATGAGCGTCAGGCCATCCATGCCCGGCAGGCGCAAATCGCTCAGAATGATGTCGGCCGGCGTTTCATTCAACATCTGCAGGGCGCGTTCGCCGCTGTCGGCCAGCATTGTCTGGTAATTCCGGCGCAAAGCGCGGTCCAAGCCCTCGCGGGTGTTTTTTTCGTCCTCGACAATCAGGATGACAGGGTGATGGGTCATGATTCTTCCTCCGGTTTCGAACGCGGCGCGCGGACGCGCGTTTTGCGGGGCGCTTTCAGCAGGCGGATGCGCCGCTCGTCCAGAGGCAGGAACAGGGTGAAGGTCATGCCGGCTCCGGGCTGACTGTGCACCTCGATTTTGCCGCCATGTTCCTGCATGATCCGCTGCACGATGATCAGTCCAAGACCGGTGCCCTGCAGTTTGTCGGACCGGAAAGGCTCGAACAGGCGGCTGAGATCATCGGCCGAGATGCCCTTGCCGGTATCCTTGAAGGAAATCCCCAGGTAGCGGTCGTTGCTGAACAGGGTAATGGTCAGGAGCCCGCCCTGGGTCATGGCCTGCAGGGCGTTTTTAATCACGTTGAAAAAAACCTGCTTCATCTGGTTGTGGTCCACGGAAACTTTCGGCACGGGTTCCGGACATTTGACCTCCACCAGAATATCGCGGTTTTCGATTTCCGGCCGCATGAACGTCAAGGTCTCCTGCAGAATATCTTCGATCAGACAAGTCTCCAGGCGGGGCATGCTTGGCCGAATGGCGCGCAAAAACTGCGTAATGATCAGGTTGAGCCGCTCCACTTCCTTGCGCGCCACGCCGACGAGCTCCCTGCAGCTGGCGCCGGTTTCTTGCGGCAAGCTTTGGAGTTCGCGCTCCAGAAGCTGCAAATGAATGTTGATCGAGTTCAGGGGATTGCCGATCTCATGGGCCACCCCGGCGGACAGCATCGTCAGCGCCTGCATGCGTTCGGAGGTAAGCACGCGCATTTCTTTTTCGCGTTCGGCAGTGATATCGCGCAGGATTACCACGGCGCCACGGCGCTGATCGGTCTCCAGGGAAATGGGCATGACATAAAAATTAAGGATCTTACGGACGGGATAAGTGATTTCGATTTCGCGGCTGATCAAGCCCGACCAGGCTTTTTCATCCAAGCTCAGGATGCTATCCCATTCGATATCCTTGAGGATATTGGCAATGGGTTGCTTGGCAGTGGTTTGCAAGGAAAAACCAAGCAGATTGGCGGCGGCGCTGTTGGCATAATTAATATAGCCCTGGCCGTCCAACACGATCACACCTTCATGCAAGGCGTTAAAAACGGCCTCCAGCAATCCCTTTTCCTGCGTGATCCGCAGGAACTTGGTTTGAAGACTATGCAAACTCTCGGGATCCAGCTTGTCCAGGCGTTCAATCAGTTTGTCTAAAAAGCCCGTTTTCATCCGTGGTATCCAAAATAATATTCTTCCTTCTTCTTTAACCAATATAGTCGCATAAATTGATAAATTGCGGATCCTCTTCCATTATAAGCGGTTGTATCCATACCGGAATCATTGAGCATGCGTTTTCATGGTAATCACCAATAAGTGTGATATTCTGTCCCACATCATAGCGTCATAATAACCCACAAACAAGCCATAATATTTATCTTGTTTGATTATGGCCGGATGAATTATGATCAGCATTGGATTTTTGGAAATCGATTTGATTTTGGCCAAAGACCAGCACGAGGAGGATGGTCAACATGGCGACAGGAGGGCGGAACGGTCCGGGGGGCTACTTATTTGAGGTGGCTTGGGAAGTATGCCAGCAGCTGGGCGGCATCTATACGGTAATTCGTTCCAAGATTCCCAGCATGATCGAGCATTGGGACGAGCGCTATTGCCTGATCGGGCCCTATAATCCATCCACGGCGGCCATCGAATTCGACGAGGCCGAACCGCCGGAACTTTTGCGCCCCGCGCTCCAGGCATTGAGTTCCATGGGCTACCAGGCGCATTTCGGGCGTTGGCTGGTCACCGGGCGGCCGCAGGTGATCTTGCTGGATTACCGCAGCGCCATGCCCAAGCTGATCGAATTCAAGTATTTTTTCTGGGAACATCACAAGATCAGCACGCCCAAGGACGATCACGAGATCAACGAGGTCCTGGCCTTCGGCTTGATGGTCTGTGAATTTTTCCGGGCGCTGACCCGTCAACAGCCGCCACACCCCCTTCCGATAACAGCCCATTTTCACGAATGGATGGGGGGTGCCGCCATACCGGAAATGCGGCATGACAACCTGCCGGTAAGCATTGTTTTTACCACTCACGCAACGCTCCTGGGCCGCTATCTGGCCATGAGCGATCCCTGGTTTTACGACCACCTCCCGTTCGTCAACTGGCAAAACGATGCGCGGCGGTTCAATATCGAAACGCGCGTTCAAATCGAGCGCGCGGCCGCGCATGGCGCCCATATTTTTACAACCGTCAGCAACGTCACGGCCTTGGAATGCAAGCACCTGCTCAGCCGGGAGGTGGACCTGGTTTTGCCGAACGGGCTGAATATCGAGCGGTTCATCGCTCGCCACGAGTCCGAAAACCTGCACAAGGTGTACAAGGAAAAGATCCATCAATTTATTACCGGCCATTTTTTCCCCAGTTACAGCTTCAACCTTGACCGCACTCTGTATTTCTTCACATCCGGCCGCTACGAGTATCGCAACAAAGGCTTCGATCTGACTCTCGAAGCCCTGGCGCGGCTCAATTACATGCTGAAACAGGCGGGCCAGGACCTGACGGTGGTTATGTTCCTCATTACGCGCAAGCCTTTCCATTCCATGCTTGCGGACGTGCTGAACAACAAGGCCATGACCGAAGAACTGCACAAAACCTGCATGGCCATCAAGGATCAGCTTGGCGAGCGCCTGTTTAAGTCCGCTGCCCAAGGCAAAATGCCGGATTTAAACCTGCTGATGGACGATTACTGGCGCCTGCGCCTGCGGCGCACCATGCAGGCCTTGCACAGCGCGCGCTTGCCCATGATCGTGACCCATGACCTGCTGGACCAGGAACACGACGAGGTTTTGAACCAACTGCGCCGTTCCAACCTGGTGAACAAGCCGGATGATCCCGTGAAAATCGTTTATCATCCCGATTTCATTACCACCACGAATCCGTTGCTCAGCCTGGATTACGATCAGTTTGTTCGCGGCTGCCACCTCGGCCTGTTTCCGAGTTATTACGAACCCTGGGGTTATACGCCGGTCGAATGTCTGGCGCGCGGTATTCCGGCCGTGGCCTCGGATCTATCCGGTTTCGGCAACTACATCATGTCGCATACCCCCGATTGCGACAAGAAAGGGCTGTATGTCATCAGGCGCAAGAACACCGCCGACACGAACGCCGCCGATGAATTAGCCAGTTATCTTTTCAAGTTCGCGCGGCTTGAGCTGCGCGAACGCATTACGCTGCGGTTCCGCGCGCAGGAATTATCCGAGCAGTTCGATTGGAAAAAACTGATCAATTATTATAACGAAGCGCATGCGGCCGCCGCACAAACATTATGAGCCTGCTCAAGGATATCCAGAACGAGCCCGATGACCGGAAGATTCCCATCTGGAAAGCCGGCATCAAGAACCTGCTCTATCCCATCGACGTGCTTGACCGCGAGAACAAGATTCAGCATACCGTCGCCAAGGTCAGTCTGTTTGTCGATCTGCCCCATCATTTCAAGGGCACGCATATGTCGCGGTTCGTGGAAGTCCTCCACGCGCAGCGCGGTAAAATTTCCCTGCGCAATATTGGCGCCATCCTCAAGACGATGACTGACCGCTTCGATTGCACCACGGCGCACCTGGAAATCCGGTTTCCCTATTTCGTGGAAAAAACCGCCCCGGTATCGAAAACCCGTTCCCTGATGGATTACCAGTGCGCGTTCCTGGCTTCGTTCGACCGCCGGAACGAGCCGCATGCCCAGGATTTGATCGTGGAAGTCGTGGTGCCCGTGGCCACGCTCTGTCCGTGCTCCAAGGAAATCAGCGACCAGGGCGCGCACAGCCAGCGCTCCTGGATTACAATGCGAGTGCGCCTGCACGAATTGGTCTGGATCGAGGAATTGATCGCCATTGCCGAGACGGAAGCCAGCTCGGGGCTTTATTCCCTGCTCAAGCGCGAGGACGAAAAACACGTCACCGAACAAGCCTATGCCCGGCCCCGCTTTGCCGAGGATATGGCCCGGGCCGTGGCCGCCAAGCTCCGGCAGGATAAGCGTATCGTCTGGTTCGAGGTGGAAAGCGAAAACATGGAAAGTATCCATAACCATAACGCCTACGCCATGGTCGTAAGCACGCAAACGTGACCATAGCCTGCGTCTGGCCTTCTGCTTGTGTGCCAGACATTTTGGCCCTTGAACGGTGAAATAAATCAAAATAATGCCCGGAATAAGCACATATTTTAGATTGCCGGCCGCGTCGATTTTCGCCAAGAGTGTCTCCAACCATTAATCTAAGAGAAATAAATGAAAGCCCATAAAGTACGCCGCCTATTCGCCCTGTTTTCCGCAATCTGCGCCGCGGAACTTTATGGCGCGGCGGTAGACGTGCCCGCGGACGCCAATAGCGCGTCGATCAAGTTTAAAGCCGGCAAAGATCCTATTACCTTCACTCTGCAATGGACCAACGCCTTCAAGAAAAGCATTGTTGTCCAACCGGTCGATACCGCGGTATTGATCGACAGCAACAGCGGCAAAAGATTTCCGACCAAACAGGCCGGGTTCGAATTCAAAGGCCTGGACATCGTCGATTTTGTCCGCCCGAACATTTCTCTTTTCAGAAAGGAAATCAGGGATAAGGCCACCAACGAATGGGACAAGCTCCCGGAAATCTACGGCAAGGAATATCTGTTCGAAATTCTGCCGCAAAGCACCGGGGTAAATTTCCGGATCAACGGCAATTATGCCGGATTTATTCCCGCCGAAAAACGCGGCCGTCTCGTTCGGATCGATTCGCCGTTTGAAAATAAAGATTTTGTTTTCAGCAACCGGCAGGATGATCCGCGGTATCTCCCGCTCGACCTTGCCTTCAAGAACAATCCGGGCACAATGACCAACGCCGCGGTTACGATGAAGGATAATTCCATACCGTTCATCACGCCGACGCCGGCGAATTTGGACGTTGGCGTCACGACCTCGCAATATGCGCTCTATCCCGGAGGGTATGGCGACAGCGGTTATACCG
>CAZTWL010000028.1:0-52831 GCA_964617825.1 uncultured Verrucomicrobiota bacterium
CGAGCTGCGCTGGGCAATATCCCAAGGATTTTTCGGCAAAATCCGGATGTTCGAACATATCAGGAGTTCCAACACCCTGCGTGCCGAATGGATGATTGACTGGGGGGTGCATGTGATCGACCAGTGCCTGGTTGTCGGTGGCGGCAAGCCGGTGGAAGTCAGTTGCACGATTGCTTTTCCGGATAAAGCGGAGACTGAGGGCGGTCCCTGGGCAGCTTGGATCCGGTTTGATAACGGCTGTATTGGGGTGGCTTCGATGAAGACGGGCGCCGCCGAATCGTACCCGCGTTATGGCGTGGTGGGCGACCAGGGCGGCTGTGCCTGGCCCTGCGCCGGGGAGCGCTGGAAAGCGGGCAAATTGAAATTTGATGAAAAAGAACTTATCACCGAATTGCCGGTCATCTATCGCGGCCGCGAACAGGAACCCATCCAGATGGGGGAAGTAAAGTTTTCTTTTTGCTCTTTCTATAACAACCTTTACGACGTTTTGGGCGGGAAAGCCGAACTGGCCGTCAAACCGGAAGAAGCGCTGCGCGTCATTGACGTCATACAGGCCTGCCTGGAATCGATCGCGAAAAACAAAAATATTATATTGTCGTGAGCTGGCCGCGGCTCTTCTTCCTTCTTAAAACTTACCGGTAAACGAACGGCAGCCTCCCGCCGATTTCCGGGACAGGTCGATAACCGCCATAACCTTGACGGCCTCACAAAGTCTAATAGCGTCCATAGCGCTGGACCGTTGCCATGATGAGGCGGGCGCTGGTCAGGCGCGTGCCGTTGTTGATGGAACCGGACGTGTAAAAAATAAGCCCACGTTTTTCGCGAGCCATCTCGAAGTCCCGCAAAAACGCCTTTACAATGCCGATTTCATCATTACGGCTGTATGTAAACGGAGCAAGCTGTCCACCAATCACGGCGCGTGGCAGATGTTTCCGAATTTCCGATACCGTCAGAATCGGCCCCAAATTGACATCGGTCATACCAAGGCGCCCCAGCAATGGCAACAGATGGCCCATGGCTGAATCGGAATGCTGGCCGCGCGCATCCTCCGGGTTCGGCGAAAAACGATCGAAGATCCCCTTGAGTATTGGGAAACCAAACAACTCGTACATGTCCGGCGTGAGCAAATAGCAGTTGTCATCGGCAACACTGAACCCATGCGGCGCCGTGGCCGGCGCGTAACCTGCTTCTTCATCCATGACACGCGCAATGCCCAGCATCGCCTCGAGAATCAGTCGACTGAATCGCCGGGCTAAATCGGGATTATCCAAAACCAGATAAATCAGGTTTTCGATGCCGTAGATCGAGGTTGCAAACGTGACCGGTCCTCGCTGGCCGCGATACAGAGGCGGCTTAATTCCCAAAGCCATGAGCCGCTGCTTTTCCCGGTCCCAGTTCGACGGCAGGAGATGCTCCCGAAGCCGGGGCAATTTGGTTTCAACGCGGTCCAGTAACGCGCCGAGCTCATCAACGTTGTTAGCGGAAGGCATCAACCAGAAGGACTGGTTGTGCCAGACATTTTTGGCTTCGAAAAGACCATGGAGCCCCGCAGTTTGGGGATAGACACGGGATGGATCGACAGGAATTTCATTCAACGGCCGGCGACCAATGATTTTCTCCGCCTTGTCGTTGTACGCCTTACACATTTGGGCCAACCATGAACGATCATGATAAAAACGATACCAATCCTCCGCAATCCCCAGTTCGTCAAAGATGCATTCCGCGGTTACCATGGATCCCATAGTTCCGCCAATCGGTACTTGCGGGATATCCGCGCCGAACGGAGCTTTAATCGCCCGATCTTGATCGGCCCAAAAGCGTTCCAGATCTACTGGCGCCAGGCCGCCGCAAGCATGCGTTTCGCGAACAAGTTCCTCGGCCATGATCCGGTGGTCGCGTGCCGTTGCAGTCATCAGACAGATCCCTTCCCGACGATAGATTTAGATTGCCTCGTCTTGTTGTTTTACGCTATATAACCAGCAAATACAGGACTTAATGATCATCATCATATCACGACTATTCCGGCAGTAAATGGATAATATGAGCGAACATATGGATAATATGATCACGCGCTATTTTAACGGAGTCCAGTTTGTTCTGGGAGGATGCACGGCAAATCATACCGGGTATATTACCCGTCAGGTCAAGGACCATTACAGCATTCAATACAGCCAGGATGGCGAGTTCCAGGTCGATATCGGCGGCGCCGGCAAGTGGGCCGTCAAGGAAGAATGGGCCCTGATTACTTACCCGGGGCCCGTATTCCGCTATGGCGCTCCGCCGGGCCGGAAACGGCTGCATGCGTTCATCTGTTTCAAGGGGCCGCGCGTCAAGTCCTATATTAAAACCGGCTTATTGCCGATCAACCCGCACAACCCAATGATCAGAATTACGCGCCCGGCACACTTTCTGGAGACACTCCGGCAATTGATTGTCCTGATCAATCCGCTTACCGGCGCCAACTATGCCAGGGCCGTTCACAAGCTGGAAGATTTATTATTGCAACTGCATGAGCAGCCCACGGCAAGCGGGCAATTTCCGGAATATTTGCGGGCAGGATTTATGAAATTGGCAGCCCAAATCAACGAAACCCCCGAACATGATTGGAGTTTCACGGCAGCAGCCGGAACGTTGAACATTTCCTATACGCATTTCCGTCGCTTGTTCCGGCATCACAGCGGCATGGCGCCGGGGCATTTCCTGATCGCAGCACGGCTGCGTAAGGCTGCGGGATACCTGATTGCCACCGACCTGCAAATGAAGATGCTTGCGGAACAATGCGGGTTTCACGACAACTTGTATTTTTCACGGATGTTTAAAAAATACTATCGTCTGTCGCCAATGCAGTATCGAAAAGAATTCCATCATTAGTCGAAAGCCGCCTGTCGTCTTACAAGATCATTCCCGCCCTCCGGCCGGTCAGGCCGTTCCAATCCAAGGGGGGAACGCCATGTGCTCATACTTCTGGCTCCTCTCGCCGAACGCTCCGCATAACCGGCTGGCAATGGAGCGCAGCGGAATTGCCAGCCCGAGTTGATGCGGTTGTTAGGAGTCTTTGCCTAATTCCGGGTACAAGCTTTTCATGCACTTGGAGCAAATACCATGGCTGAAGTCAACTTCAGGATGTCGAATAAGATAATGTTCAATCGAGTGCCAATTACCTTCTTTGTCCCTGACGCTCTTGCAGTTTTAGCAAATCGGCACAATGCCTCGTAGAGTTTGCAGTTCCATCAAATAGTCTTACCGAGGTTTTTTATCTTAACCACCTGTCCAAAAAACGGGGGAATTTCATGAGACCATACCGGGCCCCACCGTGGCCGACGCCATCCTCGACCGCCTCATTCACGGATCGCACCGGATCGAACTTAAAGGTGAATCCATGCGGAAACGCAAACGCAAGGATGCCTGAACTCGGCACCCCTCCCGCAGCGGGAGGCTCCACAGCGCACAATATTTACGAATACAGGAAGAAGGAAAAATCAAAGAGCGTCGTCCCAAAGGCGGGACTCCGACAGCTCATAGACACACTGAGGCTTGACTCAAAGTTACCACAGTTATATCTTGAAAACACCAGCGTCGCTACGCTCCGATCTCTGGTAAGTAATTACCGAAACGCCTGGTCACTTTCACCGAAATACGCCATTGGGAAAAATATGAAATAATGGGCTTCATGATTTATGTTATAATTCTTCATTGAAAAGAGCTTTTTCACCGACACAACTGACCACCTCGAGGTCAATATTAACCTTTGGACGAAAGTGATCAGCCCCTCGCGGCACACAAAAAACGGGTGAAAGCAGAAAAAATCTGCAAATTGTTGAAAACGTGTGGAAAACTAAATCCAGGCAAGGAAAACTGCACCATGGCTAAGCCATTTATCATCATGCAGGAGGACATCTACGACACCTGGACTGGCTTTCCAATGCGCGACACTTCACCGGAACCAGAGCAGTGGTTGGAGGCATTTTTCAAGCCGCTGGCACATCCGCATATTTCTGCCATTGTCTGGGATATGGGGCTGGAAACCGATGCTTACCAAGTGTACCAGCGCGGCTCGCTGCCACTGCGTGATTTCTTCCCAACCATTGGATGGGGTGCACGAGGTTTCGATGTGCTGGAACGTCTGACCGAAAAAAGCCGCGCCCAAGGCTTGTTGAATATCTGGAACCACCGACTTTGCGAAGTCGACGGACCACACCCGCTCATGGACCAGAGCGACCGCAAGCCCTACACGGATATGTCACACGGTCTCAACTACCTGAAACGCGAGCATCAAGACTGGGTGCTGCCCAGCTGGATACCACAGGGCAGCTGGAATCTCGCCGTGCCGGCATTGCGAGAACACAAGGTGAAAATTCTCCGCGAAGTGGTGGAAAATTATGATCTGGATGGTGTGCAGCTGGATTTTGCCCGCCACACACCGGTGTTGCCCATCGATCATGAATGGGAAATGCGTGAACACGCCACTGCTTTCGTGGAATTGGTCCGTCAAATGCTGGATAAAATTCCTGGCCGGCATCGGTTGCTTTTGGTCAGGGTGGCTGAAACTGTCGAAGGTAACCACTTGGATGGATTTGACGTGGAGACCTGGGTGAAAAAAGGCTTTCTGGATATCATTGTGCCGGGCGGCCGCGCTTCCGTCATCGACTTCAAAGGCTACCGCTCTTTGGATGGGCTGCGCAAGCCGCTTATCTGCCCAAGCCTGGATGGGCACCACACGCCGACGGCCTACCACGCCATGCATCTCGGATATATGTATGGCATTTTGGGAAACTGGTTTGCACAAGACACCGATGGCGTGTCGCTCTTCAATTGGCTGGCGCACGTGCGCGATAAGTCGCCACGAACGGCACATATTGCCAAAAACCGCATGGCAGTGCTCGCACAACTGGCCCACCCGGGGGAATTTACCGCCCAGGCAACGTTCTATCCGGTCGAGCGTTGCGGGCAGAATGAATACCCATGGGCGCAAAATTACTTGTACAAATGCCCCGATAAGCCACTGCCGGTTACGTTACCCCCAGGCAAAGAGACAGTACTGCCCTTGGAAATCTATGGACACCGCAATTTCACAACTCTCACCATCATGGCAGAAAAAATGCGCGAACCGGATTTGGATTGCGTTTCCATCAACGGCGTTACGCTGCAGCGCATCCGTTTCGATGCAAACTATTTGGACATGTACAACACTTTGTTGGGTGAAAAAAAATATCCGGGAGCCTTCTACGCCGGTGCGCGGGGTGCCCTCCGTGATGGCATCAACAACATTTGCCTCCGCACCCAAAGTGCTATCAGCGTCTGCGGTGTAGAGCTCAACATAAGCTAATAGCTTAAAGCAAATACAACAGGGAGTCATTCCCGTGACAAAGGCGGGTGCCCTCTTACGCCAAAACAATTTATCAGGAATATGAAACATGCAACTCGCGATTAATTCTGATTATTTGCAAGGTACTTATTCGGCCGAGCCCTGGCTGAAACATCTTTCCGAGGCAGGGTTCACGCATCTGCATTGGTGCCACCATTGGAATACGGATTTTATGTTTGGTAAACATGAGATCGCGCAAATAAAGCTGTGGCTGAAGGAATACGGCCTTAAGCTGCTGGATATCCATGGTTCGGACGGCTCGGAAAAATGTTGGTACTCATTAAATGAATACCAGCGCCGGGCGGGTATCGAACTGGTTGCCAATCGCATTGAAATGATGGATGCCCTGGACGCACAAGGCACGCTGATCATGCACCCCTGGTCAGTGTCTGAAGGGATGACGGAAGAGGCAATTGCATCGGCATGGAAGAGGCATGAGGCCCTGCAGCACTCTATCGACGAGCTGTTGCCGATGCTGGAAAAATACCACGTCCGTATCGGCCTGGAAAACCGCAGCGGCGAGCTCTATATGCAGCTTGAGGATAACTTGCAGCACTACCCCAAAAAGTATATTGGGCTTACCTATGACTCCGGTCACGGCAATTCCTTTGCCGGAAAGGGGCTTGAATTCATCGAACATCACAAAGACCGTCTGCAAGCGCTTCACCTCAATGACAATTGCGGTAAACGAATCGACCAGCATCAACCGCCAATGATGGGTACCGTCAATTGGGAAAAACTCGTGGAAATTCTGAAAACCTCGGCTTACACCGAACCCGGACGCGATGGCACTCAACGTCCCTTGAGCTTTGAAATCTCCATGGTACACACGCCCTATATGGATACTGCGGCAAGTCCGGCATGGAATCAAAAGCCCGAAAATATCAAGGCCTTTTTGGCAGATGCCTATGAGCGCAGTGCTAAAATTGCCAAAATGACTGGCATCGAATAAGCGAAGAATGGCACTGTCAGGGGAGGGTGAGGGTGATAATCCTTGACCTGGTGATCTGAAGAAACGGAGAAAATCGTGAAAAGAGAAGATGAATTAATTGAGCATTGGTCGGATGTCGTTCAGCATAAGTTTGCTTTTGAAGGGGCAGAAGCAAGAATAATCGAACCGGATGAAACATTGCCGGGCAAACCTTGTTTCTGGATTCCTGAGTGGCTGACTGCTTTTCCAGACCGCAATGGTGCTCGCCGTCTATTGGGTTTAGGATATACTCTTATCCACATTAACGCGTGGGGGTATTATGCTAATCCGGAAGGAGTTGAACTGATGCATAAATTCCATACGCATATTGTTTCCCTAGGCTATTCCAAAAAGACCGCTTTTATAGGTATGAGTTATGGCGGCTTGTATTCTTTCCGTTACGCTGAAACTTACCCGGAAGATGTCGCGTGCATTTATGCTGATGCACCGGTGTGTAATCTTATGATTAGGGATTGCAGCGAAAATCAAACTGGCGTAACACAAGAATTTATCGAAAAACACAAAGCCGCATACAAGGCTGACAGCATAGAAAACCATCCTTTATCCCCGATCAACAATATGCGTCGCATGGCTGAAAACAAGATTCCCGTGCTGATGATTTTAGGCGATACCGACAACAGTGCCACACCAGAAATCAATGGCTTGCTTTTCGCAGATCGCTACGCAAAGGCCGGCGGGCCAATTGAACTAATACGGCGCCCATACTGGGGACATCACCCGCATGGGTTGGATAACCCGGACAAAATTGTCAGATTTATTGTTGCTCATACTCTTTGCCGGTGATGGAGTCAGAGGGTACTACCCTTTTCCTCAGTAAAATAGGCGGAGGTGACTATCCCCGGCCGCAAGAGTCAATTATGGAATCAGTAATAAAGGACGCCACCTTAGTCGAATAACCGCTGGCGAGTTTTTTCTGCCGTGCGCTATTTTATCAAGATAATTTGCGGAAAGAGTGGCGTGTCGTGGTACGCACCCGCACCTAGCGAACTGTATTCTATTTTTCCGTCATCAAGCAATGCCGCATGGCCGGCGTTGATGCCTAATCGGGTGGCATTTCCCAGAGCGCTTTTAGGCATTTTCGCTTCGATGAACCAGGCATCATTATTTTCACCGGTTGCCCAAACAATGCCAGACTGTGCCGTTATATCTCCGCAGGCGGCGCCATAGGTCCGGGCCTGGTATAATCCTCCGGTTGGCGTGAAGGCGAATTGCCAATAGAAGCCATCGCCATTCCTGGGGACGAGGAACAATTCGACATTTGACCCCCTGAAGGCATCCCAGCCATTACCCTGCCGGTACGTATCCAGTGTTTTTTGAGAATTTTTACTGCAAGTCAGGGCAATATAAAGATAGTCATGATCGTGGAGCAAGCGCAGCTGCGCGGCGATTTTGGCCGGTTTGCCTTTGTTCCGGAAGTCGTTAAGAATGGGCGCCTGTTGCCAGCAAGCCTCCTCCAGCTTGCCGTCAATGACGAGGACGGACGGTGTTTGCCGCACCGCGACATCAGGGCGTTTGTTCTTTTGCCAAGTGTCGGCCGCCTGCAACCAATTTTTCGCAAAATATTCTTTTTCCAGGGCGAGGCGCTGGGCAAAGAGTTCCTGCCCTTTGACTTCACCGGCAGCTTTGTCCAACAGTTCCGAAGCATGCGTTAATACCGCCGGATGATCATCGCTAATACAGCCGAACGCCATGCTCGCAGTACCGTAGCCGGCGCAAATATGAGAATCGCGAATGGCGTTTTTTAACCAATTACGGTAGGCTCGGATG
Organism: uncultured Verrucomicrobiota bacterium; assembly: GCA_964617825.1. GTDB lineage: Bacteria > Verrucomicrobiota > Kiritimatiellia > JAAZAB01 > JAAZAB01 > VSJD01. The sequence goes on from CAZTWL010000028.1 coordinate 8,124, forward strand.
GTTTGCCAGGCATCGCCATAGTAAAGGCGGCCGATGCGTTCCAATTGTGCGGCACAGTCGCCGTCAGGATGCCAACAGTAATAGCCGGTGATCCAATGCTGCATCCAATTGCTACGCCAATAGTTGTAAACTTTATATTCATTTTTCCAAGGCAGCGGGTATTTACCTTCCGGGGCCAATGAAGGCATGCAGAAGCCATACAGGCCCAGGGAATGATAGAAGCGCAAGTCGTCGCACCAGGCGTCCTCGTTCAGAATGTATGTTGATGGTCCCCCAACGCAGTTGATCCATTCAAACGTCGAAAGCACCACCCCGGTTTTCTGCCAGGCCTCAAAAAGCCCTTTGTAGAAATGGCGGTTGATACCGCAGTCGGGGTCGGTCAGCGAGTGGAGATAGCAGCGCCCTGGCGGAATGATTGCATTGACCCTTACATCGGGTTTCACACCTTCTGGAACGCATTTGCTGCCCCAGTTTACCCAGAGCGACTGGCGGATACCGGCATTTTCCGGGGTTAGGAGACGCTTGGCAAGTTCGTTCTGGAAAAGCCACATGCGCGTCGAGTACCGACTGCGCGGATCGTCGTTCTCATCAAGTTTGCGGCATTTATCGCATTCGCACCACACATCGATGCCTTGGGTGACATTCCGTTCAAAATTTTTCCCGTGCATTTCCTGCGCTTCAGCCAGAACGGTTTTGATCATTAACTCGACGGCTTGGGGATTGCTTGTGCAAGGCACACATTTTTTGACGCTGACGCGTTTGCCATCCAGCAGGCCGAAATACTCCGGGTGTTCAGCCATCAACGCGCTCTCACGCTCGGCGAAACCTTTTCCTTGACCGCCGACCAGCAGGTCCGCCAAGACAAAGCCGCCGCGGCAGAAGCCCGGTTGAAACATCTGCATGTTTGCAGAATATTCTTTCCCAGGGACTGGTGCGACTTGCAAGCCATTCCTCATTAGCCATTTACTTGTGTCTGGCGTATTGCCGGGACCACAATGCAAAGGGACAGAACGCTGTTGGAAGACAGGATTGCGTACGATGGTGCCGGCTGGTATAAACAAAGATGTCATTTTTGGCACAACCTCGTTTTCATCGCCTGGCATCAACCAGGTTATACCAGCATTTTCCCGCAAGATATAGAAGACGCCATTTTGAATCCCGCGTGGCTCTCTTGCCACGATGTCTATGCCTGCCGTTGAAGCAATAATCGCGAAGCCGTCATATTTGATTTTGCTGGCGAGATCACCGGTGGCCACCACAAAGCGTATTTTGGCCGTGGCAGGACTTTGCACAAGGTCGGCGCCGGTTGCTTTTTGCAGATAGTGTCGCAATTCCTCAGCCGCTAATTTTTCCGCATCATTGGCCGAAGGTGGCACGGACAGGGAAAATTGCGCGACGCCTTCACGGACGATAGCAACGCTTGTGTCAGGCAAAAAGTTTTGGCAACCGGCCAGGAGTAAGAGAACGAGAAATGATCAAATTTCACGCATAGTTGAACCGTTAAGTTGATGAAGATGGGAAAAGGACTAGCACGGTAAGAGCGATGAGCAACAATTTATCATGCAATTTCTGCCATCGTCATGGCTTGCGCATTTTTTCAGTCAACACTTGATATTTTTAATCATATGCCCACCGAATAGTCTCGTCAATGACTTCTTCCGTGCTGAGATGCGGTTTGTAGCCTAGATCTCTTTTCGGCTTTTGCCATCGTGAAACACATGTGTTGCGCATGGAACCAAAGATTTCGAGGGGTCCTACAAATAAGCAATAAGATCACCGTGTCGCCGCATACGCGGCGGCACAATTTTGCGACATATCTGCCGGCGAGTGGCCCCGGCATCGGCGTGCGCAGCCCGTTCGACAAGTTGTAAAAGCCAGTGGTGCGGTGTCCGTCTTACAGAATCATTCCCGCCCTCCGTCCGGTCAGGCCGGCCCGATCCAGGGTGGGAACGCCGTTTACCAGCACGCACTCGATTCCTTTGGCCAGCGCATGGGGAACGGCATACGTGGCGCAATCGGCCACGGCGCCGGGGTCGAAAATCACCAAATCGGCATAAGCGCCCACCGCCACCCTGCCCCGTCCCTTGAGCCGGAAATGATCCGCCGGCAGGCTGGTCATTTTCCGGATTGCCTCCGGCAAGGCCACGGTTTTGCCGTCCAGCGCCGCGCGCAGAAACTTTGGGAAGGCGCCGTAGGCGCGCGGATGCGGGAAGTCCCGGCTCAGCGGTCCTGTCGGCGCGCGCAGCGAAGCATCGGACCCCAGCATGACGCACGGCTCGGCCAGAATTTTCCACATATTGCCTTCATCCATGCCAAAGAAAAAAGCGCTGGTTTTAAGTTCGTCAGCTTGCATGAGCCGCAGGGCTGCCTCGATGGGGTCAACGCCCAATACCTGCGCAACTTCACCCAAGGACCGGCCGCGGAATGACGCCTCGCCGGTGGAGCCGATTACAATCGTTTTCCAATCCCTGGTTCCCGCCGCCATGTCCTGCCGCAAATGCGCGCGTTCGCCAGGATCGCGCAGGCGCTGCAAAACGGCATCCCGCCCGCCCTCCTGGGCCCAGTTTGGCAAGATCACGTCCAAATCCGTGTTGCTGGCCGTATAGGGATAACGATCGGCGGCCACATCGATCCCTGCCGCACGCGCTTTGTGGATCAACTCCAGGGCGGCATCCGCTTTCGACCAGTTGGCGCGCCCCGATGTCTTTAAATGGGAAATCTCCAGGCGCACGCCCGTCTGGCGAGCGACGGTCAAGGTTTCCTCGATCGCCTCCAGCAAATGGGCCCCTTCACTGCGCATGTGCGTGGTGTAAATCCCGTCGTGCCGGGCAACCACATGCGCCAGATCGGCAATTTCATCCGGAGCGGCAAACATTCCCGGCGCATATATTAGTCCGGTACTTAATCCGCGCCCGCCCTCATCCAGGCTTTGTTCCAACAGGCGTGCCATGGCGCGCCGTTCATCGGCCGCTGCCGGGCGGGATTGGTAACCCATAACCCAAGCGCGCAGTTTGCCGTGGCCGATCAATAGCATGACGTTCGGCGCAGGGTGCGCATCCTCCAGCAGGCGGCGATATTCGGCCACGCTCCTCCATGCTCCGGGATAAACTTGTTCGCACCAATCGGACGGCAGGAAAGCCGGTTTCGCCACTGGCGCCGCACTGGCGCCGCAGTTGCCGACAATCTCCGTTGTAATCCCCTGGAAAAGCTTGCTGGGCGCCGCTGGCTCGATCAGGAGATAAGCATCGGAATGGGAATGGACGTCGATAAATCCCGGGGCGACATAACGTCCGGCGGCATTCAGGACCACGGCAGCCTCGGCCATTTCCAGGTCACCGATATCGGCAACCCTTTCGCCGGAAACGCCGACATCGGCCCGCACGGGATCGGCGCCGGAACCGTCCAATACCTGTCCGCCGATGATTTTGTAATCCAGCATAACCGCTTTTACTTTAAATACGTCACCCGGCATTTTGTCCGACGGTGGCATTGGCGGCGGCTTCCGGCTCCGGCGGCGTGGCCTTCGCCGGGGTCTCCAAGGCGTCGGATTGCGCCGCCGTCCCGGGAGCGATGGCCGGCGCCGACAGCATGGCCATCACTTCGTTCTGGACATGTTCGATCTGGTCCAGGCGCAGCTGGGGGTCGGTGATGATAAAAGTGTCGCCAGTCTTGCGCTGTTCATAAACGCGCACCAGTTTGCCGTCATCCTGCTTGCGGACATCCCGTTCGAAAAGCACGCGCCGCCGTTCGAGCATGACCGCCAGAATGAACATGACGTTCCCGTTGGCCGGATCGTTTTTCGCCACCAGTGCACGCAAAAGCGATTCCGCGGTTTCCTTTTTCAGCGTCTCCGGAGGCGCCGGCGGCGGCATTTCATAAACTCCGCGCCAAACGCTGACCACCTGCGGCACGCGATCCCCTTCGTTCCAGCAGGCCAGACAACAATCCAGGCGCGCATAGCCTTCCGTTCCGAATGTCAGTCGCGACATATATTCCTGACGATCGGCAAACGGCTGCTGGCATTTGCCGCACAGCGCGCCGCGCGGTTTAATATCCCAATCCTGATTAATCATATTTGTCACCCAAAAACGGCAAATGATTTTTCATTGATCCTGGCGGTTCCAGATGTTCGCGATTACGGGCCGCTGGCGCCGTTCGCCTGCGCCTGCAGGCTCCGGCGTCAGGCTATTTCGCATCCAGGACCAGTTGGCGACATTGCCAAAGATAAACACTGCCGGACAGGACCGTTAACACGGCAACCAGAGCGGAGAGCCAAAAGGTCGCATAATGGAACCAACGGTCGTAATACACATCGAGAAACGCCTTCAAGTCATCGCCTTTCAAAACGAACGGCAACAGGTCCGCGCGCAAGGCCAATCCGATCAGAATGATGCTGATGACCGCCATTTGCCAAACGGTCTTATGCTTTCCCCAACGACTCGCGGAAATCACGCGCCCCTGGTTGGCCGCCAGCAGGCGCAGCCCCGTGACCATGAATTCGCGGGTCAGGATAACGATTACGATCCAGGCCGGCACAATTTGATTGATGGCCACAAAACTGACGAAGGCCGCGCAGATCAGCACCTTGTCCACCAGCGGGTCCATGAGCTGACCGAAGGCCGTGATGGTTCCCGTGCGGCGCGCCAGTTTGCCATCCCAATAATCGGTAAGCGCCGCCAGAATAAACACGCAGAGTCCGCACGTTTTTCCAAACGGTATCGGCAAAGTCAAGAAAATGGTCAGGACAAACGCCAAACCAAACCGGCTGACGGTCAATTGATTGGATAAATTCATGATTTACAGATAACAGCCCGCAAATCGTAGCCCATCGCAGTCACATATCGGCCGCGGACCAACAGCCCCGGCTTAAGTGCATCCTCCGGCGCATTCAAATACACGACCCCATCCACATCCGGAGCCTGGCCGCAAGACCGGGCCACCCATAAGCGCCGCTGGCGTTCATAGCGTTCGACCAGCAAATCGGCGGAATGCCCGATTTGCATCCGGGCAGCATCGGCTACGACCCGCTTTTGCCGGAGCATGAGCAATTGTTTACGGCGTTCCGCAACGCGCGCCGGCACCGGATGCGGCAATCGGGCAGCCAGCGTATTTTCCTCTCTAGAATACGTAAATGCTGCAACATGATCAAAGCGGATTTCATCCATAAATGCCAGCAAATTCCGAAACTGCCGTTCCGTCTCTCCCGGAAAGCCAACCAAACAGGTGGTCCGCAACGTCACCTCCGGCAAACTGGCGCGAATGCGCCCAAACAAGCGCCGCAGACGCTCGGGATTGCCGGGCCGGCGCATGGCACGCAGGATGGCGGCATCGCTGTGCTGGATGGGAAGATCAAGGTAATGGCAGACCTGCTCCACATCGCCCATGGCCTCGAGCAATTCCGTCGTTACCCGCGCGGGATGCCCGTACAGCAGGCGAATCCAGAATCGGCCGCCAATGCGGCCCAGGGCGCGGAGCAAGGCCGCCAGATTAGACCGCCGCCCCAAGTCCTGGCCGTAAGCGGTAGTGTCCTGGGCAATCAGGTTCAGTTCGCGGACGCCCTGACTGAGAAGTTTCTCGGCTTCCGCCACTATCCGGCGGAGCGGCCGCGAGCGGTAATGTCCGCGGATCTGCGGAATCGCGCAAAAGGCGCAGGCATGGTTGCAGCCTTCGGCGATTTTCACATAAGCATAGGGCGCGCCCGTAAAAAGCTGACGCTCCCCGGGCGGCTCCAGCACGGCCTGCGCCCGTGGCGCAATCATTGTCACCGGCCGTTCGCCGCGCAGGACGCGGCGAATGATCGTCCCGGACCGCTTTAACTCATCCAGCCCCATAAAGGCATCCACCTCCGGCAAGAGCGCCTTAATTTCCTGCCGGTAGCGTTGCGGCAGGCAGCCCGCAACCAGCACCGCGCGACAATGGCCGCTCTGTTTCCAGGCACACGCCTCGAACACGGCATCGATCGATTCCGTCTTGGCATCCCGGATAAAGGCGCAGGTGTTCACAATGACCACATCCGCGCCTTCCGGCGCCGGCGCCAGCCGAAATCCTTCCGCCGTCAAGGCAGCGGCAATGATTTCCGAATCCACCAGGTTCTTGGCACAACCCAAGCTGATGAAACCAACGGTGATGGGACGTGTAACATGCATGGCAAGGAATTGTCCGACGGCTTAACGATTAACGTTCGGGTGGCACGCGGGAACCATGGGGATTACCCGCCGCGCCAGAAACCGTCGAACCGTAAATTATGCCGGAACTTTACAGTCGGCTGACCGGCGCATTGGTAGCAGCCGCCGGCCGCTGCGCGTGGATTTCGCGTTCCAGAAAACGCAGGGCAAACTCGGCCTGGGGAACCCACTCGCTTTTCGGATTGGCAGCAATGAAATCCTCGTAGATCGCCTTAGCCTCCGGATAGCGGCGCATGAGCTGCAGGCAACGCGCCTTGCCAAAAAGCGCCTGGGGCGTCAAAAAATTATCGGGATGCGTGACGACAAACTGAGCATAGCCGTTGAACGCCGCCTCGATCTCGCCGCGCCCTTCCTGACATTGGATTTTACCGAGCTCCGCCGCCAGGGCCATCATATGTCGGGGATATTTTTCGAGAAACCGGCCATAGGTTGCCGCCGCCAAATCATAGGCGCCGGCGCTGTACTGGCTGGAGGCCAGGGCCATCAAGGCAACCGGCGCTACCTTCGAATCGGGATATTGCGACAGCAGTTCTTCCCATTGCTTCGCCGACTGTGACGCCAGGAGCATCTGCGAGGCGCGTTCCGCATTGCGCCGCTGTTGCATGCCGTAGGTCGTCAAACCCGCCGCCACCAACACGATAATCGCCGCGCCCACGGCCAGCACCATGTAATTTTTATTGAGAAAGCCGAGGACATCCGCAAGCGCAATCGGATGGTATTCGGGCGCCGGACTTTGATTGGATGGTTCAGGACCTGACATGATAATTTCCTTTCGCGACATCGCCGCCTATTCGACACCCGGGACCGCTACGACCTGCTGCCGATCGGTTCCCACACTTATATACGCCGCGATGTTTTCCAGCGCGGCCTTGGCCTGCGGTCCCGTGGCAATGAATTCCAGCAATTCGCCTTTTTCAGCTCGCACGGTCAACAGACACAACACAGACTTGACGTTCAAATATTCCTTGCCTTGCAAAATAAAATTAAAATAATCCATCCCCGGCCGGTGCATATATACTTCGCTGTTGTATTGCTGGGCCATATTGGCCAGCGTGGAAGCCGGCTTCAGATGCAGTCCCTGCTCGATCTGGATGGTTGCATCGATCTTCAGAAAACCGTTGCGCTCCAGGGATTCATGTTCCGCACGCCAGATATGCGCATATTTGGCGCACCACTCCTCGGCCGCACGGGCCCGGCCGATGTCACGTCCCTCCTTCTCGGAACGCAAGTACTTGTGCTTCTCGATTTCTCTACGCTGTTCCGCCAAATCCCAGCGTTGTTTCTCCTGCATCCAATCGAATTCGTAATGTTCGATAAAATGCTCAATCGCCTCTTCCAGGGAAACGGGAACACCATGGGCAACCGACATGGTACGCCTGTGTTCCAAGATGGCCTGCAGTTCCGCCGGCGTGAGATTGATATTCTTAACATTCATGCCGCTTCACTACTAACGACTGGATACCGGGTCATCGATGCGCAATGTAGCCTTCCTTAATCCCGAGTGCAAGCAGAAATACAGGCTCTGAAATGATCGGGCGGCGCTTGCAATTTTTCCGCCGGGTCTCTATGATCCCGGCCATCATCCATGACAAAACCAACTCACACCCGCATCGGCCGTTTACCATTCCGATGGCCGGAACCTTGCCTGCAAGTGGCCTTGATCGAGCCGGAAATCCCGCCCAATACCGGGAACATCGCGCGATTGTGCGCGGCAACGGGCACCCGCCTGCACCTCGTCGGCCGGTTGGGATTTCGACTGAATGACGCCAAGCTCCGCCGCGCGGGGCTGGACTATTGGGACGCCGTGGACCTGGAACGCCACGCCGACCCGGCCGCGCTGTTCCAGCGCGTGGCGCCGGCCAACTGCTATTTCTTCAGCACGCGGGGTACGATCAACTATACGGCCGTGCGTTACCGCCCCGGCGATACGTTCGTCTTCGGATGCGAGACCCGCGGCTTGCCGGAGGAATTGCTCGCCCAGCACCCCGGACGGGTTCTCGGCATTCCTATGCGCAGCGACCGCGTCCGCTCGCTCAACCTGGCCAACTCGGTGGCAATCGTATTATATGCCGCGCTCAGCCAGCTGCAAACGTCCGTCGGCAGCGATCAGGCTAGTGCGCCGGTCAGTTCACCAGGAAATGAATGATGCGGACCGCATGGCCCTTGCTTTTGGCATCCGATTGCGATGCTACCCGCAAAACAAGTTCATGCCGACCGGGCGCCAGATCGGCGCTCAGCACCTGTGCCCAGGGCAAATGGAGCTGGCCGCTCCAGAGCGTATAAAGGTTGCGCGTCGCAAAAGCGACACCATCGACACTGAATTCCACGACGCCGGCATCCGGCCCGGCCGTCACGAAAATTCCGACTCCCGTTCCCGAAAATTTAAAAGACAGGGTCGCGCCCGGCTTTTCCGCAACCAGGGTCGTTACGTTCGTAAAACCCACCCGTGTCAGAGCTGCATCCGCCGGCTGCCAAGCGCGAACCAGCGTCCAGCCGGTGTCGAAGACTGCCTGCCGCGGCGGCACCAGCCTGCCGCGGAAATAGCTCTTTTCATCCAGCGGTTTTTCCGGAAGCAAATTTGCCGCCGTCTGCGCGCCTTGCGGCAGGTCGTCTTTCCAGGCTTCGTCCAGTAAGCGGCCAATGGCCCGCGCATAGACAGCGCTCCCGAAAGGAGACGGGTGCAAATCCCTGAAATCTTTGGCCCATGAAAACTCGCCGGCGTGAATGCGCTCGGCAACTTCCTTTGCCAAATCGAGGGAAGGCACGCCATAATATTCCGCAACTTTTTCGTGACATTCGATCACCGTGGGCGTCCGGCCCTGGCCGATTTCGTCCAGCTTCCCGAGATCGGCAAACTGCAGCATCACGATATCCATCCGGGGGTCGGCCAGGCGCGCCTGGCGCACAACGCCTTCCATGCCGCGCAGCATTTCAACCGGCGTTTGCCCGTTGCAGGCGTCATTCACGGCCGCTTCGACAAACAACAAATCGACCGTTCCGCCCTCCAGCACGTCGCGCGCGAATCGGAAAGCATGCGGTGTCGATCCCAGCGAGGCCACCCCGGCATTGACAAAAGCGAACTTCGTCCGCGGGAACCGGGCTTGCAGGTCCGCGCAAACCTGCCCGCGCCAGCCTTCGTTGAACGTTATGGAACCGCCGAGGAAAACGACGCGCGCCTGCTTCGCCCGCTCGAATTTAATCCGGGCATTGGCCAAGCCTGAGCGCAACTTGAAATAGTCGTAGCCATAAGGGGTATTCTCCGCCAGCATGGCGCTTGGCTTGAAACCGGGCGTATTGAGGAGAATAAAGTTAACGATTCGGGCAGGATCCTTCAGGCTGTGCGGATGATGATCGCAAAATGGCTTGGCAATCAGGGTCATCGCGCCGCCCAGTTTTGTGTAACGCTCCAGGACCACGCGCGAGTTCTCGTCGATCGGAACGGCTCCGTCGATCTCCCCGCATACGCTCAAGATCGGGATACCGGCCTTGGCCAACGGCGCAAGGTTGTCAACGGGATTGAATCGATAAGCCAGGGCCTGCTCCTCGGTCAGGCCATAGACCTTTTTGCATCTTTCCCAATCGTCAATCGACCCCCTGCCCTTGCCTCTGCCAGCCGGCCAGCTTTTGAAATCGCAAACCGGCGCATCGACATACAGGGCCGCAACCCTGCCAGGGTTGCGCGCCGCCCAGTTAAAGGCAAAAAGCCCTCCGCGGCTGAAGCCTTCCAGCACCGTTTTCGGCGCCAGCGCCCGTTCCTTGGTCAGGTATTCATAAAACTTATCCATGAAGTCCAAGGCCACCGGCGCGCCGTACATGTTCTGCACATCCATGTAGGCAACGTTGAATCCCTTGCCGAGCAGCATAATGTCGGCCTGCGGTTCATGCCCGAAAAACTCGGTGCGCCAAATCCACGGATTGCCCGGCGCCGCAGTTTTGGGAATCACCAACAGGCAGGCTCGCCCGTCCACCATGAAATCCTGCCGCTCGTAACCAAACCATAGCGATGTCCTTACCACCGGCCCACACGATGCTGCCTTCGTTTTCATAGCTCCATCCCCAATATTGGCATCCCTTGGTAATATCTGCGCCGAATACGCGAGACTTCACGGCAAAATTTCCGGCCGCAAAAGCCCGGCACACGCCGGGCTTTATGCCGGCATCGCCACAGTCTGCAAAAGGTTGTATTTAGAGAGAATACGGACCATTTCCACGTCCAGGCTATGGCCCGCCTTGTATGAAATGACGCCACCCACAAAACGGCCCTCGTCGATCAAGGCCAGCGCCGCCAGCAAATCCAGCATGGCACGATGCCAGACCGCCTCGAGGGCCTTGCCTTCATGGATCAAGAGCGGCTTGTTGAAGTAACGATAGCGGCCGGCAATCAGGATGTTTTTATCCGTATAACCCAGATTGCGAATATCGGCAAACAATTTGCCCACCGTATTGGAATACCACATCATGGCGGCGGTTGTATTGGTCCGCGCCAGGGCGCCGTAACAAAACCGGCTGCGATTGAGATTGAACCGAATGCGTTGTTTCCCCATGGCATTTGGAAAATCGACGGCGCAATCCATTTGCAAATGGAACATCTTGTCCCGCGCCGGCAGCAAGGTAACGAAACTGCCGTTGGGCCCCCCAATGGTAACCGGCTCCTTCACCGTCACATAAACCACGGGGGCAACAGCCTCTTCCGTGCCGGCAGCGGTGAGCGCTTCAACCAGATCGCTGCTGCCCCGGTCAAACAGCGGCGGGTCGCCGGCATCGGCCCTGATCATCAGGTTGTCGATCCCCAAGCCCAACCGCAGGGCAATGATGTGCTCCACCATGCGCATGTAGTTGTGAGGCGACCCGCTGCGCAGAACGATGTTACGGATCGTGGTCCAAACGTTGCGCACGGAAACCTTGATCGGCAACGAGTCCGGCTGATCCACGCGGTCGAACCACCAGCCCTCGAGCGCCGTCGGTTCAAATGCCAGCGTGCGGTGTTCCCGGCCGAAGAATGTGCCGGGACCGGCCACCTTGACCGCCTTGCGGATGGTCACCTGCCGCCGAGCGGGCGGATCCGGCGGCTCTGTGGTCAAATCCCAGTCAACCGGCTGTTGTGCAAACTTATCGTAAGCGCGGCGCACCTCATCGGCAACGCCGGCCAAAATTACTCCGTAGGGTTCCTCGGCCATTCTTTTGCCCTCTCTTAAAATAACGTCAAATGCGAAGCACTATGCCGTCAAATAGCCTTCGGCATGCAGCCCATCTTTTGAAGAGGCAAAACGATCCGCACAAGCTTCAGCTGCAGGCGATTTTAACCGCTGACGATCCGGCCATGATTTGCAACTGACCGTTTTTGGCCCTTCCCAAACGCGCTGTCCCGGGCATTTACTTCATTTCCGAATCTCGACAATGCTCGCATCATAATCCGGCGGCGGAACGAATCCCAGCAGAACCAGGCAGGTAGCCGCCAGGCTGCTGATTCCCAGGCTCGCGGCGGCGGCCGCCGCGGACAAAGTCAGGCCGGCTGTCCCGGCCGCATCGAAAACGAAGCAGGGCACAGGATTGAGCGAATGACTGGTTTTGGCCTTGGGCTTGCCGGTCACGGGATCGTTCTTGACCTTGCCGGTGATTGCATCGTGCTCGAACATATCGTCGGCGTTGCCATGATCGGCGCTGACCACCAGTATCCCGCCGGCAGCTTTAACGGCTTCGATCAGCCGTCCCAGGCACAGATCCACCGTCTCCACCCCTATTTGTGTAGCCTGGTAAACGCCGGTATGCCCGACCATGTCGCCATTGGGATAATTCAAGCGGATAAACGGGAACTTATTGTCCCGGATCGCGCCCACGACATAGTCGGTTATTTCCGCCGCCTTCATCCAGGGGCGCTGTTCGAACGGCAGGCAGTCGGACGGGATTTCGACATATTCCTCCAACTGCTCGTTGAATTTGCCCGAACGGTTACCGTTGAAGAAATAGGTTACATGCCCGAACTTCTGGGTTTCGCTGATCGCCAGCTGGCGGATGCCCGCCTTGCCCAGCAGCTCGCCCATGGTCCGATCGATGGTCGGCGGGATGACCAGATATTGCTTCGGAATTTTCAGATCGCCGTCGTACTGCATCATGCCCGCGTATTCGATCCTGGGCCTGGGCGCGCGGTCGAATTTATCGAAGGCATCGTCCTCGAAAGCCCGGCTGATCTCGATGGCCCGATCGCCGCGGAAATTGAAATAAATGACGCTGTCGCCATCCACGATCGGCCCAACGGGCTTGCCATCGCGGACGATGACAAAGGGCGGCAAATCCTGATCGCTGATTCCCAACTTGGCCTGCCGATGGGCCTCGATGGCTTCACGGGCCGTTTTAAACTGCGGTCCGATCCCGCGCACATGCGTATCCCAACCGCGCTTGACCATGGTCCAGTTGGCATTGTAGCGGTCCATGGTGATAGCCATGCGCCCGCCGCCCGAAGCGATGCAGTAATCCACAGACTTGTCCGCATTCAGTTCGGCCAGGAATTTCTCGAACGGGTCCACGTATTCCAGCGCCGAGGTTTCGCCCACATCGCGTCCGTCTAACAAGGCATGAATGCGCACTTTGCGCACGCCGTCTTTTTTGGCCTGGACCAACATGGCCTTGAGATGGTCCAGGTGACTGTGCACGTTGCCGTCGGAAAACAGCCCGATAAAATGCAGCGTGCCATTGTGCTCGCGGCAATAACGCACGAGCTTCGTCCAGACCTCGCCCCGGAACATGGCGCCCGAGGCGATCGCGGTATTGACCAGCATCGCGCCCTGATCAAAAACCCGGCCACAGCCAATGGCGTTATGTCCCACCTCGCTGTTGCCCATATCGCCATCGCTGGGAAGGCCGACCGCCTTGCCATGCGCCTTAAGCTGACAAGCGAGCGCGTTGGCTTTCAGCCAGTTCAGGTGCGGCTTGCATGCCGACCGGACCGCATCGCCATCCGTGTGTTTGCCAATTCCGACCCCATCCATGATCGCCAGCACCACCGGCCCCTTCGGCCCCGGGTGACTGGATTTTTGCAAAGCATCCATTGTTTCCCCCATCTGTTTTCCCAACAGCTTGCCGTCTTTTCGCCTCATAGCTGCATTAAAATCGCGCTTACCTTACCGCCCCATGCCCGTTTACGCAAGTTCAAGATTTCGGCGTTCGAGTTCGCGTAATGACCTTGACAGCCGCCCCGTGGTCTGCACAATGGGCGCATGCCGTTTTCAATGCATCCGATCATTAATCGTAAGGATAATCCATGAACACCGATTCGCTGACTTTTTTGAAAAACCTGATGAAACAGCCCTCCCCTTCGGGCTTCGAGGTGCCCGCTCAGAAAGTTATCCGGGCCAGGATGCAGAACTTCGCTGAGCGCGTCTCAGGGGATGTTCACGGCAACCTGATCGGGGCGCTGAACACGAAGGCCGCCGTCAGGGTCATGCTGGCCGGCCACGTGGATGAAATCGGGCTGATGATTACGCACATCGACGCCAACGGCTTTATTTTCTTCGCGGCCATCGGCGGCTGGGATCCGCTGGTCGCCGTCGGCCAGCGCATATGCATCGCCACCAGCCGGGGACCGCTCTATGGCGTCATCGGACGCAAGCCGATCCATCTGCTGGAAGCCGCCGAGCGCGACAAGGGCGTAAGGCTGGAGGATCTCTGGATCGATATCGGCGCCAAAAACAGGGCCGACGCCTTGAAATCGGTGGCAATCGGCGACTCGGTGGTCATCACGCCGAACTTCATCGAATTGAAAAACGAACTGGTATCCTCGCGCGCCTTCGATGACCGCATCGGCGCCTGGATCGTGACCGAAGTCCTCGGCGCCCTGCGGCGCAAGAAGCTGAATGTGGCCGTGTACGCCGTATCCACCGTTCAGGAGGAAGTCGGTCTGCGGGGCGCCATCACCAGCGCTTACAACATTAACCCGCACATCGGCATTGCCGTGGACGTGGGCTTCACCTCGGATTTCCCGGGCGGCGACCCCAAGAAAGTCGGCGATATCTCCCTGGGCAAGGGCCCCATTCTGCACCGGGGCGCCAATATCAACCCCGTACTGGGCAAACTGCTGTGCGACACTGCCCGCCGGAAAAAAATAAAATTCCAGCTGCAGGCCGAGCCGCGCGGCACCGGAACCGACGCCAACGTCATGCAACTTGCGCGCGGCGGCTGCGCCGCGGCGCTGGTAAGCGTACCGAATCGCTATATGCACAGCCCGGTTGAAATCGTCTCGCTCCGCGATCTGGATGCGACCATTTCACTGATCGCCGAAACCATTCTGGCGCTCACCGGCCGGGAAAATTTTATTCCGTCTTAAGCGCGGCCCGGCAAGGCGCTTTTCAGCGATTCTCTTGCGCCTTCCATGCGCGGCGGGCTTCCGTGTCGATGGCATAATACTTGCCCATGCCATAGGGAAAGTCATGGGGCTTGTAATTTTTCAGCCAGGCATGCGTCAAGGCGTAGGAAAGCGGGTGCTGCTCGAAAATCCAGGGACAGTCCTCGACAATCATCGCCTCCATCTTCCGGTAGAGCGCGGTGCGTTCCGGCGAGTTGGACATGACCCTCACCTTGTCATACAAAACGTCAAACTCATTGTTACGGTAATTGCTGTGGTTGGGGCCCGGCGAACTGTTCGGGCCGTAAAAGAGCTGGAGAAAGTTTTCGGCATCGGGATAATCCGCGACCCAACCCAGGCGGAACAACTGCGCCTGACGGCGCTCGATCCGCTCCAGGAAGGCCGGCCAGTTGTTATATACCGGCGCAATCTGCACGCCGATTTGTCCCATAAAATCGGCAAACAACTCCACGGATGCCCGAACTTCCGGATCGTTGGCATTGCCCAGGTCAATGGTCAGTTTAAGCCGCCTCCCGGTTTGCGGGTCCTTGCCTTCGGGATAACCGGCCTCCGACAGCAGGCGTCGGGCGCGCGCCAAATCGAAGGGATACGGCGTGTGCTGGTTTTCAAATCCGGCAACTCCGGGCGGAATAGGACCTTGGGCGCGGATAACACGGTCATTGTAGAAACGCACGTAAGTTTCCGTGTTGAACGCGCAGGTCAGAGCCTGGCGCAGGCGTTTATTCGGACCGACAACGGGATCATCCAGATTGAAACCGATGTAATAGGTTTCCATGACTGGCGTGGCAAACATGCGGATGCCCTTGGCGGCCAGATTGCGATTCAAGGACTTTTCGGTCGAAATCACGGCATTCCAATTGTCGCGCGAAATGCCGGACATTTCGAACTGTCCCCTGAGGAACATGAACCACATTGTGGAGGTGTCGCCAATGACATACTGCACTACCCGGTCGATCAACGGCAAAGGCTTACCGGCATCCGCCAGCAGCCCCTGCGCGGCATCGCCCGGCGCGCCTTCGGCCGGGTAGCGCTCGATCCGGCCGGTCTGCGCCCACTTGGGATTGCACACATATTCCAGGCGGTAATTCTTTTTCCACGACCTTAACACATAAGGTCCGGTGCCCACCGGATGATTGACAAAATCCGCGCCGTAAAAACTAACCGCCTCGCGCGGGACGGCAAAGGTGTAATGCATGGTCATGATCCAGAGCAGTTGCGGATACGGCCGCTTGAGCCGGATTTGGAAGGTATAATCGTCCAAGGCGCGCAGGCCTTCCACCTCGAGATCGTAATCGGTCGGTTTGTCGCCGGCAGACGCGGCGCGAAACTCATCGAGTCCCGCAATCCGGTCGTTAAACGCCCAGAATCCCGTAGAACCGGCTTTAAGATCGGCCACGCGTTTGATGGAATAGACGAAATCGGCGGCCTTCAATTCGCGCCCGCGCCCTTGCGTATTGGTGAAGCAGGGATCGTCCTGGAAGTAAATGCCGCGGCGCACGGGAAATGTGTAGGTAAGCGCATCCGGCGAAACTTGCGGCGGGGCCGCAGCCAGGCAAGGCACGACGCCATAGGGTCGCTGCAGATAGGAATATTGCAACAAACCCTCGTAAATCCTGCTGATCGCCAGAGCCGAAGCCACATCGCCGGCCATGACCGGATCGAATCCACGGATGCGTTCCGCCACCCCATAAAAAGTGGTTTGCCCCGCAGGTTCAGCCGTCAACGATTCCTGCGGTCGGGGACGGCAGGCAGACAGGAGAACCAGGCCAGCCAGCGATCCAGAAACCAGGATGACGCGCATCCATGAGATGGAAGATGGCCTTGGCATGGCGGATAGCTGCTAAGCACAAAGCGGCGAGTTAACAATTTTCAACGGCCAAAGTGCAAAAGCATAAAAATGCAGCGGCCTTGTCAGGGAGCCGGGGCAGGTGTCGCGCCAGGCACACTAACCGGCACAACCGGCGATGCAGCCGGCGCTTGCGGAGTCACCGGCGCCGATATCGGCGCGCCCGAAGGCAGCGGCTGGTTTTGAGCCTGACCCAACGGCGCCGGAGCCTGGTTCTTCATTGGCGCCGGAACGCTGCTTTGCGATATCAGGGACTGCGATGTTCCCTTGGAGTAGATTTTTGCCAGGACAGTCGTATTGACCAGGAAAATAATACCCATCCATATTGTGGCTTTGACCAGGACATTGCCGGCCCGGGCGCCAAAAAGCGACTCGCCCATTTGGGAACCGAAGGCCAGTCCCAAGCCCTCGTTCTTGGCTCGCTGCAAAAGGACAATCACAATCAGCAGAACACTGCTGACAACTTCAATCAGGATCAAAAGTCCCTTAATATAAAGCACAACACCCTCCCATCGAATTAGGCCCGGCAGCTGACGGCCAACTTCAGGCGTCTTACAATGCCGCCTTCACAATGCTCATGAACGAAGCCGCGTCCAATGCAGCGCCGCCGATCAGGCCGCCGTCAATATCCGGCTGACCGAACAGTTCCTTGGCGTTAGCCGGTTTGACGCTGCCACCGTACTGGATCCGCACGGCTTGGGCCACGCGTTCCCCAACCAATTCCTGCAACAGACCACGGATAAATTTATGCACGTTCTGCGCCTGGGCCGGCGTAGCCGTCAGGCCGGTGCCAATCGCCCAAACCGGCTCGTAGGCCATGATGATCGGGCCAAACTGATCCGGGCCAATTTCTTTCAGTCCGGCACGGACCTGGGCTCCGATAACCGCCTCGGTCTGGTTCGCCTGGCGCTGTTTCTGCGTTTCGCCGACACAGACGATTGGGCGCAGGTTGCTGGCTAAGGCCGTCTTGACTTTGCGATTGACGTCCGCATCCGTCTCGCCGAAAAGCGTACGCCTTTCACTATGACCGATAATCACATAATGGCAATACAGTTCGCGCAACATGGAGGCCGAGATCTCGCCGGTAAAGGCCCCCGCTTTTTCCCAATGCATATTCTGCGCTCCCAAGCCAATCGCCGTTCCGGAAATGGCGCCGCTCACCGCCTGCAGTGCAGTAAAAGGAGGACACAACACAATATCGACGTTCTTGCTCTCGACGGCCAAGCGCTTGATTTCGGCAACCAAGGACAACGCCTCCGTCACGGTATTGTTCATTTTCCAGTTGCCGGCAACGATCGGTTTGCGATTAGGATTCACGTTTATTCCTGATTCTTCGTGCTTAATTCTGTCGTTCTTCGTTTGATATCTGACGTTGGCTTATCATCCGGCCTTGTTGCTCAAAGCCGCGACGCCCGGCAATTCTTTGCCTTCCAAAAATTCGAGACTGGCGCCGCCGCCGGTGCTGATGTGCGTCATTTTGTCGGCCAAGCCGCTCTTGTTAACGGCGCTGACGCTGTCGCCCCCGCCAATGATGCTCAGGCATTTTGTCCCGGCAATCGCCTGGGCTACGGCCAGAGTGCCGGCCGCAAACGGCGCCATTTCAAAACATCCCATGGGTCCGTTCCAGACCACAGTTTTGGCCTTGGCAATTTCGGCGGCAAACAGTTTTGCCGATTGCGGCCCGATATCGAGCGCCATCCAGTCATTGCGAATGCCTTGCTCGCCGACAGTCTCAACGCGCGCCTTGGCATCGAACGCCTCGGCGGCAACATTATCCACCGGCAAAAGCACTTTCACGCCTTTGGTCCCGGCCTTGGCCAGAATATCGCGGGCCAGATCGACCTTGTCCTCCTCGACCAGCGACTTGCCGGTAGGCAAACCCTTGGCCCGGTAAAACGTATAGGCCATGGCGCCGCCAATGATCAGGCTGTCGACTTTATCCAGCAGGTTGGTGATGACGTTGACCTTGTCGCTGACCTTGGCGCCGCCAAGGATGGCCACGAATGGACGCTCCGGACTGGACAACGCGCGGCCCAAATAATCGATTTCCTTTTCCATCAGGAAACCGGCCACGTTCTTCTTGTAGAACTGGCAAACCACGGCTGTCGAGCCGTGCGCCCGGTGCGCGGAACCGAAGGCATCGTTCACGTAAATTTCGCCGTCGCCGAGCCGGGCTAACTTTCCGGCAAACTCCTTCTGCCTGGCCTTCATCTCCGCCTTGGCGGCTTTCTTCTGCTCGTCGGTGGCATCCTCGGCCAACTTGGCCTTGCCTTCCTCTTCCTTGTAGAAGCGGGTATTTTCCACGAGCAGAACATCGCCGGGCTTCAACGCCTTGGCCATCGCCAGCGTTTCGGCGCCCACACAGTCCGGACCGAACTGCACTGGCCGGCCCAACAACACCTGCAGGCGCTCGGCCACGGGCTTCAGGCTGAACGCGGGTTCAGCCTTTCCGCCCTTGGGACGGCCCAAGTGGCTCATCAGCACCGCGGAGCCGCCCTGCTCGATAATGTAACGAATCGTCGGCAAGGCCGCCGTGATGCGGGTGTCGTCGGCCACCAGTCCATCCTTGATCGGCACGTTAAAATCCACGCGCACCAGCGCGCGCCGGCCCTTGAAATTCACATCGCGGACTGTCAGCTTGTTCATTTCAGAGCGCCATCCTTTTTCGCCATGTGGATAATCAGCTCAACGATGCGATTGGAATAACCCCATTCGTTGTCATACCAGGACACGACCTTGAAGAAGCGCTTTTCGCCCTTGAGGTTGTTCTGCAGCGTGGCCAGCGAGTCATAGATCGACGACCGCGCATCGTGAATGAAATCTGTGGAAACCAGTTCTTCATTCGTCACGCCCAAACGGTTTTTCAGATAGGTTTGGGACGCTTTTTTCAGGGCCTGATCGATTTCTTCGATCGAGGTATCCCGCTCCGTGCGGAAGGTCAGATCGACCACCGACACATCCGCCGTGGGAACGCGGAAGGACATGCCCGTAAGCTTGCCCTTCGTGGCCGGCAGCACTTCGCCGACGGCCTTGGCGGCGCCGGTCGTGCTCGGGATGATGTTCAACGCGGCCGCGCGCCCGCCGCGCCAATCCTTCTTGGAAGGACCATCCACGGTCTTCTGCGTCGCGGTATAGGAATGAATGGTGGTCATCAGACCGGTCTCGACGCCAAAACCTTCCTTCAACAGCACATACACCACGGGCGCCAGGCAGTTGGTGGTGCAGGAGGCATTGGAAACGATCGCATGCTTGGCCGAATCGTACTCGTTCTCGTTCACCCCCATGACAATCGTCTTGACTTCGCCTTTGCCCGGGGCGGAAAGAATGACTTTTTTCGCGCCGGCATCCAAATGGCCCTTGGCCTTGTCGGACTGGGTAAACAATCCCGTGCACTCGAGAACATACTCGACGCCCATCGCTTTCCAGGGCAGTTCCGCGGGAGTTTTCGTGGCCATGACACAACGGATTTTGTTGCCGTTGACCACCAGCACATCGTTGCCTTCCACCGAGGCCGAGCTCTTGGCGGTGGCGATTTCGTGCTTGAATTTGCCGTGAATCGAGTCGTATTTCATCTGATACGCGAAGTAGTCGGCATCCGTGGACACATCCACGACGGCCACCACATCGATCGTCTTGCCAAGCAGCCCCTGGTCGCAAATCGCCTGAAAAGCCATGCGGCCGATACGCCCGAACCCGTTAATGCCAACTTTAATAGCCATATACCGATCCTCCTTTTTTGATGCTTATTAATAGGGTTTTGAAAACGACCGGACATTACCGCAACTTGGCAACGCCGTCAATGGGCTATTTAACAAAAGTCCGTTCCGACGCTATGGGTCAGGGAACACCAGGGAGGCGTTGTCACCGGCAGGCGTGGATCTTTCAACGGCTCAGCGCCTTGCGGACAATGTCTTCGACGGAAAGCTCCGGATGGCCGCCGGCCGTGGCCTGCGCCGCCATCTTCTGGGCATCCGCCTGTTTGTAGCCCAGAGAAATCAGCGCCAGCACCGCATCGCGCACGCGATGATCGCCGCCCAAATCGGTCTCGGCGGCGGCCTCGGCGCCCAAACCCTCGGCGGCGGAAATTTTGTCGCGCAATTCCAGCACCATGCGCTCGGCGATTTTCTTGCCGATGCCGGTCACACCGCTAAGCCGTTTGACGTCGCCGCCGGCAATGGCGCCGGTAATTTCACGCACGGTCAAACTGCTCAAGGCGCTCAGGGCCAGTTTGGGACCGATGCCGCTGACGCTCATCAGCAAGACAAACAGCTTGCGCTCCGGTTCGCTCACAAAGCCGAACAGACTATGTTGGTCTTCGCGAATGTAGTCGTAAGTCAGCAACCGGCAGGTTTGCTGCGGCGCGCCAAGACGGTCAAAGCTGCTCAAGGGGACGAACACTTCGTAGCCTACACCGCCGACGTTCAGCACAATGCGCGTCGGCGTCTTCTCGATCAATAGACCTTCAAGGAATGCAATCATATGGTCTGTGCGCCCATCAGCGCCTCGTATTTTCCGGCATGCGCGTGGCAGATGGCAATGGCCAAGGCATCGGCGGCATCCTCCGCCAGCGGTTCACGCAAGCTCAGAAGCGACATTACCATTCGATTAACCTGATCCTTGCCGGCGCTGCCGGATCCGACCACCGCCTGTTTGACGCGGCGCGGCGAATATTCATACACCGGCACACCGGCCACCGCGCAGGCGGCAATCACTACGCCGCGCGCCTCGCCAAGAATCACGGCCGTGCGTACATTCTTGCAGAAAAAAACCCCCTCGATGGCCACAACCCCGGGCCGGCTCCGTTCCAAAATCTCGCCGAGCGCCGCGTGCAAATGCGCCAAGCACCGCGACAGCGGCCAAGCCGCCGCATTTTTCACCAGTCCCTGCTCGACGACTTCCATGCGCGAGCCGCGCACCTGAATCACACCCAAGCCCGTGCAACGCAGGGAGGTATCCACGCCCAGAATCCGGCCGGCATCCATTGCCGATTTTCGATTTTCGACTGGCGCTTTGGGATCCATAGTTGGAAAACTAACCGCGGGCAAGAACAATTGCCCGATTCGCGCAGCCAAGCTCGCACCGGACGCGATTAATGTTGCAACCCCCGTCGAAAACCGGCAAACAGAAATCGCGCTTTATTTCTGTTCCAAATCCTTCATGATCGTCTCATCCACGTCCATGTTGGAATAAACATTCTGGACATCCTCGTTCTCTTCGAGGGCTTCGATGAACTTGATAATGTTTCCGGCAACGGCCTTATCGGCCACCGGCACAAAGGCATCCGGGATAAGCACGATTTCCGAACTGACGGTTTTGATTCCGGCTTTTTCCAGGGCGTCAACCACCGCCTGATAACTGCCGGGCGCAGTAATGATCTCGAACACTTCGCCGTCCTGCTGCATATCCTCGGCGCCGGCATCGAGCACGATCGTCATCAGCTTGTCTTCTTCCACCGTGGATGTTTCCACCAAAATCTGGCCCTTGCGTTTGAACGTGCGCGACACCGCTCCCTGGCCCGCCAGATTGCTGCCGAATTTCGTGAAAATATGCCGGATTTCAGAGGCGGCCCGGTTTTTGTTGTCGGTCAGAACCTTGATTACCAGGGCCACGCCGGCGGCGGCATAGCCCTCATAGGTGATTTCCTCGAGCTGGCCGCCGGCCAACTCGCCCGTGCCCTTCTTGATTGCGCGATCCACATTATCGGCCGGCATGTTGCTGGCTTTGGCCTTGGCAATCAGCGTGCGCAGGACCGGATTCATGATGGGGTCGCCGCCTCCAGCGCGCGCCGCAATGGATATTTCCTTGCTCAGTTTGCTGAAAATTTTTCCGCGGGCGGCATCCGCTGCGCCCTTTTTGTGCTGGATGGTTTTCCACTTACTATGACCGCTCATAATTGCCCCCTTGTTTGATGCTTATAAAACGCGCCTGCGCATCATACTGATTGACGCAGATAAAACAAGCCTAACCGCAGAGATAAATTTCCGCTATTCCGCCTTGCCGCACGGCGGCATATTGAAACCCGCCAGGGCCCCATCCTGCCCGGCATCGAAATCCTGAATCCAGCCTTTGGCGAATCCCAGCCGTTCCACCGTCCGGCAAACGGCATCATATTCCTCACGGAGGATACAGCGGCCCCACTGCTCCCGTCCAAGCGCCCGATACGCCGGCGTGTATTGCGCCATGACGCTCACCGCCACCTGCCTTCCGATCTTATCCGCCAGCCATTCCAGCGAGGCGCAGACCTCCTGCGCCAGGCCGGGCATAATTAACAGACGGCAAATCACGCCCCGCGTCGCAATGCCATCGTCATTCACCACCAGCGGACCCGCCTGACGCCACATTGCCTGCAATGCCGCCCGGGCGCAAGTCACATATTCCGCGGCATCGGACCCGCTCAAGGCTGCTTCCGATGTGGCGTAGCGCAAGTCAGCCAAAAAAACATCCGCCACCTTGGCCATGGCCTTAACGGTCGCAACCCTTTCAAATCCGCTGGTATTATAAACCACCGGCAAGCTCCGTCCGGTCGCGCGCGCGCGCGCCAAAGCCTCGACAATCATCGGCAACCAGGGTGTCGGGCTCACCAAATTCCAGTTATGACAACCTTCCGCGCGCAGCGCGCCGAAAATTCCGGCCAGTTCGCCAACCGTATATGTCGCGCCAGAACCTTCCTGACTCCAGGGATAATTCTGGCAATAAACGCAACGAAGCGTGCAGCGGCTGAAAAAAACGGCGCCTGAACCGCGCGTACCGGAAATGGGCGGCTCCTCGCCGGGATGCGATCCATACCGAAAAACCTGCGCCATGTTGCCGGCGCGGCAATAACCCAGGCGCCCCTGCAAGCGATTGACGCCGCACCGCCGCGGACACAGTTCGCAATGCTCCAACGCGCCTGGCACCGGGTTTTCGATCTCTGATTTTTGATTTCCGACTCCCGTCATCCGGCACCCCTGCATCGGACAGAGGGCTGAACCAGCCAGTGCAAAGCGCCGGCCCCGCCTACTCTTCCTCTTCCTTCTTCTTTTCGGCGCCGGCAATAACCTTCTGGGCAATCATGCTGGGCACGACGTCGTAACGGGCGAACTTGAGTTCGAACGATCCGCGTCCACCCGTAATACTGCGCAATTCGGAGGAATAGCGGAACATCTCGGCCTGGGGCACTTCCGCGGTAATAACCTGCACGCCGTCCTCCACGTCCACGCCCAGAATTCGACCGCGCCGATGATTGAGATCGCCGTTGATGTCGCCCATGGACTGCTCCGGCACAGTGACGCGCACGGTCATAATCGGTTCCAGCAGGACGGGCTTGGCCTTGGAAAGGGCTTCCTTGAAAGCGCGCGCCGCGGCAATCTTGAATGCAATTTCCGACGAATCCACATCATGGTAGGATCCGTCATATACGGAGACTTTCACATTGACCACCGGATATCCGGCCAAGACACCATGCGGAATGGCCTCCAAAAAGCCCTTTTCGCAGGCCGGAATGAAATTCCGCGGAATGACCCCCCCGACAACCGCATCCACGAACCACTCCGCATCGTCCTCCCGTTTCGACTGGACCTTGCAATACACTTCCGCATACTGCCCGCGGCCTCCGGACTGCTTCTTGTGCTTGTAATGTCCGTCACCGTGGCCGGTCACCGTTTCCTTGTAGGCGACTTTTGGAACCTTGAATTCCGCATCCAGGTTACTGCGCTTTTTCATCAGTTCGTGAACAAGTTCCAGATGCGTATCCCCCATCCCGGACAACACCGTCTCGTGCGTATCCGCATGCCGTTCGACCTTCAGGGTCGGATCGTCTTCCACCGCCCGGGTAAGCGCGACACCCAGCTTGTCATCATCCGCCTGATTGCGGGCAAAAACCGCAACGGACACCACCGGCGTCGGGAACACAATCGGATCGAAAGCGAATTTCTGCCCCACAGCGCAGAGCACATCGTTAAGCCCCGTATTCTTTAGCTTCGGCAGCGCCACAATATCGCCGGTAGACGCCTCCGTAACCTGCACCGATTTTTTGCCGTGGGGCTGGAGAATGCTGCCGATTTTTTCCTTGTGGCCCTTGGTGGCATTGAAGACTTCCATGTTCTCCTTAAGCGTGCCGCCGTAAATGCGCACATAAGACAATTTGCCGGCATAGGGATCGGTCACATGCCGCCAGACCACGCCGACGAAAGGCGCATCGACGGCGGGATTGATCACCGTGTCCGCAGCATCCTTGACCTCCCGGTCGAGGGGCGACGGGAAAAGACGGCCAATGCCGCCAAGCAATTCGTTGACCCCGAGGTCCTTGGGCGTAACGACGGCATAGACAGGAATCAGATTGCCGGAACATACCGCGGCGCGCAATCCTTTGGCAATTTCATCGACGGTCAATTCCGTACCGCCCAGGTATTTTTCCAGAAGCGCGTCGTCGGTCTCGGCTACACGTTCAATCAGTGCGCTTTTATACGCTTGCCATTTTGCAGCTGCCGCGCCGGCCGGCGACGCCGTGCCAAGGACTTCCAGCATGCCATCCGGCGTGGGACACACAACCGGCACGCATTTCGGACCCCAGACTTTCTGAACATCGTCCAGGATTTTGGCAAAATCGGCGTTTTCCTTGTCGAGGCCCGTAATCACAATGCCCCTGGGCAATCCCAGCGCCACGCAGCGGCGCCAGGCCCGGTTGGTTCCCACCTGGATGCCGGCCGTGGCATCGATGGTTATCAAGGCCGCATCGGCCACACGGCTGGCACAAAGAACCTGCCCGCAAAAATCGTCAACCCCGGGCACATCCATGAAACTCATTCCGATTTTTTGACCCTGCTTGGTTTTATAAACTCCGGAAAAAGGCTGGGTATACAGGCTGATCTTGCGCGCGATTTCCTCTTCGGTAAAGTCACTAAGGCTGGTGCCGGCACTGACCTGTCCAATTTTATCGGTCAGGCCGAGTTTACAGAGGAAAGCGTCACACAATGTAGTTTTACCGCTGCCGGTGTGACCCAGCAGGACGAAATTACGCACATCAGCCACGGCCATGTCTTTCACGATATAGCCTCCTATTCGTTAATTACTTACCGTTTATCCCGTCATGTTGGCAACCAGATCAACGCATATTGATACCGAATGCGCCTTTCCAATGCAAGGTTTTGTTCATCCATTGTCGCGGCCTTCCCGCGTCGCCGTTTTCAAACGTTAAAATACTGTTTGACTTTCTGAAAAAAATGACTATATTAACAGCCATCATGGGCGCGTGCGGCGCGTAGAACACAAGTTTTTACAAATCACGCCATGTACGACTTTTTAAATTTTTCGCTTGTCGATTCCATAAAGTGCGGACGGAAAGTACGCGCTCTGGGGGTCCAGGCACACACCATGGTTGAGGCCGCCGAAAATGTCGTCCGTTTTTTTTGTGACGATTTCATGGAGGCCGGCACCGGAACGAAATCCTGTGTCTTGGTCCGTTTCTTTAAAACCCACGATTACACCGAGCTTAACGCCGATCTGAAGGCCTTTGCTGACCAGATGATCGCAAAAGCGGCCACGGCGCATAACTTCAAATGTTTTACATTGCTGGCAACGCGCGGCATCAACGCCAAATGGAACTCACCGAATAATTCGCAGCGCCATCGGGTCATTCCTCTGCCCAGCGACCAGGCGGTGGAACAAATCCCGATGATGCGAAGCATGCTTAAACAAATGGGCATGGATATCCCCAGCATCATCGCCCCCGATCCCGATATCGTGCTGGATTTGTCCCAGAAAACTTACAACGTATTTCACATTCCCTGCGCGGAAGGCAACGATCACATTCCCATGCAGGCGGAATTTGTGAAACCTTACGGAGTCAAATCGGTATTAGGCTTTGGCAGCGTCTTGCCGTCCGGCAACGTATTTGTGGTCATCATTTTCTCACGAACCGCGATTGACGCTGAAACGGCAAACCGGTTTGTGACAATGGCATTAAACGTTAAAATGGCCATCATTCCGTTCGAAAAATCCGTGTTCGCGTAAGTGACCATGAAAGGCCTTGGACATGGCGCTCACTTTAAAAGCAGCGCAGATTTCTTCCGAAAACGGAAGTACGGAGCTCGCCGCCAAAATCCACGCGCTCTCGGAACTCCTTGAGGTTTCCGAAAAGGCCTTTCTGGATGAAGCCACCCATCTTGAAATCGCCAACAGCAGACTATCCGCCCTGAACGAACAATTGACCGCCGAGATCCGCGAACGTAAACAGGCGGAGGAGGCGGCGCGCAGCAGCGAACGTCATCTGGCAACCACGCTGAAGTCCATCGGCGATGCCGTAATCGCCACCGATACAAACGGCCGCGTGACGCTCATGAACCCGGTCGCCGAAAAACTCACCGGCTGGACCATGAAGGAAGCCGCCAATCGCCCGCTGGCCGATGTGTTTCACATCGTCAGCGAAACGAACCTCAAAGCGGTTGAGAACCCAGTGACCACCGTGCTGCGCGAAGGCGTTGTCGTCAGCCTGGCCAATCACACGCTTTTGATCGCGCGCGACGGGAGCGAATATCCCATTGCCGACAGCGGCGCGCCAATCCGGGAAACCGAGACCGGTCCGGTCCAAGGGGTGGTCCTGGTTTTTCGCGATCAGAGCGACGAGCGCAACGCGCAGCAGAAAATCGCCGAGAGTGAGGAAAAATTCCGGACCATGCTGGAAAACTCCGCCGATTGGGTGTGGGAGATCGACGCCCAAAATCGCTACATTTACGCCAGCTCGCGGATCCGTGAAATGCTCGGATACGAACCGCAGGAAATTCTCGGCAGAAAGTTATTCGACTTAATGGCCCCCAAAGAGCCGCAGCAAGCCCGGGACATTGCCGGCGCCTTAATCAAGGCGCACAAGGAAATCAAGGCCCTCGAAACCATCAATCTCCATAAAAGCGGCTACCTCGTGGCAATGGAAACGAACGCCCGGCCATTCTTCGATAAAAAACATAAGCTTCTGGGATATCGGGGTATTGACCGGGATATCACCGAACGCCGGAAAAACCTGGAAGAAGCACGGCGCAATTACGACACGCAAAACGTGGTCTACAACATGTTGCATCTTTCGCTTACGAATATCTCCATCGATAAAATTTTTAAAAAGACATTCGACATGATTTTTGCCATTCCCTGGTTGGCGCTCGAATCCAAGGGGTGTATTTTCCTGGTCGAAAACGAAGCCGACGTCCTCACGATGAAATATCAGCGCGGGTTGGCCGACGATGTGCAGTCCGCTTGCGCCCGGCTGCCGTTCGGCAGGTGCCTGTGCGGCAAGGCGGCGCAAAGCCACCGCATGGTCTTCTGCAACCAGCCGGACGAGAAGCATGAAATCAAATGCGATTCGAAAACTGCGCACGGACATTACTGTCTGCCGCTGATTGCGCACGACCAGGTTGTCGGCACGTTTGCCTTGCAAGTCAAGGATGGGCAGCATCTGGACAAGAAAATAGCCGCCTTTCTTTCGACCATCGCCGAAGTCCTGGCCGGCGTCATCCTGCATAAACACCTCGAGGCCATAACGGACGGCAGCTCGCACCACCGGGAATAAGCCGACGCGCGCCTGCAGTAAAACCAGGAACAGCTTGCTCTTTCCGGAAGAATGGCAGCCATCGGACGGCTGGACACGGGTATGGCACATGCGATCGACAATGCCAGCAGCGCCAAACACAACGCGAGCTCTGCGCGGCAAACACTGGGCAGGAGATTGATCCATTCATCGCCGCAATTCATTCGATGCCTGACGCGGACCGGACAATCTCCAGGGTTTCCTTGCCAAATCGACGGGCTTTGGCAGGACCGATCCCGCGAATGAGAAGAAGGTCTTCCGGCTTATGTGGAAGGGACAGGGCAATCTGCTGGAGCGTCTTGTCGGGATAAATTATATATGCGGGCACGCCGCCCATGGCCGCCGCTTTCCGGCGCCGCCATTCCTTTAGACGTTTCAACACGTTCACCGGCGGTCCGTTCGTCGGAAAATCATCCGGAACTGCATCCGTCGTCCTCGCCTGCTTGCCTGCCCCGCCATGGCGTTTTTTCGATGAGGAGAGCTTTGTCAAAGTGCCGGCACTGGAGTCGGTCGCAGGGGTGGCTTTGCCTCGGGGCGCTTTATTATCCGGCGCCGGGCGCCGGGCGGGCATCACCAGGGGCACACTTTTTTGGCCCTGGGCCACTTCAAGCCCCAGAGGCGTCAGCGTCAGCGTCGGATATTTATCGCCGCTGACCGCAATGCATCCGACAGCAATAAGCGCATCGATCAGGCTCCAGACGAAATCCGAGCCCTCCGCCGCCAGCAAACCATAGGTGGACTGCCGATCCAGGCCGGATTCCAGCACCTCCCTGGCACGCGAGCCGACCAGTATCTGGGTAATGCGCCCGCGTCCATAGCGTCCCAGCAAACGACCCACGCAACAAAGCGCCTTCTGGACAATGACCTTTTCCTCCGCGTCGGGCAGACGCTTGACGTCCTGCACCGCATTTTGCGTCCGGCAACGGTCACAGCGCCCGCAGATACGACGATCCATCGCCTCCGCATCGCCGAAATAGTTCAAAATATAATACTGACGGCACACGGGCGAATCAGCATATTCGATCATGCGCCGCAACTTCATTTCGTCACGTTCGCGCTTGGCATCCAGCCGTTCGTAATCGATGGACAGGCTGTCCAGGGGCTTGACGGGCTCGACCAGCTCCGTGATATATGCTCGGCCGCCAGGCGCATAGTTGCGGCGCATGAAGCCGGCGCGTTCCAGGAGATGCAAGGCCGTGGCCACGGCCATTTCATTGGGCTTATCGATGATGGACTGGGTAATGTCCGCGATCGACATCTGAATGGAACCATGGGCGCACAGGCGAACCAGAGTTGCGCGCGTGGCGGCAATGATCTCGCGCGTCGGATTGGCGCCTTCGATGAAAAACTCCTGAGTGCGGATATCCGCATAGTTGAAGAGCAGCTCGCAACGGGCCGGTTCGCCGTCGCGGCCCGCGCGTCCGGCTTCCTGATAATAGGCCTCCACGCTGCCGGGAATGTCGAAGTGCAGAATGAAGCGCAGATCGGCGCGGTCGATGCCCATGCCAAAGGCATTGGTGGCCACCGCCACCGGAACCTTGCCGCTCATAAACCGGGTTTGGGCACGCGAGCGTTGTTCATCGGTCAGTCCGCCGTGGTAAGCGACACAATCGACGCCCAGCGCGCGCAACTCCCGGGAGCGGCGCTCGACATTTTTGCGCGTGGCGCAATACAAAATGCCGGTTCGCCCGGCCCTGATTGCGGCCAGTATGCGCTCCATTTTTTCGCGATTGTTGCGAACGCGGGAAACTTCGAAGGACAGATTGTGGCGGGCAAATCCGGTCACAAAAATATTCGGCGGACGACGGCCGGCCTGCGCCAGCGCCAGTTGCACGATAATGTCGGCGCGGACTTCCGGCGTCGCCGTGGCTGTCAGAGCAATCACCGGCGGCTGGCCGATTTCGCGGAGCGCGTGTTTCAAACGCAAATAATCGGGGCGAAAATCGTGCCCCCACTGGGAAATACAGTGAGCCTCGTCAATCGCAAACAGAGCAATGGAGAGCGGCGCCAGGGCGGAGACAAACCGCGCGCTTTTGAAGCGTTCCGGCGCGATATACACCAGCCGGAACTCGCCGCGGACCATGCGCGCCAGACGTTCGTCCAGTTCGCGATCGGTCAGGGACGAGTTGATGAACGTGGCGGGGATGCCCTTGGCAACCAAGCCATCCACCTGGTCCTTCATCAGGGCAATCAGGGGCGAAACCACCACGGTAATCCCTTCCAGCAACATCGCCGGAAGCTGATAGCAGAGCGATTTTCCGCCACCGGTCGGCATGACCACCAGGGTATCGTCGCCGGCCAGAATCGATCGGATGACGGCTTCCTGCCCGTCAAGGAACTCCCGAAATCCGAAATGACGCTCCAAGATGGTTTGCGGCATAAGTTCAGGTTGCATTGAGAAGATACTTCCGACTTACGTTAAGTTAGCGCGCCGCGAGCAACACGGCATAGGCGCCATCCTGCCCGGAAACCGGAGGAAACGACTGATGCGTATCCTGCCGGCGGAACTCGGGATGCGACTTCAACCAGGCGGAAACCAGCAGCTCGTTTTCCTCCGGCTCCAGGCTGCACGTGCTGTAAACGACGCAACCGCCGCGCTTAACCAGGCCGGCCATGCGTTCAAGCAATTCACGCTGAGCTTGCACCAGGCGCGTCAGCCCGGCTTTCGAAAACCGCCAGCGAACGTCCGGCTTGCGCCGGATAACCCCGGTGTTGCTGCAGGGCACATCCAGTAAAATACGGTCGAAGCGCCCAAACGACTCCGGTCGCAGGCGCCGGGCATCGCCCTGGACAACCTTGACAAAACCGGCGCAGCCCAGACGTTCCAGATTGGCGCGCAGGCGCGGCAATCGATCATCGCGCAGATCCATGGCCACGAGTTGTCCCTTGAGCTGCAGGCGTTCGGCAATAAGCGCGGTCTTGCCGCCCGGCGCGGCGCAGGCATCAAGGACATGATCGCCCGGCTGAGGATCGAGCAATTCCACAGCTTTCATCGCAGCCGGATCCATGACCATGAACTGGCCCTCGGCATAGCCCGGCAGGTCGGCAACCCTTACGCCATGCGCCAGCGTAAAACAGGCCTGATCGGAATGCCGCTGAGTCCCGTCCGCCTGGGACGGACAAATCTGGTCCGCCACCCCAAGCGCCGCCAATGTTTTGCGATAAGCATCCGGCGTGGTTTTCAAGCGATTGACTCGGATAATCACATCCGCGCGCTGATTATTCCAGGCGCAGAGGGCTTCGGACGGGCCCGGGCCAAAATGTTTATTCCAGCGGACCAGCAGTTCATCCGGATGGGATTGCCGTATCCCCAGCGGCTGGCGCGCCAATTCCGCCAGCAGGGAATCCTTTTCACGCAGGGTCCGGCGCAGGATCGCATTGATAAAATCGGCTTGGCGCCCACCCAGTGCCGCTTTGGCGGCTTCCACCGTTTCGTGGACCGCGGCATACGCGGCCACTTCGGTCATCTTTAGGATCTGATACAACCCGACCATCAGGAACGCCTGTTGGGATGAATCCGGCGCGCGCCGCACATAACGGGCGACAACCCAGTCCAAGGCCCGCTTCCAGCGCACAATGCCATAGACCAGTTCCATGAGAAACGCGCGGTGCTCGCGCACATCCTCCAGCATCCGGTTGGGAAAATCTCCGGTAACGATCCAGCGCCGAATGATCGCCGCCGCTTGGGAGCGGGTTGTGTGTGCCGGCTGAATGGATGATTTTTTTGTCATGATCGAATCCATCGTCGGTGGATGGATACACCGCGACCAAGAAAACCGAACCAGGATCTGGTTCCGCCTTGCATTAAATCCGCTCGGGCGTCTCGATGCCCAGAAGATGAAGCCCCTGCCCCAGGACTCGCGCCACCAGCCCGCACAAACGCACGCGGCTTTCGCGGACTCCCTCAGGCGCCTTGAGGAACGGCACATTCTGATAGAAGCTGTTATAGAGCCCGGCCAGTTCGTAAAGATAATCGGCCAGCGCACTCGGTTTGGCCATGCGCGCCGCCAGCGGCACAACTTCCGCGAACCGCGCCAGGTGAATCGCCAGTTGGCGCTCGACACTTTCATGCAGGGCCAGGTGACAAGCCGCCGGATCCTTGCCCGGGAACTGATCACGATACTTGTCCTCGACGCTTCGAATGCGGGCATAGGCATACTGGAGGTACGGCGCGGAATTGCCGTTCAACGCCAGGGCCTTATCCCAACTAAAAGTCACCAGGCTCTGCGGATTCTGGCTGAGATCCGCGTATTTCACCGCGCCAATCCCCACGGCCCGAGCCACTTCCTTTTGCTGGTCCGCCGGCATCTGCGGACTGGTTTCGCGGACCACCGCCAGCGCCCGGCTTTCGGCTTCGTCCAGCAGTTTTTCAAGCTTGATGACGTTGCCCTGGCGCGTGGAAAAAGTGCCCTCGGGCAAACGCATCAGCCCGAACCAGACGTGCTCCAAATGCGTCGGAATCCCCAGCCGTTTGCAAATGGCGAAAATTTGCGCAAAATGCAGCTGCTGCCGCTCGTCGGTCACATAGACCACAAGCTCCGGCTGGAATTCCTCCGTCCGGCTCAAAACCGTGGCGATATCGGTCGCGGCATAATTAAAGGCGCCGTCGCTCTTGCGGACAATGCAGACGGGCAGTTTCTCCTCCTCGAGGAAAACCACCAGGGCGCCTTCGCTTTCCCTGGCCAGGCCCTGTTGTTCGAGCCGGGCAATCGTGGCCGGCAAGCGTGCATGATAAAAACTTTCGCCGCGCGTCAAGTCGAACTTCACCCCCAGTCGCCGGTACATATGTTCGAACTCGGAAATCGAAAGGGCAACAAATTGTTTCCACAGCGCCAGGTTTTCCTGGTCACCCGACTGCAGTTTGACCAGTTCCTGCCGGCACTGGGTCTTCCACTCCGCACTGGCCTCGGACTTTTCATAGCTCAGGACATAAATGCGCTCCAATTCCTCGACCGGGGACTCCGCCAACTTCTGGCGATCGAGAAAATTACGATACCCCATGATCAGGATGCCGAACTGCGTACCCCAGTCGCCCAAATGGTTGTCGGCAATGACGCGATAGCCCAGAAAGCGATAAAGCCGATCCAAGGCGTTGCCGATAACGGTGGACCGGATGTGGCCGATATGCATCGGCTTGGCCACATTCGGGCTGGAATAATCCAGAACGACGGTGCGGCTGGCGCCGGGCGAAGCCACACCCAGGCGTTCGTCGCGCGCCATTTCTTCCAGCCGTCCGGTCAACCAATCCTCGCGCAATTTAATATTGATGAACCCCGGCCCGGCCAGATCCATGACCGCAACGGCAGCATGCCAGGGCTTGTGATTAACCACCGCCTGGGCAATCGCACGCGGCGGCTTTTTCATTTGCCTGGCCAGGGCCATGGCCGCATTGCACTGGTAGTCGCCAAACGCCGCATCCGAGGAGGCCACCACGGTAATATCGGCAAAATCACCCGCACTGGGAAAAGTCTGACGAAATACTTCTTGAAGCCAGACGGTTAGAATGCGATCGATGGAATCCATGTTTTTAATACCAGCTTTCAATATGCATTATGCGGTGTTTATCAAAAAAACCAAAGACGCAAGGCTTTCGGCTCCATGCCTGCATACAGTTTTCTCGCGTCAGGCAACCAGCGGCACACTACAGTCCGCCTTCTGTCGTCAGGCCTACGTCGTCCTCTTCATTTCAGTCCCAAAGCAAGCCTGTATAACCAATTGGACAGGATCAGTAAACCGAAAAAGCAAAAAAAGCCCACCCAGGCACGCAAACGCCACTGGAGCAAACTCCCTGGAGTCAGACGCACACCGCACAGCAGGGCTGCCGCATTAACGGCAAAAACCAGCGCTGTGGCGGCATAGAACAAGGCCGCCAAAGGACACAGATGCATGACGGCCGGCCATTGACCATGGGCCATGGCTACAAAAGCGCGGGTAAATCCGCAACTGGGGCACGGATAGCCGGTGAGTCTCAGGAACAGGCAAAGCGTATAGGGAATGCGGTCCAGCGGCAGGAAGAACGCTGCCAGCAGCACGCCGAGCGCCAAAATTGCCGGCGCCAAATGGCGCAGCAGTACAAGCCGATAGCCGGGACGATCAACAGTGAACAGGAACCTGATCATAAAAGAATGGCCGATGGTCAATGGGAAATGTTAAAGAAATGGCGTTGGCATCGTTTCTATTCTACCCATTTAGCATCAACCATCGGCCTTTCCCTGTCGATCATGCTTTTCAGGCGGCCGCTTGAACGCCAAACACATTTCGATAGGCCACCGCGAGAATGCAGACCATCAAAGGCATGGTGACAACGACGCCAATTCCACAGGCGATCGCACCAATATGGCCGATCACCATGGCCACAACCAGCAATCCGACAAACGGTAAGAAATTCGGTTTAACCTTATTCAGGCTCAGCATGGATGCCGGCCAGAACTCCATCTTTTTGTCCACGATCAGGAACAAACCGAACATAATCGCCGTTTCGATCGCGATGGAAGCAACGATTACCACCAGCGGGCCGATGCAGGGTATTAAACCAATAAGCGAAACAGCCAGTTCGATGAGAAACCAGACCAGGACGAAAAGGAAAGCCTGCAGAAAGAAATCGAAGCCTTTGAAGACGTCGCCCATCTGTGGCTTGGGATCCTTGCGGTCCACAAGCGCCAGCGCCATCCAAATCAAACCGGCCATCATCGGCCCGCTGAGGATGCCAACCGTGGCAACGCTGATGACAATCGCCAGAAGAGAGGCGACGATCCATACCAAGATATTGGCCTTATATAATTCAAAGCCCTGCTGAATCCATTCGCCGAATTTAACTTCCACTTTTCCTTCGGTCATAACACGCCTCCTTGTTGGGTTGGTATTACCACCTGAAAAACGCCGGGACTATCCCGGCATGTGTTGCCCCGGCATCTTCAATCATCTTGATGGCCGCCGGGATGGTCAGTGCCGCAACGACGCCAAGGACACAGGCCAGGATGCAAGCCACCACACTCACATATCCAATGATGAGCCCGGCCAGCGCCATGCCGCTGCCGGAGGCCGCGTCCGGTGCCTGCTTGAGCCGCGAGCGCGCCACATGCCCGCAAATAATGGCCGGAATGGCCAACGGCAAACAGCAGAAAACCAGAGAGAGAATACCGAGAACCAGGGCCCAAACTGCCAACGGCATCACAGGCAATTGATCTTGAGCTGCATTCACGCGCGCCTCCTCATACACGACAAGGCCACAACTAAATTTAAAATACATTTTATGCCTACATAAAGGCAAAGCAAGCAAAAACACGGCATCGACTCAAGCGCCCGACGCAGCGGCCGCATGGACATGCATGCCAGAGCACACCCACTTTTCACGTTGGCCAGTTTTTTATCTTGACTTGAAATGGCTTTACCATAGTTTGTTCTCTTAACCGGACGGCCCATCCCAATTGACGGGAAGCCGCTGGAAATGGCCGCAGGACCGCATAACCGCCTTTTGAGGTCAACACCTGCAACCGGGCCAAGATCCTGTGACGGTATTGTTCGATTCCGTTGGCATTTAGAGGTCCGCCCAACAAGCGGCCTCAGGGAGGAAGGGCATCATGTTCGAAGGCGCATATACGGCAATTGTCACGCCATTCACCAAGGATAACCGTGTCGATTACGGCAAATTCAAAGAGCTGATTGAACTGCAAATCCAGGGCGGAATGGACGGGATTGTGCCCGTCGGCACAACGGGCGAGTCCCCCACTCTGGACACCGACGAACACAAGCAAGTCATCGAGACCGCGGTGGAAACCTGCCATGGCCGGATCAAGGTCATCGCCGGCACCGGGGCCAATTCAACCCGAGAAGCCCTGGAACTTACCGGATTTGCCATGCGCGTGGGCGCGGACGGCACGCTGCAGGTATCGCCCTATTATAATAAGCCGAGCCAGGAGGGCCTTTATCGCCATTTCAGCACCATAGCCGACCTTGGACTCCCGGTAATTCTATATAATATTCCAGGCCGCTGCGGCGTGGAGATCGCCTTGGACACGGTTGCCCGGCTGGCCCAGCACCCGAACATCAAAGCCGTGAAGGAGGCTGCCGGCAGCGTTTTGCGCGTCAGCCAGATTCTGGCGCTCTGCGACCTTTGCGTCCTTTCCGGTGACGATCCCCTGACCCTGCCCATGATGTCGGTGGGCGCCAAGGGCGTCATCAGCGTGGCCAGCAACATTGTCCCCAAAGCCGTGGCCGACTTGGTGCACGCCGCACTCGATGGACGCTGGCAGGAGGCCCGGCGCTTGCATCAAACCTATTTTCAGTTGTTCAGCGACATGTTTGTCGACACCAACCCCATCCCGGTTAAAGCCGCGCTGGCGCAGATGGGACTAATCGAAGAAACGTATCGTCTGCCCCTTTGCGCCATGAATCCGGCCGCGAAAAAGCGGCTGACCGAAACGATGCAAAAGATGAAGTTGCTCTAATCGAAGGAACGCCATCATGCCAAACAGCAATCCATCGCCGGCCAGACTGAAGCTGGCCATATTGGGCGCAGCCGGGCGCATGGGCCAGGTTCTCATCCGGTGCACTTCCCGTTTGCCTAACTTGCAGCTGGTTGGCGGAGTGGAATCGGAACAATGCCCGCTCCTGGGCAAAGATATCGGGATCGTCGCGGGAATCGCGGATCTTGGCGTTGTCCTTACCGCCGAAAGCCGCAAGGTATTCCAGAAAGCCGACACGCTAGTGGATTTCAGTTTCCCTTCCGCCACCGCCCGGCATGCAACCCTGGCGGCCGAACTGAAGAAACCGATGGTTATCGGCACCACCGGCTTGAACGCGGAGGAAACGGAGAGCATCCGTAAAGCGGCCGTTCACATTCCCATCGTCTGGGCGCCCAATATGAGCCTGGGCGTAAACCTCCTGTTTGCCATCGTCAAAAAAACAGCGGCCACGCTGGGCGACTACAATATCGAAATCATCGAAACCCATCACCGTCACAAGAAGGATGCGCCCAGCGGCACCGCCCTGCGCCTGGCAGAAACGGCCGCCGCCGCGCGCGGCCTCAAGCCGGACGACGTAATCGCCCATGGTCGCCAGGGACTGACGGGGGAACGTCCGGCGGCGCAAATTGGCATTCACGCCGTGCGGGCCGGGGACGTAGTGGGCGATCATTCCGTTCTTTTCGCCACCGATGGAGAAATGCTGGAATTGACTCACCGCGCGACCAGCCGCGATTGTCTCGCGATGGGCGCCTTGCGCGCCGCCGCCTGGGTCCCCGATCGCAAACCGGGCCTCTACAGCATGCTGGATGTTCTGGGAATCAAGGAATAAATTCATGGAAATCGGATTGAGTCTGGGAAGCAATATGGGGGACCGCCTGGCGCATTTGAAAAACGCCAAGGCCATCATTTTAGGCAGCCCCGGCATCGTGGCGGTCGCGCAATCGCCAGTTTACGAAACGGAACCGGTGGATGTTCCCGAGGAATTCCGTTCGATTAATTTCCTGAATGCAATCCTGATCGTCAAAACCCTGATTCACCTTCACCAGCTTTTGCGGACATTTCAATTCATGGAGCAGAAAATCGGCCGCGTGCCCAACACGGTAACCAACGCGCCCCGCCCCATGGACATAGATATTATTTATGCAGACGGACTGCAAATCGACGAACAGCATATTGTCGTTCCCCATCCGCAATGGGCCAAGCGCCGGTTCGTGGTCCAGCCCTTGTGCGATGTCCGTCCGGACCTGGTTGTCCCGGGCCAGACCGGCACGGTCACCGATGTGCTTGCCGGCCTTAACGACCCGCACAAAGCGGTTTTATTTGCAAAGAAATGGTAGGAAGATATGTTTGCAGACCGGCAAGGCCTCCGGCTGAGCCGAATGTTTCTTTCAGCACCTTGCCAACATCCGATCGCTGACTTTCGCAGACTGGATCGACTATGACTACACCTCCAAAATGGACCGCTGTAAAAATCAAGGCATTGAAAGGCCGCACAAAAGTCGCCTGCCTGACAGCCTATGACAGCACCACGGCGCGCCTGCTTGACGAAGCCGGGCTGCCGCTTCTGCTGGTAGGCGACTCCCTGGCCATGACCATGCTGGGCTATGCCAACACCCTGCCGGTGACCATGGAAGCAATGCTGCACCATACGGCCGCCGTGACCCGCAGCGTCAAGTCTGCACTGGTCGTGGCCGACATGCCCTTTATGTCCTACCAGGTGTCGGTTGCACAAGCCCTTGAAAATGCCGGACGTTTCATCAAGGAATCGGGCGCCGATGCCGTGAAAATCGAAGGCGGCGCCTTCCGTGTCCCCACGATTAAAGCGCTCATAGAAAACGGCATCCCGGTGTTAGGTCACATTGGGCTCACGCCGCAGAGTATTCATGCCTTCGGCGGATATAAAGTTCAGGGGAAAAAACCGGCGGAAGCGCAGGCGCTCCTGCACGATGCCCAAGCACTGGCCGAGGCCGGGGTCTTTGCCCTGATCCTCGAGTGTATGCCGCCGGCCATCGGCGCGGAAATTACGCAGGCCATCCCGGCGCCGACCATCGGCATCGGCGCTGGTCCGCATTGCGACGGCCAGATGCTCGTCACGCATGACGTGCTCGGACTCTTCAGCGATTTTACCCCAAAATTCGTCAAGCGCTACGCCAACCTTGGCGCCGAAATGAAAACGGCGTTCGAAGCCTACAAGACCGATGTCGAAAAGGGAACCTTCCCTGGCCCGGAGCATTGTTACCAGGCTTAAAACATTTTGGCCTGGTCAAAACTGCGATTTCAGAAATTTTTTGATCGTTTGGGCGGCAGCGGGGCACTTGGCGATTTCGCGGTCGCCGAGAATGACCAAGTCGTGAATCTTGCCTGCGGCCAGGTATTCCCGGGCTTTCCTAAGCTGGAACTCCAGCAGTTTCGGCGGCGTCGGAAGATCGCTCGCGCCGTAGTCGTGCATAAAGACGCCCATCATAATCGCCTTGCCGGGAAAATCCTTGCGGCATTTTTCGACGATGAGGTCCAGATCGGGCAGATCGTATTTGGCCCATACCCAAAGATTGACGCAGTCGATAAAGGGCTCAAGAATTTTTATTTTTTCGTGGCCCAGCTCATGGGCATAGACTACCGCATAAAGCTGCATCGCAGCATTATGTTTTTTCAGCGCCTCGTAAACATTTTTTACTTCAGCGCGCGAAATATTGTAACCGTAATTCCCAATCAGGTCGTCAATGATCCCGCCCTTGATGTTCGGGTATTTTAGGGACAGCCGGCTCAGCTTCTCGGCGTTTTCAACGTTGGATTCCTTCTGTGCATCGGGCGATCGGCTTATTTGAGTCAGTTGGCAGAGGATTTTCTTGCATTTTTTGTGG
The DNA here is from genome assembly GCA_964617825.1 of uncultured Verrucomicrobiota bacterium. Classification (GTDB taxonomy): domain Bacteria; phylum Verrucomicrobiota; class Kiritimatiellia; order JAAZAB01; family JAAZAB01; genus VSJD01. The sequence goes on from CAZTWL010000028.1 coordinate 47,394, forward strand.
ATCGCCATGCTCTCGTCATCGATTGCCCCGTAAACATAGACAACGTTATCCAGGCCAAAGTACTTGGCGCCCTTGACCGAGGTGTCCTTTTCCATGCTCCCGCCCCAATAAGGCGTCGGCCCGCCCCAGATCCAGACATTGTCCTTCGAAAACTTCTGCGTTGCGCTTTTTTCAAGTTCGGCAACGATATCGAAAAGACATTTGTCCAGCTTGGCGCTGGTCGGACCGATGAACTTGACATATTGTTTTGAGGGATAGCCGCCGTCGTGTTTGACCGTGCCGGAAGTGTTCTTGAGGATAATCGCCTTCGTCAGTTTTTCCTTTTCGGCAACGAGCTGGGCCAATTTGTTCATCCAAGCATCTCCTTGTTATTTCAATTCCGGCACGCTTTGAAACGCCAACCGAACTTTACGTCAATTCTTCATCCCCGATTTTTGAGATCCATTCACGCGTCCAAGCCACGGTCTCCAGCCCCAGATCGGCAATGCAGTTGGAACAGAATATTACGCCCTGAATCTTGCCGGCCTTCAGCCAGCGATAATACTTCTCGCATTGGTACTTCATCAGGTCGAGAGGCATGGCTTGCTGGTTGCCGTAATCCCACAGATAACAACCCGCCATATGTTTTTTACCGGGTGTCAAGGCCATGACCTTGGCCATGTTGGCATCCAAATCTTTCAGATTTTCCGACTTCCAGGTCCAGAAGGAGATCACATCGCAAGACGCCAGGTGCGCTTGAACCGGACAATCCAGCTGGTACTCGTACAAGACGACCCAGAGATCCATGGGGCGCCCGACCTCAGTGCGCATTTTTGCGCTAATTTCGGCAAGACGCGCCGGCGTGAATATTGCCAGCCGCTTTTCCGAACAAAAATCGTCCAAGACCCCGCCGCTGACGTTGGGATGCATTTGCGCTTGGCGAATGACTTCGTTCAAGTCGCCCCAGCCGTCATCGTTACGCTCAACTCCACCAGCGCCGACAATCGACCAGACCACCTGTTGCATGCCCGTCAATTCCGCGGCCGCCCTGTCAAACGGCGGCTGCGGTCCGGAGCCCGTGGCGACCCGGCAACAATTGTTGATGCCCAGATAACGCGCCCCGGCCGCCGGTCCCATACGGTTGACCCCGGGCAACCTGTAATGATTGTTATAGGCATGGTGCGAGCCTGCATCCTGCCCCCAAATCCAGAAACAATCCCTGATTTTCATCAGACCTCCAAAACGTTCAACTGACGCTTGAAGGACGACAGTTGTTCCGGCGCGCCCCGGCGCACGATGATGCCATCCTCCCAGCGCGCCCCATAATTTTTGTCGGCCATAAACACGTCAACCATGAAGGTCATGTTTTCCTCGAGCGTGAACGCCGACGATGTTTCCACAAACGGAAATTCGCATTCCATCTGGCCGCACCCATGCGCCGGACCGTACAGGAGGGTATGCCCATAGCTGCGCGATTTGATCCAACCATGGACTTTCCGCGCCACGTCGCCGGCAACGGTTCCGGCGCACATCAGGTCGATGGTCATGTTTTCGGCATCCAGTCCGACCTGGAGAAATTTCCCGATTTCCTCCGGGCATTTGCCCAGGACCACCGGGCGGCCAATGCTTGCGCTGTAGCCCGCGACCTTGGCCCCGACGCTGAAATGAATGACTTCGCCTTCCTTGACTTTCCGATGCGTGGGGCGACTGATCGCCTGGGTCGAGTTCGGCCCGGAACAGCACCAGACGGGATAGCCGGTGGCCTCCGCTCCGTTAGCCATCATGGCGCCCACGGCGAAGCCCACCAACTGACACTCGGTCAGGCCGGGCTTGATATTTTCCAGGATCGCCTTGAAACCCAGCTCGGAAATGCGCGCGGCCTCGCGCAGGCAATCCAGTTCGGCGGGCGACTTTCGCTGGGTGACGGAACGCACAATGCCATCCGCTTCAACAGCCGCCCCTTGCACCAGGGCGGCACTGATGCCCGTATAAATGGAATGAGGCAGCATATGCCAGCCGGCAATACCAAGGCGCTTGGTCTTGAATTCCGCAAAGAGATCGGTCCAAGTCGTCATGGTGCTGCCGGGATACTCGGGCTGCGAGGATTCCCGGAAATCCTTCATTTTGATGATCCGGTTGATTTTGGACCGGGCGGAGGCATACGTCAGGCTTTCCGGCCCGATCAACAAGGCCGGATCGCCGTCGGCCGGGATCAAGACCGCCGTCGTTTCGAAACTTGGCCAGTAATCGGAATAGTAGCGCACCGCAAAAGGCTCCGACTCGGTGGAAAAAGCCAGCAGAGTGTCAATTCCATTCGCCGCCATTGCCTTACGCGTGCGCTCGATCCGCGCCTGGAATTCAGCATCGGGTATGCAAACATTTTTCATAACGCTACTCCTCCTTGATTTATGAATCATATTATGCCCGCCGCCCATTGACAGCAATGGATAATCGCACTAAGTTGTGTATAAAAGCACCAATCGCAGTGGAATTATCCGTTATCGGAACGCGCTACATTAGCAAAAAAAGATATTAAGTTAACATAAATATGACAGCCGCGCAGCAACCGGCCGCAAGACGGGACGCATGAAAACAACGGCTTTTGACGAGCATACCATCCGCTTGCTGGATTGCGGTCGCGTCAGGCTGCTGGCTCATAAATGGGATTACAGCCAGGTCTCATCGCCCTACTGGCACTTGTATTGGAACGACAAACCGGGCGCCGTGCTGAGCGAGGGCAACAAACGCTACGATTTGAAGTCGCAGGTTTTGGCGTTGATTCCGCCACATGCGGTGTTCTCAACGCATATTTACCGGCCGGCGCACCATTTTTACATCCATTTTCAGCTGCTCCAGCCAACGCTCGCCATGCAGTCCGGGATCAGGCTGATATCCTTGCTTCCAACGGGAAAGGCTTTGCTGCGCGACACGCTGGATGCACTGCGCCACGCGCCGGAAACCCGCGGAAAATTATCTTTCCTCGCGCGCAGCCTGGTCGAGTGGGCTTTTTCAACAATGACCGATTCCGCGTCGCCCGCGCGCCAATCCGATGCCCGCCTGGCGGCGATCCTGACTTTCCTCGATCAGCACGTTGGCGCCCTGTTGGATAACGGCAACCTGGCGCGCCAGGTCGGCATGAGCAAGAACGCTTTCATGCGTTTATTCAAAGCTCAATATGGAATGACGCCGCACGCCGTAATCCAGCGCAAGCGGATCGAGAAGGCCTGCATCATGCTGCATTTCTCGAATGCTTCGATCGACCAAATTGCTGAGGCCACGGGCTTTTGCGACCGCTTCCATCTTTCGCGAACTTTCAAACGCATTCAGGGTATCGCGCCGGCAGCCTTCCGCCGGCAGACTGACCCGGTTTAATGGCTCACCAAATAAACGCGCGCCCAGCCGAATCACGCTTTCGAACACAGGCGTTTTTGACGATATTCGCGGTTAAAATTCTTGGCCAATGTTTTTTTTGCCGCAACGTCAGGCTTTTCCACGCGCAGCGCCCTTCGCCGGCAACGCCAAGGTAACGACCAGGCGTTTCTCCTTGACGTCCACTTTGATCGTGGCGCCTTCCACCGAATCTTCTGAGAGCAGGAGACGGGCAACGGGCGTCTCCACTTCCTGCTGAAGAAAACGCTTCAGCGGGCGCGCGCCATAAACCGGATCGTAGCCGTTGCGGGCCGCAAAGCGCTTGGCCGCATCGGTCAGCTCCAAACCGATCCGGCGCTCTTGCAGGCGCGCGCGCAACTCGAGCACCTGGAGATCCACGATCTTCGCCAGTTCCTCCTCGGTCAACGGCTTGAACAGCACGGTATCGTCCACCCGGTTCAGAAATTCGGGCCGGAACTGCTTGTGCAGAGCGGTCATCACCTGATTGCGGGCCTCGGCAGAAATCTGCCCGGAACGGTCAAGACCCTCAACCAGATAGTTCGAGCCGATATTGCTGGTCATGATGATCACGGTGTTTTTGAAATTAACCGTCCGTCCGTGGGAATCCGTCAGGCGGCCCTCATCCAGCAGTTGGAGCAGGATATTGAAAACATCGGGATGGGCTTTTTCGATTTCGTCGAAAAGGATGACGCAATACGGCTTGCGGCGCACAGCCTCGGTCAACTGGCCGCCCTCCTCGTAGCCGATATAACCCGGCGGCGAGCCGACCATGCGCGAAACCGAATGCTTTTCCATGTACTCGCTCATGTCGATGCGCACCATGTTTTCTTCGGTATCGAACAGGGACGCCGCCAGAGCCTTGGCCAGTTCGGTCTTGCCGACGCCCGTGGGCCCCATAAAAATGAAGGAGCCAATCGGCCGCTGGGGATTTTTTATGCCGCTGCGCGCCCGCAGGACGGCATCGGCCACGGCCTGCACCGCCTCATCCTGGCCGATCACCCGCTCGTGCAAAACCTGGTCCAGGCGCAGGAGCTTCTCGCGCTCGCCTTCCAGCAGGCGGGTCAGCGGGATCTTGGTCCAGCGGGCAACGACTTCGGCGATTTCCTCCTCGGTAACCTCCTCGCGCAGCATCGGCGCCGGGCCAGATTCCGCGCCGCCATCCAGCGCCTTAATTTTCTTTTCCAATTCTGGAATCACGCCGTGGCGCAATTCGGCCACTTTTTCCAGGTTATAGGCGCGTTCCGCTTCCTCGCATTCGCGCCGAACCTTTTCGAGTTTCTCGCGCAATCCCTGCTTCTTGCCGAGGGCGTTTTTCTCCTTGTCCCAACGCGCGCGCATGGCATCGCTCTGCGTTTTAAGCTCGGCCAGTTCCTTGCGCAACGCCTCCAAGCGCTCGCGGCTGGCCTTGTCTTTTTCCTTGCGCAACGCGGTTTCCTCGATCTCCAGGCGCATCACCTTGCGCGTAATTTCGTCCAACTCGGCCGGCATGGAATCGATTTCCGTGCGGATCGATGCGCAGGCTTCGTCCACCAGGTCGATGGCCTTATCCGGCAAAAAACGGTCGCTGATATACCGATTGGAGAGGACCGATGCGGCGACCAAAGCCGCATCCTGGATGCGCACGCCATGATGAATTTCGAAGCGTTCGCGTAATCCGCGCAGGATTGAAATGGTATCCTCCACCGACGGCGCCTCGACCAGCACCGGCTGGAAACGCCGCTCCAGGGCGGCGTCCTTTTCCACATGTTCGCGATATTCGTCCAGGGTCGTGGCCCCGATACAATGGAGCTCTCCACGGGCCAGCATGGGCTTGAGCATGTTGCCGGCATCGGTCGAGCCTTCCGTGCGTCCGGCGCCCACGATGGTATGCAATTCGTCGATAAAAAGGATGATCCGACCCTCGGCCGACTTTATTTCATTGAGCACCGCTTTGAGGCGCTCCTCGAATTCGCCGCGGAATTTGGCCCCGGCCAGGAGCGAACTCATGTCCAGCGAAAAAATAGTGCGCCCCTTGAGTCCCTCAGGAACATCGCCGCGCACAATTCGGTGGGCCAAACCTTCCACGATGG
>CAZTWL010000029.1:0-46979 GCA_964617825.1 uncultured Verrucomicrobiota bacterium
ATGCCATAATCCGCCACGCCGATTTTCATCAATTGATCCCCTCTGTTTGGTGTTTTAACTTGCCCGATATCAATGTCTGGTCGATGAATCTTGGCTCTGCTGTTGTCGTTAAGTTTTCCTTTATATGAGCTGTTTTCCTCGTTGCTTTGTTCAATTGCCCGCGAGTATTTTCGCCCGGTTTTAGCTGGTTTGTTCCGCTTTTTTGTTATGCGCCGCAACCAACCCCGACAGGACGTAATGGCCATAGGTATAGCGCAACTGCACCGATAGTAAATGGATAATATGGGCAAATATATGGACAATATGATCACGTAGAATTTTGACGGGATGGGCTTTTATACGGCGAGATCAGAACTGTTTTTCCTTGACCCGCCGTTTACGTTCGGGCAGGATGCGGGGCTATGCAACGCAACCAACATAAAGTTTCCATGGATGCGCTCGGATCGCTTTGCAAGCGGCGCGGGTTCATCTTCCAAAGTTCCGAAATTTACGACGGAATCAACGGGTTCTGGGATTACGGCCCCCTGGGCTGCGAACTCAAACGCAATATCCGTGAGGCCTGGTGGCGGGATATCGTCCACCGGCGCGAAAATATCGTCGGCCTGGACTGCTCCATCATCATGCATCCCAAGGTGTGGGAAGCTTCGGGTCATATTTCCAGTTTCACCGATCCCATGGTCGACTGCAAGGCCTGCCGCAAGCGTTTCCGGGCCGACATGCTCTGCGAGGAGCAAGGCGCCAAGCTTATTAAGACCGAAAAAGGTTTCGAACTGCCGGCGGGCGTTAAGTGCTCGGCCTGCGGATCGAAGGACTTGACCGCGCCGCGGGCCTTCAATCTCATGTTCAAGACGTTTGTCGGTCCGGTGGAAGAAGACTCCTCCGTGGCTTACCTGCGGCCGGAAACGGCACAGGGCATCTTTGTGCAGTTTGCCAATATCCTGGCGACGTCGCGCCAGAAGATACCGTTTGGCATCGCCCAAATCGGCAAGGCCTTCCGCAACGAGATCAATCCGCGCAATTTCACCTTCCGCTCGCGCGAGTTCGAGCAGATGGAGTTGGAATATTTCATCAAACCCGGGGCCGATGCCGAATGCCACGCCTATTGGGTCAAAGAGCGCATGCGCTGGTATGAGCAAATCGGTTTGCCGGCGGAGAGTTTGCAACAGTATGTCTATGACAAGAGCGAACTGGCTCATTACGCCAGCGCCTGCGTGGACGTCATGTACGATTTCCCGTTCGGGGTGCAGGAGCTGGAAGGCATTGCCGCGCGCGGCGATTTCGATTTGAGCCAGCACCAGAAATTCAGCGGCAAAAGCCTGGAATATTTCGACCAGGAGACCAAGGAAAAATTTGTTCCGCATGTCGTCGAGCCCTCGGCCGGCGTGGACCGCATTGCGCTGGCGATCTTGTGCGAGGCTTACCGCGAGGAATGGGTGCCGTCGGGCGATACCGCCGGCGATGCGCTCGAGGCCGAGCCGGGCAAGCCCGTTCCCGCCGGCTATGAGTTGCGCACAGTCATGCGCTTTGCGCCCTGCATGGCGCCCATCAAGGTGGCCGTGTTCCCGCTCCTGAAAAACAAACCCGAGCTCGTGGCCAAGGGTCGCGAGGTCTTCGACCTCCTGCAAAAGCGCTGGAACTGTTTCTGGGATGTGACCGGCGCCATCGGGCGGCGCTATCGCCGTCAGGACGAGATCGGAACGCCTTATGGCGTGACGATCGATTTCGACACCCTGGCCGACAACACCGTCACGCTGCGCGATCGCGATACCATGAAGCAGATTCGGCTGCCCATTACGGATTTGCTGGGCCATCTGGCGCAGACTTTGGATTGAAGGCGAAGCGGTTTGGGGATGCCTGTTTTCCGGTTTAATGATCCTGTAAATTCACAACAAATCCTGGATGCCATTCATGCCCGAACGTCCGACAACCGGGGAATTCAATAAAAAAGATCCGGATTTGGATCTTAGCCTGCGGCCGAACAAGTTCCGTGATTTTGTCGGCCAGACCCGGGTCAGGGAGCGCCTGGAATTGTTTGTGGAAGCCGCCCGCGGACGCCAGGATGTGTTGGATCATGTCCTGCTCTCTGGTCCGCCGGGGCTGGGGAAGACGACGCTGGCCTATATTCTGGCCGATGCCATGGGCGTCAATATCCGGGCAACCTCGGGGCCGGTGATCGATAAGCCCGGCGACCTGGCGGGGCTGCTCACCAGCGCCGAGCGCGGCGACATCATTTTCATCGACGAAATTCATCGCATGCAGAAATCGGTGGAGGAGTACCTCTATTCGGCGATGGAGGATTTCGTCATCGACATCATGATCGACCAGGGGCCGCATGCGCGCTCCGTGCGGCTCAACTTGCCTAAGTTCACCCTTATTGGCGCGACTACCCGCAGCGGGTTGTTGTCGTCCCCCTTGCGCACGCGCTTCGGCATGAATTGCCGCCTGGATTATTATAATCCCGAAGAGTTGGGCGATATTATCCGGCGTTCGGCCCGCATTCTCAATGTGGATATCGACGATTCCGGCGCGCATGAGATTGCCGGGCGGTCGCGCGGCACGCCGCGGATTGCCAATAACCTTTTGCGTTGGGTGCGCGATTTTGCCCAGGTCAAGGCCAACAATAAAATCGTGCATACGATCGCCGATCAGGCCCTGACCATGCTCGACATCGACAAAAATGGACTCGATGAAATGGATAAGCGCCTGCTGCGGGTGATCGTCGAAAAGTTTTCGGGCGGTCCGGTGGGAATCGGTTCGCTGGCTGTCTCCGTTGGGGAGGAATCCGATACTCTGGAAGAAGTCTATGAGCCCTACCTGATTCAGGAAGGCTATCTCAAGCGCACCCCGCAAGGGCGGATGGCCACGGACCTTTGTTACCAGCACCTGGGCCTGAAGCCGAAGGCCACGCAAGGTAACTTGCTTTAAAAATCCGCGCAACCCGGGATTCAGCGCTGTGCGGCGTTATTTTCCAGAAAATCCCCGCGCTGGGCTTTGCCGGCGATAATGACGCCTTCCGAGGCTTGCGGGCGCACCTGCGTGATTTTTACCTGGCCGATTATTGTTCCCGGAATGAAGTCGACAACATTACCCGTAGTCGGGTCCGTGATGGTGCGTCCGGCGGCGCGGACGTTGAAAATCGTGTTGGTCTGCACACGGTAATTTTCCCCGCCGTTAATAATGATTGAGGAGGCGGTGGCTTCGGCGATGCGCGGCTGCCAGGTTGTTATCGGCAGGTGCTGCAAGATCTGGCAAACGGCGTGCTGGAGCGCCTCGCGCGTGGCTGTGCCTATGGGCGTTTTAAAGAACGCGTCGCCGCCGAAGGACACATCCTTGTAATTGAATTTGGCCCATTTAAACGAGGCATAGGCGCTGCCTTCCGCCGGCACGGAGCAGAGGACTTCCCCGGTCTCGACATCGATGATTGTCAGGTTGATCATCACCAGGGCGCGGGCGCCCCAGATTCCGGCTTCGACCTTGGACGAACGGAACCAGCCTGTGGCATTGCCGGTCTGGGTGAAGTCCGTAATCACACCGCGGATGAGATAACGCGCGTTTTTCAGGCGCCCGCGGGTGACGCCATCTTCCTTGCGGAACAGCTCGTTTCCCTGCCGGGTAATCTCGCCGACGACTTCCGGAAGATTTTGGCGGTCAACGACGACAACGTGGCTGGTCTGGAGAAGCTCAGCGACGAGAAGATCCGGAACGCCCCGCCCCAGTTCCCACTGGCCGGAAAATCCAGTCTCGTTGCGAAAGGTTGTCACCGCCACAACCGGCTTGATGGCATCGCTCGGTAAAGGGGGCAGGGATGGTTCAAAAGAAGTGCATCCGGAAAATAAACCAAGCTCCAGGATCACAATGAAAATGGGTGAAAACCCAGCGCAACGCTTGGCGCTCATGGCTTAATCCATTCCATACTCAGACTTCCGGAGAAAACCGCCAGCCCTTGGCGGGCTCAGGCTTTGGCCGGAATACTGGTTGTGACTGAAGCGGCGGTTTTCGCCGCTGCGCCGGCAGTTCCGGCAGGCGCAGGGGCCGCAGCCGATTTCGGCTTGCTCTTGGCTGCCGAGTGGGCGGCCTTTTTTTTGCGCTCGATCCAGCGAATCCGACGTTGCCGTTTTTTTCGTGCTCGTAATTGTTGTCCCATAAGTGGCGTGCAATATGGCAAGCTTCCTGAAAAGCGTCAAGCAAAATAAATAACCCGGATAAACGCGCGCATTCCTTGCCTGCGGGTCGTTGCGTTCCGGATATTTCTGGAAGCGGCCGGACCGCATTGCGAATTGACACGCACAACGCATTCGGCCATAATCACGCCCAATTCTGTCTGGTATCCGGCCGTGCAGGGAGTCAATGCATGATGAATTCAACGCCATCGCGCAATGCTGAAAAAATCGACGTTGCCTATGTCGCCAACCTGGCGCGCATTCAATTGACCGTTGCGGAACGGGATACTTTCCAGGCGCAATTGTCGCAAATCGTGGATTACGTCAAGACCCTTGAGCGGGTGGATGTCTCGGCGATCGAGCCCATGGCCCATACCGAACCGCTGGCCAACGTCCTGCGCAAGGATGAGGAACGCGCCGGGCTCGATCGCCAGGAGTTCCTGGCCAATGCGCCGGCGCACGATAATGAACAATTTTTGGTTCCGAAGATCATGTGATTTGTTTTTATTGCGGCTGGGGCGTGCCTGCCGCTGTCCGCATAATGGCTGTTTGCTAAGGAATGAACAAAATGCCGGTGTGGAATGAATTGACCGTCCATGAATCCGTTGCGCGCCTCGAGCGGGGCGAGGGCACTTCGCGGGAACTGGTCGAAGCGCTCCTTGAGGCGATTCGCGCGCGAGATGCGCGGGTTCAAGGGTATCTGGAGGTGGATGAAGCCGACGCGCTCCGGCAGGCCGAGGCGGCCGATGCTTGCCGCAAGCAGGGGCGCAAAGGCCGTCTGCTGGGGGTGCCGATTGCGATCAAGGACCTGCTCAATGTGCGGGGCCAGTCATGCCGCTGCGCTTCCCGTATTCTGGAGGGTTACCGCGCGCCGTATGATGCCACGGCCATTGCCCGGTTGCGCGCCGAAGGCGCCTTGTTTGTGGGACGGGCCAACATGGATGAATTTGCCATGGGGTCCACGACCGAAAACTCGGCTTTTAAAATAACGCACAATCCTTGGAACCCGGAGTGTGTGCCCGGCGGTTCGAGCGGCGGTTCCGCGGCGGTCGTGGCCGCCGATGAAGCCTTGGCCGCATTGGGTTCCGATACGGGCGGTTCGGTGCGCTTGCCGGCGGCGTTCTGCGGCTGCGTGGGAATGAAGCCGACCTACGGACGGATCTCGCGCTACGGGCTTACGGCTTTCGCTTCGTCGCTTGACCAGATCGGGCCCATGACCAAGGATCTTCATGATGCCGCCCTTCTGCTCCAGATCATGTCCGGACATGACGACATGGATTCCACTTCCGTTCCGGCGCCGGTCCCCGATTATGTGGCCACCTTGCGGACGGATTTGGCCGGAATGACCCTGGGGCTGCCCAAGGAATATTTCATCGACGGCGTTGACCCGGAGGTGGCGCAGGGCATTCAGCAGGCCATTCGTCACTGCGAGGGGCTGGGGGCGAAAATTGTCGATGTCGGCCTGCCTTCGACGCCCTATGCCATTGCCACCTATTATATCATTGCTTGCGCGGAAGCTTCGGCCAACCTGGCGCGGTTCGACGGTGTGCGCTATGGGTTGCGGGTCAAAGGCGCCGTCGATCCCCTCGAGATGTACATGCGCACCCGTGCGGCCGGGTTCGGAATGGAAGTCAAGCGCCGCATTATTCTGGGCACCTACGTGCTCAGCAGCGGCTATTACGATGCTTATTATGTCCGCGCCCAGAAGGTCCGCGCCCTGATCCGCGCCGATTTCGAAAAAGTTTTCCAATCGTGCGATGCGCTCTTGACCCCAGTGGCGCCGACGGCGGCCTATCGGCTCGGCGAAAAAACCGCTGATCCGCTCCAGATGTATTTAAGCGATATTTTCACAGCCTCGGTAAACCTGGCCGGCATTTGCGCGCTGTCGGTTCCCTGCGGATTTACACACGCCAACCTGCCGATTGGCCTCCAAATCGTGGGTCCGGCTTTTGGCGAGGAAACGATTTTGCGGGTGGGCCATGCCTATGAGCAGAGCAATGAGTGGCGCCATAGAAAGCCGGAAGTCGGATGACGGACGCCGGACGGCAGCCCGGAGTTCGTTTGGGCGCATCAGGGGTAGGCCCTAAGCTAACGGTGTGTTAAGCAAATCTGAAGTTGGCAATCGAACATCGGAAAATAAAAATAAGTGCGATGAAATACATTGCGACCATCGGCCTGGAAGTGCATGTCCAGTTGCAGACGCGGACAAAGATGTTCTGTGCCTGCCGGACCGATTTTGGCGCGGCGCCCAATACGCAGGTTTGTCCGGTTTGTTTGGGATATCCCGGCGCCCTGCCGGTGATCAACCAGGAAGCCATTCGCCTGACCGTTATGACGGGGCTCATGGTGGGCTCGCGCATCAATCCGCGGAGCAAGTTCGACCGTAAAAACTATTTTTACCCGGACATGCCCAAGAATTATCAGATTACCCAGTATGATCAGCCCCTTTGCCTGGGTGGCGCAGTCGAGATCGATTGCCAGGGGCAATCCCGTGCGGTGCGCCTGACCCGTATTCATTTGGAGGAGGATGTGGCCAAGAACATGCACATCCGCGACCAGAGTCAGATCGATTTCAATCGCGCGGGGCATCCGCTGATGGAAATTGTGACCGAGCCCGACATGCATTCGCCGGACGAGGCGTTTGCCTTTCTCCTGGCCCTCAAGCAAATTCTTGTTTACGGCCTGATCAGCCCGTGCAACCTGGAAGAAGGCAACCTGCGTTGCGACGTCAACTGCAGTGTTTGTCCGGAGGGGCAGGCCGCGCTCGGCACCAAAACCGAGATCAAGAACATGAATACCTTCAAGGGCGTCCACCAGGCCCTGGCCTACGAAATTCAGCGGCAGGTTTCCGCTCTGGAGTCCGGTGGCGCGATTGTGCAGGAGACGCGCCGGTTCGACTCCGACCTGGGGGTGACCGAAACCATGCGCACCAAGGAGGATGCCCACGACTATCGCTATTTCCCCGATCCCGACCTTATGCCGGTGATGCTGGCGCCCGGGCAGATCAAGGAATGGGAAAGCATGTTGCCGGAATTGCCCCGCCAGCGTTGCGAGCGACTTGAACGGGAGTATGCGCTCCCGGCCTATGATGCCAAGGTGCTGTCCGCGGATAAATATGTGGCTGATTTTTTTGAGCAGGCGGCGCGCGGCGCGGCCAATCCCAAAACCGTTTCCAACTGGATGATGACGGAAATGATGCACCTTTTGACTGAGAAGGAGCTTGAGATCAGACAGATCAAGATTACGCCGCAAGCGCTTTCCGGGTTGATCAAATTGGTCGAGTCCCATGCGATTAACGGCGCAGCCGCCAAGACCATCTTTGCGATCCTGTTCGAAAAAGGAGGCGACCCTGCCCAGCTTGTCGGTCAACTGGGGCTGGCGCAGGTAAGCGATACCGGGACGCTGGAAGCTTTCGTCCGCCAGGCCGTCGATGCCAACCCTAAGTCGGTCGCCGATTTCAAGGCCGGCAAGGAAGCTGCGTTCAAGTTCCTGATGGGCCAGGTAATGCGGCTAAGCAAAGGCAAAGCTAATCCGCAGATTGTCCAAGACTTGCTGAAGAGGCAATTAGGTGTATAATGCCCCCCGCGGTTCAAGGTTCTTAAAAATTGGAATTTGAAGAGGAATAGTCCGGTGCGGCGTCAGTTTCTGATTTCAGCGTGCGATGACCCCTTAACATAATTGTGCTGGTTCCATGACTGCCAACGACGATTATATCATTGAGATTCTCAAAGATGTCGGGCTGATCAAGCCCGAGCAGATCGAGGATGCCAAGGGCTCGGCCAGCAGCCGGCACGAGAGCATTCTGGACGTGCTGGTTGAGCAGGGGATTGTCTCCAAGATGGAGGTGCTGAAGACCGTGGCCATGCAGTTGGGCATGGATGTCATCTCGTTAGCCGATCATGAAATCTCCCAGGAAGTGATCCAGCAGGTGCCGGCAGCCATTGCCCGCCGGTACAAGGTGGTGCCCGTCTTCGACAGCGAAAACACGCTTAGCGTGGCGATGAGCGATCCGCTGAATATCGAAACGCTGGATAGCCTGCGCTATCTGCTTAAGCGCAATGTTGACGGCGTTGTGGCCGCGGATGAGGAAATCAGCGAGGCGCTGGACAAGTATTATGGCCGCGCCGAAAAGTCCATGGAGGAACTTCTGGACCAGACGCGGAGCGAGGATGCGGATGTCCAGGTGCGCTCGGACGATTCGGCCGATGAAACGTCGGCCACCGATGTGGATACGCCGATCATCAAGCTGGTCAGCCTGATCATTATGGAGGCCCAACGCAGCCGGGCGTCCGATATTCACGTTGAGCCGCTGGAAACGCGCTTCCGCATTCGTTACCGGATTGACGGTGTGCTGCGCGAGGTGGAACCGCCTCCCAAGCGCCTGCAAGCCGTGATCCTCAGCCGCATCAAGCTGATGGCGGGCATGAAGCTTTCCGAAAAAAGGGTGCCTCAGGATGGTCGCATCCAGATCAATGTGGCCGGTGAAGATCTGGATTTGCGCGTATCTACCGTGCCCTCGTCCCATGGCGAGAGCATTGTCATGCGTATTCTCAACAAGCAGAGCCTGTCGCTCGGCCTGCCGAAGCTTGGTCTGTTTGCCGACGATCAGCAGATCTTCGAACGCCTGATTTCCTCGCCCGACGGCATTCTCCTCCTGACCGGTCCTACCGGGTCGGGCAAGACCACGACGCTTTACGCCTGCCTCAATCACCTAAACCGGCCCGATCGCAAGATTATCACGGTGGAAGACCCGGTCGAGTACCGGATGTCCGGCATCAATCAGGTGCAGGTGCGTGAAGAAATCGGACTGACCTTCCCTGCGGTCCTGCGTTCCATGCTGCGTCAGGCGCCCAACATCATCATGGTAGGTGAAATTCGCGACTTTGAGACGGCCGAAATTGCCGTCAATGCCTCGCTGACCGGCCACTTGGTTTTCAGCACCCTGCATACCAATGACGCGCCCAGCGCGATTCCGCGTCTTATGGACATGGGCGTCAAGCCGTTCCTGCTGGCATCTTCCATCCGGGCGACGATTGCCCAACGCCTGGTGCGTGTGGTTTGCGAGAAGTGCGCGGCGCCTTACACGCCCACGGAGCGGGAAATCGTTATGCTGGGAGGGGCGTCCGCCCAGTTCAAGGATGTCCATTTGCTTAAGGGCAAAGGATGCGCCAATTGCGGGCAGACGGGCTATCGCGGTCGCAAGGGCCTTTATGAAATCTTCGTGGTTAACGACGAAGTGCGCGAAATGATTTATAGCAAAATCCCGCTGGCGGATCTGCGAGCAAGGGCGCGGGAATTGGGCATGCGGACCCTGCGCGAGGACGGTCTCCGCAAAGTGGTGTCCGGCATTACGACTTTGGAGGAAGTGCTCAGCGCGACGATGGGAGATTAATTTGTCATGACCATGGCTGCCAATAAAATTGGGATGAACGAACTGCTCGAAGCTGAGGTGAGCGAAGGCGCCTCCGACCTGCACCTGACGGTCGGCCTGCCGCCAATGTTGCGTATCAATGGCGGCTTGCAACCACTGGATTGCAGCCCGTTGATGCCGGAAGACACCGAGCGGTTGATGAAAAGCATCACCTCCGAAAGCTACCAGCAGAAAATCCGCGAGATTGGCGGCTGCGATTTTGGCTTCAGTTTTGGCGCCAAGGCGCGCTTCCGCGTCAGTGTGCTTAAGCAAAAAGGTCATGTTGGCATGGTGCTGCGGCAGATTCCGAGCAAACTGGTGTCGCTGGACGAGATTGGGCTCCCGGCGCAGGTCAAGGACATGTTGTATCGACCGCGCGGCTTGATCTTGGTAACCGGGCCGACCGGCAGCGGCAAGACCACAACCCTTTCCAGCATGATCAACCTGATCAATATTGAGCGTGACTGCCATATTATTACCATTGAGGACCCGATCGAGTATTACCACGAGCACAAGCGTTCGATCGTTACCCAGCGTGAAATCGGCGTGGATGTGCCCAATTTCAAGGAGGCCTTGCGCCGGGCGCTGCGTCAGGACCCGGATGTCATCCTGGTCGGCGAAATGCGCGATTTGGAAACCATGGAAGCGGCGATTACGGCTGCGGAAACCGGCCATCTCGTGATGGCGACTTTGCATACGACCGGCGCCGCGCGCACGGTGGACCGTATCGTGGACGCCTTCCCGACGAACCAGCAGGAGCAAATTCGCACCCAGCTGGCTTCCAGTATTATCGCGGTGGTCTCGCAGTTGCTCATCGTGCGCCAGGATCGCCCTGGCCGCGTGGCGGCTTTCGAGATCATGATCACTACCCCTTCGATTCAAAACCTGATCCGGGATAACAAGAGCTTCCGGATCACCTCCGACATTCAGACCGGCGCCAAGTGGGGCATGATCACCCTTGATGCCCACCTGATGTTTCTCTATGAAGCGGGCATCATCAACTACGAGGACCTGATTACCAAGGCCCAGGACCCGGATTCTGTCGTTGAAAAACTGCGGACGAGTTCCGGCAAGCATAAGTAAGGATTCATTCATGGCGGAAGCAAACCATATCGACCCTCTATTGCAGTTGCTCCGGGACAGCAAGGTGGTGAATGCCTCCCAGGTCGAGGAAATAGTAGAGGAGCAGAAACGCACGGGGAATGCCGCGCGCAAGGCGATCCTGGATATGGGGATCATCAAGGAGGAAGACCTGCTGGTCATGATCGCAAGCCATCTGGGGACTTCGGTCATCAATCTGGCGGGACGCGAGATTCCCGAAGAGGTGATCAAGGCCATCCCTGCCAGCGTGGCGCGCATGTACAGCGTGGTGCCGATCAGTCTGGATGCCAGCGGTGTTGTGCTGGCCACGTCCCAACTGCTGGAGCCGGCGGTGGTGGATGAGATCCGCTTTGTCCTGACCCGCGATCTTACCTTTGTGCTGGCCCGGGAAGAGGATGTGAAAGCCCAGGTCAACAAATTTTACGGCGAAGACAGCGATTCCATGAACGACATGCTCAATAAACTGGAGTCGGACATGGACTCGGGCGCCGTCGTGGAATTGACCGAAGGCAAGGAGGATGAGTCCGGCCTCGAACAGGCGGCCAATGCGACGCCCGTTGTGCGCTTCGTCAACCTGGTGCTTTACGAGGCCGTCCAGGCAAAGGCATCGGATGTGCATTTCGAGCCGTTCGAGCAGGAGTTTAAAATCCGTTACCGGGTTGATGGCGCGCTTTATGAAATGTCGCCGCCGCCCCGGCGCCTGGCGCTCCCGGTTGTCTCGCGCATTAAGGTCATGTCCGGTCTGAATATCTCCGAGCGGCGCCTGCCTCAGGACGGGCGCCTGCAGATGAACATGCTCGGGCGCCAGATCGATTTTCGTGTGTCCACCCTGCCAACCCAGTTCGGCGAAAGCGTCGTGTTGCGTATTCTCGATCGTTCCACCGTGTCGCTGGAACTGGAGAATCTGGGCATGCCCACCGATGTTTACGATACTTTCAGCCAGGACATCCAGAAGCCCAACGGCATCATCATTGTCACCGGTCCGACCGGTTCCGGCAAAACGACGACGCTCTATTCGGCCCTGCGGCGCGTCAATAGCGTCGAGATGAAATTGTTGACGGTGGAGGACCCGGTGGAATACGATATCGAGGGCATCATCCAGGTACAGGCCAACGAGGCCATCGGGGTGACGTTCCAGCGTTGTCTGCGCGCCTTCCTTCGCCAGGACCCCGACATCATCATGGTGGGTGAAATTCGCGACTTGGAGACCGCCCAGATTGCCATCCAGTCGTCGCTGACCGGCCATTTGGTGCTCAGTACGCTGCATACCAATGACGCAGCCGGCGCCGTGACTCGTTTGATCGATATGAACGTCGAACCCTTCCTGATTTCTTCTACACTGGAGGCCGTCTTGGCCCAGCGCCTGGTGCGCACCATCTGCCAGAAATGCAAGACTCCCTTGATGCCCGACAAGACGCTTTTGGATCGTCTTAACCTGACGGAAGAAGCCGTGTCCGGTCGCCCTTTCTATTACGGCAAGGGCTGCCCCGAATGCCATGAGGCCGGATACCGCGGGCGCAAATCGCTGGTGGAATACCTGACGGTGACGGAGCCCATCCGCGAGTTGATCAACGAGCGCAAACCCACCCTGGTTATCCGTTCCAAAGCCGTGGAACTCGGCATGCGCCTGCTGCGGGATGACGGCATCCGTAATGTTCTGGACGGCTACACCACGGCCGAAGAAGTCTTGCGCTATACCTGAAACTTCGAAAATCCCGGATTCCAAGATCTCGGGAATAAAATGACGTCAAACGGGACAAACAAATTGGTCCGATTTTTTTGCGTTTTTCTGAATCGGTTTTAATTCCTTGGTGTTTTGACTGCGAAATTTCTTTTTCAAATGTGCTTGCTGTCGTCGGCATTCTTGACGGTATAGCCGGAATCCTGGCGCTTGAAATTGACCTCGTTTTTCTTGCGGTAGGCTTCGAAAATGTCCTCGGCCGACATGTCCAATACCTGGGCCAGCGAAACCAGGAAATGAAACAGGTCGGCAACTTCCACGCGTGCGTTCTGTTTGTCGAATTTCTGGTACTTGGCCCACCATTTCCACGGCACGCTGTCGGTCAACTCCGCCACTTCCTGGCTCATGGCCCGGCAGTAGTTGAGGACCCATTCCGGTTTGCCGGCTTCCGGCATGTACAAGGTATCGACGCCGATGCGTCGATTCAATTCGGCCTGCATTCGAAAAATTTCGGAGAGCATGTCTTTGTCGGTCATAATCTTGTCCTTTCGGTTCCGTGGCGGATGTAAGTTTTTATCGCAAAGGCAACGTGTACCTTATCGAGTTAAGTCTAAGTTTACAAGCCGCGTTCGAAATATTATCGTGCATGATCAGGTGTCCTGTAATACATTATCACGGTTTGCGGAGAAACACTATGACTGCCCATGGCATCTTTATTACCGGAACGGATACGGGGGTGGGCAAGACCTTGGTGAGCGCTGCCGTGCTGTCCGTGCTGCGCGCGCGCGGCGTGGATGCCGTGCCGATGAAACCGGTTCAGACCGGCGCCACGCGGCGGAACCGGTGCTGGCGTTCGCCCGATCTGGATTTCACCCTGGCAGCCGTCGGCCTGCAGCCGGGTGCACGGGAATATTCCCGCATGGCGCCCTGTTGTTTCGCCAGGGCGTGTTCGCCGCATCTGGCCGCGGCCCTGGCCAACGACGGTATTAGTTTACGCCGCATTCAGTCTTGTTTAAGCTCGTTGCAGGCCTGCCATGCGCTGGTTGTTGTGGAAGGCGCCGGAGGCGTCCTGGCGCCGATCCGGGGAAGCCGGACGATGCTGGATTTGATGGCGGCGCTGGCTTTGCCCGTGGTGTTGGTGGCGCGCTTGGGATTGGGAACCATCAACCACACGTTGCTGGCCTTGCAAAGCCTGCGGCAGGCGCCGGTCCGCGTTCTGGGCGTGGTCTTCAATGCGACCCAGCCGGGGCGTTCCGACTATATCGCGCGGGATAATATCGAAACCATTGCGCGTTTGGGAAAGGTGCGCATCCTTGGGCGGTTGCCGTATGTTGCCGGTTTGTCAACGCACTGCGCCGCGCGGGTTAAGCGCGCGGCGACTGCCGGTCTGCCGCCGGCCGCGAACTGGATGAAATGGTTGCAATTGCCATGAATACGGAAAGCTATCGCGAACTTGATCGGCGCCATCTCTGGCATCCCTATTCCCGGCATTCGGCCATGCGGGAACAGGCCTTCCCGGTCATGGTCCGCGGGGAGGGCATCCATCTCTTTGACAGCGACGGGCGTCGCTATCTGGATGCGATTTCATCCTGGTGGGCCTGTAACTTGGGGCACAGTCATCCCCGCCTGGTTGACGCGCTGACCGTGCAGGCCCGGAAACTGCAGCACAGTATCCTGGGGAATCTCTCGCATCCCGGAGCGATCGAGCTGGCTGGGCGTTTGGCGGAGTTGTTCCCGGACCGGAACCGGCGCTTTTTCTTTTCGGGCGATGGCGCCAGCGCCGTGGAAGCCGCGCTTAAAATTGCCGTCCAGTATTGGCATAACCGCGGACAGCCGGAGCGGTGCCGATTCGTATCGCTGGAGAATGCCTATCATGGCGATACCCTGGGGGCCGTATCGGTCGGGTATGTGCCCGAATTTCATGCGCCGTTCCAATCTTTGCTTTTCCCTGCATTCCGCGTTCCTGCGCCCTGTTGCGGGACCTGCGATCTTGGTTTGTGCGCGGATGCCTGCGCGCAAGAATGCCTGGCGCCCATGGCGGACATTCTTGAAAAGAACAAATCGGAAATCGCCGCCGTGATTGTCGAGTCGATGTGCCAGGGCGCCGCCGGCATGCGAATCTATGCGCCGGCTTGTTTGGCGAAAATGGCGGCGCTGTGCCGGCAACACGATATTTTGTTGATTGTCGATGAAATTGCCATGGGGTTCGGGCGCACCGGACGCATGTTCGCCTTCGAACATGCCGGGATCGATCCCGATATCGTGTGCCTTGGCAAGGGCTTGGCGGGCGGCTATCTGCCGATCAGCGCGACAGTTGTGCGGGAGGCGCTTTACGAAACCTTCGCCGATCAGCCGGTCGACCATACTTTTTATCACGGCCATACTTTTGCGGGCAATCCACTGGCGGCGGCGGTGGCGCTCGAAACTTTGAAGATTTACAATGAAGACCGGATTGTGGAACACGCCCGCGAGGCGGGTGCGCGCCTGCTTGCCGCCTTGGCGCCGCTCCGCGGTTTGAGCGGCGTGCGCGATGTTCGCGGCTTGGGACTCCTGGCGGCCGTCGAGTTGGCCGATAGCAACAGGCAGACGGGCGCGGAACGCGCCCGGCGGATGGCAGCCTGGCTGTTGTCTCGCGGGGTCCTGATCAGGCCGCTGGGATCGGTCGTATATCTTATGCCGCCGCTGATTACCCCGGACTCCGTGCTGGATCAGCTGGCCGGTCAAATGCTGGAAGCGTTTGCGCAGAGCGCGGGGAGCAGATAACAGGATCAGACACTATGAAAATCGGAATAGCATGCGGAGGGACAGGCGGTCATATTTTCCCCGGCCTGGCGGTGGCCGAAGCCTTGCGGCAGCGCGGGCATACGGTGGTTCTCTGGCTGGCGGGCAAACCGGGCGAAGATCTTGCCACCGCCGGATGGGATGGCCCGATTGTGACCGTTTATGCCCGCGGCGTGTCTTCACATGCTCCGCAGGCAATCATGGCAACATGCTTCCGCCTGGCGAAGGCCGTGTTGCAATGCCGCCAATCGATGCGCGCTTTCGCTCCCGAAGTGCTTCTGGCCATGGGCAGTTATGCCTCGGTGGGCCCGGTGCTTGCTGCGCGCTGGCTCAAGATCCCCGTGGTCCTGCACGAGGCAAATGTTGTTCCCGGCCGGGCCATCAAATTCCTGGGCCGTTGGGCGGAGGCCGTGGCTGTCGGATTCGAAGAAACACGGAAACATCTCGCGCACCGCCGGCTTGTCGTAACCGGCATGCCGGTGAGGCAGGTTAATGATGCGTCATCGGCGATCGGTGATCGGCAATCGGCAATCGGCAATTGGTCCGCCATCATCCCCGGCAAATTTACCCTTCTGGTCATGGGGGGCAGTCGCGGTGCGCACCGGCTGAATGAAATCGTTTCGCAAGCGATTGTCCGCATGCAGAATGAAGGACAAGCGCTTCAGGTCATTCACCTTGCTGGACCGGCAGATGCGGCGTCCCTTCGCGAGGTCTATCGTCAAGCCGGCGTGCCCCATGCGGTGTTCGGTTTCCTGCATGAAATGCCGAGGGCTTATCGTCAGGCTTCGCTGGCCATCTGCCGGAGCGGCGCTTCGACGTGCGCAGAGCTGTCGTGTTATGGGGTTCCGGCTTTGCTGGTGCCGTATCCATTCGCCATTCATCAGCACCAGACGGCCAATGCCGATGCGCTTGCTTCGGCCGGATCAGCCGATATCTGCGATGAACAAATTCTGACTGTGGATTGGCTCGTTGGCTATGTGGCCGGGTTGATGTGCAATCCGGCGCGGCTGGCGAATATGCGCGAGGCCGCGCTCCGGCGCATTACGAACGATCCGGCTTCCACCCTGGCCGGGTTGGTGGAAGAAATCGGCGGACGGGCGGCAGTTAACTAAATGGCAGAAAAAATCGAGGTTTTGCACCAGTTCCGGCTCGGTCTTGCCGCAGCCTCAGCGAGGCATGGGTTGCAAGGTGCATTTTTCGGCCATTGAATTTTTACCATGCTTTTATGATCGATGATCTAAATAATGTGCGCCAGATCCTTGCCGGCCCTCCGGGGCATGTCCATTTTGTCGGCATCTGTGGGGTAGGGATGGCGGGAGTGGCCTTTCAGCTGAAACACAGAGGCTGGCGGGTTTCGGGTTGCGATACGCAAAGCAATGCTCTGTCGAAATGGCTCATTGCCGCCGGCATCGATGTCCGGCTTGGGCATGACTGTGCCCATCTTTCCGGAGTGGATTGGGTCGTGCGCACAACGGCTGTCCGGCCGGACCATCCTGAAATTCAGGCGGCATTGCGCCAAAAGCTGCCTGTGTTTCAGCGTGGCACGGTGCTTGCCGCGCTCCTGGCCGGGTTCAAATCGATCATTGTCAGCGGCACGCACGGTAAGACGACGACGACGGCCATGCTTACGCGGATTCTCCGCCAAGCCGGTCTCGATCCGTCCTATTGCATTGGCGGCGAATCGGCGCTTGGAAGCGTGACCGGAACCCCTGCTGTGACCGGAACCCCTGCTGTGACCGAAACCCCGGTTGTGACCGGCGCACGGGCCGTGGCCGGTGCAGGGAAGGACGACTATCTGGTGGCGGAGGCCGACGAGAGCGATGGCACCTTGGCTGGTTACGCGCCAGATATTGCCGTGGTTACGAATATCGAGTTCGATCATGCCGAGCATTTTGCCGATATCGCTGCGCTGCGAGCTTGTTTTGCCGCCATGCTTCGGCAGGTTCGCCACGCGATTGTTTATTGCGCGGACGACCCGGAAGCGCGCAAACTATGCCGCGAACTGCCCAATGCAATTTCCTACGGATTGGATCCGGCGGCTGATTGGCGCGCTGCGAAAATCGAGGAATCGTCCGCAAGTATTTCGTTTGAAGTCTGGCATGGCACGCAGAGAATGGGCCTAATTTGCCTGCCGGTGCCAGGGCGTCATAATGTATTGAATAGCCTGGCAGCCTGTTCCGCCGCTTTTGCCTGCGGCCGGAATGCCGGCTTCGGCGTCGAATTTGATGCCATGCGGCTTGGTTTGCAGGACTTTAAGCCGGTGCGCCGGCGTTTTGAGCGGGTGATTGACAAGGACGATGTCCTGGTGATTTCAGACTATGCGCATCATCCCACGGAGATTGCGGCTACCTTGCGCTCGCTCCCGTGCCTGCAGCGGAAACGCTGGCTGGTCATTTTTCAGCCGCATCGTTACAGCCGTACGCGCGCGCTGGCCGCCGACTTTGCCGCCGTGTTCGTGGGCATCGATGAGTTGGTGCTTGTCCCGGTCTACGCCGCTTCGGAACCGATCGTGGCGGGGGGAACCGTCTGGGATCTTTATGCGCAGATCCGGCGCGCTGGCAAAGTCCGCACACTCTGTGCCGCTTCTCTGCTCGGGGCTTGGGGCTATGTGCGTTGCTTGCTCCGACCGGGCGACGGCTTGCTGGTAATGGGCGCGGGCGATGTTGAACGAATCGCCGGCTGGGCGCGCGAGGAACTTGCGGCGCGCGGTTTGGTTGCACTTGATCCGGCCCGTACCTGGGCCGCGGCCATGGAGCGTATCCCCTGGAAGTCCGCTGTTATTACGCGCAATGTATCTCTGGCCGCAAGAACCACCTTGCGTGTGGGCGGTAGCGCTGATATTTTTGCCGACTTGGCCGACGAAGAAGATTTGGCCAAATTGCTCCGCTGGACCCATGCCAATCGGGTGCCGGTTACTCTGCTGGGCGCGGGCAGCAACGTGCTGGTTAGCGACTTGGGCTTGCGCGGCGTAGTTGTGCGCCTGGCGTTCCGGCAAATCAGGTTGGAGCGGGTGCCGACATTTCGGGTGGTTGTTGGCGCGGGGACGTCCTTGCATGAGCTGACAAATCGAATGGCCGAAGATGGCCTCTCCGGGTTGGAGTTTTTGACGGGCATACCGGGGACCATAGGCGGGGCTCTGCGGATGAATGCCGGCGCCTGGGGTGAGAGCATCGGGTCGCGGGTGATTTGGGTTCGTTGCCTCACCCCGGATGGTTCCGAGCAGGTGCTGGAAGCGGCGGCGCTTGGATTCGGCTATCGCCATTGTGCGGGCTTGGCCGGAACGCCGCCTGGGGCCGATATCCCGGCTTTGGTGAGCACTCCGACACTGACCGGCAAGGTTGTGGTTGAGGCGGCATTCGATGTGGCGGTTTCAAGTCGGCCGGCGGTGCGTGGCCGTATGGAAGACATTTGCAGACGCCGTGTTTGGTTGCGTGACTGGCATTCAGCCGGTTCGGTGTTCAGGAATCCGGAAGGCGATTTTGCCGGGCGCCTGCTTGAACAGGCGGGGCTTAAAGGCCGGCAAATTGGAGGAGCTCGCGTATTGGAGGCGCATGCCAATGTGATTGTTACGGAACACGGGGCTACAGCCGCGGATGTGCGCGCCCTTTTGGAAGCCATGCGGCAGGCGGTACGGGAAAGATCGGGGGTTGAATTAAGAGAGGAGATAGTGGGCCTTGAGTAAAACTGGATTTCGGCAGGTAGCGGTATTGATGGGCGGGCCTTCCTCGGAACGGGAGGTTTCGTTGCGATCGGGGCGGGCAGTGAGCGAGGGTCTGCGCCAAGCCGGTTATGAAGTGGTGGAAGTCGAGGTCAGGGGCCGGAGCTTCGATCTGCCGCCACAGGTTGAAGCCGTGTTTATTGCCATGCACGGCGAATTTGGCGAAGATGGCCAGGTGCAGGATATTTTGGCGCGCAAGAAGGTGCCGTATGTCGGATCGCGGCCAGAAGCCAGCCGGATTGCATTCGACAAGGCCCGATCCAAGCAGGTATTGATTCAACAGAGTATTCCGACGCCGGCATTTGAAATTTTGCGGCCCGGCCAGGCGCGCACTTTACCGTTGCCGGTCGTGGTCAAACCTTTGCGCCAGGGGTCAAGTTTCGGTTGTCACAAGGTTGCCGCGGAAGCCGATTGGCCGGAGGCTCTGGCCGATTCCATGAATTTTAACGGCGAGGTGCTGGTGGAAGCTTATATTGACGGCAAGGAGCTGACCGTTGGCATAGTGGATGACGAAATCTTGCCGGTGATTGAGATCCGCGCTCCAGACAATAATTACGATTATCGCGCGAAATACACCAAAGGTCTCACGGAATATCTGGTGCCTGCGCCGATCGATGCCGCGGCTACGCAGCTGTGCCGGGATCTTAGCGCGCGGACATACCGTGCGCTTGCCGGACGCGGAATGGGGCGCGTGGATTTACGGATGAGCCCCGATGGCCGGATGTACGTCCTGGAGTTGAACACGATTCCGGGCTTTACCGAAACCAGCCTGCTGCCCAAGGCCGCCAGCGTTGCCGGCTATGCCTTTTCCGCGCTGTGCGATCGCATCCTGCGTACGGCAACCGTGGATTGAGCCGGCAAGGGGCATGATGGTTAATTTGCCGGACGACGGTTGGGGACGCGATAAGCTGCCGCCGGGGTGCCTATTTAATGCCGGCTTGGCCCAGCAATTCGATAATGCCCTTGCGAATGAACATGATCGCGATAGCGGCCAAGAGCAGGCTGACAATTTTGGAAAAGGCTTTTGACCCGGCTTTGCCCAGTATCCGCCCGAACCAGCGTGCTTGCCAGAAAACGAGGCCGGCCAGGACAATGTTGGCCACCGTTGCCAGGATCGTCATCAATAAGCCATACTGGGCTTGCAGCACAAGTGTGGCCGCGAGCACTCCCGGCCCCACGATCAGGGGAACGCCGAGGGGAACAACGCCCAGCGTGTCGCGATCGTCGTTTTCCGTTTTCGATCCGTTCGAGGAGACCAATTCCTTGAGCGAGAGGATGAAAAGCAAGACCCCTCCGGCAATCAGAAAATCGCCGATCGAAATACCCATATAATGCAACAGCGATTTGCCGACAACCACAAAAATGATGGCCACCACCAGGGCGGTGATGACCGACTGGACAATAACTTTATTCATGCGTTCGGGAGGCAGACCCTCCGTCAGACTGAGCAAGATTGGCAGAGTGCCGATGGCGTCCACTGCGGTGAAGAGTGGGATAAAACAAAGGAAAAAATTCATAAGGAAAGAATCCATATACCCTCCCTGATGGTCAGGCTTTATCTGCCGCGCATGATTGGATTCTGGGTTATGGCCAAAAATATGTCCAGTTCATTTTGACCGTTAATGCTCGTGAACGGCCGAGTTCGCCGCTTTGGTTAGCGGTGGCAAGCCCGGTGTCCTTGGTCCCGGCCGCCATCGCCGGCGATTGGATTGCCTGCGAATGAGCCACGTCTTGCGCTGTTTTGCGCCGTGTATCAGGACTTTACAAAAAAACACAGCCTTCTATTGACAACCATGGCGAAACTGTTAGCATGACACACCTTTGAGGGAAGGCATGGAGTTCCTGAAGCTCAGCCGCGCTATGCGCGACTTACGAGGTGAATCATGGCGAAAGTCAAAAAAGCAGTCCGCGCACTAAAGTCTTCAATTTCAAAAAAAGTCATCGCAAAGACCAAATCTGCGGCGAAGCCGGCAAAGAAAGCTGCCCCGAAAGGCAAAACGCATTTTCAGCCGCCGCCTTCGGTGGTTGTGGATAAACTGGAGACGACGGTCGGCAAGGGGAATAAGTTCCTCAGCGCCGAAATCAAGCGCGAACTGCGCGAAAAGCTTGTGCGGCTGCGCGAGCGGATTACCGGCCAGATCAATTTCCTTGCCGCCGATAATCTTAGCCGCACCCAGAAGGATGCCGAAGTGGATTTCCGTTCCGAGGAGCAAGGCACCGACAATTTCGACCGCGATTTTGCCCTCAACCGCGTCAGCTTGGAACAGGACATCGTTTTCGAAATTGACGAAGCCCTGAACCGGATCAAAATGGGGACGTATGGCGCCTGTGAAAATTGCGGTGGTCCGATTGAAAAAGCCCGCATCGTTGCGTTGCCTTACTCACGGATGTGCATTGCTTGTCAGTCGAAGTTGGAGACCGGCCGCAAAAAATTCCGTTCGTTCGAGACTGCCACCTTGTTTCCCAATGCCGACAAGGCCGCGCCGGAAGTGCCGTCTGAAGAGGAATAATGCGGGTACTATTCCTGAGTTTTGCGATTGTCGTCATGGACCAGTGGAGCAAGCTGCTGGTTCTGCGGCGTTTTTCGCTGGGTGAATCCTGGCCCGTCATTCCCGGATGGTTCGATCTGACCTACCTGCGTAATACCGGCGCCGTTTGGGGGATTCTCCAGCATCAGAACGAATGGCTAGTGCTGATGTCTTTTGCGGTCCTGATATTGATGGCTGTGTTTTATCGCTGGCTGGTGGATGACCGTCGCGTTCATCGGCTTGCGATCGGGTGCATGATCGGCGGCATTGTCGGGAACCTGGTTGATCGCATCAAATTGGGCTGGGTCACCGATTTTCTCGATTTTCACTGGGCGGCTAACCATTGGCCCTGTTTCAACCTGGCGGATGCCGCCATCTGCGTCGGTGTGGGCATATATGCCGTCTCGACCTTATGGATGTCCGCGGTTCGCTTGCCGAAAAACGAGCCGGTCGCAGACCCCCATGCTCACGAGGCGCATGCCGGCACAAATTCCAACGTCTAAGCTGCAGGCCTGGTTTCTCGTCGGCCCTACGGCCTCCGGCAAATCCGCCGTTGCCCAGCACCTTGCCGAGCAGGATGCTGGTGCCATCCTCTCGGCCGATGCCATGCTGGTTTACCGGGGGATGGATATCGGCACGGCCAAGCCGACTGCGGCTGAGCGCGCGCGGGTGCGCTATTATGGTCTGGATCTGGTTGAGCCGCGCGAACCATTCAGCGCCGGCGCCTACCGGGCGGCGGCCTTGCAGGCGTTGCATGATGCCGCTATGCGCAAACTGTCGCCTCTGATTGTGGTTGGTGGGACCGGTCTTTACATCAAGAGTCTGATCGATGGGTTGGCGCTCCATTCTCCCGCGCAGTTGGCGATTAGGGAAGAGGCCGGTCGTCGCCTGGCGGCGGGAGGCGTCGATGCGCTTCAGACATGGTTGCGCCAGATCGATCCCGAGCGGTATGCCGCCCTGGCCGACCCCCACAACCCACGCCGGCTGACGCGTGCGCTGGAAATGGCGCTGGCCGGCGATATACCGGCGGATGGCGCCGGGTCTGTTGGCGGCAACTGGCGCAAGCCCGTGGAAAGTCCCCGTATTCTTGGCTTGAAATGGAGCCTTCCCCAGCTCTATGATCGCATCCAAGTCCGAGTTCAGGCCATCTTCGCGGGTGGGCTGCTGGCGGAAGTTGAGCGCCTCCTGCAGTCTGGGTTTGCGGATGCGCCGACGGCCCGGCGAGCGATCGGCTATGCGGAAGCCGAGGCATATTTACGTGCGCAATATTCGCTTGACGAGGCCATGGTGCGAACAGCAGTGCGTACGCGGCAGCTGGCCAAACGCCAGATGACTTGGTTCCGCCATCAGTGCAATGTGGACTGGCTGGCCTTGGATGCCGCGATGACAGTCGCTGATATTGCCGGGGCCGTTCGCGCATATTGGCAGTCGCATGGCCCGACGCCTGTGGCTGGGTAAGGCGGACGCTGGACGCTAGATTAATTTTGATCGTGTTTTTATAGACGCATTAACCAAACCTAAAAAAATTCCCGGGAAAGAACCATGAATATTCATTCGACCGCGCTCGTTGATCCCAAAGCCGAGTTGGGCGCCAATGTCACTGTTGGTCCGTTTTGCGTCATAGATGCTAACGTTAAGATCGGCGATAACGTAAGGATAGGGCCACATGTAACCATCTTACCATATACGACGATTGGCGCCGGATGCACAATCCATGATCATGCGGTTTTGGGCGACCTGCCGCAGGATCTGGCTTTCAAGGCGGACACGGTCAGTTATGTTCGCATTGGCGCCAACTGCACGATCCGGGAGGGAGTTACCATTCACCGGGGCACAAAGCCTGAGACGGAAACCGTGATCGGCGAGGGATGTTTCCTTATGGCCTACAGCCATGTGGCTCACAACGTGCGCTTGGGCAATCAAGTAATTTTGGCCAACGGCGCTCTTTTGGCCGGCTACGTGGAAGTTGGCGATCGTGCATTTATCAGCGGCAACGCGGTTGTCCATCAGTTATGTCGCATTGGCAGACTGGCGATGATGTCCGGCGGCAGTGCGATCAGCAAGGATTTGCCGCCTTTTTGTACTTGCCGGAGTTCCCGCGTGAACTTTATTGCGGGAATGAATATTGTGGGTTTGCGGCGCGCCGGCTTGGGTCCGCAGGATCGTCTGGCCATCAAACGGGCCTTTAATACCGTGTTCAAGTCCGGCCTGAACGTGACTCAGGCTACGGCCAAAATCAGGGCCGAGTTGCCCACTGGGGCTGTCCTCGAATTTTGCGAATTTATCGAACAGTCCAAACGCGGGATTTGCCGGTTCGGTGAGCAGAAGGGCGACGATACGGCGGAGGAGTGATTTGCCCTGTCCGCGAGTATCGGAGCTGGCTAACCTTCGGTCCAGCGGAAGAAAATCGTGCCGACCCAGCTGCTCAGATCGGAGTTGGAAAGATCGTCCAGATCCGATCCGTTGACGAACCGGTAGCCGATGCCGACGCCAAGTTCCAGTGTGCTGGTCAGGTTAAACTCCATGTTGAGATCCGGCTCGGCGACGAAAATGTTGGCGCTGTCGTTCCCGGCGATTGTGGCGCTGTTGTTAACCTGACCGCC
The DNA here is from genome assembly GCA_964617825.1 of uncultured Verrucomicrobiota bacterium. Lineage (GTDB taxonomy): Bacteria > Verrucomicrobiota > Kiritimatiellia > JAAZAB01 > JAAZAB01 > VSJD01. The sequence goes on from CAZTWL010000029.1 coordinate 23,983, forward strand.
GCCGATGAACCCGCTCAGGGATCCGTGGAAGAGCTCGGTGCTGAATAGCGTGTAATCGGCGTGCGCGCCTGCATACCAGATGTCGAAAGCTTTGAGATCCACGTTTTCCGCATCGGCGCTGACGCTGTTGATGAGCGTATAGCCGCCTACACCCAGATAAAGCGCGCGACCGACCGATGTTCCCAGACTGCCGCCGGCCAGTTCCGTGGTTTGGCTTTTGATCTGCGTGATTTTTAACTCGGGGCGCATATAGAAGCCCCAGTTTGCTTCTTCATCATTAACCAATGACTGTATCGGCGCCGCCGTTGCCGTCGTTGCCGCCGTTGCCGCCAAGGCGATTGCGCAGAATCCGCAAATGATGTTTTTCATAAAGTCCTTTTCATATGTTTTGGCCTGGTTCGATTCCAAGTGTCCGAATGAATGCGGCAAGTATATATTCAATGGGCAAATGGCTCAAGATGTTCTTTGCGCTAAGGTCGCGGCAATCGCCGCCTGCCTTTATCTGGGCCCTACAACATCGGCATCAGCAGGTAGCAGGCATTTTCCAGGAGGCGTTGAGACGTGGGACGGGATTGCCAGGCGTTAAGGTTCAGTTCGTCGCTATGGGCCTGGTCTTTTAACACAATCTGTTTCAGGGAACTGATGAAGCCGGGGTTATAGACGATCAGGTTGCTTTCATAATTCAGCCGCAAACTACGCACGTCCAGATTGGCGCTGCCGACCATGGCCAGCGTGTCGTCAACGATCAGGGCTTTGGCGTGCATGAAAGGCGCGCGCCGTTGGAAGACCCGCACGCCAGATTTCAAAATATCCTCGTACAATGATTGTCCTGCCAGCCCCGCATACAGGTGGTTGTTCGTACCGGGCACAATCAGCCGGACATCAACCCCGCGCCGGGCGGCGGAGCATAAGGCCTGAAGAATGTCGCGCGGGGGCACAAAGTAGGGCGTTACCACGATCAGTTGCCGCCGGGCCGCCACCAGGCATTCGAAAAACACCTGGGAAATTACTTCCATTTCGTCCGGCGTCGGACCGCTGTTGACTACGCGGACCATGGCCGTACCCACTGCCGGCAAATGCGGAAAATGCGCCTGCTGCAGCAAAACGTCGGGGTCTTCGTCGGTCATGAAATACCAGTCGCGCAGGAAGGAATACTGGAGTTCCTGGACGATCGGGCCGCGGATGGCGACATGATAGTCGCGAATAGCCGGGACACCCGGGCGGGACAGGTTTTCCTGTCGCAAATTGATGCCGCCCATGAAGGCGATTTCGCCATCCACGACCATGATCTTGCGGTGGTTGCGCAGGTTGAACTGAACCAGGCGCTTCAATACATTGGTTTGTGTCCAGCCGATGATCTGCATGTTTGGAACGTGGCGATAGCGCAGGAAGAGCGGGCTGAGAACCGCGCCCATCGAACCAAAGCTGTCGAACATAAATCGCACGGTTACGCCTTGCCGGGCCTTTTCAGCAAGCAGGTCGAGGAACTCGCGGCTAATGGCGTCGTTCCAGACGATAAAGGTTTGCAGGTGGACATGGTGGCGCGCGCGGCGGATGGCATCCAGCATTTGCGGGTAGGCGTTGTCGCCATCCACCAGAGGTTCGAGCGTATTGCCGCCCAGCAGCGGGTAGTCGGAAAGAACGGGGTCCAAGGTTTTGTTCAGAGATTGCGCCGTTGGGTCGGTCGGCTCGACGGCCAGTGATTCATGGACGGCACGCCAGTAGACCAGGGGCAGTGATGCGCTCTCGCGCGACAAGCGCTCGGACAAAAACTCATTGTCGATCCGCTGTTTATGCCAGGCTTTGCGCGATACGCGGTTGATGCCGAAGAGCAGGAACAGGAGCGGGCCGATCAGCGGGAACGCCCAGGCGACGAATATCCACAGCAGCGCCGAAGTCGACTCGCGGCGGGTATGCAGGCAGCTGTAAACAACCATCAGGAATGCCACAATGTGCAGGACGGCATCGATCCCGAACCAGAACCAGGGTGTTTCGGCCGCCATCATGTTTGAAATGGATGCAATCATGATCGTTGTTCTGTATGAATTATTACCGTAGATAAGCGCCGCTTGACAAAAATATTTGCCGGCAACAAGGGTGGCCCATTGTTGCCAAATCGGCGGTTAACGTTGCTGCCCGGTGTTTATCCGCAGTTGGTTTTCTTTTGGCTGCGATGATAATTTGCGCAAAGCCGCGACCAGGGCGTTAAAGTCGTCCGGCCAGGGAGCTGCAAAAGTTAACGGATTGCCGGTGACCGGATGCGTGAAGGCCAGTGTTTCGGCATGGAGCATCTGGCGCCCAACCGGCGCCGGCAGTAAACGGATCGATCTGCTTCCGTATTGGGCGTCGCCGACGATCGGGTGGCCGCGATGTGCCATATGAACCCGGATTTGGTGCGTACGGCCGGTTTCAAGACGGATCCGGACCAGGGAAAAATCCTTGAAGCGCTCGCTGATTTCGTAATGGGTGATCGCCGCGCGGCCGGTTTTGGACTGAACCGCCATTTTTTTGCGGTCCACGCGATGGCGGCCTATCAGCGTTTCGATCGTGCCGCGTGCCGGGATGGGTTGACCCCAGACGATGGCAATATAGTGCTTGTGGATTGTTCGCTGTTTGAATTGGTTGACCAGTCCGGCCAAAGCGCGGTCGCTTTTCGCCACGACCATGACCCCGCTGGTATCGCGGTCCAGGCGGTGGACAATTCCCGGTCGCTGCTCGCCGCCGATAGAGGTCAAACTGTCGCAGTGATGCAGCAGTGCGTTGACCAAAGTTCCCGAGGCATGGCCTGCGGCCGGATGCACCACCAGTCCAGCGGGCTTGTTCAGGACGAGCAGGTCGGCATCCTCATAGAGAATATCCAGAGGGATAGCTTGCGGGATCAAAGCCGTGGCAATCGGAGGAGGGATGGCCAGCGTAATACTGTCGCCGGAGCGGATCTTGTAATGGTCCTTGAGGATCCGGCCGTTGACGGTTACGCGCCCTTCATGGATCAGCGCCTGAATTCTTGCGCGCGACAAAGCCGTTGCCTGACAGGCAATGGCTTGGTGGGTCAACCAGGCATCCAGTCGTGTCCCGGCTTCATTCTCGGAGACAATGAAGGTGTGCGTGTTCATGGCTAATGATCGTTGGTCCCCGCCAGAGGCTGACCGCCCCCGGCGGAAATGGTTAATGGGCAGAAGAATTTGTCCTGCGTGATCGATTCGAAGGCGGACGCCAGGCCTTTGGTTCTCGTGTGCTCAACGTTTCGCGATAGGTTCTTCACTTGCTTTCGGCAACAGGAACCAGGCCAGCAAGCCGATTGCCAACAAGCCCAGGCTGAGTTCCTGCGCCACATTCATGCCCAGCCAGTGCAATCGTTCGTCTCCGCGCCAGAATTCCAGCAGGAAGCGGCCCAAAGGATAAAGAATCAGGTAGAGAGCGAAGACTCTGCCGCTGCGCGGTCGTTGGCGATAATACCACACCAGGATGCCGTAAAGCGCCAGACAGAAAAATGTTTCATAGAGCGGGGTGGGGTGGCGTTCTACACCGTCAACGACAACGGACCACGGCATAGCTCCCGGCGTGCCGTAGCAGCAACCGTTCAAAAAGCAGCCGATCCGGCCAATTGCCTGGCCCAGCGGCAGGGCGGTAATGACGAAGTCCGCAAAAGGCCGCAAGGGCACGCGTTTGACGCGGGCATAAATTACGGCGGCCAGCGTTGCCCCGATAAAACCGCCATAGTAAATCAGTCCGCCCTGGTCCACGCGGACGATCAGGGCCGGGGCTTTGATGTAATAGCTGAGATTCGCCAGCACATAGGCGATGCGGGCGCCGATGATCCCCGCCACCATGATCCAGAATACAAGATCCGAAACGAAGGCATAGGAGTGTCCTTCCCGGCGGCCCAGCACGGAAAGGTGCGTAATGCATGCCAGGAACGCAGCGGCGATCATGATGCCGTACCAGTAGATCGGCCGGCCGAAGATATAAAAACACACTGTTTCCATAAATCCATCCAGAAGGTCTGGAAAGAGCCAAAATCCAAACCCAGTTGGTTTGAACATATCAAATTAGGACAAACAAAGCAAAAAGAATGTCGTGCTTAAAAGGCGCGATGTGCCGCAAGCATGCGGTCCGCGAATTACCGATTAATAAGAGCGCGCCATCCCTTGGGAGGCCCAAGGCGAGGGGCTTTTAACCGGGCAATGTTTGTCAGCGCCGGTTCCATTGCATCATGATCTGGTAGTAGGCTTCTTCGGCGGCTTCAATCTTGGATACGAGGCAATATTCGTCGGTCTTGTGAATCCTGGCCAGGTCGCCCGGGCCGAGAATAATCACCGGCGGGTTGCCCAGCACGGAAACCAATGCGGATGCGTCCGTAAAATAATTGATGCCGCGCGGTTCGGGGCGAATTTTCAAAATCGGTTCCATGATCCCAAAAATATCATGAATCCAGGGGTGATCGGGATCGGTTGCGACCGGTATGCAATCGTCGAGCCGTTTGCTGATGTGCGCATCGGTTCCCAAGCAATCTTCAACCTGATGATAGATGTCTGCATGCTTCTGACCGGGTATGGTCCGGATATCCACGGTGAATGTTGCGCGCTCCGGTACGATATTGATGGCGTTGCCTCCGTTGATCTTGCCGATATTCAGGGTGGGCGCCCCCAGAAGGGGGCTGCTTGGGGTTGAGAAAGACAAGGCCTGTAAACGCAGAATTGCCCGGGCGGCCTTGTAAATTGCGTTGACGCCATTATCCGGTACGGAGGCGTGCGCCGATATTCCGTCCGCCTGTGCCTCCAGCCAGATTACGCCTTTGTGGGCGATGCACGGGTAGTTCAAGGTGGGTTCGCCAACCACCAGGGCGCCGACCGGTGGCAAATGTTGCTCGGGCTGAGCCAGAAAGGCGGCGCCCTGACAGCCGGCCTCTTCCCCGGCGGTCAGGATAAGCATCACGTTGGCTTTGCCGTGGGAAGCGCCGGCGGCCCGTACGGCGGCTGTCACCATGGCGGCCACGCCGCCTTTCATGTCGGATGCGCCCAGACCATAGAGTTTGTCGTCCTCGATGTCTCCTTGAAATGGATCGTGGCGCCAGGGTGTGCTCCCGAGCGGGACGGTATCCATGTGGCCGGTGAAACAAATCGGACGCTGCTGGTCCGGTCCCGCGGACCATGCGCGGTCGTCAATCCAGGCGATCAGGCTCGTGCGTTCGTCGGCAAATTCCAGGTACCTGGTTTTGAATCCGGCTTTTTCGAGCAGGCCGCCGAGGAACTTTGCGCAGGTGCGTTCCTGTCCCGGCGGGTTCATGGTTTTCAGCGCGACGAGGTGTTGCGTCAAATCAACGGGGTTCATGGCGGACATGGAATGGATGACTCCTCAATATATCATTGGCGGACAACCTTAAAGTTGCATGCATGGACATTGCCGTTCTTGGCCAGCGAAATATGTGATCAAGGATAACTTATATTTCGAGCTTTACAATAACAAGATTTGCATAACAATCGCGGTGTGCATCAACGTTGGCGTTGAATGCGGGATTGGAGCAAGACTCATGACCGGTTTACAACGGACGCTTGATTTTCTCAATGGACAAACGGTTGATCGGCCTCCCTTTCACCCCATCATCATGCGGTGGGCTGCGCGCTACGCTGGCGTGAAATATCGTGACTTTTGCCTGGACTACCGTAAAAAGTGCGGTGCCATGATCCGGTGTGCGGACGAATTTGACCTTGACTGGGTTACCGTCATGTCCGATGCCTACTGCGAGGCCTCGGCCTTCGGCCTGCAAATCGAATATCCCGCGGATGACCTTCCGATTGACCGCAGCGGGCACCTTGCCGACCTTGCCGCGGTCGGTCGGCTTCAGCCTTTCCGTACCAATGATCACCCACGCACGATCAACCGAATTGCGGAAATCAGCGAATTCAAGCGGCGTGTCGGTGATCGTTACTTTATTGTCGGCTGGGTGGAGGGACCGGTGGCCGAGTATGCCGACCTGCGTGGCGTGTCCAGCGCGGCCATGGATTTCATCGATGATCCTGATACCGTTAGGCGAGCGATTGATGTCATTGTGAATTGCGCGCTGGATTTTATTACGCGCCAAGTGGAAGCCGGCGCGCACGCCATTGGGATCGGTGACGCCTTTTGCTCGCAGATTGGACCCGATTTGTACCGCCGGTTTGCCTGGGACGGCGAGCAGCGCATGGTACAACACATCCACCATTTGGGCGCAAAGGCCAAATTGCATATCTGCGGCAATACGAAAGCGATCATGCCCGACATGATCCGGACCCGGGCGGATATCGTGGACGTCGATCATCTCGTGCCCGATATGGCCGAGTTCGCGCCGCTGCTTGGTCCGAACCAGGTGCTGTCCGGTAAAACCGACCCGGTGAGCGTGATCCAGGACGGCACACCGGACGAGATCCTGAAGAGCGCACAGGAGTGTCAGTGGCAGGCAAAGGGGCGTTGCATCATTTCCGCCGGCTGCGAAATTACGCCCGATACCTCGCAAGCGAACTTCCGTGCCTTCCGTGCGGCAGCCGATGCTTGCGGGGCGCTTCGGCCAAAAGAGGGCAAATGACGACACCAATGGCTCCAGCCAACGAACAGGCACAGTCTGCCGGCGAATTTATTTCCGAGGTGTCTCGCAAAGGAATGCGGGCCGCCACTATCGGCACTTGCTATAAAGTGTTTTCCACGTCAATTTTAACCAACGGGCTGCTGCTGGTCTATATGACCGCGCTGAAAATGGGCGGCACTACCATCCTGGTGCTGCTGTCGTTGTGCAACGCCCTGCTGGCATTTGCCCTGATTCCATGTGCGCATCTTGCGGATGTCTATGGGAAACGGCGGATTACCCTGTGGGGGATTGCGCTGTGCGGCTTTGGGTTCGTTTTTATCCCTTTGGCTGCCTTGGTGTCGGCGGGGATGGCGGTTGTCTTTTTAAGCTTGGGAATTGCGTTGCTCGGGATTGGCCAGGCTGGCCAGATGGGGCCATGGTATGCCCTTCTGGCCCCGATAGTCCCGGCCTTTTATCGCGGCCGATTTTTTGGAGCGATGCGCGTTGCCTGGCAGGTGTGCGCGGTGCTGCTCGCCGGTTTGATTGCCCTCTTGCTGCCCAAGGAAACTTCCTTGCCTTTGCTGACCGGGGTGTTGATTGTTCTCGGGATTTCGATTCTGCCCTGGGGTATCTATTTTGCGCAAATTCCCGAATTGGAGCGAGCGACATGTTCGACAAAAGATTTGCCCCGGGATTTCGGGGCCATCCTGCGGAGCACGGGCTATCTGCCATTTTGCGCCTATCTCTTTATCATTGCCCTTTTTACCGGCGGATGTTTGACGATGTTCGGCTTGGTGGAAAAACAGGTTTTGGAGATGGGCGACAGCAAGGTAATGATATTGGCCAACATGTCGATGGTTGGATCGGTGATCGGCTATTTTTTTGGCGGCAAAGCGGTGGACCGGATCGGAACCAAGCCGGTCTTTTTAATTTGTCATTTCGGGTACGGGATTGCCTTGATGTCGTTCGTCATGCGCGATAGTTTGTTTCTGCCGCCCATTGTTCTGCTGGCGACGATCCATGCGATGTTTGGTTGTCTGGCGGCGGCGGGATCGATCGCCTTCGCAACGGAAATGCTGGCCTTGATCCCGGCGGTGCGCAAATCCCTTTCAACTTCAATCTGCACCACGATGACAGTGGCCGGCGCGGCGTTGTCGGGGCTCTTGGGGGCCTGGGGTATCAGGCTGGGAATTTTTGCCGAATCCTGGACGCTGGCGCGCGAATCCCTCAGCGCTTACGATGCGGTGCTGATGGTGTATGCGGTATTGATCGTGTTGATGACCGTAACGTTGGGCTTGATCCCTTCCGTGGTGGGGCGCCCCGACCTGCGCGGCGGCTCGACGGTGGTTTAAGGCTGGCATTCGCGCAGCCGGCTGCGACGGGTCATGGCAGTTCTGCCCCGGCTCGCGGGCGCAAATCCGATGGTTTCGACCGTAACACGGGCGACCAGATAGTCGCCTTGCGGCTGCAGGCATACATCCTGAACGGACATGGTTAATCTCCCTGTGGCGGTCTGTAATGCTTGTAACTAATCTTTCGTTTATATTAGCATTCTACAGCATGCTCCGGAAGGCTGATGACCGGGGACTGTAGGGAAACATGCGCAAAAACAAATAATAATCGGACAAACGCCAAAATCAGAGTTCCGGTTTGGTGTATTTGCATTTTGTCTGTTCGAGCCTGCGGACGACAGCCTATAGCCAACAGCCCCCGGCGTCCCTATGGGACACCAGTGATTCGTTTATATGGCGGCGCGCCTGAAAAAGCGAGTGCTTATCAGCCGTTCACCGGGTGGGTTATTCTTTGGCTTGCTCGGGGCAGCTGATCAATGTTGACACTGCCATTTAAAAAAAGGACACTCGCTCCATGGATTCGGGCCTTTTCTTTACGGACAAATTTGCGATAGGAATATAGGATGATACAAAGCAGAATATTCATTGGGGTTGCCATGGTCTTGTGGTTTGGGCTGCTGTCGCCGGGCGCGGCCATGGAATTTATCCAGACCAACCAGTATACATTGGCAACCAACGCAACGCTTCCGGCGGAACTCTGGCTCTCGGCCGGTCGCATTACGCTGGCAGGCCAGGCGCAGGACGATTTGTTCCTTTTGGGGGCGTCGGATACGATAAAGGCGGATGGGACAAACGGCGCCGTTATGCTTGCCGGCGAGTGCATGAATGATGTTTGGGCTTTGGGAAACATCGTCGATGTGAGCGGCAAGGTCCGGGATCACGCGCGGCTCCTGGCCAGGACGGTGACAGTCAGCGGATCTATTGCGCGGGGCGCCTTGCTGCTGGGCTCGGCCGTCCATTTGACCCGGACCTCGCAATTGGATGACGATGCCTGGCTGATGGGCGAGAATCTCGTTGCGGAGGGATCGGTCCGGGGCAAGTTGACTATGTTTGGGCAGAACGTTACCCTGTCGGGGACCTGTGCCACCAATGTCCATGTGATCGGCCAGGATATCGTCGTCCTGCCTGGTACCACTATTGGCGGCAACCTGGTATATCGTTCGGCAACCGAATTGGTTCTGGACAAAGACGTCAAACTTGCCGGCCAACTGATCCGTGAACCCGTGACGGCCGCTACGGCTGGCGGAGCGTTTGCGCCATTGCAATCGATGTTCGTTCAGTTCTGGCTTTTTGCCGCAGCGCTGTTTGTCGGCGCTATATTTTTCTGGCTTTTCCCGCATGTCAGCCAGCAGGCGGTGGCGCATCTGACGAACTCTTTCTGGAAATGCCTGCTGGTAGGTTTTTTTGTATTGGCCCTGACGCCCATGGTTTGCCTGTTGTCGGCCATTTCCCTTGTAGGATTGCCGTTCAGCCTGCTGGTTGTGATGGCCCTGGTGATTCTGATTTATTTAAGCAAACTGGTGGTGGCCGTGTATCTTGGACACCTCGGGTTGTTCGGGCTTCGGCGCATTCGTTTTGTTTGGGCGTTTGCGTTTGGGTTGTTGTTGCTCTACATCAGCACCAGCGCCGGGTTGCTGGGCATTATCTTCTGGTTCCTGATTGTCTGCGCGGGAACGGGGAGTCTCGTTCTGGCGCTGTGCTATCGCAGGCTGCCAGTAATTATTGTTCCGCCCAAGCTGCCCGGGGGCTCGGTTTAGGTCAAGTCCTGAAACAGCTGTTTTTCCGGTTTGATGCTCAGGAAGTGAATAACCGCAAGGGGCGTCACCTCACTGCTCATTTGGCCGCGTAAAGATTTCGGCGTGCAGACTGGGGCGGTTGATGCAGCCTAATTCCCACTTTAGCCACTGGGTTGGCGCCGGTTTGTCCGGGAGGAGCAGGGCGGACGCTTTGACGTGAATTGCGCCGTTTGTGAACTGCCGGCCGGCCAGCAGCGTCTCCACAGGTGTAATGCGGCTTTCGCTCAGCGTTCGGCTGATCGCAAAACGCAATATCTGTGTTTCCCTCGCCGCCTGTTCCAGCTTGAGGGTGGTCATCTGCGTTTCCAGCGCCGCGGTGGCGACCAGGACGATTATGACCAAGGCAACCAGCGCTTCAATCAATGTGAATCCCTGAGGCATAAAGATATTGTCAGGTGTTCAGTGTTCGGTTTGGCGCGAATGCTGTACGACTGCATAACTTGCCTAGACAGAACCAGTTTGGACGAATTATCCGCGCGGCCGCCTTCCGGCGGTAGCTTGCTGCCTACATGTCGGAACTGGAAAGATCGGCGGCCGTTCCCGTGCCGCCCGGTTCGCCGTCGCTGCCATAGGAGAGCACTTCGAAGGCTTCATTACTGCGCCCAGGCGCCAAATATAAGTAATCGCGGTTCCATGGATCCTTCGGTAGCTTGCGGCTGTCCAAGTAGCCCTCTTCCGGATATTTTTCGGGGATGGGCGCAATTGTCGGTTTGACGCACAGGGCATTCAGGCCCTGTTGCTGGGTTGGAACCCGATTCTGTTCCATGCGGTAGAGCTGAAGGGCGCTTTTGAAATTCTTAATCTGGAGGGTGGCTGCGGTGACTTTGGCTTCGCCCGGATGCCGGAGCACGCCGACCCCGACGATTCCAGCCAGGATCGAGATGATCAGCACCACCACCAGGATTTCAATTAAAGTGAAACCGTTGTTTGTGCTTGCCATGTTTCTTGGCCCCTTCCTGCTCGGTATCCGAATCAAGCGTCAGACCCAATTATACCGTGTTGCCGAATCGTTGTCATCTCATCTGCGGCGGATTGTTCCCGGCATTTTGCGCCTGTTGTGGGGCGGTTCAACCGGCCTGGACCGCATCCAGCTCGATCTCGAACAACAGGTCGCGTCGGCACACATCCGCCTGCGCAATCGCCAGAGGAAATTCCGGGATTTTCTGTGCGCGGCAATAATCCATGAACAGCCTGTGATTGTTCCGGTCGGTATAATAGACAATGCCCCGACACGCCGCTTCCCAGCTCATGCCCCGCGACTGCAATAACGCGCCAACAACCTTCAGCGTTCGCTCGATCTGTTTTTCAGGGTTTCCTTGATGAACGGAGTTGCCGGCGGAATCGATGCTTGCCGTGCCCGAAATATACAGCGTGCGGTGGGTTGGGAGGGCAACTTCAAGTGCACGGCTGAATGAGCTGCGGTATTCCTGTGCAGAGCATTGCAACGGCGATGCAACCTCCCGGATGTTGACCCTGCCGCTCTTCGGCCGGATGGCGATCAACCCTGCGCACAAAGCGCATCCGGCTGCATTGGCAATGCCAATTCCCGTGCTTGCCGGAACGACATGCTCGAATATGCCGGCGGACTTGAAAAAGCCGGTTCGCACACTGTTGAACTCGGCATACCAATCCAGCAGCTTGTCCAAATACAACCATGTGCGCACCGTGTCTGTGAACTGCATCCCGCATTGTTGCAGCGCCCGTTGCATCAACAAGAATACAGCCGCGGTTTGTTCGCTGCGCGAAGCTTTGCCATCCGGCGGAAGTATTCCTCCCAGTCGGCAATAAGCGGCATCCGCATCCTCATAGAAAATCCCCCGCTTTTGTCCGTCGACAATAACGGGCCTGGTTTCAATTCCGGCAAGGGCGGTCAATTGAGCGGCGTAAACATTGGCTGCTGTCTGGCCGCCGTCATGGCGATAAAGCCAATAGGTCGGCCAGGTGTTTTGTTCCCTTGCCGGCCGGTCGGGGATTTCCTGTGCGCCTCCGCCAAAAACGAATCGATTGATCACGGTTGCCTGTTCTTTGCTGAGCGCCTGTTGCTGTGCCGCATCGGCGCCAAGCGGGTAAACAAGACAGTGCTCGCGATACGCGGGCAGGATGAGCGATGCGCTGTTCTTTGAAATAATTAGTTTGGTTTGCAATCGGTTTGCCCCTGTCTGTATTCGCGGATATCCTACCGCAGGGACGGTCTGGGGTAAATACTTTAATGTGCGGCAACACTTCTCCCGGTCGAGCGTGCTACGCCGGAATGAGCGCCAGCGTTAAGGCGGGGGAGGCGGCGGTCTATGCATGGGGCCGCGTTTCTGCATGCGTTCCATGAGTTGGTCCAGTTTTTGCCGCTGCGCGGGCAGCAGGTGCGGCTTAATCGCTTCCTGGGCTTGCTGGAAGATTGCCCGGATTTCAGGCTCGTGCCGTTCGCGCATTTCAGAAAACGCCTTGATTTGGACGTCGATGATGGGCGCGATTTCGATTTGCTGGGACTTGGTGAGATTAAGTCCTCGGGTCAGCTGGCGCATCATCATCTGGCGCTGGATTGCCGGGCGGTTTTGCATGGCTTGCGCGAACCGGTGTTTGTGGGCCAGGCGACTGCCGGCCATGCCAAGCACCAGTCCCAGCATAAAAAAAAGACCATAACGGAGGATGACTTTCCATTTGTGCATGGATGCTTCCTTCTGTAAAAATTAAGCTTACATTTCCGACAACAGCATATTGACCGTCCAACCGGCTGGATCGTCCATAAGCATTCCGGCCAAAACAGTGTCCGTATTCAGGTCGTTGAATACATACAAGCCTATTCCAATGGCCAGGCAGGCGGCAATCGCCGTTGCCCAGGGCCATGCCCGCACAGGCTCATCGAGTCCGCCTGGCTCGTTAAGCGCCAGTGGCCCGATGCTGTGGATCGACGCCATGACGCCCTCTGCCCAGCTGGCTCCGCCGATAAATAACTCGGGTGAACAACCGGTATTCCATAATGCGCGTTCGATTCGATCCACGGTTTTATTGGGTTTCACGGCGTGACTCCTCCTCGTGTTTCAATAATTTACCGATGATCTGCCGCATCCGCTGGCGTGCCCGGTGGGCGCGCACTTTGACGTTAATTGGACTCCACTCCATCAGTCTGGCGACTTCGCGCACAGGCTGACCATCCAGATGCAGGAGGGTCACCAAGGTCCGATCCTCCGCGCTTAACTGTGCGAGGGCATAATCCAGCAATTCGCGCGTTGCCTGCCGGGATGTCTCCCGGTCAAATTGTTTCTGGGATTCTGCCAGGCCGGCCTGGTCCAGCCACGCCTGCGTTTCGACCGAAAGATCGTCCTGGACGCAGCACACCGGGTGGCGGCTTGCCCGGCGCCAGAATGTAAAGCACTGCCGCACGGCAATGCCGGCCAGCCAGTGCCGGAACTCGGCGGTGCCCCGGTAGGTTGGCAGGGCCTTATAAGCTTCGACAAAAATATCGTGGGCCAATTCCTCGGCGCGGTTTGTCGGGACATGCTTGAGCACGATGGCAAAAACCCATGCCCGGTAACGCGTCAATAAGCGGGCAAAGGCATCGATGTTGCCATGGCGGACGCATTCGATGATGGCCTGGTCGCTGTCTGTCGCGTCCGCACTGTTCATGGCCTGTTCTCATGGGACCCGGCTCAACGGTTCATGGCCGGATTCTTGCTCGCAATCCGTCAAACCCTGCAACCTGATGCAGTTGAATCGTGAACCCGTTTTCCCGTCATTATCTGCCGACCATTATGGCTTGCTGGGATACCCGCTGGGTTTGTCCATCCGTCCGTGTTCCTTTGAAAATCGCTTTTGCATGGCGCTCAGGGCGTCAGCCCGCATCTTGTCCAATGCAGCCTGCTGGTCGGCGGTCAGCGCGGCGCGGATTTGTCCGGCGATTCTGGCGCGCAGGACGGCGGCTTCTTCGTCCGCTGCGGCGGCCAGCTTGCAGGCGGCGCGCACGGATTGTTCGTCGAACGGCCCGATCTGGAGCTGGCGGTTAAGCGCCTCGCGCGTTTCTCGGACCTTGGCCATGGCGGTCTTTATGGATTCCTGGTTTTGTTGGAAGATGGCCGCAATTTGTTCGTGCTGGTTGGTCGTGAGATTCAATTGCCCAAACTCAGCCATGAATCGACCGCCGAAGCCTTTGCCCTCGTGCGGGCGTTGGGCGGCAGCATTGGTTCCACCCCATGCCGTCCCTGCCACACCCATTGCCAGAATGCCGATCGCCAAAGCGTAGCTCAATCCCTTGTTTGTACTCATTGCCTGCCTCCGTGGTTTAGCTGTTTAGTTCAACGTTCTATACTGTAAATAGTATCAATCCGGCGCGCTTAGGTTACAAGAAATAATGCCGCTTGTATGCGTTCTGTCCAGGGATAGGTCGGTGATCAGGCTGAAAGGGCGCATCGTGCCATCTATTTATGAGCCTGTCATTCCGAGCGCAGCCATGGAGTTTCCATCCGAGGACTCCGCACGCGATTCCGGTCTGCATTCGGAATGACCGGCTTGCCGGATGCGGTTAAATTGTTTTGGATGGACCAGCCTAAGGAGCAGTCCGCGAGGCGCGGATGCGGATCACTATGCGCCGGTTTTCGGGATTGCCGTTCACGGGATCGTTCGGCGTCATCGGACGTGAATAACCATAACCGGTGACTACAAAGCGTTTTTTGGAGATGTGATGGTTCTGCACGAAGTAATTTCGGACATCCTCCGCTCGCTTTTCGGTAATTTTCCGGGCATCCTGATCGGAGACGTTTGGCTGTTGATCAATGTGACCCTCGATCCAGATTTCAGAATCAGGATTTGCCTGGATGATCTTCGCGATGGCGTCGAGTTCCGAGACATTCTCATGCCATTTGCCTTCCGTGGAACTAATGTCGAGTTTGAATATCCGCAGATCTTCCGCCGTCGACAAAGACGGCGTCAAATTCTGGGTGGACTTGGCAGTTTGATCTTTGGGCGCCACGAGGGACCAAGCGGCTGAGCGGGACGGCTGCCGGCCCGCCGGACTCCACACGATGCCCGCGCTGGGAATGAAGTTGAATTCCTGCTTGTCAATCGTCATCTGTCCCATTAAATCGACATTCAGCGCCCATGCGGCTGTGAAATGATAAGCCAGCCCGGCGCCCGCCCGCACCGGGACATCCGTCGGACTGCGCCACTCGCGAATTTTTTCATAATACAGCAGGCCCAGTCCGCCAACCAGGTAAGGATCCCAGCGCCGGTCTGCTGCGGCGTTAAGGTGAAAAAGCGCATCGCCGGCCAGTCCGATGGCCCAGGTTGAATCACCGTGCAGTCCTGGTCGGGGCACCGGCGTTCCCGTGTCGTAATCATACACGGTATTGGCCTTCAACTCCGGAAAATACGAAATTTCGCCACGGAAGGTCCAGGATGGTGTGTAGTCATAACCTACGCGTAACAAGCCGAAGCCGCCGTCCTTGGTGGCTTCGTCCCCTTCATAACAGATGTATCCGCCGCCGATACTGATCTGCCAGGGCGCATCTTTGCCGGCGGAGGATTCGGCTGGGGCGGACTGGGCCCAAAGCTTTCCGGACGTTCCCGAGAGGACCATGCCCGCAATAACAAGGCTCGCAAGGCGGTGAATATTTATCATATTATGCCTTTCTTTGGAAAGTTGGTGAAAAATGAATGCTTTACATAACGGCAACTAGAAAATAGGTTACATGGATCGCGAAAATATAGCCAGTATTATTCCTCACATAAATTCAGGCATACGATGCGTGTACAATCGGAGGATGCGATACTATGAAATTCAAAAGTTGGGCCCAGGCAGTTCTCATGGCGGGCGTAATAATGGCGGGTCTGCTCTCCTTCCAGCTTCAAGCCGCAGAGGATCCCAAGGCCATTGACGACTACAACTTCGCCGCATGGCTCTACAACAGCGGCAAGTATGCGATGGCCACAGAGTCGTACCAGGGCTTCCTGAAGAACTACGCCGATCATGCGAAGGCGCCCGACGCGCGGTTTGGGCTGGCGCAATCGTTCTTCCATCAGGACAACTTCAAGGATGCAGCGGAACAGTATGAAAGCCTCCGTGTCCAGTCCCCCACTTTCGCCCAAATGCCGGAAGTTCTCTTCCAGCTGGGGCAGGCGCGGATCGGGTTGAATCAGTTTGCAGATGCGCAAAAGCTCTTTGGGGAGCTGCGTTCCCGTTTCCCGGATCACTATCTGGCGGACTGGGCGCTGGCCCGGGAGGGCGCCTGCCTGATCAGTATGGGCAAATCCAAGGATGCGGAACCGCTGCTACAGGCGTTTCTGGCAAAGTATACGGTCCCGGGCAAGCCGGCGACGAAGGTGCCCGCCACCGGAGAAATGCTGGTGAAGCTGGACAAAGCGGGCATCAAGGCCGGCGATGCGTTCCTGGATCTGGTGGAGCGCAGCGCGTTCTATGCGGCCCTGGCGCAGTTCAATCAGGAAAACTTTGCCGCTGCCCGGAAATCTTTCCAGGACTTTCTGGATCAGTACCCTGGCAGCAAACTGCAGGCCGAGGCCAAGTTCCGCCAGGCCCAGTCCCTCTACCGGCAGGGCGCCTTTGGCGAAGCCGCCGCTGTTTATAAGGCGGTTGCCGAAGGCAAGAGTGATTTTGCCGACACGGCTGCGTTCGAGCGTGGTTTGGCGTTACACAAGGCGGGAAAACTCAAGGACGCTTCCGCGGCTTTCGCGGAGATGTCCGAACGCTTTCCGGACAGTGCCCGCAGCCCAAAGGCCCGTTTGTATTCAGGAACGCTTCTCTTCGATGCGGGCGACTATGCGAAGGCTATAGCAAAGCTTAAGCCGATGGCGGAAGCGAAAAAGGAACTCGCTGACGAGGCTGCCTATTGGATCGGCATGAGCCTCTTGAAGTCGGCCCGCTACGCCGATGCGGAGTTGAGCTTTACAGCTACGATGCAGTCCTTCCCCAAGTCCGCGCTCTTGGGCGACATGCAGCTCGGTCTTGCGGATGCGCGCCTGGCCTTGAACAAACATGAAGCCGCGGCCGAGGCCTTCCGCGCCTATGCGCAGGGCAGTCCCAAGTCCGAGCAATCCCCTCGCGCGCTTTATTCGTCTGCCGTGGCGTTGCACCGGGCTGAAAAATACGCGCCAGCGGATGAGGTCTGCGCCGAGTTCCTGAAGACTTATGCAAGCAACGACCTGGTCCCGCAGGTAATGTTTCTCAGTGCCGAAAACCGTTTTCTCCAGAAGGACTACAATCGGGCGGCGGGGCAGTACAAGGATTTCCTGGACCAGAAGGGCATACCCAAGGATCTGGCCGCGCGCGCGCATTTTCGCTTGGCATGGATTCATCGGTATGCCAAGCGCTATTCTGACGCGTTGGAAGAACTGGCCAAGGTGGATGGCTCCGCGGCGGGAAAAACGGTCGCGGGTGAGGGTAATTATCTGAAAGGCGTGTGTTGCTTTGAGCTGAAAAAATATCCGGAAGCGGTTCAGCCCTTTACGGCTTATCTGCAGTCCGGCGACGCGGGGCGCTTTGGCGATGATGCGCTGCTCAAGCTGGCCATCGCCCAGTCAAAACAGAATCAGCCTAAAGATGCGATGGCATCTTTTGCGCGTTTGCTCCGAGAGTATCCCAAGAGCGAGTTGCTGTCGCAGGCCCAGTATCAGTTGGCCGAGTGCTGTTACGATTTCAAGCAGTATGACCAGGCCATCGAGAACTACATGAAGGTGGCGGAGCGCCAGCCGCCGGATGAATTGAGTCCCTATGCCCTGTTCGGCGCGGCCTTATGCCACTATGACAAGGGCGAATGGGCCATGGCCGCGGAGAGCTTCGGACAGATTGCCGATAAGTTCAAAAATTCCGATCTCATCCCGCAGGCTCTCTACCGCAAGGGGACCAGCCTGATGAAGCTGGTGAAATGGGCGGAGGCGGAACAGGTGTTCCGCGCGCTGCTGGCGGCGTGGCCGAAGCACGAGCTGGCGCGGGCCTCCCTGATTATGACCGGCACATGTCTGCAGGAGCAGAAGAAGTGGGTGGAGGCCGCCAAGACTTTTCAAGCGGTGATTGACGACTTTGCTGCGGACAAAGACCAGGCCCGGATGTTCTACGAATTGGGATGGTCCTGGCGGGAATCCGGCCAGGATGGCGAATCGCTGGCAGCATTTCAGGCCTTGACTGACAGATTCCCGAACGATCCGCTGGCGGTTGACGCGCAATTCTATCTCGCGGAGGCGAAGTACAAGGAACCTGTTCCGCCGCAGCCGCCAAACGAGGCGGCAGAACGCTTGGATGCTGCCCGCGAGATGTATTCGAAAGTTCTCGCCCTGTCGAAGGACCAGCGGCTTGGCGACAAGGCCATCTACCGCATCGGATGGTGTTACTGGCTGACGCATAAATATAAGGAGGCCGCTGCCGAGTTCGACAAGTTGTGCCAGGATTTCGGCGGCAGCGAACTGGTTCCGGATGCTTTATTCCAGGCTGGCCAGTCGTATGCCAAGGCCGGGGAACCGGAGCTGGCGTGCAAGCGTTTCGAGGAGTTGGTCAAGAATTCAAAGTATGCAGGTTTCAAGTGCCTGCCGGAGGCCAGTCTTGGCCTGGGTGAAGCGAAGCTGGCTTTGAATCAGCCGGTCGAAGCGGCGCAGATCTTGGACGCGTGGCTTGAGCAAAACGAAAAACATCCCTCTGCGGCGCAGGCCAATTTCCTGCTCGGCCGGGCAAAATATGACCTCAAGGAGTATGATGCGGCCTTGGAGCGCTTCGGCAACGTGGCGGTCCTTACCCGGTCGGATCTCGCCGCCCAAGCGCAGTTTTATGTCGGCCAGGTGCTGCAGGCCCGCGGGGATTTCAAAGGGGCTGGGCTTGCCTATCTTCGCGTCCAGGCTCTCTACCCGGATGCCAGGGAATGGGTTGCCGCGGCGATGTTCGAAAGTGGCAAGTGCTGCGAGGCGCTCGGCAATAAGGAGGAGGCCCTCAAGGCCTATCGGGAAGTCGCCGAGAAATATAAGGGAACCAAGTGGGCGGAACTGGCGGATGGGAGACTGAAGTAGCTTCAGCGGCGTTGCCTGGCGATAGTTTTCATAATCGGATATATGGAGGAGTTTATCATGCGTAAGCGCTTGTTCGTGTGGGTGGCTTTGGCTGCATTTGGCTTTGCCTTGACCTCGTTGTGTATGGCGCAGAATGCGCCGTCTGCGCAAACCGCGGCAAACCCGCCTCTGGAACGCCCGCAGGGCTCGCTGGTTGGGCCTACTGGCGGACATAACCTCCTGGAACTTCTCCAGCGGGGCGGTCCGGTTATGTATCCCTTGTATTTGTGCAGCATTCTGATGGTGACCTTCTGGATCGAACGGTACGTCAGTTTGCGGCGCAATAAGGTGATCCCTCCCGAGATCACGCGTAAAATTAAGGAAGCATCCGCTTCCAGCGATCCCGCGGTTCGCCGGCGGCTCCTGGATGAGATTCAGGCTAACAACAGCCCCATGGGCCGAATTATCAAGGCAGGTTTGCGCAGGGTGGGTCGCCCGGTTTTGGAGCTGGAAAAGGCGATTGAAGATGCGGGAGCGAAAGAAGTTTCCCGGATGCAAAGGAACAATAAGGTGCTCTCAAGCGTAGCCAGTATTTCGCCGCTGCTGGGGTTGCTGGGCACGGTCACCGGACTAATGCGCTCCTTTATGACGGTGGCGACGAGTTCGGAAGCGCTGGGCAGGACCGAACTGCTGGCCGCCGGTATCTATGAGGCGCTCGTTGCGACGGCGGTCGGCATCTCGATCGCCATTCCTTCAATGGCGCTCTACTTCTACTATCAGGAGCAAGTGGACAAGCTCGTGGGCAATATTGATGACGTGGCCGTGGAACTTATGGATAAATTGTTCGCCGATATTCCACCCGGGGAAACACGATGAGAATCAAGCGTTTGCCGCAGGATTTTTTTGGGATTAACGTTGTCCCAATGATTGACACGATGATGTTCCTTCTCATTTTCTTCATGATGGCGACGAAGTTTGCCGACATCGAACGTGACGTTCGCGTGCGTCCCCCGACGAGTCGCGATGCGCGTCCCATCACGGAAGTGCCCATGGAGATTGTGGTCAATGTCACGCGTGGAGGCCTCTTTTCGATAGGAGGCACGCCGCGCACCATCGAAGACATTGACCGTTTGCTGGGAAGTGCTGTCAAGGTCGATCCGCATCAATCCGTGGTTATCCGTGGTGACCGGGAGACCATCCTGCAGTTTGCCGTTAACATCCTGGATCTGTGTGAAAAACACGGCGTCGAGCATACCTACCTCACAACGCGCAAGTTGGACACATAGGAGGTTGGTGGTCTATGGATGCACGGCCCGTTTCTTGTAATCGGCACTTGTTGGCGCCGTGCATAGCGGCGGCCTGGGCTTGCTTGCCCGGGCAGCTTTGGGCGGCTGCGCCCAACCCGACGATTTCACCATGGGTGGCCGCCGTCTGGCCAGCCTTCGATTATCCGTTGCTCAAGATTTCCATTTGCCTGACCATCGGCGCCCTTATGCTGGTTGTCTTGTTGAAGCGCCGCCACCGCCCCGAGCTTCTGGCGGTCTGCCTGGCGCTTAGCCTGATATTGCATCTGCTTTCGCTGTCCTTGTTCAGCGTCGTGACGATTCAAAAGGCGGAGTTTGATGACGTACCGCGAAAAGTTGCCCGCAAGTTTGAGATCGGAGCGCCTTCCATCAGGGAGTCCGTGGTGCGTCAAAGCGTCCGTAGCGAACCGCTGAAGACCGAACTGGCGGATACGCATGCGCGTCTGTCGGCCGGTCGGGCTGCTCGAAACGATCCGGTCAAAGAGATGATTGCAAAGGTGCAAGTGGCCCTGCGGGAACCCGAAGCGCGGAATGTGAGGCATGGGTCGATCAAGACTCCCGCGGTAACCTCGCCGAAGCAAAACGTGAATGATCCGCTGTCGGTTGTGCCGAGCAGTCCGATCAAGGTTGCGGCCTTCAAGCTTTCGATCCCGAAAAATAACCAGCGTGCCCTCGAAGCCGAACAGCTGGAACCAGTAACGCGAAATAAGCAGTTTGCTGTCGGGGCTGTTGCCCAAGCGTCCAGGCCGCAGCCGGTATTAAAACCGAGCGCTGCCCGGGCCAGGCTGAAGGACCCGTCGCAGTTGCCTGCGCAGGCAAAGATAGATCTTGTTGCCGTGGAGTTGCGTCAGCCGGAAGTCAAGGATGCGATTCAGCCTGTGGCCGCCAAGTCCACTGTGGATCGACTGGCATTGACAGTCAGGGAAATATCGGATGCCCGCGATTCCGTCAAGGACGAGCGCGTAGCCCTGGCCCAGCCGAGTGTCGACGTGAAGTTGGACAGGCTTGCGGGCGGCACGCCGCGAACTTCTGCGCAGCGGATGACAGTGGCGACGAAGTCCGCTGATCAGCCCAGGATGTCGGCGGAAAGTCTAGCTGCCGGGAATCCTGGCCGTTTTGAACGCAAAAAGAACGATGTGGGGGCGCTTGCTCCTGAAATCGTGGCGGCCGCACTGCCTCAGGAACCGGTGCGGATGGGCGATGTCCAGCCGCTGATCGCTTCCGTCAACCCAGGTAAGGCGCGGCAGGTTCCATCACTCGCCTCGGCCGGTCAGCGTGAGCTGGCAATAGCCAGAGAAATAGGCGCAATGGCCGGAGTGAATGCGGCTGGCGGCAAACCGCGTGCGGCAATCCAGGATGCTGCCCCAGCCAAGGATCCGGTTCGGATTGGGCTTGGTGGCGAAGGGTTTGCCGGACCGATCTCCAAAGTTCCTGCTCTCCAGGAGGTTGTTTCTGATGTGTCCGCGGTGCGGAACGGAGCCGACCAGGCGCGGCCAGGATTATCGTCCCTTGGAAATCTTTCTCCGAAAATGAAACTGGTGACAGACGATCGGAGGACAGGCGGCGCGACTGCGGAAAAGCTGAGGCCATCCGATCTGGCCGCTGTAAAAGCAGGCGGCGAATTAGGCCGTGCCCAGGTTGCGCCAATCCGTATTGCGCCGCAGCGTGCTGCCGGGATTCAGGAGGTCGGCGGGACCTTGGTTGAGGGATCATCGGCGGCGCGCCCGGCAATGGAATCCACCAGCGCTGCAATCAAAGAGCAGCTGGCCGGCGCGCAGGACGGTGTCGGGAACCAGGGCGGATATGGCTTGGCGGATATAGGCGCGCCGGCGCAGGCCGTGGCCGGCGTTGCGCGCGGCGGTTTGTCGGGCGAGGGGGCGGACATTCGGCCTGTTGCACTGGGCAGTGCGAGGACAAAGTATGCCGGTAGTCCGTCTGAGGCCGGTGGTATTGCGCGTCCGTCACCGACAGGGCGTTCCGATCTTCCGGTTAGTCAGAATTCTTTCCTGGGGCAGGGGGACGGTGGCGCCGTGCCGCGCGCAACGAGTTCGGCTGTTCCCGGAGGGGAGCAGGTTGAAACAGCTGCATCTTTGGCGTTGGTGGGTGGCGATGCGAAGGCTTTGGCCGGTCGGATTAACGTTGAGAGTTCGCAGGACGACGGGGGCCGGCTGCCGGCCGGCGGGGATGGGGAAGGTGGCCGGGGGCAGGCTGAGCTTGCGTTGGGTAAAGCTGGCGGTGAAGCCGTGGCTTCAGGAATAGAGGGCAAGCGTTTTATGGCGCCGGTGATTGCTGCCGGCGGCCAATCGGCTGGCGGTTTGTCGCCTGCGCCGGCGGGGATCCTGCTGGATCAATCCGATCTTTCCGTGGCCGGCGGGGCAACGGCCTCGTCGCCGGCTGGGACGGAATCGCTTGCGGCCTTGAACACTTCCGCCAGCGCATCTGATTCAAGCGGGCCTGCGTTGGTGGCGCCAACAGTAATGCGGGGTGGTTCGGCTGCGGGCGGGACGGCGGAAGCAGGCAGTGGCCCGGTTGGGGGCAGGGATCTGCAGGTCGCAAAGGCCGGCGCTGCCGACGTGTTAATGTTCGAACCCCAGGGTGGCGGCGGACTGGGGGAACTTACGATGAGCGCTGCTGACGGGCGTGATCCCTCCCGGATGGATCTCAGCCTGGGCGCGGGCAAAACCAAGGAGCGGGTGGCGACTGACATATCCGCTTCAACTGCTGGACAAGGTGCGCGTCGTTCATTCCTTTCGGTGGGAACGACACCGAACCCGGACTTTGTTTCGGATAAGGCCATCTACAAGATGCGCAAGCCGGAGAAACGCAGGCAGTTCATCAAGGAACTGGGCGGGACGGCGCAAACCGAAGAAGCTGTCGAGCAGGCCTTGATGTGGATGAGCCGCGCACAGAGCGATGATGGCCGATGGGATGTCGACGGGTTCAAGACACTCAAGGAATGTGGTGGGGCCGGCGATCTGGCCAATGAGGATGTGGGCTTGACGGGCATGGTTCTGCTCGCCTATCTCGG
>CAZTWL010000030.1:0-24836 GCA_964617825.1 uncultured Verrucomicrobiota bacterium
GACCTTTTGCACCCCAAGCAAACGCGCTACCAGTCTGCGCTACGCCCCGAAAAAAAGCGGAACGAAAATAAATGGGGATTTTGACGAATTGCGTAGAACGCTATCACGTCTGCGGGGGGGCTGTCAATCGGCATCTCCAAAGTCTTTTGGAATTATGTTGTCAGCAGCTTCCTGGGATTATTTTGGGTAGGACGGGGAAACCAAGTGAGGTGCGTGTCGCCTGGATAATGACAAGCCAACATTTATTTTGCCCCGCTCTCTTCCGAGGAAGAAGGTTTTTAAAACATCACGAAGATTCGCTGGAGTCGTCGTCGGACAGCCAACGAAGACCTTGTTCAGGTGCTTTTGACCGTGTCCAGCGGCGCGGCATCCAGAATCAGGCGTGCAACCCGTTGGGCGGTCCGGTCGATAGCTTTGGAATGGGACAGGCCGAACTCAGTGGTACTGGGCTGGATGCCCAGGATGATGACTTCACAGGGCAGGGACTGCTTCAAGTAGTCGGCCAGGATGTTCAGCGGCAGGACGTGCGAGGAACAGGACATGCCGGCGACGGTCTTTATATCGAGCAGCGCTGCGGCGCCGGTTTTCAAACCCATGCAGGCCGCATCCACTAGAAGAATGTGCGAAGGCTGCAGCCGGACAATTTCGCCGGTCAGGTTTTCCGGCGCAGTGCCGCCATTTATCAGGTGGATGTTTTTGGGACCAGACCCGGCCAAGCTGCGCTCCAATTCATGGAGAACCAGAAGGCCGGCGACGTCGTCGCCGCGCAAATCGGATCCAATCCCAACGACGACAAGTTTATGCGCCGGTCTCAGGCTGGCTTGCAGCAAGGCGCTCAGTGACTGCCGCCGGGTCGGCTGGGGGGGGGGTTGGGCATGAAACGTCACTTTCAGTTTGGAACGTTGGAGTTGGGCCAGTTCGAATTCGGGCGTCGTTTCCAAGGCTTTTCTGGGACAAGTGTCCACGCATTGGGCGCAATAGATGCATTTGTCGAGATCGAATACGGCTTGAAATTGCTTCTCCCCGACCTTGGTAATCGTAATTGCATTCGTCGGGCAGTCCCGCATGCACAATTTGCATCCGACACACTTGGCGGCGGTGAACTTGATCTTGCCGCGGAACCGGTCGGGCATTTTGACCGTAACGCAGGGGTACAATACCGTAACCGGCTTGCGGAAAAGGGCGGTAAGGACTTCGCGGGTCATTTTTCCAGGTTTAATCATTGTCGGAGCACTCCGCTGAGAATCAGGTTGATGAGCAGTTGAAGCAGGGCGGCGGGCGCCACGATTTTCCAGCAGAAGATCACCATCTGTTCGATGCGCAGCCGCGCCAGGACCGTCCGCAGGAGCGCCAGCAGGGCGATGATGAGCAGCACTTTGACCAAGTAAATCACGAAGCCTCCAATGACCCCCATTCCGAATCCGAATGGCAGAAATACGGCGGCAATCAAGGAGGCGCCGACAACCGCTTCGATATCGATGGTCAGGCGGAATATCGCCAGAAACCGCCCGGTATATTCCGTGAAGGTGCCGCCCACGATCTCGGTCTCGGCTTCGGGCATGTCGAATGGGACCCGTTCAAGCTTGCCCTGGAGCGCAATGAGCGCCACGATAAAGCCGATGATGTTGAATGCGGCATAGGCCGGATGCACGTTATAAAACGCGTTCAACGCGCTGAGCGACCAGGTGTTGGCCAAAATGGCCGGCGCCAGGACGGCCATGAACAGCGGAACTTCATAGGCAAAGAGCTGGGTCAGGGTGCGCGTTGCGCCGATCATGGAAAACAGCGAGCTGGAATGCCAGCCGGCCAGGAAGAACGACAGGGTGGGGATCGTCAGCAGGTAAATCACGACAATCAAGTCGCCGTTGAAGGCATACAGCGCCTGCGAGCCCCATACGGGAATATAAAAAAAGGCCGTAACCACCGCGGTCATCGCGAAGGCCGGCATCAGGCGGAACATGAGCGAATCCGCTTCCTCCGGAATGACATCTTCCTTGGCCGCCAGCTTGATGAAGTCGGCTAACGGCTGGAACCAGGGTGGGCCGATGCGGCTCTGCATCCGGGCATAGAGTTTGCGATCCACGAATTCCATGACCAACCCGAAAAGGCACAGGAAGAGAAAGCCCGGAAAGATTAAAAGGTTAAACAATGCCATAGATCCAACCCGATTTGATGTTAAAGAAATTCAATGTTCTTAAGCCGCTCCGGTGACGGCATGGCCTCTTGCGGCAGCCGCGGTGTTGCCGCCGCGGACATATAAGCCCTTTATCCCGTCGTGTGTCTACTTCAATTTCTTCCGTAATTTGGCGTTCAAGGATTCAAAATCAATGCCCTGCTTCCGGTGCCAGTCCAGGCTATAGGCGTGCAACGCCTGCCAGGAGAGCGTTTCCGGGCGGCCATGGTCCGCATGCGTGACCCGGACCATGCGGTCGGTGCAGGAGAAGCACGGATCGATGGCCGCGATAATGATCGGCACATCGGCCAGGCGGTTATTTTCCATCATTTTGGCCACCGATTGCAGGTTGGCCAGCGTTGGCGCCCGGATTTTTACGCGCTCGGGCTTGTCGGTGCCATTGGCCTTGACGTAATGGACGTCCTCGCCCCGTGGCGCCTCGTAGCGGCTCAACGCTTCGCCCGCCGGAATTTTTCTGGGCGCCTTCACCGTTACGGGACCATCCGGTATTTTGGCGACGAGCTGGCGGATAATTTTATAGCACTGCATTAACTCGCCCACGCGCACGAGAGTGCGTCCAAAGACGTCGTTATGCGTATCAGTGATAACCTTGAACTCGACATCCTTGTAGGCCAGGTAGGGGTCATCCCTGCGGACATCGATGTCGATGTTGGAAGCTCGCCCGGTGGGGCCGACAGTGCCCAGCTTGAGGGCATCCTCGTGCGAAAGATAGCCCACGCCGGAGAGCCGTTTGATCACCGTAATCTCCTGCGAGGCGACTTCGATGTAATATTTGGTGCGTTCCTCGAGCGCATCCATGGTCTTCAGCAGGTCGTCCAGCTGTTCACGGGTAATATCCCGGCGCACGCCGCCGATGGTATTGATCCCGTAGTTGACCCGGTTGCCCGTCAGAGCCGCCAGAGAGTCCATGACGATCTCGCGGTCGCGCCAGGAATACATGAGCAGGGTATCGAAACCGATTTCATGGCCGGCCACGCCCAGCCAGAGCAGATGACTGTGGATACGCTCCAACTCGGCAACGATGGTGCGGATATACAAAGCGCGCGGCGGCACGGTCAGGCCGGCAATTTCCTCCACAGCCTGGATGAAACAGGTCGAATGCGAATGGGAGCAGATGCCGCAGACCCGTTCGATAAGGTACATAGCCTGGAAATAATTGCGTTCCTCGCAGGCTTTCTCGATGCCGCGATGATTGTAGCCCAGGCGCACATCCATGCTGATGATCGTTTCCCCGTTCAGCGTGATGCTGAAACTTTCCGGTTCTTTCAGCGCCGGGTGCTGCGGGCCTATTGGAATTTTCACGTTAGCCATGGTTTTTTACTCCCGTAAGCGGCAATTATTTATATTCCGCCTGGCGGATCGGCGTCCTCTATTTCATATCATTCAGCGTCTCGGCCTTCCAATCCTTGCGCAGCGGGTATTGGCCGGCCGGCCAGTTGTCGGGCAGGGGATAGCGATTGCCGGGGGGCAATCCTTCCACCTGAGCGCCCAGCAAATCAACCAGTTCGCGTTCATAACCTATGCCGTCCGGAAAAATATCCGTAATCGTTTGCAGCACCGGGGCAGTCCTGGGCACACGCGTCTTAAGGTTGAAGACGGTGCCGTCCGGATGCGCGATGTGATAGATAAAAGCCAGCGTTTCGCCTTCGTCCAGCCCGGTAATTGTGCACAGGTGCCGGAATTGCAGCTTATTAACGCAAAATTCCAGGACCGGCCGAAACTGAACGTAAGGCACTTCCAGAGAAACACGGCGCATGCGCGGCATATGGATCTGGTCCGTGGTGAAGCCGAATTGTTCCATCAGCTCCTTCATGACTGTGTTGACATTAATCATGGAGATTCCACCGTTTTTTTAGGTTCAGTCTTCGGTGCCGGTTTGTTGTCCTCCAGGCTGGCCAACAGTTTGACGACCCCGTCGATAATTGCCTCGGGCCGCGCCGGGCAGCCGGGGATATAAGCTGAAACCGGAATCATCGAATCGATGCCCCCCTTGACGTTATAGCAGCCCTTGAATACGCCGCCCGAGCAGGCACAGGTTCCCACGGCGACGACGAATTTGGGCTCCGCCATCTGCTCGTAGATCCTGACCAGACGGTCCTGGATCTGGCGGGTCACCGGCCCGGAGCACAAAAGGACATCCGCATGCCGGGGTGTGCCTTTCAAAAGAATGCCGAATCTTTCGATATCATAGCGCGGCGTCAGCGAGGCCACAATCTCAATGTCGCAGGCATTGCAGGCGCCGGTGTTGAAATGAATGACCCAGGGCGACTTGATCCGGGCCCACGTTATCATTTTTTGAAACCACTTCATGAAAGCCTATCTCCTGAACAGGATGAACAATCCGATTAGCGAGCAGATCAAATAACCTATGGCGATCTGAACCGCCGGCCAGTCGTGGACTGGAATGGTCGCCACAATGAGCGCCAGCACGTGCATGATCGTAAAGAAAAACGCGAAGGGGAAAAACTGGCTGTAGTTGGGCTGGCCCTGGTTTTCCCTCATGTTCTCGCCGCAGGCGTAGGCCTTGCGCTTGCCGCCAATGGCGCCGCCCTTTGACGGGCAGGAGAAAATCGACATCACCCGCAGCACGATCAGCACGATGCCCAGCATCAGCAGAAAGGCGACCGGCGGCGATAATAACCATGAACTCATTTGTGCGCTTCCTTTTTCAAACACGTACTAACCGGTTTTGTGCCCGCGGCAATTCCGGACGCCATAAATCTGCGGCCTTGGGCCGCCCCGCTTAATTCCCGGATCGGACATTGTCCTTGATCCGCCGGCCATTGAATCATCCCTTCAAATTCCGCAAGGTCCGGACATCCAGCGATTGATTGTGCCGCTGGGCGCCGAGGATAATGCCGGCCGCCACGGCGATGACGACAACTTCGATCACAATCAGCGTGATGATCAAGGTCTGGGCCAGCGCCATTTGGTTGGTGACATATCCCACCAGGGCGATCAGCAGGGTGACGGCCTTGGTCAGCAGCTCCAGCCCGATCAGTATCCGGATCAAGTTGCGGCTGAAAAGAATACAATAGAGCGCCGTGACCGCAAGCATGACAATGGCAATGATGCCGGTGGTAAAAATGGTTTGAGCGTTGGCGATCATGATTTCGGTCCCTCCTTGGCCGCAGCCCTTTCCTTGAGTAAAATCACGACCCCGAAGACACCACCCAGGATAATCAAAATCTGGCCCACGAGATCGAAGCGCCTGACATTCCAGAGCACGTGGCGCACATCGGTTGTTACGCTATCCGGCGGCAGCGCATCCAAGTGGGGGTGCAGGGCATACATGATCAATCCGGCGACGATGACCAGGACCGGCAAACTGATGAAGCGTTTCAGCCGGTTTTGCTCGCGTTCCTGGGCCGCGGCGCCTTTCAGCGGGACCGTCAGGCTGATTACGCCGCTGAACACAACCGTAATCAGGCCGGCACAGACCGAAAGCTCGAAGACCCCTGCCAGCGGACCTCCCATGCGGAACAGCAGGAGCGCCAGGACCGCACTGGTTACGGCCAGTCCAATTGCCGACTTCAGCAGGTTGGGCATCATAACCGTCCAGATCCCGCCAAGTATAAGGAGGACCAAAAGCGCCAAATAAGGACCATCGAAAATCATAGCAAACTCCCAATGGGAAGCAGAAATGTATTAAACAGCCAGGGAACGCAGATACCGACGCCGATCGTAATCAAGGCCAGCGCGCAGGCTGGAATCAAAATCCACGCATTGGCTTCCTTGAGGCTCTCGAATTCCGCCGCCAGTTTCCCGAAAAACACGCGCCGCTGCATGGAAAGAAAATACGCCAGGGTCAGCAGGCTGGCGAGGATGGCCAGGCTGGCGTAAACGTAATGGCCGGTCAGCCACAGGGCGACGACAATGATCAGCTTGCTCCAGAAACCAGCCAGGGGCGGAATTCCCGCCGTGGAAAGGAACGCAATCGCCGAGGTGCAACCGGTCAGCGGCATTTTCTCGGCGAAGCCGCCCATCCGGTTCATGTTGCGGGTGCCGGACTGTTGTTCCACCGCGGCGGCATTCACGAACAGGAGCGATTTGAAAATGGCGTGGTTGAACAAGTGGAAAATCGAGCCGGCAATGCCGATCACGGCCCCGGTGCCGACCCCCAGGATCATGTAGCCGACCTGACTGATACTGGAGAAGGCCAGCATGCGCTTGAAATCGCTCTGCCCGAGGGCGGCCAGCGCTCCGACCAGCATTGAGGCTGTGCCGACAAACAACAGCAGGTTTTCCAGCGAGTGGTTGACTCCGCCGAAGACGGAGATCACGATTCGGAGCAGCGTATAAACGCCCGTGGTCTTGGTGACAATGCCGGCCAGCAGGACGGAAACACCCGCCGGCGCCGACGAGTAGGCGTCCGGCAGCCAGCCATGGAAGGGAATCAGCCCGCCCTTGATGAACAGTCCGACCAGCAGCATGGCGATGGCCGTCAGGACGATGCCACTGTGGGGTGCGGCCTTGATGGCCAACTTGATGTTCGCATATGCCAGGTCGCCGGCCGTCAGCAACAGCAGGGCGATTGCCGACAAGATCAAGGCCGTGGCCACCGCGGACATGATCAGGTACTTGAACGCGCCTTCAAACGCATCCCGCCCTTTTTCAAACGCGATCAGAATATAAGAGGCTACCGCCGTGATTTCCAGGAAGACGTATAACGAAAACAAATCGCTGGCGAGCACGACGCCGTTCATGCCTGCCATGGCCAGGATCACGAGATTGACCGCCAGGAACCGTCTGTTGCCGTAGTCCGCCGCGTTGTCCGTAGTGCGGATGGAATAGCGGCAGACCATCAAGGCGGCGGCGCCCACAAGGGCGATGGCCAGGAACATTACCAGTGAGAGATAATCCACCGAGGGCTCGAAGAGCAGAAGGCGGCTGAACCAAGGGGAAGGCGCTTTCCAGAAAGAAGCCGAACCGAGGAGCACCAGAAAAGCCTGGACCAGGCACAAGCCCAGGCCAACCCACAATGCCAGCCGGTTCATCAGGCGCATCCAGGGCAAATTCAGCGCCAGCATGGCCAGCAATGGAACGATAATGAGCAACACGGGCACGTCAGTTTCCTCCCATGATCAGCACAATAATTACAATCAGGCCCACCAGTGACCACGATAAATAGGCGAATAAACTGCCCGTATGGACTTTGCGGATGCCGGCAGTCAGGGCATAGGTCGTCTTTACGGCAATGGTGTTGTAGAAGTAATCGATTCCCCGGTCAATTCTCCAAGCAATCAGGGCGATGAAGCGGACAATCTTCAGTCCGATTTCGTAGGGATCGAACAAACCACGTTCCGCCTTTTCGAAGAGCGGGTGCAGGATCGGGGCGTTATAGATGTGATCGGCGGCGCCTGCGCCGCTCCCGGAGCGTTTCACGCCCCAGCGGTGATTAAGGATCGCGATGACCAGGACACCGACGGTCAATAACACGATAAGCATGTTGGCGGGCCAGCCGGCGAACGAATGGCCTTCCAGGCGAGCCTCGCCGAGAATCGGCTGGATCAGGTGATTCAGCGGCAGGGGATTCCAAATGCCGAAAACGATGCAGAATGCGGCCAGAATAATCATCGGCACCAGCATGGCCGAAGGCGCTTCGCGAACCTTGGAATGGTCGGCGGCAGGCTTGCCGAAGAAAGTCGCATGGCCCAGTTTCAGGACGGAGGCGATCGTGAAAAAGGAGCCCAGCAGGGCGGCGGCGTAAAACAGCCAGTGCCGTTCCAATGCGCCGTCATAAATCATTTCCTTGGAAAAAAATCCGTTGAAAGGCGGCACGCCGGAAATGGCGGCGGCGGCCACGATAAAGCAGATGAAGGTTATCGGCATTTGCGCCCGCAGTCCGCCGAGCTTGGCCAGGTCGGTTGTGCCGGCCTGCTTTTCAACGGCGCCGCCCGAGAAGAACAGGCAGCTTTTATACAGGGCATGGTTGATCAGGTGGAACAATCCGCCGACGATGCCCGCCGGAACGGCCGTGCCGATGCCCAGGATCATGTAACCCACCTGGCTGACGCTGGAGAAAGCCAGCATGCGTTTGAAGTCGCGTTGGATCAAAGCCATCATGTCGGCCAGGATGATCGTGATGCAGCCGATGACCATCAGCAGGGGCGAGAGCCAGGACAAGGGGGTCAGCGCGAAAAGGTCCAGCGAGATGCGCGTCAGGAAATAAATGCCCAGCAGCTTTTCCAGGGCGGTGGGCACCAAGACCATGAAGGGCAGGGGCGCATCGACGGCGGCATCCGGTATCCAGCTGTGGAAGGGCATGGCGCCGGCCTTGGCAATTGCGCCGATCATCAGGAAGATAAAGGCCACGCTGCTCCAGAAACCCAGCTGCATATGGATCTGGGATATTGTCATCGTGCCGGCGAGATAAATGGTCATCCCGATGCCGATCATCATGCAGAGGTCGGTGACGCCCGAAATGATGAAGGCCTTGACGGCGGTTTTATAGGCGGTGGGCCGGCCGATGATAATCATGCCGAAAAGGGTGAGCAGCAAGCTTTCCCAGAAGAAGAGCATGACTATCAGATTGTCGGCCAGGATGGCGCCGTTGAACAGGCCCAAAGTCAATAGAAAATAAGCGTAGTATTGGTTCAGGAAACGCTTGCCCGTCATGAAGGCCGCCGAATACAGGGAAGCCAGGAAACCGAATCCCGCTGCGGCCAACAGAATGAAACCGCTGAAATGATACAGCCGCAGGGCGAACTCGAAGCCAAAGGCGCCCCAGGGCAAAGTCAGACTGGATTCCTTGCCGAACAAATACACCGCGCCGGCCAACTGGAGCGCCGTCACCAGCGTGCACAACCAGGCGCAAACCTGGCCTTGCGCGCGGCGGAACAACAGCGCGACAAGCCCCGCCACGACGGGGAGCGCAATCGGAGCCAATAAATAAACGATGCTCATAATATTTTATCAGTGGCGTTCGAACAATTTCCCTCTCCCTGGGAGAGGCTTACCTATCATCAACCGATAATTTGCAGATCGTATCCGATTAACAGCGTTCTTGTCCGTCAGCGCAGCCGGGTTAATGAATCAATCCCAGCATCTGATGCACGGCAGTTTGAACAAATTGCGACGGAAAATTGATGAACAGCCCGCTGAGAACCGACAGCACCGCCAGGAAAGCGACGCTGAAAACCATGGTCGGCGAACCTTCGACCGGACGGAATCCCGGGGCAAGCTTCGATTCGCCCATGAATACGAGCGTGAACGCGCGAAACAGGTAAATGATTGTCATGAATGCGCCAACCAGAAAAGCCAGGGATATGGCAATCTGGTGGCTGGTGACTGCGCCGGTAATGACCATGTACTTGCTGAAGAACCCGCCCAGCGGAGGAATACCCATGACCGAAAATGCGCAGAGCAGAAAGGCGACGGCCGTCACAGGCATCGTGGCGATCAGGCCGCCCATTTTCGTCATATCCTTGGTTTTGGCGTTTTGTTCGACGATACCGGCGCAGAGGAAGAGACCGCCCTTGGCCATGCTATGCATGAGGATATAGAGCAAGCCGCCGGCGATGCCGATTTCGTTGCCAATGGAAAGTCCCAAGAAAATAAAGCCGATTTGGCTGATTGTGGAATACGCGATCAAACGCTTAAGGTTGGTTTCGATCATGGCCGCGCCGGCGGAGACGAGGGCGCTAAACGCCGCGATGGCCGGGACCACGGTGTGCCAGATTGGTTCGATTTCCAGGCCGGTGAGGAATAAACGGGCATATACATACACGCCGATTTTAACCAGAACGGCGGCATGCAGGAGTGCGGTTACGGGCGAGGGCGCCACGCCGGCATCCGGCAGCCAGGTATGCAGCGGCACGGTGGCCGACTTGGATAGAATGCCGAACAGGATCAGCACAACGGCCAGATTGGAAATAGTCTTACCCTGCAGGGACTTTTGGATCTGACCCAGGTCGAAAGATCCCGTCTGGCTATATATCATGATGAAGCCCAGCAGCATTACCAAGGCGCCAAATACAGTGATGAGGAAGGCCTTGTCGGCTTTAAGCACATAGTCCTTTTCCCTGAAAAAACCGATTAGGCGCCAGCAGGCAATGGCCGTGATTTCCCAGAACAGGTAAAGGATGAGAAGGTTCCGGGCGAAAACCAGTCCCATCATGGCGCCCAGGAAGAGGACCACCATGAAATAGTATTCTTTGCGCCAGGGATAATGGCTGATATAGCCGAAGGAATAGAGGACAATGACCGCTCCTACCAGGGAGGAGGCGATGGCCATGAACACCGCCAGGGTGTCGGCGTAAAAGAGCGTAAAACCGGCCAATTGGACGGAAACGGTCGTGCCGGCGGTGACTACCGGGACCAGCAGGCTCGCCATGCCAAGCGCAACCAGGACGAAAATAAGCGCCAGGGCATTGCGGATGCGCTCAGACCAGCGACCGGCCAACGGCAGCAGAAAAGCGCCGAGTAAAGGCGCCAAGACAGTCAGCGAAAGTATCCATTCGTATCTCATGACATCCCGATAATGACGGCAGATGAAACTGCTTGATCCAGTGGATGGAAACCAAAAACGGTCGTAACTCTACCATCGAAATTTTAAAAATCAATGCAAATTGATCATAGACAATTCAACCGATTTTCGCAGGCCGCCGGCCAGCCAACGGCACCGGGGATTGCCCGCTCCGCCATCTGGTCCGGTCATTCATAGCGCAGGCAGTCGACCGGGTCCATTTTGGCCGCCTGAATTGCCGGAGCGATGCCGAAGATGACCCCGACCAGCCAGGAAAATACGAGGGCGACGACAATGGCCGAAGGCGTGAACACGCCCGGCCATTCCGTCAACTTGGAAAGCAGGGGAACAGCGAACACCCCAAGCAGGCATCCCAGGATGCCGCCGCTCGTGGAGAGCACCACTGTTTCCGACAGAAACTGCAGGAGGATATCGCGGCGCGAGGCTCCCAGGGCGCGTCGGATTCCGATTTCCTGGATGCGTTCCATCACAATCGCCAGCATGATGTTCATGATGCCGATGCCGCCGATGACCAGCGAAATGGCGGCGATCAGGATCAAGACCAGGTCGAAGGTCCGCTGCGTCTGTTGTTTGATCCGGAGTTGGGCCAGCGGCACGGTGATGCGGAAGTCGTTCATCGTATGGCTGTTTCTTAAAATCCTTTCCACCACGGACGCCGCTTCCGGGATTATGCTTTCATCCCTAAGATGAATGACCATGCGCCCGATTTCATTGATGGAGTAGGAGGACGTTCCGGCTTCTTCCTCGATTGTGGTCGTGCCAAATAATTCCTTGGCGGTGGTATAGGGCAGAAATATCCGGCCCGTGCCTTCGCTGGACGGCATCCGGACAACCCCGATCGTTTGAAAATAATTGCCGCCGATGGCAAGCGTTTGTCCCAGCGCGCCGCCGATGGCGGTGATGCGCGCGGCCGCTTCCTCCGTGATCACCGCCACACGGTGGCGGTCCCTGTTGTCCGCCTCGGCGATCGTGTGGCCTTCCAGAACTTCCAAGGGGAATGCATCGAAATACGCGGGGGCCACTCCAAGGACGGCAACATCGAGGCGCGTACTCCGATAATAAATTGGCTTTTTGACCAAATGGCCCACCAGGATGGTGGCCGAAGGGAAGAGCGACTGGACCTGTTCCACGTCGCGCCGAGTCAAGCCGTATCGAAAAGCGCCCTGGTCATCCCCGGAATTTTGCGGCAGACTGGCCCCCGAGGGCTTTTCCGAATCGACAATGATATTGTGCAGACCGAGTCCGCCGATATCCTTGAGCACCTTGCGCTGGGCGCCTTCGCCGATCGCCATCATGGCAATCACCGAACCCACCCCGATGACGATTCCCAGCAGACTGAGGAACGAGCGCACCTTGTGGCGCAGGAGATTCCGGGCGCCTTCCCGCGCCAGTTCCAGGAGCCAAATCAGGTTCATGTGGCGTGGCCCTCCTGGAGCATGCCGTCGGCGATGCGGATCACCCTGGGAAACCGATGGGCAATGGATAAGTCGTGGGTGATCATCACCACGGTTTTGCCCTGGGCATGCAGTTGTTCGAAAATCTCCAGGATTTCCGCGCCGCTTTTGGAATCCAGGTTGCCCGTGGGTTCATCAGCCAGGATCAGCTTTGGATCGGTGACCAGCGCCCGGGCGATGGCCACGCGCTGGCGTTCGCCGCCCGAGAGTTCCGTCGGCAAATGGTTCATGCGATGGGCCATGTTGACTTTTTGGATTTGCGCCTTGGCCCGGTCATGGCGTTCCCAGGGGTCCAGACCCTGGTAATAGAGCGGCAATTCCACGTTTTCGCGCACGGACAGGTGGGAAACCAGGTGATAGGACTGGAAAACGAAGCCGATGGAACGGCCCCGCAGCGCGGATAATTCGTTATCGGTCAGCTGGGCCGTGTCCCGGCCCTCGAAGAGCACCCGGCCCTGCGTGGGCGTATCCAGCAAGCCCAGCAAGTATAGCAGCGTGGACTTGCCGGAGCCGGAAGGCCCCAAGATGCCGACATATTCGTTGCGCTCAATGGTCAGGTTGGCGTTGCGCAAGGCCTGGACGCCGGTTCCCAGGAAATAAGTCTTGGTCACATCGAGCAGTTTGATCATGGCTTACTTCTTTTCATCCGCCGCGCCCGGCCGCGACAGGAAAACGCGCAGCCCGGGTTCGACGCCGCTCAGAATTTCCACGTCCTGGACCGAGGATTTTCCTAGTTTGACCTCGATCCCTTTCTTTAAACCGCGCGTCGGATAAACGAGATAACGATCGCCTTCGCTGAAAAGGGCTGGAATGGGCAGGAATACGGCGGAGGGAATCGTTTCCGTGATAATTTCCGCCTCGCACGAGAGGCCGGTTTTCAAGTCCTTGCCGTCCGCGATGGCAATTTCGAT
The DNA here is from genome assembly GCA_964617825.1 of uncultured Verrucomicrobiota bacterium. Lineage (GTDB taxonomy): Bacteria > Verrucomicrobiota > Kiritimatiellia > JAAZAB01 > JAAZAB01 > VSJD01. Next base: position 13,048 of record CAZTWL010000030.1, read on the forward strand.
TTTAAACTGGCTCCCGCTTATCCAATTTTCGCGGGAGGCTACTTCCGGCACGGCGATCACTTCTCCATGAAAAATGGCGCCGCGGAGCGCTTCCACGGTAATGTTCGCCTTTTGGCCGACTTTGACTTTGGCAATATCCGCCTCCAAAATGGGCACGACGGCCTTCATCACGGACATGTCGGGAATATTCAGCAGGGTTTGCCCGTTATTCGCATTCCCACCAACCTTGATGTCCCGGTTGCGCCACCAGTAATCTGGATCGCCATAATTGACCAGGCCGTCAACCGGCGCCTTGATTTCGTAGGCCGCGCGATCTTCCAACGCCATTTTGAGATCCTCCTCGGCGCGATCAAGGTTCATCCTGGCGACTTCAACGTCTTTCATCTTACTTTGCAATTGCGTTTCGCCTTGCTTGCGCACTTTTTCCAGATTAGCCTTGGCGCTCTCCAGTGCGCCCTGCTTGGCGGAAAGTTTCACGGGCTGGCCGAATTGTTCGAGCGCCTGCATTTTCATGTTGCTTGTTTCCACGGTGCCCCGGGCTTTCTCAAGCAACATCCGCCACTCCTCGAGTTCGTTCCGGGTGGCAAAGCCCTCTTTAAAAAGGCCCTGGCCGTCCTTATAGGTCACCTCGGCCCGCTCAAGTTCGCTTTGTGCCGTCTGCAGGCTGAGTTCCGCGTCCAGCAATTCCACCGGACCATCGCCCTGCCGGAACTGCTCCAATTCCAACTCGGCCGCCTTGGCCTTCTGTTGCGCATCCGCCAGATTGGCGACATTATCCATCTGCTGGATTTCCAGGGCGGCCCTGGCGGCGTAAAGCTTGTTCGTTGCGTCCAGGACCGAGGCTTCCTTGGTCGTAATATCGCGATCGATATCGTCCGTATTCAGGCGTGCCACCACCTCGCCCTTGGCCACCCGCGTGCCCTCCGGCTTCAGAAAGGTAATCGCTGCCTGCCGCTTGATCCGCAGCGTGATTTTATTGAGATTGACCGCCTGGATGGTTCCGGAGCCCTTGACCGTGATGACCAGCGGTCCTTTTTTCACTTCAGCGGTCAAAGTCCGGTGCTGGCCCGAAACGGTGGCATCCTTTTCCCGCGTCAACCCCCAGATCAGCGCCAACGCCACAAGTGCCCCGGCTGCTGCCATAATTTTTTTCTTCATGTTATCCCTTCGGCACGGGTAATTCGATAAAGGTCCCATCTGCGGCCACGTCAAGCAGGCCGATATCCATCAACAATTGCACGCGTTCCTGTTCATACGTTGCCAGCGCCACGATATAGGCGTTCCTGGCATTCAATAATGCCTGCTGCGCGGACACCACGCTGGAGTTGTCCACTTTGCCGGTTTCGAAGCGCATCTGGGTGGCGCGCACATTCAGCGTCGAAATTCGCACGACTTCCTTTTGCATGCGGACGGTTTCTTCCTGCAGTTTCAATTTGCGGAAGCTGTCGATAATGGCCACTTTGATGGTATCGGTTTTTTCGTCCAGCGCGCGATGGGCTTCGTCCAGCAGGATCCGCTGGCGCCGCAGCTTATCCCGTTCGTTGCGCTTGTCCAGCGGCAGCGCCATGCTGACGCCCGCCGATACCAAACTCTCGTAATCCTGGTTGACCAGCGAATCCACGGAGCTTCCGGTTAGATTGGCCGTGCCGTTTGCGTCGATTTGCGGCAGCAGCGCGTTGCGCGCCACGCGCACCTGGCGCTCGGCATCCGCCACGCTGTCGCGCGCGGTCATCAAATCCAGGCGCAATTCGGTTGCCAGGCGGATGCAGTTGGCCTCTTCCAACGCCACTGGCTTCAAGTCCGGAATCGAGCCTGCCAGCAGAACGTCGGTATCGATCGGCAAGCCCAGTTTGATCAGGAACTGGCTCGTGCCTGTGGCCAGGTTGATTTCGGAGAACTCCAGGCTGTTGCTGACCGTTAACTCGTTTTGCAGCGATCGAAAAACGTCGTCGATCTTGCTCTTGCCCACCCGGAACATGGCTTCGGAACGGCGGCGCAGGTAAACGGCCTGGCTCAGGTTGGTCCGGGTGTTGTCCATGTTGGCGCTTTGAATCAGCAAGCTGTAATAGGCGGCCATCGCGTCGATCGCCAATGCCTGGCGCTTCATCACCAGGGAGCGAAGTTGATACAATAAATTCTGCTCGGCCTGAATGGCCGGGCTGTGACTGACTTCATAGCCGGCGCCTTGCAAGAGCGGTTGGGTCAGCGAGATCGAGGCAAAATTGTTATAGCTGTCGGTATTGGTCCCGCCGCCCTGGTAGGTTGTCGCTCCCGACCGGGCATTGGCGGCGAGCGTGCCGCCCTGGCGCAGCAACTGGCTGGCTTGCAGGTTCAACGATCCCGAGGCATTGCGGGACGAATCTTCCGGCCAGCTTAACACGTAATCCAGTGTGCCGGAATATTGCGGCCCGAACTGCCGGCGCGTGGCCAGGGTGTCGAGTCCCTGGAAATATAACTGTTCCCGCTGGGTCTGCAGCGTCCGGCTGAACTTGGCGGCCATGCGCAAGGCCGAGTTCAGGTCCAGGTCGATATGGGCCGGAGCCTGATTGGTGTTTTTGATTTGCGCGAAGGCATCTTCAACCGTATTGCTGCTTTCCGCCACCACTTGGGCCTTGTCTTCAACGGCCGCATGCACGATATGGTCGACATAGCGGGACGACATGCAGCCGCCGACCAGCAGGGCGCCGATACATGCCAACCCAATAGAGGTTGCCGGGGAATGGCTCATAACATCTGCAATCGAACGATTAGTTTCCGCATCATCCCGGCGGTTGTTGGCGCAAGCGCAGGAAATAAACTGCGCCAAATGCGGCCAGCGCCAGAACGGCGATGATCAGTACAATCTTGGCTGCCGTACGGCCGACCGGACTGTTTTCTGCCGGCGGGGGTGGTTGCGGCAACGGATTCGTAATTGCCGGCGCATTGGTGGGCGGCGGCGGGATTACCGGTTTCTTCGGCATGACCATGAATCCCTTGGTCAGCAATTCCGTCGTCTTGATGTCGCGGGTCTTGCGGTTTGGACTGCCCATGACCACGGCAATGACGCGGTTGTTGCCCCGGAGGGCGGTGGCGACAATGGAATAACCGGCGGCTCGATAGTAGCCGGTTTTCATGCCATCGCAACCCTCGACGCTGCCCATAAGGTGATTGTGCGTTTCCATTGTAAATGTGTCGTTGCGAAAGCCTCGTTTGCGCGTTGAGGTGTAGCGCAGAGTGTCCGGATAATTTAAAAGCTCGCGGGCCAGGCGCGCTAAATCGCGGGGGGTGGTGATGTCCGGCTGTTGCCCGGCGCCCGGCGGCAGACCATGGATCGAATGAAATTGGGTGGACTTCATGCCCAGCGCCTGGGCGCGCTGGTTCATGAGTTCCACAAATCCGTCCTTGCTGCCGGCTACATGAATGGCCAGGGCCGTGGCGGCGTCGTTGGCCGATTGCACCATGAGGGCATACAACATCTCGTCAACCGTAAACGTCTCGTTTTCCTTGAGAAATACCTGGGACCCGCCGATTTTGGATGCTTCCGCCGTAACCAGGACTTTGTCCTGGAGAGTTAGGTTCCCGGCCTTGATTTTATCAAGGATGATCAGGAGATCCATGAGCTTTAGCACGCTGGCGGGATAGGCCTTGGCATCAGGATTGTCGGCGATCAGAATCTGGCCGCTGTCGGCGTCGATCACTATGGCGCCCATGTATGGATCGCGGGTAAGAGGAGCGATCTGGTTGACGCGCGCGAACGAGGATGTGCCGGAGGCGCAAAACAGGGCGATCACGAGTCCGCTTGCCAGATAATGGGTAAATTTCGATTTCACGTCGGAGTGTCCTTTGTTATATTATTATTCAAATAAAGTCGCCTGCGTGGATTTGAAGTTTGAATTCAAAAAAAAACCAGTATAGTTTCCAGTAATCAAGGCCAAAGTAAAGCGCAAATTAACTTGGGAAAAAGGGGCGCGGTTGAAAGTCTTCGGCCGGATGGCGGCCGTGGCGGTAAAGAGGAAAACCAATTATGCCAATATACGAATATCAGGTTAGCGATCCGGCAAAGGGCTGCGATGTCTGTCGCCTGCCGTTCGAGCGTTTGGAGGGGCTGCAGGCGGCGATGTTGGCGAAATGCCCCGCCTGCGGCGCGCCGGTCCACCGCCTGATCTCGGCGCCGGCGGTTGGCGGGTCAAAAAGTTCGTTCGATCGCCGCGCCAGCCAGGCCGGCTTCCACAAGTTGAAGCGGCTGGGCAAGGGCGAATACGAGAAGCAGTATTGAAAACACGTTGTCGGTGCCTTGGTTGGGTTGGTGTCGAACGCATGGACAGGCAACAAACAGCCGCTCGCCAATATCATGGAACCAGTAACGCCGAACAAATTTTAACCGGATGTAAATCCCATGTCTTCGTTTAAGTATCTCTTCGGTCCTGTGCCTTCGCGCCGGTTTGGGCTCTCGCTGGGCGTGGACCTTGTGCCGCGCAAGACCTGCACGCTTGACTGCATTTTCTGCGAAGTGGGCCCGACCACGCAGCGGACGCTGGTCCGCAAGGAATATGTGCCCACGAAGGCGGTGTTGAAGGAACTGGCGGATTGGTTTGCGCTCAATCTGAAGGCGGACTTCATTACCGTGACCGGGTCAGGCGAACCGACGCTTCACACGCGGTTTGGCGATGTGCTTTCCGCCATTCGCGGCGCGGGGCGGGCCAGGTCGGCTTTGCTCACCAACAGCACCCTGATGCACTTGCCGGAAGTGCGCGCGGCCGCCGCGCTGGCCGATGTGGCCAAGGTGTCGCTATCCGCCTGGGACCAGGCTTCGTTCGAGGCCATTACCCGCCCGCATGCGAATTTGGCGTTTGGGCGTCTGGTGGAAGGATTGCAAGAGTTCCGGCGGGTTTTTACCGGCGAATTATGGATGGAAGTTTTTCTCGTGCCCGGGATCAATGCCTTGCCGGCGCAAGTCGAGTCGATCGCCGCGTTGGCCAGGACGATCCGCCCGGATCGCATCCAGTTAAACACGGCGGTGCGGCCCACCGCCCAGCAAAATGTGACGCCGCTTTTAGAAGCGCAGATGCGTTCGCTGGTGGGGATCTTTACCCCGGCGGCCGAAATAATTGCGCGGTTCGCGCCCGGCAAAGTCGCGCCATCGGACGCCAAGCATGCCGACAAGGCGGCCGTGAGGGCGATGCTGGCGCGCCGCCCCTGTACGATCGAGGATGTGGCGCACGCTTTTGCGATCGGGCGTGAAGAGGCCGGGGCAATGGTTCGCGCCCTGGTCACGGAACGCGTTATCCGCTCCGAAGTGCGCAACGGCGAAACATATTATGTAGTAGGGTAAAATGATTTGGCGATGAATGTAGACCCGTCCCGGGTGGGTGTAGGCCCTGTGCCCATACCGGGCGGGTGTAGGCCCTGTGCCCATACCGGGCGGGTGTAGGCCCGGTGCCCACACCGGGCGGAGGAGAGAGAGAGGCAGATCGCCGGGTAAGGGTACCCGGCCAACAGCGTAAATATAGTGTTGTAGGGTAAAATGGTTTGGCGATGAATGTAGCCCATACCGGGCGGGTGTAGGCCCGGTGCCCACACCGGGCGGAAAGGGCGGATCGCCGTGGCAGGGTACCCGGGCAACCGATGGGAATGAATGCACCGGGCAAGGATGTCCGGATCATGGATGGGGGATAACATGACCTTGGCCGCTCATAAACTTTTGCTCATTGTTGTCGCGATTTTGATTGGCGCCGGTCTTCTGAATGTCATGGTGAACTGGCTCAATGTTCGGCAGTTGACTTCGCGGCTGCCGGCAGAATTCGAGGGATGCTACGATGCCGCGCGTTACCGTACATCCCAGGACTATTTGCGCGCCAACACCTGGTTTGCGATGGTCAAAACGATCGTTTTTACCGTTCTGATCGTTGCCTTTATCATGGCAGGCGGGTTTGCCCTGGTGGATCAGGCGGCGCGCCATTTTCAGGCCGGGGCGATTGCCACCGGCCTGATTTTTGCCGCCATCCTGGTTGTCCCGTTGTTTTGTATTCAGCTCCCATTCGCGGTCTATGAGACGTTCGTGATCGAGGAGCGCTACGGATTCAACCGGATGACCGTCGGCACGTTTGTATTGGATTTGCTAAAAAGCGTGGCGCTGGTCGGCTTGCTGGGCGCCCTGGCGCTGGCGCTCGTGCTGTGGTTTTTTGAAAAGGCCGGGTCGTTGGCCTGGGTTTATGCCTGGCTGGGGCTCTTTGGCTTTCAGTTGTTCCTGACATTTATTGCGCCGGTAGCCATTATGCCGCTTTTCAACAAGTTCGTTCCCCTGCCGCCGGGTGAACTGCGCCAGGCAATCGAAACCTATGCCCAGTCGCAAAATTTTCAGATGCAGGGCGTATATACCATGGATGGCTCCAAGCGGTCCTCGAAGGCCAATGCCATGTTTACGGGATTCGGCCGGTTCCGGCGGATCGTGCTCTACGATACGCTGATCCAAAAGCATACCGTGCCGGAACTGGTCAGCGTGCTGGCCCATGAAATCGGTCATTATCAACGCCGTCATATTTTGAAGTTTCTGCTGATTTCGCTGGTCAGCTCCGGGCTGATGTTTTTTATCCTGTCCCTGATGATTCGTGCGCCCGTGCTCTTCCATGCCTTTGGCCTGGCCAAGCCTTCCGTGTATGCGGGCATCGTGTTTTTCGGCCTGCTCTATACGCCGATCGACATGACGCTTTCCGTCTTCGGCAACTGGATGTCCCGGCGTTTTGAATTCGAGGCCGACGCGTTTGCCGTGAAAACCGCCAAACAACCGGAGAGCATGATCGCGGCCCTGAAAAAACTGAGCGTGGATAACCTTTCAAACCTGACGCCGCACCCGCTCAAGGTTGTTTTGGACTACAGTCACCCGCCAGTTCTCCAGCGCATCGAGGCCATCCGGCGGATGGAGATTCACCGATAGGGCCGGCCAGAGCGGCTGCAACCCTGCATGCACCGGGGCTATGGCAATCCCGCGAGACCGGCGGGCGTTTCACCGCAATTGACGAGCACCTTGGCCAGGACCTGTTCGCAGTAGTCGCAGGCCAGGCAGTTCTGCGGGCACGACGATGTTTTTTCGAACCAGTCGGCGGGGAACTTCGCATTGTCGATTATCCAGGGATGGAAGAGGGGGCCGAACCCCGGCTCGCATAAATCCAATAAATTCCCCGCGTATTTCTTTGTTGCATAGGCGCGAATGACCATGGCGGGATTGGAATGCATCCTTGTCGCGAGCTTCACCACGTCAAAGAACGGCTCGTAGCGCGGCAGATCTTCCGGCCGGATCCAGGTGTTCTGCAGGATGCTCGCCCAGTTTTCGCGCCGTTTCAGATACCGCCAGCAGGCGTGCGGATTCCAGTTGGGAATGTTCTGCAGCGCGGCGATCTCGGCCTCGTGGGCCACGAGGTTGTCGTGGAAGGTCTGGGCGGAGCAATGCGCCATGCAGCCGCTGTTCGCCAGCATCACCAGACGTTTGCCGTTGGCGTCCGCCCAAGATTTCAGGTTGGCGATCCTCTCGAAGTTGCGGTTGAATTCGCGCTGCAGGTGGAAGGAGTCGAAGAGATCGGCAAGGTACTGCATTCCCTTGACCGTGCCGATTCGCATGTTGACGGAAGCGCGGACTTCAATATCCGGGAAGTCGCGCTTGATGACGCGGGCGATGGCGGGCGAAGCTGTCGTGGCAATCTCCACGCCGCCCAGCCGTTCGCCAAGATGGTCGAGAATGGATGAAACCCGGTTGGCGAGCCTGACAGATAGCGATTCCTGTCCGTAGCAGTTGGCGTTAAAAAGAATGTCGAGCTTGATGCCCATGGCCTTTAAGGCCTTCAAGTCGGCTTCGAGCGTTTCCTGGACCGACCAGTCCACATTGCCGTCGTGCTCGGTCAGGGAGGCTCGGCAGGTCTTAAAGTCCATCCAGGGAAAATAGACTTCTGCAATGTGGCGCCGGTATTTGGCGACCGCATCGACGAAATTCAAACCCGTCTCGCCCGGCAACTGATAGCCCACGGCGAACATCATGGCAAACTTCCCTTTCCAAAGTTAAGGCCTTCGATTCAATCCACCTCAAGCTTCCATGGCTTGCGGCGGCGAAAGGGCGTCTTGAACTTGTTCTGCAATTTGCCCTGCTGCTCAAGGTGGATCATGCAGGCCCTGACGCAGCCGCGGGCGCCTTCGATTGCCCGGCCATATTCATAGAGCGGGGCAGGGCTGGCGATGAAAGGATTGAAGGCCGTCGGCTTGGCTTTGTAGTCGGCGTATGCCGGTCGCTGGTCTTGTTGCGCGCCGTCCGGGGCGACGTCGTGACGCCCACCTTGAAACGCGAGCGAGCATTTATACTCGTCGAGCTTGCCCCATTCGAGCGTCTTGCCGGCGACTTTGACTTTTACCGATTCCGTGGCGCTGATGGCTTTGCCGGAGCATTCCTTTACGCAGCACATGCACCGGTCGCAGAGCGTGCCGGGTTCAACCAGCGGGTCGGGCTCGAGTTCGGCCTCGGTCAGCAGGGCGCCATATCTCACGCGCGGCCCGTAAACGGGGTTGAGAAACACTTTGCTCCAGCCGATTTCGCCCAGTCCGGCGCAATAGGCCGCAATCCGCATATGGATAAAAACGTCGGGCGCCGGCTTGCCGGGGGCCACTGGACGGCTCCAATTCTTCTTGCGCTCGCCTGTGCCGGTTGCGATTGAGTTCCATGGGAACTCGTTGGGAAAGGGCAGTGCTTCATAGCCTTCGTCCTCAAAGATCCGTCCGAACTTCCAGAGCATCATTGGCATTTGAACCTTGTTGATCGCGGCATATCCCATGGAGGAATAGTTGGAAAACAGCGTCCCCTCTTCGATGCCCCTGTAAAAGCCCCTGAAGACGCGGAAACCGATGACTACCATTGACTTGGCTTCCGGCATGACTTGCTTTGGGTCGAATTCAAGGGGCGCGCCTTCGAATCGTTCGATATTGGCTATCCCGACGACATCCGCTCCGCACTCCAGCGCATATTCCTTAACTTCCCTGGCGTTCATTCTGAGGATCCTCCGCGATTGAAAAGTTCCCGAGCGACTGTTTCGATGCGAATACTATAGGACGGCTGCTGCTGATTGTCTTTGAAATATTTTGCGAACTATTTGCGATTCCTTACGATTCTCGATTTTTTGATGTGCCGGCTGAAATGGGATGGCTCCCGGCCATGGAATTGCTTGAAGGCCTTGCTGAAATAGTGGATCGAGTCGAAGCCAAGATGCTCCGCCACTTCGGAAACCGACATATCCGTGAAGGCCAGAAGCGTCTTGGCCCTTTCGATTCTGTAGACCGCGAGATACTTTACGGGAGAGATGCCGGCATGCCGTCTGAATATCTCTGAAAAGCGGCTGGTCCCCAGGAAAGAGTGGGCCGCAATTTCCTTCAGGGAAAGCTTGCGCCTGTAGTTGGTCCGCATGAATTCCAGGGCTCGGATGAATACCTCGCGGCGCTCGGGACCGTCCGAATTCGCCGGGATGACGCCGCCGGCCTTGCAAAACGCCCTGAAAGCCGTTGCGCAAAGATCAAGCAGGCAGGCATGCACGATCGTCGCGCTGCCGGGATGGTTCTTTTTCAATTCGGGCAAAAGCCGCCGGACAATCCGGCCGCAATCGTCCTGCGCCAGGCTGATTTTATGCCCCCCGCCATTGCTTGTTCCGAAAAGGGCGGACAAGTCTCCGTAATCCTCTTCAAGCATGGGGTCGGATGCCAGCTGAATAACCTTGCAGCGGCGTTCGGTCAACCATGTGTGGTAGCACCCGCGTGGAATCACGGCCATCTCGCCGGCCTTCACCCGCAGGCGCTCCCCGCTCGCCAAATGGAAAATGAACTCTCCCGCGACCACCAGACAGGATTGAAAGAAGGCATGGTCGTGGAACGGCAGCTCGTTCCGGTTTACCGGATAGGTGACGATGCTCAGGCACTTGAAGGGAGGGAAAAGCCGTTTCTCTGGTATCCATGTGAGGCATTCGTTGTTGCTCAAGGTTCTTTCTCCTTCACTCCAATTCCAACCATAGAGCGTGTGTGCTTGTCAACGTTGTTTTTGGAATATAGGAAAGAATCTGCGGTTGACTTTCCCGGACGCTCTGCCGATTATGGCGTCAGGCTGGAATGATCGCCTTGCTGTTGAAGACTCTGTTTGGATTTGCCGACAAGGTGGAATGTATGCCTGATCCATGTCCCAGTCCGCCCATCATACGCCGGCCGCTGTTGGGAGTGGTCGCTTGTTGTCTTTTGGGGATTGCCTGTGGCGTGCTTTTTCGCCGCATACCGGTAAGTGCGCTTTTCCCAGCAGCGGCATCGATGCTGTTCATATCGTTGGCGGGGAATTGGGCTGGGCGGCGTTTGTCGGACGCTGCCGCCCTGCCGTCGGGCCTTGGTTTTATCCTCGGCCTGTTGGGATTGCATTTGACCATTTTGCTGACGGCCTGGCTGTCCGTGGCGCTGAGTCTGCAAAATCCTTCCGGCCGCGAGTTGGCGGCATTGATGGATCAGCCTCGCGAAGGCGTTGAGCTCTGCGGGGTGATTTCGGACGATCCGTTTATGCGCATGGCGCGGGATGGGACCAATCGCGTTTGGAATTTTCCGCTGCGTGTGGAAACCATTCGTCGCCTGCCGTCCTGGCAAACGGCGGATGGCACGGTCCAGGTCAGCATGCGCGACTGCCCGGGTAACCGTTCGCCGCATTATGGCGAGCGCTGGCGCCTGGCCGGTGTGCTTGCGGATAACGCGCGTTTCCCGGAAGCGCGGCCTGTCTGGGAATGGATTAAAAACCGGTATGCCTTCGCCGCCGACCCGGCGGCCGGCCTGTGCCTGGCCGAGGGGCAGGGCGCGCGCCTCATGGATTGGTGTTTTCGGGGACGCAAAAAGGCGGCCGGGTGCCTGGCGCGGGGGATCGAGCATCGTCCTGAAATTGCCGGCCTTCTACAGGCGCTGTTGCTCGGCTATCGCCAGGAGTTGCCGGACAAGCTCCGCCGGGATTTTGTGGCCACGGGGACCTATCATATCTTCGCCATTTCCGGCCAGCATGTTGCCATCCTGGCCTTGTTCATCATCGCGGTGCTCCAGACCTGGAGGGTGTGCCGGGTGCAATGGTTTCTTTATGTGGCGCCGGTGTTGATCTTTTTCACGCTCTCCACGGGATTAAGTTCCAGTGCCGTGCGCGGCTGCCTGATGGCGCTCCTGGTTTTTCTCGGCCCGCTGCTGCGCCGCAAGCCCGATTTGCCGTCGGCCATGGCCCTGGCGGCAATCTTGATACTGGCGGTCGATCCGTTCCAGCTTTTCGATTACGGATTTCTGCTTTCATTCGGTGTGGTGGCCGGACTGATTGTTTTCTGTCCGCCGATGCTCAAACCGGCGGAAACATGGCTCATGGCGGATCCCTGGCGCCTGGAGCCGGAGCGTTCTGTCGTGCGCTTCGGGCGCAATGCGGCGCGGATGGTTGCGCTGTTGCTGGTTTCATCCCTGGCGGCCTGGCTGATTTCGACACCGTTAATTGCCCGCTGGTTCAACCTGGTGTCGCCGGTGGCTTTGCTGGCCAATCTGGTCGTGATTCCCGTCAGTACGTTTGTTCTGCTGGCCGGTTGTCTTTCGATCCTGTTTGGCGCTTGGTGGCCGTTTCTGGGCGAAATATTTAACTTTGCCAACGTTGCCCTGGTCTCTTTTTTGCTGTTCATCACCGATGGCATGGCCCGGATTCCATGGGGCCATTTCTTTGTAGCCTCGCCGCCAATCTGGACGCTGGTGGTTTGGTTCGGGCTGGGAGCTGTACATCGGCGGCAACGGCGGCA
>CAZTWL010000030.1:24846-46218 GCA_964617825.1 uncultured Verrucomicrobiota bacterium
TTCGGAACGCTCGTGGCCTGGCTTCCTCAGCCGGGTTCGTCCAAGGGTCAGCGGAGAGTTTGGCTGGCGGGACCGGCTCTCCTGGCTGTGGCCTTGGTCGTCAGTCTGATCCTGAACTGGAACCGGATGACTGCCGAGATAACCAATTGCGGCGCTATCCCCGTTTGCCTGGTCAAGGCGCCGGGGACAGCGCCCATCCTGGTCCATGCCGGCTCGCGGTTTTACGGACGGCGTGTGGTCCGAAATCTGCAGCAGCAGGGCGTTAACCGGCTCTCCGCGCTGGTTCTGCCGGCGGCGGACGAGCGGCATGCCGGCGGGGCGCTGGAAATTATGGCGACATTTCGGGTCAATGAGCTTTGGTGTGCGGCGACTAATTCACGGTCGGTGGTTTTTCGGCAAGTATTGGCCGCGGCGCTGGAACAAGGCATCCCGGTCCGAATGCTGAGCAACGATCTTTGGTGTGCTTGGCGGGGCGGTTACCAGGTTCAATATCGGTCCGGTGCCAACGAGTTCCTGGTGCGGCAAGGCGATTCTGTTTTGAAAATCGGCTGGGGGCGGCATCTCGGCCTGGATCGGGATGTGCCCGGAGCGAGCGCTCCCGACGCAGTAACGTTTGCATGCCGCAATCCGGAAGGTGTCTCCATCACTCGGCGTATCCGCTGCGTCGAGCCGGGGGAGGCCGCATCGGAACTTGAGGGGAGCAGCGGGCAGGGCTGTATCGGTTTGGCGCCGGGAGAAAGCGTGCAACTCGACTTCGTTAGTCGTTAATCTTTGCGCCGCCGTGTTTTTTGGAATGGCCCGGACCCTGGCCGATGGTGCGGCCCAGGGCCTCGATCCGGCGAATTACGCATGCGCCGCACTGGTCGGCCGATTCATCCACACAGGGCTTCCCGGGATAAAGCAGATAGTCTTTCCGGTAGCGGCCTGGGGTCGCGTTGGGCATAAACACATTGGCGCCGCGCTGAAGCGCAAGATTCCGGCCGGCCCCGGGCCAAATGGCATCGAAGGCCGTGGTTGCCGGAATGTGCGCGTCAGGATTGCACAGCCGCAGGACCGCCAACGCTTTGAAAAACATTTCCGGCTCGGCGGCGTACGCATTGGGTGTGTTGCCCAGGGGTGTGTCGGGGTGGGGAATGAACGGGCCGATGCCGATCATGTCCAGATCGAGCTCCCGGCAAAGCAAAATGTTGTCGGCCAAGATATCCACGGTTTCGCCCGGAACGCCGATGAGGAATCCGCTGCCGGTCTGGACGCCGAGATTGCGCAAGCTCTTCAAGCTGTCCAGGCGCCCGGCCAGAGTCGAATCCGGATGCAGCCGCGCATAGAGCTCGGTGCTGCTGGTTTCAAACCGGATCAGATAGCGGTCCATGCCGCATTTGCGCCAGTAGCGGTAAACCTCGATCGGGCGCTCGCCGACACACACGGTCACGGCCACGGGTGTCTCGGTTTTGATGCGGCGAATGAGTTTGCCGAGCGCTTCGTCGCCAAAGGCGGCGGGAGTTTCACCCGACTGCAGGACAACCGTGCCCTGGCCGTTGTTCGGGAAACGCCTTACGGCGGCCACAATTTCGTCGGCGCTCATCGTGTAGCGCTTGACGCGTTCGTTGCCCGCGCGGATGCCGCAGTAGAAACAATTCCGGGCGCAGACATTGGAGAACTCGATGATGCCGCGGATAAATACCTCGTCGCCCATGAACTGGCGCCGCACCGCGTCGGCGCGCCGATACAGTGCGTCCAAGGCCTTGCCTTGCGAACGCAAAAGGCGGATGGCCTCGTTCCGGTCGATTGACTCTTGATCGGTTTTCATGACGAATGTGGCGGCTACTGCGGTCTGGTCACGACGAAAACAAATTCCGCGTGGCGAAAGTCGGGTCGCTGGTCAGATTGACGCCAAGCCGCCGCAGGCCGGCTTCATCGCCCGGCGCGGGCATGTGGGTTATGTGAATTTCGGCTCCGCGCAGATCCGGGAGTTTTTCCATGGCCATTTGTGCCGCGGGATTGGTGGTGGAACTGATGCTGAGCGCGATGAGCGTTTCCTCCAGGTTCAGGCTTTCGGCCTTGCGTTGGAGGATGTCGCGTTTAAAGGCGCCAATCGACTGCATGATGGTGGCGGAAAGCAGATGGATTTTGTCGGGAATCTCCGCCATCTGTTTGATTGCATTCAAGATTACGCTGGAAGCGGCGTGCATAAGCGGCGAGTTTTTGCCGGTCACGATTTTGCCGTCGGGCAGTTCGATGGCGGCGCCGCAATAAATACCCTCGTTGCCTTTGCCGGTTTGTCCCGCTTCCCTGGATGCCCGGCGCGCCGGGCCGACCACCCCCCGGTCTTCGGGGCGAACGCCAACTTCCTGCATAATCATTTCGACCCGGGTCACGGTTTCGCGCTGGGCCAGTCCCATGGCATATTCGCAGGCGTAACGGAAATAACGGCGGATGATTTCCTGGCGCGCGGCTTCCTGCACGGCCTTGTCATCCACGATCCCGAATCCTGCCCGGTTGACGCCCATGTCCGTGGGCGACTTGTAAATCGCATCCTTGGTGAGGATCCGTTCCCAGATGGCCTTCAGGAGGGGGAACGCCTCGACGTCACGGTTGTAATTCACGGAAGCGGTATGGTAGGCCTCCATATGAAATGGATCGATCAGGTTAATGTCGCACAGGTCGGCCGTGGCCGCCTCGTAGGCCACGTTAACCGGATGCTTGAGCGGCAGGTTCCAGATGGGAAAGGTCTCGAATTTGGCGTATCCGGCCTGGCGCCCATGGAGGTGGTCGTGATAAAGCTGGCTCAGGCAGGTGGCCAGCTTGCCGCTGCCCGGTCCGGGGCCGGTCACCACCACCAGAGGTTTGTGGGTTTCGATGTAGGCATTGGCGCCGTAACCTTCCGGGCTGACGATCATGTCCACGTTGGCAGGATAGCCTTTGGTGGCCCGGTGGCAATAGACCTTGACGTCGCGCCGTTCAAGCTTGTCCCGGAACGCGTTGGCGGCGGGTTGGTTGTCGAAGCGCGTAATCACCACGGCCCGGACATCGATGCCCCATTCGCGGATATCGTCAATCAGTTTTAACGCGTCGGAGTCGTAAGAGATGCCGAAATCGGCCCGCATTTTCTTGCGCTCGATATCGCCGGCGAAAATGCAGAGGATGATGTCGGCCTGGTCCTTGAGCTGTTTCAAAAGCCGCATCTTGACGTTCGGATCGTAACCGGGCAGGACGCGCGCGGCGTGATAATCGAAGAGCAGTTTGCCGCCAAATTCCAGGTAAAGCTTGTTGCCAAAACGGCGAACGCGTTCCATGATGGACTGGGTCTGTTCCCGGAGGTAGCGGTCGTTGTCGAAAGCGTTCTTTATTCGCATCTTTGATCCTTGCATTGGTGATGAGCGGGCACGTGAAGCTTATTGCTATATTTTGGGCAGGCAGGCAAGCAAATAAACACAACAAACAAATGCAGCCTGTTATTAAAATTCTGTGGGGCGAACCTGCCCGCAGTGTCATCCGGCGGCAATGTTTTTCGCAGTATGCAATCCGGTATTTCATCCATTCCTGTTGCAAATCAAGCGGAGGGGAGCTAATGTTTCCTCCGCTTGCCATATACTGCGTGTGCAAGTAGAACCGTCTTGTTCCGCTAACGGGAGCTTGCCCTCCAAGATGAAACCGAAGATGTTGTGTGGCGAACTATTTGCGGAAGGCTGGCGCAGGGCGCCGTTGGCTCTGGGCCTGTTGGCTGCGGTTCTGGTTGCCGGCGGCTGCGCAACCGGCGGAAGGCCGCGGCCCATCGCGGATGCCGGGTGGCTGAAGCAGGCGTTTGCGCAACAGAGTGACGACCTGACCGTCTGGGTGGCCTTGCCCGGCGATGAGCAGACGAAGGATCATTTTGGCCTGGGGCTCCAACAGGCGCACATCCAGCCGTTGTGGCTGCGCGTTGCCAACCGTTCGACTCGGCCTTATTGGCTGCTGCCTGCGTTTACCGATCCGGCGTATTTTTCATCCGCCGAAGTTGCCCGCCGCTTTCGCAGCATCATGGTTTCGCAGGATACCGAGCGGCGCCAGGAAGTCCGTGTTGAAGAAGTCGCCTTCGACAATTATATCCCGCCGGGCAGCGACCAAAGCGGTTTTATCTACACGGCATTTCATGACGGCAGCCAGGTGTATTCGATTGCCTTGCTGAGCACCGGCTCGATGCAACGTTTCAATTTCCTGGTCCCGACCGGGCGCCTGCGTACCGACTACAGCCGGGTGGCCGAGTCCTGGCGCATGGATTCCATCAAAGCAACCCAGGATGGCAAGGCCGATTTGAAGGACCTCGATGTCTTGCGCCGCAATCTGACGGCCTGGCCGGCATATACAAGCGACAGCGCCTCCAAGGCGGACGGCGATCCGATCAATTTTTTCGTCGTTGCCCCCTGGGGTGTCCTTTTCCCGGCGCTGATTTCCGTCGGCTGGGATGAAACCGAAATCCTCAGCGCCGCCACGGCCTTCCGCACGATGCGGGCCTTTTTTTTCAGGAGCGACTACCGCCATTCGCCGGTCAGCCCTTTGTACGTTTATGGGCGCAAACAGGATGCGGCCTTTCAAAAGATCCGCGGCAACATCAACGCGCGGAATCATCTGCGCCTCTGGCTCATGCCGATGACGTTTGGCGGACAAGCGATCTGGGCCGGTCAAATCAGCCGCGACATTGGCGTGCGCATGACCTCGCATACGGTGTGGCTGACCACCCATGAGATCGATCCGGACGTGGATGGCGCCCGCTGGAGCCTGGTCCAGGATTTGATCCGGGCCCAATGCGTGGCCCAAATCGGCTTTGTCGGCGGCGGCATCAGCGCGACGCCGCTTGCGCCCCGGCGCAATCTGACAGGCGACAAATATTTTACGGACGGCTTGCGCGTAGTGATCTTTCTTTCTCCGACGCCCATGGGCGCCGACGAAATTCAGGTTCTCCCCTGGTCCGATCAGCCGGTTGGCGGTTTGAGCAGCCCGGGCGATTATCTCAAGCCTATGGATGCGGAACCGACGAAGCCGTAAATTTATATTAAGGAAATTCAAGGTTTTGTAACCGCGCCTGGTTGCCGTGCCCCAGCCTCCGGCGGAGCGCGGTAACGGCGCGGGCCAAGCGCGTATGTTTGCAAGCTTAATTTTATTTCAGGATCGGAAAGATTTTCTACGGGGCTTTGTGTGAGAAATCTGAGGGTGTTTTATTGCGTTTTTCCGGACAAAAAATTAAGGTGATTGTGTGCCGTGCGCAAGGCTCCGGAAGTTGTGGCGCTTAACCGCCTGACTTATTAAGAGACCGCTGTCGATTGAGAGCCTTTTTATGGACTGTCATAAACTTGGAGGGTGACATGGATGTTTCGCCGATTTCCGTCGAGTTTCCCTATCCCGGCGCAGTGCTGAACCACCAGCACGGCGTTGAAACCGCACGCGGTTTGACCATCACGGTCAAAGGCAAAGCCGATCCGGGAACAGCCGTCGTTGTCAACGGGGTCCCCGCCGGACGTGCCGGCGGAGCGTTTGCTGCGAATATAGAATTGACCGCGCAGTTCAATGTCATTCAGGTCGGCGCCGGCGGCGCGCAGTTGAGTTTGCCGGTGGTCTGGGACCGGCGTTCGTTCAAGCGCTACTATTTTTTCATCGACGACAATATTTTTTTCCTGACCGAAATTTATAAAAAACCAACCAAATCCATTTTTGACCAATTTTATCTGGCAAAGCTGCAAGCCTTGCACGAGCGCTACGGCACAAAATTCGTGCTGAACCTGTTTTTCCGCAATGATCACGACCCGTTCGACTTGACACAGTTTCCCGACCGATATAAGGCGGAATGGAAAGCCAACGCCGCCTGGCTGAAACTTGCCTTTCATGCCTACTCCGAGTTTCCCGGGCATCCCTATCGCGACCATTTTCCCGATCAACTGCCCGAGCATTACGAGCGTCTCCGGGAACAAGTGTTTCGTTTTGCGGGTCCGGACACGTTTAGTCCGCCGAGTATTATTCATTATTACGAGGTGGCTTCGGCTGCCGCGCGCCGGTTCCTGCATGCCAGCGGGACCGCTGCCCTGGCGATCAGGAATTTTCCGGAAGCCGCAAAACTCGGGCGAACCCATGCCATTTACGAGGCCGATCCCGGCTGGTTCCGGATGCCTGTGGATTTCTTTTGCAACGGCCGCAGCATTCCCCAAATTGAGGAGGATCTGCACCGGTGCATGGCCCTGCCCTGGAAAACTGCGATCAACATCGGCACCCATGAACAATATTGTTATCCGTACTATGCCAGTTACATCCCCGATCATTTCGAGCGCATGGAAACGGCCATCAAACTGGTGACAGCCAACGGTTACCGGCCGGTGTTTTTCCATGAGGGAATCCTGGGCAATGTGTCTTAGGCGATCTTATCGGATACACAACTGCCGGGAATTTATCGGTGAATTACCGCCGCGGAGCAATTCGGATGGCGGCGCCGCTGATGCGGATTTGGCGTTGATCAAATATGCCCGAAGTCATCGCCTTTTTGGCCGCCGTCAGCCTTAACCAATCCGTCGCCGAAGTGGATCATCACGCCCGTAGCCGCCAGATCCTTCTGCAATTGGCCTAAATCAACGGCACAAATCGCCACGGCGTTGCGCACCGCCTGGGCCGCGGCCAGACCGGCAGCCTGGCCGGTTAGAATGGCGGGGGGAATGACGCGCAGCACGTCCCAGGCATAGCCTTCGGCGGCCGCACTGCGCCCGGCCGTGATCAGGTTGTCGTACCCGGTGCAAACGAGGCAGCGATAGGGCACCTCGTAAAGGAAGTCACGCCGCTCGAAGTCGCAGATTGCGCCCACCGAGTCCTCGAAGTGCCGGTACTTGTCGGCCTCTTTCAAGGCGTAATTGCCGGCGATACGGCGGGTTGTGCGGAACTGTGCCATGCCCGGCAGGCAGGTGATGTGGCGCGTTTGCCGGTCATCGTTCCTGATCCGATCAAGAAGCAGCCTTTGATTGATGACGAGATATTCGGTCACGCTCTGTGCGGTTGTGCCCTCGAAGCGCTGCATGCCTTCCGGCTGGTTTGTGCCATAGAGCGAAGCGTTGCCGCCCATGAAGGATATCTCGGCGTCGCGAATGTTGCCCGACGCCGCGGCCTTCCGGCAACTCTCCAGTGAAATTCCATGCGCACCATAGGTAAGATAGTTCCCCCCTTGGACTGTTGGCACACCTGCCCGGTAAAGAACATCGGCGTCGCCAGTTGCGTCCACCACGGCGCCGGCCTCGTAGAACTCCCGTCCGGACTTGCTCTCGACGATCACCCCCTTGCAGTGGTTGTTTTTCATGACCGGCGCGGAGACGACGCTGTCATAGAGCAAGTGGACTCCCTCCTCGCAGATTCGCTCGGTCAATGCCAAGGCAAAGATGCCGGCCGAGAAACGCGTAAGATAGCGGCTTTTGGCATCCGGCCCCGGCTCGGTGTTCATCCATTCGTCAGGAATGGAGTCGAATCCATACTTGATGGAAAGCCGCAGCAGTTCCTCCGCCATGCCGTAGATGATCTGCTTGCCGCGGCCGTTGCACATGGGGACGAATAAATTGATGAGCCCGAGGGTCGCCAAGCCGCCCAGCATAACGCTTTTTTCGATCAACAGAACCTTGCGCCCGGCGCGCGCCGCCGAAAGCGCCGCGGCCACTCCGGCCACACCGCCGCCGGCGACTACCACCTCATAGCTTCCTTTGACGGGAATGGATTCCTTTTTTTCGATATGGCGCATATGAAAAAATCCATTGAAAATTATGCGTGCCTTTCAAGGCTTCGATTAAAGGAAAGGCGGCCATGAAGACCAAGTCAGTCTTTCACAAGAGGGAGGCCTTGTCAATTACTCCTCAAAAAGGCGCTTTTTGATGCGCTCTTTATTCGTTTGCGCTTTTTGTTTTTTGCCGCCTGTTCGATCAAAATAAATTTTCTGGCAAAAGCGGCAGTATCAAGAAAACAACGCCATTCCCAAATCCTTGCCTAAGACAGTGACCGTTCCAAACGCCTTGACAGCCAGAGCCGGCGGGAGCATATTTGAAAATATAGCGTTGGAATGTCCTGTGCTTTCGATAACCTGAGTTCATGGAGGTAAAGATGTTGAAGATTATGCCGGTTCGGCGGTTGCATTTTGGGCTTATTTGCGCTTTGGGGCTGATGGGCTTCGGGAGTCATGCCGCGGATGTCAAGCCCGCGCTGTTCGATTGCCGGCTGGAACCGGTGTCCGACTATCGTGCGGAACCTTTCGTGCTCATTGTCGATATCCCGCGCCTGGCGGCTGCGCCAAAAATCGACGGGGCTGTGGCGGAAAACGAATGGGCCGGTGCGGCCGCGATCGATAATTTGATGGTGCCGGCAACCACGAATGTTGCCGTGCCGCTGACAAAATACCGGGCGGGATTCGACGACCAGGCGGTCTATTTCGCTTTCCGTTGCGAACTTGAACCGGGCGCCAAGCCGCAGGTCAAAACCAAGAAGCATGATGGCCCGGTCTATGACGATGACAGCATTGAGTTCTTTATCTGGCCGGCAGGTTCGCCGTCAAACTATTATCAGCTGGTGGTCAATTCGATTGGCGCGTATTTCGACGCCAAATATCTGATGGAGCCTGGTACCGGTAATCTCCTTGCCAGCGACAATTCCTGGAATCCGCAATGGCAGCGGGTCGCGCATCTGGAACAAGACGCCTGGGTGATGGAAATGGCGATTCCCTGGAAGACGCTGGGCATGGAACCCAAGGGCATTAAGGGCCTGCGCCTGAATATCTGCCGGAGCGGCGCCCAAGGGGCCTGCCGGCATTCGAGCTGGGCTTACCTGCCGAACTCCGGGTTCCATGCGCCTGACCGGTTTGGCGTGGCCATCTGTCGTTTCGATTCCGCCCAAAAGCAGATCAACGATTTTGCCGAACTCGGTCTGGGCATGACGGGACTTTTCCGGATGGAAACGGTCGGTTGCGGCAAGAGCGCCAACGATTCGCAGGAGACCAGGGTGATCTGCACGGCGGCTTTGCCAGGCCACCCGGTATATTCGGGGAAAAAGTATCAGCTGACAATTGACGCTGAACTTCTTGACCGACATGGCAATCCGCAGGCGGAATCCGCATTCAAAATTGCCAGTTTCGATTTGCCTTTTTCGATTCCGCAGCAACTCGTGCTGACCAGTTCGGGGCGGGAGAACTACTTGCTGAATATGCGCATGGCTTTGGGCGGGATCACCAGCTGCCGGCGTGCGCTGGCTATGCTCCCGGGCATTGGCGAGCGATTTTGCAAAGCCGATTTGGCCGTCCTCTCCCAGAAAGAGCCTTTCAAGGTTGCTGCCTACATGGGTGCCGCCGGCTGCGTTGTGAAAACGCTGACCGGCAGTCAAGCGGAAGAGATCCTACCAAATTTGCGCGAGGTCATCGCGCGCTTGGACGTGCTTGAAAACGGAAAAACGGATATTGCCGCCGAAAGCCGCCTGCAATTGTTGAATCTGACCGGAAATTCCGAGAGCCAGGTTGTGGTCGAATATCCGTCAGGCCGGAACCAGGAAAAAAACAGCGCGGAAATAACCTTCTATTGGGGTTCTATTCCGCTTGGTTCGGTCGAGACCTGGCAAATGGATGCGGAAAGGACGAATTCGTGGTTTGGCGCACAAAGAGGCCTGGGTGTCTTTGAAGGATATGCGGCCAGGATCGAAACGAATGCCTATCGATTTGCGTCCTTCGCTTTGAAGGATTTCGATCCGGCGCGTCATGTGCTCATTGCGGGAAAAATGAACAAGAAGAATCGTCCGCTGGTGCTGAATATCGACGAACTCGATTTTGCAGGTCTGAAAGACGCTTTCGGTCGTGACCTCTCGGAAGTTACGCTCGCTGTCCTGCCGGGCTGCCCTTCCAATTCGGCGGCGGCCGTGACCAAGTGGGCAGGTCAGGAAGGTTTAATGAGCAAGCCGCTGGATGAAGGCATCAAAAGCAATTCCGTGCTTGTTGTTGGCGATGCGCGTTCCGTTGCGGCTAAACTTGGTATTGGCAAACAGCGGATGATGCTCTTATATAAACCGCAAAATCCTTCGGTCAGTATCAAAGTTGAGCGCGGCCGGGATATTTTCGCCATTATCAATGCGCCAACCAGGGCTTTTGCCGAAATGGCCTTGCATCTGGCCATGGCGGGCAAGCCGGTTCTTCCCGAGGAAGCGGATGCCTTGCGTCTTGAAATCGTGAAAGCGATGCCTACGGGCATCAAGTCCGCGGCGTTGCCGGTCGACCAGCATTTATTCTGCGGGGATCCCCATATGCACACGACCCTTTCGGACGGGGCAACCTTGCCGCTGGCGACGGCCCTGGAAACCATGTATTGCAACATGGATTTTGCCGTAATGAGCGACCACAATACCATTGACGGCGCTGTTCGCACCGGGAACCTTCTCGGTCGCAATGGGTTTGCCTATCCTTTGATTGTTGGCGAGGAAGTTACCACCAGCTGGGCCCACATGAATGCCTATCCGTTGCGCGAGGCGATTCTGCCGACGCTTACCCCGGAGGAAACGGTCAAAGCCGCGCACCTTCAGGGCGCCGTGATTCAATGGAATCATCCCGGCTATACCGGGTCGGATTTCGAATCGAACCACCTGATGACCGGCTTGGCTGGTACCGGATGCGATGCCTGGGAGCACACCTTTTGGCTGTATGATGCGTGGAAAAAGGCCGGCCAACTTCCCGTCATGGTCGGCTCTACCGATACGCATAGCGGCACGTTCGGCTGGCCGGAGCGAACCATAATTTTTGCGCCGGCGTGCGAGGGCCGCGACTTGGCCGAAGCCATCCGGCAGGCAAGGGCCGTCATGGTTTCTCCCGGAGGCTGTTTCTTCTATGGTTCCGACGAAATGCTGCAGTATGCCTGGTCGGCGCTGAAGGAAGGCAAAACTTTGAAAGCCGCCAAAGCCGCGCGCCTGAAAAGTCTCTTCAAAAATGCCGATATCGGCGGCTTGCTTTATAATGGCGGAAAGCATTATAATTAACGCATAAGCGTCCGGCATTCATAAACGAGGTATCGCGCGCGGTAAATTGCTCAAAAACGGACTGCATTGCATAAAAGTCACCAGGCCAAAATCGATGGTGAAAATCAAAAGAATCGAAGGGAATGCAATGGCAAGCGCGGGCGATGTCGGCTGGGGGATGGATAACGGCTAAATGGGAGATTCAACTATGAAACTCTGGTTGAAATTCGGCGTTGGGGTGGTGATCTTACTGGTCGTTCTGCTGTTGGCGTTGGTCTTGTTCGCCGGTCATATTGTCAAGACCGCGGTCAACACTGCCGGACCAAAGGCGCTGGGCGTGCCCATAACGCTCAAGAATGTGCGCGTTAATATCCTGAATGGTCGCTTCGGGTTGGATGAACTGGTCATTGGCAACCCGGAAGGATTCAAGACGCCCGAGGCAATTCGCGTGCATGAAGTTTCGGTGGATGTAAAAATGGCATCGCTTTTCTCGCGCGTCCTGGTTGTTGACCGTATCTATGTCGGTGGACCGGAAATTACTTACGAAATCGGGCTGAAAGGCAGTAATATCGGGGCAATCCAGGACAAGACGGCGACCGCCACGCCGGCGGCAAAGCAGCCTGAACCGGCGGATCAGCCGGCCACGCCATCGAAGGGACAACCGCAGCCGGAGGATAAGTCGGCCAAGAAGGTCCGGATCGACGATTTTCTGATCGAAAACGGCAAAATTAATGTTAGTGCCATCGGCATGGCCGGACATGATGTGACAGTTCCTCTGCCCGCGATCCATCTGACGGACATTGGCAAAGAATCGGAAGGAGCTACTTTTCCGGAAGTCTTGGCCAAGGTGTTTGGCGCACTTGGCGGCGCGGTCAGTGGCGCAGCGTCGTCGATTGTTGGCGGTGTTGGAACGATCGGGAAGGGCGCCGTCGATCTTGGCGTCGACAGCGGCAAAGCCGCCTTGGATACGGGTAAAGCCGTCGGCGCGGGGGCCGTGGACGCCGGGAAGGCCGTTGGCGCGGGCGCCGTGGATGCGGGCAAGGCCGTCGGCAAGGGGGCGAGCAAGGCGGTGGAAAGCGTTGGCGGGCTTTTTAAATAAGCCGTCGGAGATACGCTCTGAAAGAATGATTCTGAAAAAACCGAGCGCGCAATTTCAGGGGAAACTGTGCGCCCGGTTTTTTGTCTTTGTTATTTGGTTTTCTTGTCGGCTGCGGCCTCGCCCTTGGCCTTTATCGTTTTTGCCGTCATCGTGTACGTGATGGTCACCTTTTCGCCGACCTTGAGTGCGCCTTCGCTTTTTGTGTCGGCGGCGCGGTCGATTTCCCACTTTTCGCCATCAGCCTTCTCGACCACGACCTTGGTGTCCGTGAGCTCGGTAATGTTGCCCGTGACCTGGTATGATTTCGCCGAGGGGCCGGCCACGCTGAGCGTGACGCAGCAGACTGTCGCCGCAATGAAAAGACCGAGAGTTTTAAGATTATTCATGAAATCCAGTCTCCCTGTGTATGTCTGAAAAACGTTTGCCATGAACACCGACGTTAGCCAGCTCTTTTTTGTTTTGGGTCCTTTGCCCTTTGATGGCCTCCTTTCCGATACACATCCTGGGAATCATCGGAATCAAGTCAATCCAGAATGACCGTCCAGGTAATGAGTTGCCGTTCGACAACAGCGGTGTCGCTATTCCAAAGTCAGATCGCCCGTCCGGGCGATCCATTGCCGTGTCCACTCGACCGCTTCCAGTTCCAGGTCGCAGATGCAGCTGGCAAGAAAGATCATCCCCTCAATGCGGCCGTCCTTGAGCCAGCGCAATCCTGTTTCGCACTGCATTTCCATGAGATCCAGCGGCATTGGGCGCTTCTGGCCGTAGTCCCACATATAGCAGCCGAGCACCTTCCCCTGTTTCGGGGCAAGCTGTTCAACCTGAGCGAAGTTCGCTTCAAGGTTCACAAGGTTATGGGCCTCCCATGTCCAGAACGAGATCTTGTCGCAGAACTTGATGTGATCTTTAACCGGCAGAGCGAGCTGGTGGTCATACCAGACCAGCCAAAGGTCAAGTCGCCGGCGCCCGGCGGTCAGGAGGCGCCTGATCAGTTGGAGTTCCTTGACCGGGATTATGCCAATTTCGCCTTTTGGTCCGGGCAATTGGAAGAAGTCGTCGATGATTACACCCGTGATGTTCGGCATTCGGGCAGCAAGCTCGATGACGGCGGCCCGTGCCTTCCGTGCCGGTTTGTTGCTGCCACCCGCCATTGACCACACCAGGCGCTTCATTTTACTCAGCGGCACGGCGTCCTGATCGAACCGCGGGGCTGGACCATAGTCCTTGATCATGAGAGCGTTGGGCACACCCATGTAGGACGCCGCTTCGGCTGGGGTGATTCGTGAGAGCTTGGGAATGCCCCATGCCCCGTTTTGGGCCCCTGCCTCGTGTCCCCACAGCCAGAAGCGGTCACGGATTATTGCGGGCTTCTTAACATGCCGTATTACGATCATTTTTCTCTCCTGATCGAATCGACAGCCATTCGCGTTTCAGGCGGAGCGCGCGCCCGCGCGCTGGCTCCGGCCTGGCGACTTGCTTTTCTTCCGCAAGCGGAACTTCGACTTATAAAAGTCTGTCAAGGCGTGGTGGCAATGTCAATTGCAAAGGGGGGGGATGACTTTAAGCGTGCGGTTATTTTGGGCGCCGAATGTCCGAAATGAAAAAGGAATGCAAGGTTTTTAGCTGCGCCCATTAGGGCGTGGATCCGGCCGGTAGTCATGAAATCGTCGCGGCTATTGGCCGCCTAACTCGATACAGCGTCTAATCTTCGCGTCGTAATCCGGTATGGCGCCGCTATGGGATGCTACAAACGCCCCCAGGACGTTGCCCATTTCCACAGACTTCATCACGGTTCTTCCTCTGAGCCAGCTGGCCAGAAAAGCCGCGGAAAACGCGTCGCCGGCGCCGACGGTATCGGCAACTTCCACTTGCCGGCCGGACACCATTTGCGCATGACCATTTTCGGCGGCGAAACAGCCTCGCGCGCCCATGGTAACTAAGACGATTTTTACCGGGAACTCGTTTGGCAGCGCCTTGATAAACTCATCCGGCTTCAGGCGCTTTTCGAAAATCAGTTCGGAAAGCGCCGTGACCTCGGTATCGTTAAGTTTCAAAATCATGGCGCTCTTCAATCCCTCAAGGATCAGTTTACGCGAATAATAATCCTGGCGCAGATTTACGTCGTAAAAGACAGGGACACCTTTCAGTGCCTTCAGAACATTTACAAGGCTGGCCCGGGATACGGCCCCGCGCTGGGCCAGCGTGCCGAAGCAGACGACATCGAACCGTTCCGCCGCCAATTGTGCGGCCGTTCTTTTTTGCACATCGATGAAATCCCAGGCCACATCATTGTGGATGATATAGGACGGCTGGCCGCCGGCCGCCACACTTACCGTTACCGTTCCGGTTGGGCGCCGGGCATCGGTTTGGACATATTTGCCGTCGACTTCCATCCGGGCAATCTCGTCCAGCGCCCGCTGTCCAAGCTCGTCGGTTCCAATGCGCGTCAGCAGATAGGAATCGATCCCACAGCGCGCCGCATGCGCGGCGAGGTTGAACGGTGCGCCGCCGATGTAAGTCCGGCCATCAATGATGTCCCAGAGTATCTCTCCGAACGACAAGAGCTTGAGTTTGCGGTTTGGTTCCATAATGGCCGGTAATTTATAAAATTATTGCAATTTCCGATTATTCCGGCAAGGAGTTAAATCCCAGCGATAAGGCTCGGCAATTCCGGGCAAAAGCAGTTGCCCGCTGCCGGTTGTGGGGTAGGGCGCGTGGCCATGTGCCGGCACTTTGCCGGCTGAGGGGGGCTGCGTTCTGCCGGCAAATTCCATTGCCATGGCGGCAGCGGCAAGAATGCGGCGAACTGCTCCGATCAATTTCTGAGCTTCGAACAATCCGGATATATTCATCATACGCTCCTCCTATGTTGATTGTCTACTTCTTCGTCTTGTCTTGTGCTTCAAAAGTGCTCGAGTCCGGCTCGAAAATGCGGCGGCGATCTTGAGCCGCCTGCGGGCTTCCCGCGCTTGCGCATACACAAGTATTGCGCGGCGCACCCCCATTCGCCCCAAGCTCGCCTTGCTGTTGCGAGCCTCTTGCCAAGCTCGGGTAACCGAATTCGACACACGCCGTTTAAGTCTTCACCAACACATAAGTCGGAAAGCTCCTTTCTTGGATTCGACGCCCGCTAATCTAGCATGGGG
Source organism: uncultured Verrucomicrobiota bacterium (assembly GCA_964617825.1). Taxonomy (GTDB): domain Bacteria; phylum Verrucomicrobiota; class Kiritimatiellia; order JAAZAB01; family JAAZAB01; genus VSJD01. The sequence goes on from CAZTWL010000030.1 coordinate 40,066, forward strand.
GGAGGGACATATAGTGTCCTGGTGAAATAAAATATTAATTAGCATTCACTGGCATTCCACAGGGACATCTCGGACTGTAGACTGTAGGCTGAAGGCTGTAGGTCGGAATCGAATAAATCCAAGCTGGCAAAACCGGAACTGAGGATTTTGAAGGGCTTTTCATAATCATTTTTTTTCTCGGTGTTTTCCTACGGTCTGCGGCCCACAGCCTTCAGCCAGACCATCCTGTGGGATGCTAATGATTAGCATTCTATCCTTGCAAAATGATCGAGTGTTATTGAGGATACGGGACGGCGAGGAAGACGGCTATGCAGAAGTTCAAGCCCCAATACCGACGGCTCTTATTCATCGATCGCCAGATCAGGGATCGGGCATACCCGAATTGCGTCAGCTTGGCGCGGGAATGGGAAGTCAGTCCCAAGACCATCCAGCGTGACATCGAATATCTGCGCGACCAGCTCGATGCGCCCATTGCCTATGACCAGCTGGAACACGGTTTTTTCTATAAGGAGCCGAGTTTCTCTTTGCCGGCCATCAGCCTCAGCGAAAGCGACCTTTTCTCGGTATGCGTGGCCCAGACCGTGCTCAGCCAGTTCCGCAATACGCCCCTTTTCCAGAAACTCGCGGCGGTGTTCGAAAAGATCCACGAGGCGCTGCCCGACAAGACGACGGTCCATCCGTCGTGGATGAGCGAGCGTATTCTTGTGTTCCCGGAGCCGGCGACGCGCGTTAATGCCGGCATTTGGGATACTCTGGCCAAGGCCTTGCGCGACAACCGCTGCGTCGCCATCACGCATGCCCGGCCGGGCATGCGTGATGCCGACAGCAACCAAAGGCCGGTCGATCCGTATTACCTGGTTAGTTACAAAGGCGAGTGGTATCTCAGCTGCTATTGTCATTACCGGAAGGCCATCCGGACGTTTGCGGTCTCGCGCATCTCCCAAGCCGTGATTCTGGACGAATCGTTTAAAATGCCGGCGCGCATGACCAGGCAGCATATGTTTGGCGACCAGTTCGGCATTATCTGGAAGGATAAATTTCATAAGGTCCGAATCCGCTTTGCGCCGGAAGTTGCCCCCTACATTCGGGAACGCCAATGGCATCCCTTGCAGACGATCAAGGAACTTGGCGCGCGCGGGCTCATCCTTGAATTTACGACCAATCACCTGAATGAAGTCAAGGACTGGTCCTTGTCGTGGGGGCCGGGCGCAACCGTGCTTGGACCCGCCACCCTCGTGGATCAGGTTTGCCGTGACCTTCGGCAGGCGTCGAAGAATTACCGGCGGAGAGCTTGAGCCAGTGTCCGCCTTTGGCGGATATGCTTTGCCGGTGCAAAGCGCCTCGAGTCGCACGAAGCCACAAAGGGCAAATAAGCCGCCCCTCTTCGCGTTTTATCCTTTGTGGGAGACATCTTGAGGCATTTTGTTCCAGCTTTGCCGAAGAGAAACGAAAAAGCGGCCCGCGCGCTCCGCGCGAGGCTTCGTCAATTGCGGCCCGGAAAAGACGGGCGGTTTAAAAACCAATTGACTTTGCACGGTTGATGATCCAGATTCTAAATCTTTATCGCAGGCATCGAACAACAACTTTGGGATATTTACTATGACTCTATCGAAATATTCGCTGGGCATTGGCGATCGGTTCGGGCGGCAGTGTGCGGCTCAGCTGGCTGCGCTGCAAAAGGCGCAGTCCGCCGGCGTTGCGATCACCCCGGTCTGGAACAAATCGAACCGGGAACATCAGATCATCGGGACAACGCCGTCCGATACGCGCCGCGCCGCCGACGAGGCGGTGCGCGCCATGAAATGGTCTGGCGCCTACTATCTGGATGCCGACCATATCGGCCCGAAAAATGTGGGCGCCTTTATCGAGGCTTGCGACTTTTTCACGCTGGATGTGGCCGAATCCATCGGCCAGCCGCCGTCCGCGGCGGACCTGGCGGGCTTTGTGAAGGCCCAGCGGCGCTTTGTCGGGCGTCTGGCCATCCCCGGACTGGATGCAGCCATGGATATAACTGCGGCCAAGCTTGAGCAGGTCGGCAAGACCTATCTGGTTGCGGTCAAGGAGGCTGCCCGTCTTTACCGGCAGATTGCCCAGGCCAAGGGGAATTCCGCCTTCATAATCGAGGTCTCCATGGACGAATGCGAATTGCCTCAATCTCCCTTGGAGCTCCTGCTGATCCTGGTCGCCCTGGCGGCCGAAAAAATTCCGGTGCAGACTTTGGCGCCGAAATTTACGGGGCGTTTCAATAAAGGGGTGGATTATGTCGGAGATGTTGCCCAGTTTGTGCGCGAATTCGAAATGGACCTGGCCGTGGTCAAATATGCGCGCGACCAGTTGGGACTGCCTTCGTCATTAAAGCTCAGCGTCCATTCGGGGAGCGACAAGTTTTCCCTGTATGCCCCCATGCATCGCGCCCTGCAACGCTTCGATGCGGGGCTGCACTTGAAGACGGCGGGCACCACTTGGCTGGAGGAATTAATCGGCCTGGCGTCAGCCGGTGGCGAGGGGCTGGCGCTGGCCGGGGATATTTACGAACAGGCGCTGGCGCGTTTCGATGAATTGTGCAAGCCGTATGCCACAGTCATTGATATCGACCGTCGCCGCCTGCCGGTCTTGGCCGAGGTGCGCAGTTGGAACGGAGAATGCTTTGCCGCAGCCTTGCGGCATGACGAACGCTGTGCCCAATACAATCCTTCCTTCCGCCAGCTCTTGCATGTTGGCTACAAGATTGCCGCCGAAATGGGCCCGCGTTATCTTGATGCGTTGGCAAAGTTCGAGCCGGTGATCGCCAAAAACGTGACGGAAAATCTGTGGGAAAGACACATCCGCCCCGTGTTCCTCGGTGCCTGAACTTGTTGCCGCCGCATGGAAAAAACCGTCTGTTTTCCGCGGTTTTCGGCCTGGCGCCCGGCGTACGGCGCCGGGTTGCCAATCCTATGGAACCAGCACCACCTTGCCGAAGAAAACACCCAGGTCTGGCGGAAATCCGGTCTTTTGCGGGTTCCAAGCGGGATCGACTTGAATGTTGATCCAATTGTCGCTTTGTTTCCCCGGGGGCAACGACAAACTTAGCCATTGCCATTTACCCGGCTGCAAGGCGGCGGTTGCCTTCCAGGAGTTTGCATCGTCAATCAGCGTCAGTGTCGGCAAGGCGGGCGCCGGATTGAGCGCCGGGGCATACACGAGCATGCAGATTCTGGCGCCTGGCGCGGTGGCCGGCGCCAGTATGGCGGCATCGGCGCGCGCCCAACGGCCTTTCAGTGGCGGCATGACTGCCTGGGTATTGTTTTTTGAAAAGTTAGCGGAGATGTCGACCGTGTTCGTATCGGTTATTCCCCATGCGGCGGCAAGAAAGAGCGGGGAACGAGCCGTGATCGCCAGCGTACGCGGCGTATGACCTGCAGTTGGCCGGCATGAATAGAACCACCAGGTGTCATTGAGGCTGTGGAATTGAATATCGCTCCACTCCGGCGGCAAGGCGCTTGCTTCGCCGATTGCGGGCGCCATGGGGCAGGGGTCCGCCGATTGCATCAGAAAAACCAATTTGTGCGGATTTTTGTGCAGGCTGCCGGGCATTGCTAGGTTGACCTGTTCGCCCGCTGCCAGTGCAATTCCTTCCAGAACAGGCTTGTCGCAGCGCAAGTTGATAAATCGGCGCAATCCCATATTGCCGCTTTCTATGGGAAGTTCCACGACATTGGTCAACAACGTTGCCGGCCGGCCGATGGCTTTAAGTGTCATTTTGTAGAGGCTTAACGTTAGTTGCATTTCCTGGATATTTTTCGGCAGCGTGTTGTACGCTTGCTGAATTTTACGGTCCTCGAAGACGGCCTGCTTTACCAGGGAAAAATCGAAGCGGTCGCTGCGCGGGGTTTGAAAGGGCGTCATGAAAAATGCCTGCTGCTCCGGATGTTTGCGCATGATCGTTTCCCAGGCGCGTTCCGCAGCGCTGTAATCGTCCCGGCGTTCGTTATCCAAACTCAGGGCGGTGACGCCAAATATATGTTCAAGCGGTGCGGTGAGGCGTGAATACTCGCCCAAAAGAATCCCTTGATCCTGCTGGATGGTTTGCGCAAACGGGGCCAGAAAATTCAGGAGGCCGCGGTGCTCCACCAAAGTAATCAGGTGCCCGCGCTGGACCAAGCCCGCCAGGCACATGATTGCCGCCAGGCCGGGCGCCAGCCAGGCGGTCCATGGTTTCTTGGGCCATTCCGGCAGACGGGTGGCCAAGGCCGTCAAGCTCAAGGCAGCCATGGGAATGATCGCCATGAGCATGTAGCGGGTCATCATGAAGTCCCGCATTGTGCCGGCCAGGACGAGCGCGGGGAATGTAATCAGACCCAAACCAATCCGTTCCGGACGATTTGTCCGGTCGCCGGTCAGCCAGACAACCCAGCCGCAAAGAGCAAGCATGGCTGTCGGCCAGGAAACCATGTTTGCAAAAGTTCGCCAGTCGGTCAGGATGTTGTAGTTGGCGACTATTTTTCCCATGATGGGCAGCGAACCGATGCTTTCGCGATTGAAATAGACATTGACAAGGAATAGAACCCCGGCGAGTGCCAGAGCGGCGGCCAACCAGTCGGGAACGACCTTGGGCATATTCGAGGCTCCCGTGGGTTCTGAACCTGTGCGACGGTGGCGCGCGACAAGGCCGATTCCGGCCAGACCCGCGAGGCCCATGGTCCATAATGGCCAGAAATTGAAAACGGCGGTGAAGAACCGCTGAACGTGATAATAATCGGTAACATATTTGGCTTGGCCATAAAACAACAGCAGCATTCCTACGGCTATCAGGGGATAAATCAGGAATTCGGTTCGCCCACGCAGGATAATCAGCCCGATGGCCAGGGCGGTTGGAATTGCCAGGGATAAGGCCGTGATGTGGAAAAAAGGCGCAGCGCCGATGCAGAGCGCTCCGAGGAGAATATCCCAGAAAACGGACCGGCCGCGTTCCTGCCAGGCCAGCAGCAAAAGGCTTATGCCGGCAAAGAACATGAATCCGGCAATAATTTCCGGCCGCGCGCAGCGGGCATGCCACAAGGTCAGAGGATTCAATAAATAGCAGACGAATGCGATCAAGCCGGCCAGCCGATGGGCCAACAGGCGCGAAGCTAGCGTCATTAAAACGAATCCGGTGAACAAGGCGAAGAGGGGTACGACATACAGCGCCCAGACATTGGCGCCCAGCTGGGTGGCCGTGCCGACCAGCAGGGGGTAGGCGGGCTGGAAATGGGGCCCCACGACGGCGGCGTTCGTATTAACCACCCACAAGCAGGCGTTTTTGGTGGTTCCGTAACCGGCATGGCCATAATAAAACACACTGCGCGTTTCCGGCGGGACCTGGGCCAGCAGCGGGTCTTGGTAGAACAAGGCGCCTTTCCGCCCGTAAGTTACGCCCGAGTTTACATATGATCCGGGATCCTCGCCGCCAAAGATATCCTCGTGCGGGCGAAACAGCAGGGCGCAGGCCGTCAGCGTCAGCAGCCCCCAAAGCCAGGCTTGCTTCCGCAGGACCTTGCGGCTTGCATATAATATCCGGGCCACTGCAACCAGGGCCAGAATCCAGAAGAATGCGCCAATGCTGAAAATCATGATGCCGGCATGCCTTTATTTACCTTTTAGCGGGCGAGATTCGGCGCGGCCATACGGATTAATGTCGAAAAAAACTTTGAAATCAAGGTATTATACAACCAGAAGTGGGGCAAGTAAAAACGCTGTCATCAGGCGGGTCGTTTCAATATGGGGCCTAATTGCGAATCGGGGCGGCGGGATTTGAACCCGCGACTTCCAGCGCCCAAGACAGAAAACACGCTTTTTTTACGCTCTCGAACCCTCTTGATTAAGGCCGAGAAAATATCAATATCATCCTTATTTTACGGGCATTTTATGAAATTCAAGAATTTTGTGTTTTCTTGGGTGATACAAGGTGATTTAAGGCCATATTTTCCCCTTTTTGTACCCTTGGACACCCGTTTTTACCCCCATTTTCACCCCTGTTGAACCCCTAACTCCCAGCATAAAAGCTGGCAAGCGGATTTGTGGCTGTCCACCACAAATATTTTATGCAATGCTCTCATATTTTATTTTTCCAACCTAAGAGTTTATTATCGGAAGCCGAGTATATACAAGCCTTGATTTTAAGGACGCAATAGA
>CAZTWL010000031.1:0-46214 GCA_964617825.1 uncultured Verrucomicrobiota bacterium
CCCGGGAGCAGCATTATTTCTTCGAATCGGAAACGATCGATTTTGTCATTGAACTGACCTATCGGAAAGCGGCCTATGCGCCGGATGAATTCAAATGTGAGTTTTCTTTCGGAGATCCGTTCGGTCGGGAGTTGCAAAAACGCGCCGGCGCAGCTGAGATCAAGGCGACCAAGACGAAAACAAGCAGCCCCTGGATCGGACGCCTGGCATATCGGATCCGGATGAAAAAGAACCCGGGTTGTGGGGTATATCACCTGAACGTCAAAGTCAGCAACGGGTTCAAGGAACTTTACAACGATTATACGGTTTTTGAAGTAATGTCCGACGATCCGAACGGGCCATGCCCGCCGCTGGCCTCGAAACTTCCGTTCATGCTCGCCATGCCGAACGAGGTCAAATACCTTGAGGACGATCCGTTCAATCCCTACGGCGATTTTGGCGAAGGCGGGCACTACTATTGCGCCGTCAACCGCTATCCCGTGGTGGCCAAAGCGCTGAAGATCTGGGAACTATTGCATGTTTACCGCCGCAAATGGTTCCTTATGCTGACGCGGAGAAACTCCGGCGACACATCGATTGATTCCCATGAGAATCGAGCGCTCATCGAAAACTGCGATTTCATCGACTGTCATGACGAGGATCACTTAGGTCGTTACGACCTGTTCTCTAAGACATGGTACAAGGGCTATATCATGGAGGTGTTGATCGACTTCGTCAAAGAGAGGAAGCCGCCTTTCAGGGTCATCAAGCTTGAGGAATTGGAGAAACTATTCGCGGCCGGCAAAGAGGATGGCCTTAAAAACCTTTGGGCCGATCGAGACTGCCTTTCCAAGGAGCAGTTCACTGATCTTTTCAACACCTACTGGGATGACTGGACCGCGTATTTCCGCGAGAAAGTTAAAGCCCCGACGCAAAAGATTGTGGAAAAACTGCTTGCGCTCAATCCGAATATTACCCGGGGTTCCTACGGTCCGTATTCGGTTTACACGACCCACTACAAAAGTTGTTACACGATGAAATACGCTGGTTTTGATGTGGAGCGCGATCCGCGTGTCAGCGCCAACGGCGGATTCTTCTTCATGGAGGACTATCATTATTCGTGCGATTACCCGCTGACCCGTTCCTCGTATTTTACCGCCGGTTACAACCTGCATTTCCCGTTCGGGCGCAAGCTTTACCCGGAAATCTACTATGGCGGATGGGCCGGCTGCAACGACGGCGCCGTCTATCAGGCGCATCCGCCGTACGGATTTTACTCGGTCTCGGATTATCACCAGCGTCGGATCGTCTACCAGTTCACTTACGGCTCGCCCCAGTTCAAGAACGGCAAATACCAATACTGGGAGGACTACGGCTTCCATGTGCGCAATCCTTATAAAAACACGCTTAAAGAATTCCTGCACGCCTGGGGCAATCTGATCGATAACAAGCCGAAGCGCCAGCTCAAGGCGCCGTTCCTGATGCTCGATCTCGCACAAATCGGCCGGCACGGCGACTATCAGGAGGACCAATACTCGTACAAGGTAGGCAGCTTCTTCGAGTGGACCGATATCTGCAACACGGCGGAAGAGGCGCTCGGCTACACCTACGAGAACATGTGCAATGCAAGCTACAACACCCCGGTTTTGAGCACGTTTGAGGATATCGACAACATCAAGGCGGACATGGCGGAATTCATCATTCTCCCGCCGATTGTCCAGGGCACGCCCCAGAAATATGTCGACGCCATCCGGCGGGCGCACGCGCGCGGCATCAACCTGCTCTGCTTCGAGCATGCCTGCGGACTTGAGGACCTGTTCGGCGTACGCGAGCGCAAAGAAGGGGCAATCAAGGTCGTCGATATCCAAGGCGAAGTCTTCGAGCACAAACTGGCGTCTGCCCGCTACGCCAACCACGGCGGCGAAGTTCTACTCAGCGGCGCGGCGAAAGTTCGCGACACGCAAAATATCCCGCTCGTGATTACGCACAGGACCAAATCGGGCCAAACAGCTTTCATCAACATCCCGCCAACAATTGTCAAGCGCGAGGCCTACCGCGCCAAGCTCGGGCGTGGCCAGGACTCGATTAGCGTCTGCATGAAAGACGCCCTGCGCCAAGCATTTGCAGCGCTTTGCTCAGCTCCTGCCGTCCACGCCGAACGCGGCACAATCAACGCGGCTTATTCGGTCAACGGCGACCTCATCGTGGTGCTTGGCGACGACTCGCCGATCTATGGCGATACGACGGTCTATCCTGTCAGTTTTCGATTCACGGTCAGCGCCCCCGGCATTGGCAAGGCCGCGATCGCATCCGATGCGCCATATGCGGTAGTATCCAAGACGAAAGATTCGATAAGCATCCGCACCGAGACGGAAAAAGACAGTGGGCTTTTCTTTAAATTCGCTGTTACTGCCAAAAAACGGCAACAAATCGTGTAGGTGTAAAATTATGAAAACAATAAAATTCGGAATCATTGGGGCAGGATTGATGGGGCGCGAATTTGCTTCTGCCGCGGCACGGTGGTGTCATCTTCTTGACATACCGGCGCGCCCTGAAATTGTTGCCGTATGTGATAAAAATCCGACAATTCTGGAATGGTATAAGGCCAATTTTTCATCAATCCGGCAGTATACGGACGACTATCGCCAAATGCTCGCCAATCCGGACGTCGATGCCGTCTATTGCGCCGTTCCGCACAATCTGCACGCGGAAATCTACTGTGCCATTATCAAGGCGGGTAAGCATCTGATGGGCGAAAAACCGTTCGGTATCGACCAGGCGGCCAACCGGGCCATCCTGTCTTGTTTGAAATCTCATCCCAAAGTCTTTGCGCGCTGTTCCTCGGAGTTCCCGTTTTATCCTGCCGTCCAGCGAATCGGCGATATGATCGCCGCCAATGCTTTTGGGCAGATAATCGAAGTCAATAATTCTTTTCTGCATTCCAGCGACTTGGATCCTGCCAAACCGATGAATTGGAAACGCATGATCGAGTTTAATGGCGAGTATGGTTGCATGGGCGATCTGGGCATGCATGTCTGCCACGTGCCGTTTCGTGCCGGTTGGATTCCGAAAAATGTGCGGGCGATTCTGTCGGATATTATCAAAGAGCGTCCGGACGGCAAAGGCGGGCGCGTGCCCTGCCTGACGTGGGACAATGCAACCTTGCTCTGCGAGTCCGTTGATCCCTTTACGGGCGCATTATTTCCAATGACGCTGAAAACCCAGAGGATCGCGCCGGGCGAGAAGGATACCTGGTTTCTGGAAATCCTGGGAACCAAAGCCTCGATCCGCTTTTCGACGAAAAGTCCAAAATGTCTGCAACTTATGGAGTATCGCGGCGCCGATCAGGTCTGGGTGCATATCGATATGGGGCATGAGACCGCCTTCAAATCCATTACCGGCGGCATCTTCGAGTTCGGCTTCTCCGATTCGATCCTGCAGATGTGGGCGGCATTTATATATGAATTGACGGAAGCCAAGCCGTTGAAGCGGTTTGCCTCCTGTGTAACGCCGAATGAGACGGCGTTAAGTCACGATCTGTTTACAGCGGCGCTCCGGTCGCAAGCTGAGCGCCAGACGATAGCATTAGGGTAGGGAAAGCATCTCAGCTATAATTCACGAAAGGTAATTACAATGAGCAGAATCCGCTTTGACCGTTTATTTAACCGTAAGGAGCGTGCCGTGATCGTTGCCATGGACCATTGCGAATTCGATGGGCCAATTCCGGGGATGATTGACTTGGCCCAAACGGCCGCAAAGGTGGATGCCTGCGTGGATGGCATCCTGCTTTCGCCGGGCATGCTTCCATACTGTGGGCATGCCTTTAACTATAAAGGCGCGCCGATGGCGGTAGCGCGGCTAAACTGGAGTTCGGTTTACTGCTATCAGTGGGGGTACAAGGATTCGGTTACGGTGCCGGCCTTTAGTCCGGCCGAAGCTCTGCGCCTGGGCGCAGACGTGGCACTCATATCGCTGACGCTGGAAACCGGTAGCGAGGCCAACGATGCGCATAATGTGGAAGTGTTTCGCAAGCTGTGCAATGAAGCCAAGCAGTTGGGAATGCCGGTGATCGGCGAGTATTACCCGGCTGATCCCGACAATCTTTCGCCGGAAGACCTGCACCGCAAGGTTTTCGCCTGCGCGCGGATCATTGCCGAATTGGGCGCCGATCTGATCAAGACATTTTTTACCAATCAATTCAAGGCGATAACGCGCAGCTGCCCCGTCCCCGTACTGGGATTGGGCGCGGCCAAATGTCCCACGCAGTTGGAGGCTCTGCAGTTGGCGGCGGCGGAAGTGGCTGGCGGCGCCGGCGGCGTTGTGTTCGGCCGCAATGCCATCCAGGTGCCGGATCCGGCCGCGTTCCAGCGCGCGTTATGCGATGTTGTTAAACATGGAGTTTCTCCGGCGGCGGCCGTAAAAAAACATAGATTAAAAAATTAGTGGCGGTTAATATTTCGGCCTTGCGACCCTTTTATAAGGCGGATGCGGCGCAGTCATGGTCCTAATGAAAAGAGCACAAGACGGAAGCGGAAGCAAACAGGATTCACAGGAGAAAATCTGGCGTGAAACATTGTTTTGATATCGGCGAATATGGCGCCTGCGCGGATGGCAAGACCATGAATACCAAGGCGATCCAGCAGGCGATCGACGCCTGCCATGAGTCTGGAGGTGGAACCGTACTGTGCGGACCGGGATCTTTCCTGACTGGCGCACTGGAACTGAAAAGCAACGTTGAATTGCATTTATCCGCTGGCTGTAAGATTGTCGGCAGCCAGCGCCTTGTCGACTATGCCGAATTTGCTGCGCCGGGGTTCATTGGGACTGGCGATAAAGCTCCGGAAAAGAGCTCGCAGAGCCTGCTGCGCGCGGTGGATGCCGAAAATATCGCCATTACCGGAGCCGGAGAGATCAACGGTTCGGGCTTGGCCTTCTATGACCTCAGCAAGGCGCAAGCTAACGTGCATCTATCCAAACCGCCTACGCCCCGGCCACGGATTGTTATGTTCTACCGCTGCCGCCAGGTTCGCCTGGAGGACGCCGCTTTTGTCGATTCGCCCTGCTGGACGATATGGCTGATGCAGTGCCGGGATGTCAACGTTCAACGCATCAAGATCCACGGAGACCGCCGCATGTGTAACATGGACGGCATCGATATCGATGCATGCCGGAATGTGGCCGTCAGCGACTGTTTTTTCGAGACAGAAGACGACTGTCTGGTCCTGCGCAACATCCGGAGCATGTACGCCGGACAGGAGGTCTGCGAGAACGTTACCGTGAGCAATTGCGTCATAGACAGTCATGCCAACGGCATTCGGGTGGGGTGTCCCGGGGATGGCGTCATCCGAAACTGTACGTTCAACAATCTGGTTATACGTAATTCGCTTCATAATGGAATCACATTCGAATATCCCAAACGTTATTTGCCAAAAGACGGCAAAGCGACTGCGGATGTCAGCGGCATCATGTTCGCGAATGTCAGCATCAATTGCGCCGGCTGGCCGATCAAAATTATCGTCGAGGATGGCATCGAACTGGCGCAGTTGGCCAATTTGAGTTTCTCCAATTTCAGGATTAAAAGCGGTGGCCCATGCCTTGTTCAAGGAAGCAAGGAAACCGCTCTTCGCGGCGTCAGTTTCAGTAACATTGCAGTCGAGACTTCCGGCGACGATGCCGTCGTCTGCCGCCACTGTGAGGGCATACAGTTTGCCAATGTCAATCTATCCAATCGAGCGTAGTCTAAAAATAAGCAGCAGAAACGTATGATATGCATGCATGCAAACAGGGCACTTATTAAGGAGCAATTGTACTTATGAAGAAAGAGCGGATTAAGATCGGTTGGGCGGAAGCGGATATCACTCCTGCGGGAAAATGCGAGCTTTACGGACAATATTACCAGAGAGTGTCGAATGGCATTCATTCCCGCCTGGGAGCGACGGCCTTGGCCATAAAATCGGAATCCGGCGAACACGCCGTTATGATTTCCGTTGATCTGACTAATTTTCGACCGGATTTTCTCGATGAACTGCGAAAGCGGGTGAAGCGGGCCGTGCCGGCCATTGTGTCGGAAAAGATTGTCTTGAATGCCACCCATACCCATAGCGCGCCGGCGGTGACCATGGGAGCGATCGACTGGTATGCACCGAAACGGGATACCTTAAAAGCCAAGGACTACCGCGAATTTGTCCTGACGCGTCTGACGGATGCGGTCCGGCGTGCTTGGGGCGGTCTTGCCGAAGGGGCGATCTGCGCTGCGCGCGCTACGGCCGTGATCGGCCATTGTCGCCGTGCGGTGTATGCCACGGGACTTGCCGAAATGTATGGCGACACATCGCGTGATGATTTCCTGGCACTGGAAGGCAACGAGGATTCCACGGTTGAATTGCTTTTTACGTATGACGGAAACAAAAAAGCTACAGGGGTCATTGTCAATGTCGCCTGTCCCTCCCAGGTCATGGAAGCGACTTACCTTGTTTCCTCCGATTATATGGGCGAACTCCGTCGCCTGTTGAAAGTGCGTTTTGGCGAAGATTTCAAGACGCTTTGCCAGATTTCCTCAGCCGGCTGTCAGTCGCCGCGTGATTTGGCCCGTAATCGGAATGCCGAATTCTGGAGTCCGCGCGGGGTTGCGGTTTTGGGACAACGCCTTGCCGATGCGGTTCTTAAAGCGCAGGACCGGATTGAGCCCAAGGCGATTAGCAACAAGATTGTCATGGCACACTGCGTTCGGCGCATCACTCTGCCCAAGTGGTTGCCTGGTTACGGCGAGATGATCGCGGCTAAAAAGGAAGTCGCACGGCTGGAAGCAATCCTGTCTTCCAAAAAGGCATACGCGGCTTTTGTTGCCGAGGTAAAACGAAACGAGAAAATTCCTGACCGCTCGGGACCCTATGACAGCAAACTCCATCATTTTGTTCTGATCAGGAATGCAGCGGCTGTCATTAAGCGCTGGTCGGAACGGGATAATTTGCGCGATTTTGAAATGGAACTGCATACCTTGCGGCTGGGCGATGCGGCCTTATGCACGAATCCTTTCGAACTGTTTCTGGATTACGGTTTGCGCATCAAAGCCCGAAGCCGTGCCGGGCAGACGTTTGTGATTCAGTTATGCTGCGGCTCGGCCGGATACCTGCCTACCGCGACTGCCGAAAAGCATGGTGGCTATGGCGGCTTGATCATTAATGGCGCCGTTGGTTCGGATGGCGGGGCGAAGCTGGTTGACGAAACCCTTGCCGATCTTAACGCTTTGTTTGCATGAAGCCTCTTGCTGGCCGTTGCCGGTTTTATGTTGGTTGTTCCCGAATAGTTACCAATCGAGGTGTTAATATGATAGCTGCACAAAGGCTGCCGGCGATCCGCGCAGGTTTCGTGGGGTTCGGCGAAGTTAATACGCCGAGGGACATCATCGAGCGCAAGTGTCGAGTGGCGCGCAAACAGCTTGTTGATCTCGGCCTGGAGTTGATTTGGACAGATCCGGTCAGCGATGATCCAGATGGTCGCGATGTTGCCCGCGCCCGTTCTGAACTGGCCAAGGCGGATTTCGACCTCCTGATCGTGTGCCTGGCCGGATGGATCCCGTCCCATGCCGTCATTGGTGTGATTGACCGTTTCAAGCATAAACCCATGTTGCTGTGGGGACTGACCGGCTGGCAGGAGGGCGGACGGTTTGTGACCACGGCCGACCAGGCCGGGACGACGGCCTTGCGCAAGACAATGCAGGATATGGGGTTTCGCTTCAAATATGTCGTTAATTATCTTGGCGCTCCTCCGGATTTGCCCAAAATCGCCAGCTTTTCACGGGCGGCGCAGGCGGTTGCGCGTCTGCGCGAAGCCCGCGTCGGCATGATGGGCTACCGGGACATGAATCTCTATGCGACACTCCATGATGGCGTGTCACTGCGCGCAAAAATCGGCCCCGAGGTAGAGGTCTTTGAGATGCTTGAAATGGCTCAATGCATGCAAAAGCTGGAGCCGCAACGCTTGAATGATCTGGTAAAGTGTTTAAAAAAACGTTGGACTTTTAAAAAACCGGCCAGCAACGAAACCCTGCGCAAGGCGGCGGAGTTGTATTTGGCCGTAAGCGCCAAAGCCAAGGAGCGCCGCTACGATGCCGTTTCCCTGAGTGACGTGGATGGCGTAAAGAAACTGCTCCAGTTTCCGCCGGCGCCCGTCTTCATGCTGCTGGGCGATGAGAATGATCTTTGCACTATTCCCGAAAATGACACAATGGGCGCCGTGACGCAATTAATGACGCGTTATGTCACGGGGCAAATTGCCGCTTATCTGGAGTTCTATGAATTCCTGCCAAATGGCATGCTCATGGGTGTTCCGGATTATGTTCCGTCGGAAATCGTGGATGGTCCCGTGACCGTGTTGCCGACGGCTTTTGGAAAGTTGAATGAAGGTCTGTTGAATATATCCAGGATCAAAACGGGAAAAGTAACGCTTTGCCGACTGATGTCCACCGGCGGGGATTACTGTCTGCATCTGGTTTCCGGAACGGCGCGCAAACCGCGGCGCTGGGAGGAAGCCGGTTGGACTCCGCCTGCGCCGCAACTGCCGAGTCTCGAGATTGTGCTGGATAGTCCGGTAGACACGTTTGTCCAGCAGGTGGGTGGTCAGCACTATATTCTTTCCTATGGCGACAACACCGAGTCACTTCGAGACCTTGGCGGATTATTAGGTGTCAAGGTGATTTGACATAAAATGTTGTTTTTTTCGGGTGCGCATGCCCGTTGCCTGCTGCTCTTTTTCGAGACCATCGATGATCGCATGGAAACGTAACCTGATAATCGTGGGCCTTTCGCAATTTCTGGCCATGGTCGGCTTCCATTCCGCCACGCCGTTTGCGCCTTATTACATTCAGACTTTAGGCATTACCGAGCCGAGCGCATTGAAAATGTGGGTTGCCTTTTTCACGGCGGCATCGTCGCTGACTATGGCCGTGTTTGCGCCGATTTGGGGTGCGCTGGGCGACCGCTATGGTCGGCGTCTCATGCTCTTGCGCGCCAATTTTGGAGGCATGTTCGTGCTGATTGCCATGGGGCTGGCGCCTACCGTGCAAATCCTGATCGTTTTGCGCCTCTTGCAGGGCGTGCTCAGCGGATCGACCAATGCGGCCCAAACTTTTGTTTCGGTGAATAGTCCCCAAGAGCATACGGGTATGGTTCTGGGATCGATCAGCGCCGCAATTTTCTCCGGCCATGTAATTGGCGCATTTATCGGTGGACTTTTTGCCGAATGGTTTGGCTATCGCGTTACATTTGTAATATCAGGCTTGTTCCTGCTGGTCTCCGCAATGCTTATCTTGTTTGGCACCCGCGAAGAATTTGTGCGTCCGATTGCCGAAGATCCGGATTTGCTGGAGGACCGCGTGAGAATTTTCTGGGGTAAAATCGGACCGGCCCTCCCAATCCTGGCCTTGATGTCCGCCATGGGCTTTGTGCGTATGTTCGACAGCGCCTGGTTGCCGCTCCTTGTGCAGGAGATTCATGGTTCGCTGAAAGGCGCATCCATTCGCACCGGTTTACTGTCGGCAGTCGGCGGTATTGCCGGATTCATTGCCGGCCCGATTTTGGGACGCCTGGCCGACCGGATCGCGCCGCCGCGAATTGGCAAGATATCGTCATTCGGCGCCGGATTGATGATGATTGTCATGGGGATGGCGCATGGATTCGGCATGCTGTTTCTTGGCCGGTTCGGGACGACCTTCTCCGCGGGCGGGTTGGATCCTGTGTTTCATATCTGGCTCGCGAAAACAACTCCGGCAAAGTCGCGTGGCTTTATTTTTGGCTGGGCCGTAACCGCCAAAGCGTTGGGCTGGATGGTTGCGCCCCTGGTCAGCGGCGCAGTGGCCTGGATGTTCGGGTTGCGTGCGGTATTTTTTGTCGCCGCGGCGCTTTTCTTTCTGCTAATTCCGTTGATTTCGCTTATAGTTCGTTATTTGCCGCCGGTATGCCCGGCGGGAACTAATACAAAAGGGATGACTAAAATGGGTAGATGACATATCATCGCTGTTGGCCAATGCTATCGAAACACGGGGGCGGTGCAAAATTAATCCGTCGATTACTTGCTGTATTATCCAATGTATAGAAACACAACAAACAAATACGATGCCGTCGTGGCCGGCTATATCGGCGTGGATTTGACGCCGGGATTTCCGCCGGGACGCGGTGCGATTCCGTTTAAGGATGTTTTTCGTCCCGGCAAGCTGCTGGAGGTCGAAGGACTGAATATGGCGTTGGGCGGCGTCGTTGCCAATACCGGATTGGCCATGCGTAAATTCGGCCGCCGCGTTGCGCTTATGGCGTTGGTGGGCAACGATATGCTCGGAGATTACATCGTGGGCCAATTGCCGGAACATCAATCCGGCATCCGGCGAACAAAAAAAGCAGGAACGGCTTACGGCATTGTCGTTGCGCCGCCAGGCACGGACCGGATATTTCTGGAAGACCCGGGATGCAACGGGACTTTCACATCGGCGGACATCGATTACACCACTGTTGCGAAAAGCCGTTTGTTTCACTTTGGCTATCCGACTTTGATGAAAAACATATTTGCGAACGGCGGAGCGGAGCTGTGCAGGCTTTTGACCGGTGTCCGTAAGTTGGGAGTGGCTACGTCGTTGGACATGACTTTACCGGACCCGGATAGTGTGGCCGGGAAAGCCGATTGGCAGGGAATCCTGGCCGCTGTTTTGCCGTTGGTCGATATTTTCGTGCCGAGCATCGAGGAAATCCTATATATGCTTGAGCCTCGGATCTATGCGCGTCTGATTGCCAAGGCGCGGGGAGGGGATCTTGTCGATGCTATTCCGCATGACATGATTCAAAGTCTGGGGACACAGATCATGGCGATGGGTGTGAAGGTGGCGATGATCAAAGTCGGGCATCGTGGAGCTTATCTGCAGACGGGAGATGCCAGGCAACTCAACGCTGCCACGTCACTCGAACTCGCTTCTGATAACTGGTCCGGCCGCGCGCTTTGGATTCCGCCTTTTCGCGCAGATCCACGTCGGATCAGGAATGCCTGTGGAGCGGGAGATTGTGCCGTCGCCGGTTTTCTGACGGCCATTTTGGAAGGTGTGCAAATCGAAGCGGCCGGCCGCTATGCGATGCTGGCCGGACGTGACAATCTTTACGGTATTGATTCGCTGGCCGGTCTCTCGGACTGGAAAAGTATGACCAAAACGGTAAAAGCCTCCTCAAAAATCAAGTAATAGTGAAAAACATGAAAAAACCTTTATTTGAAGTCAAAGCTGTCGATAGCGAGTTTTATGAAAACCGCCTGCGCAACTGGCTGCCGGATAATATTATCGATATCCATACCCATGTCTGGCTGAAGCGTTTCAAGAAAAGGAAGAAACCTGGCGCGAAAGCCCGGACAGTGTCATGGCCTTCGATGGTGGCCGACCAGAATCCAGTGGAACATTTGATTGAAACCTATGAACTGATGTTCCCTGGCAAAACCGTCATTCCCATGATGTTCACGAGCTTGGCGGATCGCAAGCGTTTGGACGCAGCGAATGATTACGTTGGCCGCTCCTCGAAAAAGTATCAATATCCGGCTTTAATTTTTTCGGATCCGTGTTGGGACGCGGCCACCTTTGAACGGAAAATTATAACCGGCGGGTTCCTGGGTGCGAAAAGTTATTTGAGCCTGGCGCCTTCTTACCTGCCAGCCGCCGAGATTCGGATTTTCGATTTCTTCCCTCATCATCAGCTGGAAGTTTTACATAAGCGCGGATGGATCATGATGCTGCATATTCCGCGCAACGACCGTCTGCGCGATCCTGTCAATCTGGCGCAACTGGTGGAGATCGAGAAACGTTATCCCGATATTAAACTGATCGTTGCGCATGTCGGCCGGGCCTACTGCCCGGAGGATATTGGTGATGCGTTCAAGCTTTTGTCAAAAACGAAGAAAATGTGCTTCGACATTTCGGCCAATTCCAATGCCGTTAATTTCCGAAAATTGTTGGAAACCGTCGGACCGAAGCGGGTGCTCTTCGGCAGCGATATGCCTATATTGCGCATGCGTGCCCGCCGGATCTGCGAAAAAGGCAAATACATTAATCTTGTGCCTGCGGGGCTATATGGGAACGTTTCCGCCGACAGTCATATGCGCGAAATGCATGCGCAAGAGGCAGCGCGCCTGACGTTTTTCATGTACGAAGAATTGGATGCATTCCATAGTGCGGCGCAAGCCGTCGGGTTGAATGCAAATGACATTAAGGATGTGTTTTATAACAATGCCCGGCGAATATTGGCTAAATAAATAATGAAGCAAAAGGAGCATGACCATGGGACTCAGTATCGGATTGGTTGGTCTTGGCAGTTTTGGCAGCGCTTTTGCGGCATTATTCAAAAGTCATCCGCTGGTGAGCCGCATTGCCTTGTGCGACCGGGAAGCGGACCGGATCGCAAAATTTGCCGATGATCCTTTTTTTAAGGACAAGTTTAATCCGCGGGATGCATTCGACTCGCTGGATGCTATCTGCCGGAGCGACTTGGACGCTTTGGTTATTATCACCCAGCCATGGCTGCATGCGCCTCAATGCCTGCAAGCCATGGAATCCGGCAAGCATGTTTACAGTGCCGTGCCGATCATTTCCATTCCTGACGACAATGAAATCCTGGAGTGGTGCGATCGTTTGGTGGCAACCTGTCGCAAGACTGGTCTTTATTATATGCTTGGGGAAACCACGTATTTCCGCCCTCAAGCCATGTTTTGCCGCCGTAAGGCGGCCGAGGGTGCTTTCGGCGATTTTGTCTATGCGGAAGGCGAGTACTTCCATGACCTTGATAGCGCCTGTAGTTTGCGCAAGGTGGAGGAACGGCGCACGAGCAGCAAGTCAGGTTTGGAATGGTTAAAATTGCGCGCGGAGTATCTGCAAAAAGGAGCGCTGACGGGGCCCATGCATTATCCCACTCATTCCACCAGCGGTCCCGTATGCGTTATGAAGGCACATGCGCTCAAGGTGACTGCCTATGGCTATCAGAACCGGAATAACGATCCGTTTTTCAAAAATTATGCCTTCAGCAACGAAACGGCGCTATTCCGGATGAGCAACAAGTCCACGGTCCGTATCTGCGAGTTCCGTGAAGTGGCCGGGAGTATTGCCGGAGAGGAAACTTTTCGTGTGCTTGGCACGCGGGGCTCGTTTACGGAACGAGGCTGGATGGAGAATCAGCGCTCAACGCCGCTGAACGCCAAGCCTCTGGCTGTAAATCAAGTTGCCGATAGCGACATGCGCGACAAATTGCCGCCGGAAGTGATTTCGGCTTTTAAGCGCGCGATGAACCAAAAACTCAGCGACACCGACCTGCAGAACCTGGATTTTGTCCCGGCGGGTCATGGTGGGTCGCATCCCTATCTTGTGCACGAGTTTGTTGATGCCGTTGCCCATGGACGCCAGCCGGCAATCAATGTATGGGAGGCGGTGCGTTACATGGCGATGGGTGTCATGGCTCATAAATCGGCCTTGCAGAACGGCAAAACGCTAGATGTGCCGGACTGGGGCGATGCCCCCCAATGAAAATAAACGGGAGCACAGTCAGCTGCGCCTGCGAACGATTGATGGCATGGGGAAAAGAGAATGATGGAGATAACAAGTGATCCGAGAGTTGGCCGGATATCGCTTTCATTTTCGATCGCTGCGCCAATAACGGCTTAAAACTTATTAGCTTGACGGTTTGTTAAACCAAAAAAGCATGAAAACTGCAAAAATCGGCCTGTTACCGTTATATCTTGAACTATATGATTGTGTATTGCCCGATAGCCGTAAGGAACTTCAGGCCTTTTATAACATGGTGGCCAAGAGTTTGCGCCGGCAGGGGCTCGATGTGGTCGTTGCTCCGATATGCCGCCTGGCTGCGGAGTTCCGTTCCGCCATCGCTGTGTTCGAGAAAGCCGGTGTGGATGCCATAGTAACACTGCACTTGGCCTATTCGCCGTCGCTCGAGTCCGCCGCTGCGTTGGCGGCCACACGCCTCCCATTGATCGTACTCGATACGACTCCGGATTATGAGTTCAGCCCGCGAGGGGCGTCGGAACGCATCATGTTTAACCATGGCATCCATGGGGTTCAGGATATGTGCAATCTTTTGCAGCGTAACGGCAAACAATTTGTTATCGAAGCGGGCCACTGGCAGAAATCAGATGTGCTCGAACGTGTGGCGCGGCATGCGATCGGTGCACGCATGGCCGCCGCCATGGGCCGCGCACGGGTGGGGCGCATTGGAAAACCGTTCCAGGGCATGGGGGATTTTGGCGTGCCGCCGGCCATTCTCAAAAAAACGTTGGGTGTTATGACACTGATGGACAACGACGGAAACATCAGGCAATTAATGCGGACAATCCGGTCTGCTGAAATCCAGGCCGAAATGGATGCCGACCGCCATCGCTTTAACACGGCCAAACTTTGTGACGGTGAAGCGCATCGGCGTTCCGTGCACGTCGGTCTGGCTGTGCGTCGCTGGATGGAGATCAACCGGTTGACGGCATGGACGGTAAACTTTCTGGACGTTAACCGGCGGTCCGGAATTTCCACCGTCCCTTTCCTGGAAGCCAGCAAGTCCATGGCGCGCGGCTTCGGCTATGCCGGCGAGGGCGATGTCCTGACGGCGGCCCTCACCGGGGCCCTGATGTCTGCCTGTCCGGAAACGACCTTTACTGAAATGTTCTGTCCGGACTGGAAAGGAAACACGATTTTTCTAAGCCATATGGGCGAAGTCAATGTCAACCTGCTGGCTGGTCAGGCGCGACTGGAAGAGATGGATTACAAATTTTCGGATGCGGCAAATCCGGTGCGTTCCTTGGGCTGCCTGCGCGGCGGTCCGGCAGTTTTAGTGAATCTGGCGCCGTTAGCCGGGAACCGGTTCCGGTTGATTCTGTCGCGTGTTGCCATGCAACCCGTGCGCGGCCGGGATCGAATGAAGGCTGCGATTCACGGTTGGTTCCGGCCGGCAAGGCCCGTGGCCGATTTTTTGGCCGCCTACAGCCGGGCAGGTGGAACGCACCATATTGCCCTGGTCTACGGCCGTGCCGTGCAGGAGATTATTAGTTTCGGGACATTCATGGGATGGGATACGGTGGAGATTTAAAGCGCAAGGCCAGTGATTGGGAGTCGGCGTTCTGATCTTCGGCACGCCGTTCTGTCCGTTAACAGACGGATGGCCGAAGCGCCGGCAGATTGGATTATTATGGCAACGGAAGCATATCTTGGACTAGATATCGGCGGCACGGGCGCCAAGGCGGGAGTGTTCGACTCTGCCGGTGGCCAAATGGGTTTAGGCCATTGCGCATTCACCCCGCGCGTGGCGGAACTTGGCCATGTGGAGATTGAGATTGAGGAAATCTATCGGGCCGCCCGGGCGGCGGTTGCACAGGCAATGCGCGCGGCCGATACCCCGGTCAAATCGATGGCCATCGTTTCGCAGGGACAGACTTTTGTCAGCCTGGATGATCAGGATTGCCCGCTCCATCCGGCCATTATCTGGTATGATAGCCGTGCCGGGCGTCAGGCGGAGGTGTTGCGTGAGAAGGTCCGGTTGGCGACCGGGCGTGTCCCGGCCATGAGCTCAATTCTTACCGCGCCCAAGATCGAATGGCTGCGCGAAAATCATCCGGAAATTATGCGCAAAGCCCGCCGGTTCCTTTTATTGCCCGATTATTTTGCCTACCGTTTGACAGGGACAGCGGCGATCGATCCACACACGGCCGGTTCCACCGGTTTGCTGTCCGTCGATCACCACCAATACGATCCTGCCATTCTGAAGGCGGTTGGGATCGATACAACCCAGGTTGCGAAAATTATCGTGCCCGGAGGGCACATCGGAAGAATGCGGAAGCCAATGGCAGCCGAGTGGGGGCTTTCATCGGAAACGCTCCTGGTAAGCGGGACCAACGACCAGTATGCGGGCGCCATCGGCGCCGGCAATTGTCGCCCGGGTATTTTTACGGAAACTAGCGGAACTTGTCTGGCTGTGGTCACGCTCACAGATCGTTTGCCTTCCCCTATGCCGCCGGGCCTTTTCGGCGGGATATATCCCATTAAGCCCTATTATTTTGTACTGGCTTTTGCCAAAACGGCCGGCGTTCTGCTGGACTGGTTTCGCAAGGAATTTGCCGGTGGCATAAACTTTGATGTTTTAAATGCCGAGGCCGCGTCTGTGCCGATCGGATGTCGCGGGGTAAGCATGGTGCCGCATTTTGACGGCATGATCTCCCCGCTATCCAGCGCGGCTATGCGCGGGCAATTCAGTCATCTTACGCTGCAACACACGCGCGCCGATCTATATCGCTCCATCCTTGAGGCTTTGGCTTTCAGTCTGCGGGAAAACCTTGAATTGATGGCGCATAACAATTTTGCCATGGAAACCGTCCGCTGCATCGGCGGCGGCGCCCGCAACGAATTTTGGCTGCAAATGAAGGCGGATGTCATTGGGCACCCCGTGGAAAAGCCTGCAGTCACGGAATCGGCCGTACTGGGTGCGGCCATGCTGGCTGCCTGGGGCGCCGGCGCTTTCGGTTCGCTGGAGGAAACGAGCGCCGCCTGGTATCGCATCGGACGCGTCTTTATGCCAAATATGGCCGATCATGAGCGCTATGCAGAACCCTATGGACGCTACCGGGAATTAATTAACCAAGCCTTGGCTGCCCCTAGCAAGTCAGGGTAGGAAATCGCCTTTCTTCAATTTGCCGGGCAGGTATTTTTCCAAAACGTAATTCAGGCCGTGTTTGGCAAATGCCTGTTGTTCGATACGTACGCCCATAGTCAGCATCTGGTTGAGCGCCGCCTGCCATTCCTTGTAATGCTTGATGAACGGATCGTTCTTCAAAGCATCCTTGGCACGTTTGACGTCGTTTTCCTCGAGCGGGTGCGTGGCGTCTTCAAGGTCGTAGTCGAGAATATCCTGTGGGGTCACGCCCAGATAGTGAACGCGCGGCACGCAGAAAAACTGGTTGATATGCGCCGCTTGTCCGGAGCCGACTTTCAGCGTCCGGTAAATATTGCAGTAGCCGTAGGGATCGCCATCGGTGAAGGCGTATACCGGCAGGTCCTTTTCGTCCGACAGGCGCCGGATAAAGCGCCGGCAGGCGCGCGTGGGCACGCCGCTCATGGAAATCAGGACGCAATTGGCTTTCTCGTAATAGCGATGGTGCACGAGCCGTTGAAAGAGAGAGGCCGTTTCGATGGCCAGGATGAATTTGGCTTTCGATTCGAAACGCAGGTGCTCGACCTGGGAGGGAATACTCCAGGCGCCGGTGCCCAACTTCTCGCAATTGATGCGGATATCGCCGCCGGTGCCGGGATCGCGGTCTATCACCGTGAGCGGTCCGGTAACTTCGCCGCCGCGTTCCTCGGGGATATAACCCAACTGTTCGCGGTTGATGCCCAACATGGCTTCCATGTCGTCCAGCAGCGAATCGCTTTCGGGCTGTTCGTCGAACCGGCATTCGCCCCAACTTTTGCTATTATAATAAATCTCGCGCTTGCCGGCGATGTCATCCTTGTCAAGAAGGTCCTTCTTGGTTGTGGCCATGAGCCGCATGGATTGGGCGAAGGTCTTTACTGTGTTGTAAGAAAGCGTGCGCGTGGCCACCTTCTTAAGAATCTCGAAATGGCCCTTCTTGGGGTCGTATTTTACGTTGCTCAGCGAGCGGATGGGAAACCGCATTGTGGGTCGTGCGTTCCTGCGAATGATGTCGGTATAAACATCCTGAGCAACATCGACAATTTTGCCGGAGGCATATTTCCGGGTTACGGTCGCCGGCGCGGCCGGTTTGGTTGCCGCCTGTACATGTTTTGTTTTTGCCATGATTTTACCCTGTCAATGCCGGTGAAATGCGGAATTGAATCCGGCCGTCAATTCTTCAGGTTTTCCAGGTGCGTGCGCTCCAGCATCTTGTGCAGTTTGCCGATAATCTGCGCTTCCTGTTTTTCGTCGAGCGCCAGGATTTCGCGCAAGCCTAATGCCAGGTGCGGCAAATACATTTCGATAAAATTCCGTTTGCGGTCAAGTTCGGCCTGGCGCCGATGGCGACTGAGAAACACGGAAAGCCGCCGTCCGCACTCCTGGAGCGCAAAGGTCATCTCGCGGATGATTTCCGGATAATGCGCGATGGCTTCTTTGCTTTCGCTGGTGAACGGCACCCAAACGCTGGCAATATGGATCAGAATGACCGCCGGACCAAGCGGAACGGCGTCACGCGGCTGGGGCAGGCCGTAACTCTTCCAGTTGACGCCGGTCACGGCTTTGAGCATGGCGCAGGCCCCACCCATGTAAAGCAGGGGAACTTTGTTGGCAAAACGCAAGACCCGCACAGGATCGTCGGCGCTAATTTCCGTTTTTTCGCCCGGCTTGACGTAGGCCACGCCGACTTCGATCTGGAAGGGATTGCCGCGATAGACTTCCGGGCTGCGCGTCACGGCCGTATAAAAATCCGCGGCGATTTCTTTCTTGAGTCCGGCCAGAATCTGTTCTTCGCCGATGGGCGACAGGCAATCCGTTGGCGGCCGCATGAGCTTGGCCTCGCCGATGGCCTTGAATAGGGCTTCACTTTCGCGATGTGCAATCTGGGCGGGGCGCGCCTTGGGATCGAGTGCGGCACGCTGGCAGATTTCCACGGCCGCGCGGTCGCTGACGCGCGAGAAATCGTTGGCCAGCGCGGACTTGAGCGTCTTGGCCGGCGTATCCTTCAGCATCTGCATCAGCATGCCAAGCTCGACGCCGTGCGGATGCGGCTTGATTTCCAGCGGCTGTTTCGGCAGATCGCGGGTGCCGCGCTCGAAGGTTACCCAGGGTGCATCGGCCGGCTTTTTATCGGTTGCAGGCTTTTCGGGCGTTGGTTCCGGAGGGTTGGCTCCGGCGGCAACAGTCCCTCCGGCAGCTTCGAGCAGGGCGATGCGATAATGCAGACAAAGATGCGGATTCACTATTGCGCATTGTTTGAGATATTCGTCCGCCGAGAGTTTGCCACGGATATAGGCAGCCTCCATTTCGATGGACACGCAGGTGCCGTGGACGTATTCCTTGCTGAGCTGGGGGGTGCCGTCCGGGGCGGCCATAAAAAACTGGGGATGCCATTCCAGTTCGACATCCTTGAGGATCGTGGGCTTGTTGGAACGGGTGTCGATCTGCACTTCGATATGATGGGCGGTTTTGCCGGTCTTAATTTTGGATTGAATCACGGTGGCCGTGCCTGTGGTGAGCTGCCCGTACATCCCGGCGGCGCTGATGCCAATGCCCTGCTGGCCGCGCGACATGCGCAGACGATGGAACTTGGAGCCGTAAAGCAGCTTGGCAAATATTTTCGGAACCTGGCTGCGGACGATGCCGGGACCGTTATCCATGATTGTAACCCGGAACCGGCGCGCGCCGGTCTGGGTTATCTCCACGCTGATTTCAGGCAGGATGCCGGCTTCGTCGCAGGCATCCAGGGAATTATCCACCGCCTCTTTGACGGTCGTGAGCAAGGCCTTGCGCGGGTTATCGAAACCGAGCAGGTGGCGGTTCTTGAGAAAGAATTCGGAGACGGCGATATCCCTCTGACTATGAGCCATGCTTTCGGCCGTCGCCAGGTTTTGCTTGGAGTGCGCCATAGTACGAGTTCCTTAAAAAATTGGTGGTGATTATGGCAATGCCGCTTGCGAATGCAAGCCGGAATAATGTCCGGCGCAGAATCGGCGGCAGCAAAGCGTTGCAAACGAGCTTTATCTGCAGGATCATTGACCCGGAAAAGATTTATGTTATTCTTTACTGCCAGTAAACAAACAGGTAACCACCAGCGGGCGCGCAGCGCAAGTTGCGAGAAACACCGCCCAGTCCGCGCCGTGCACGGATAAGGATCGTTCGATGAATGGTTTTTCATGGCTGCAAAACGGTGTCACGGCGCATCGGGGTTGGTCGGCGCGCTTCCCCGAAAACACTCTGCCGTCCTTTGCGGCGGCGATCGCGCTTGGCGCCGATTGGTTGGAACTGGATGTGCGCACTACCAAGGACGGGCGACTTGTTGTGATTCACGATGCCGACACCGGCCGGATCGGTGACCGGAACATCATAGTTGCCGAATCCACCTGGGGCCAGCTTCAGACAGTCGACGCCGCCTTCGGCTTCCGCAAGGTCGGAGGAGTCGCGCCTATTGGACGCGGGCCATGCCGGATTCCGCTGCTGGAAGATGTCTTTAAGCTCGTCATGGCACAACGGCAAACACGCGTCTCGTTCCAGCCGAAGGACGATTGCGTTCAGCCTATTTTAACCATGGCGGCCACACTGGGGGCGGAGCCATGGATCGGCTTTAATGACGGGGATTTCGGCAAAATGGCGGCAGTCAAGCGCTGCCATCGCTCGCTTCCCGTGTTCTGGGATCGCTACGGCGGAAATCTCGATGCCGACATCGAAACGGCGCGCGCCAATGGCTTCGATGCCATGGTCGTTCATTGCAATGACGCCACGGAAAAAGCGGCGCAGGCCATCAAGTGCGCCGGACTGGAACCCGGCGTGTGGACAATTGACGACGAGCCCGGATTGCGGCGCGTTGTATCGATGGGGTTTGCCCGCGTTTATACCAATACTCCCGACATTTTATTGAGGCTAAAGAACGCATGTTGACGATCGAAAAGAGGGGCGGGGCGCGCGTGCTTGCGGGGGTGCGGCACGTCGTTCTGGATATGGATGGCACCATTTGCGAGGGCGCCCGTTTATATGAATGCACCAAGTCTTTCTTCAAGACCCTGGCACAGTTGCAGATTAGCCACTCGTTCCTCACCAACAACTCCTCGCGGAGTCGTGAAGCTCATATTCGCCATCTGGCCTCGATGGGCTTGCGCATTGCGCGCAACGAGCTTTATACCTCCACACAGCACGCTGCGGAATATCTGCGCCGGAAATTGCCCGCCGTTCGGCGCCTGTTTATACTCGGCACAACAAGTATGCGCCGCGAATTAAGCAGGATGGGGTTCGAGGATGTTGACGAAGCGCCCGACGCCGTTCTGGTGGGATTCGACAAAGAATTGGTTTATAAGCGGCTCTGCAAGGCAGGTTATTGGATCGCGCGGGGTTGTCCGTTTTTGGCGACCCATCCCGACCGTGTTTGCCCATCCGATTTGCCGACGTTGCTGATCGATTGCGGCGCCATCACCGCCTGCCTTGAGAAGGCAACCGGGAGGCAAAGCATGGTCCTGGGCAAGCCGGATGCGTCCATGTTGTTGTCCGCCATCGCGGTTGCCGGCGTCGGCGCCGGGCAAACTCTAATGGTCGGCGACCGTCTCGACACCGATGTGGCGATGGCTGTGGCAGCCGGAGTGCGTTCGGCGCATATCAACGCGGCCATGGACCGTTCGCTTTATGCCCGGGAAGCTCGCGCCCCGGATATCGCTGTGAGGGATTTGGCCGATCTGGAGATATTGTTCCGGAAAACGCAAGACGGGGATGGTTTTGCCGAAAGAGGCGCCCAGCGGGGCTTGTGCAGTCGATAGCCGGGGAGCAAACGCATGGACTTGATTCACATCTCGCAGACCATCCGGAACGTAAGAACCCAACGCCGGATGACCGTTGCCCAGCTTGCGGAGAAAAGCGGGTTCAGCAAGGCGTTCATCTCGCGATTGGAGAATTTCCGTGTCAACGCCTCGATTGCCTCGCTCAACAAGCTTGCCGGGGCATTGGGCATAAAAATGACCGATCTCTTTCAGGATAAGGTTGCGTCACCTCAATACTTATTCGGAAACCTTGACGATGGCGAGCCGCTGGACCGCGACGAAGGCGCCAAGCACGGCATTCGCTATAACGCGTTATTTTACCATAAGCTTGATAAGAAGCTGGAGCCATTTGTCGTCGTCTATACGCACGCCTCCCGTGAGCGGGACTTCCTGATGCACGCGCAGGACGAGTTCTTTGTGCTGCTGGAAGGGGAAATTGATTTCCTGATAGGGGACGAAGACAACAAGCGCGGGATGAAAAAAGGCGACACAATTTATCTTTCCAAGAACATGCCTCACCGGGTTGTGCTTCCCAAATCGATCCGGAGCGCGAAAGCGCTGATCATTTATAGTTGAAAACACAGACGCGATCGGCTCGCAGATTTGAAACGTTTTTCAAAATGAAAGCGTTGATCTGCGGCGTACATGTTCGATCGCCGCAACTCCTCGAATGAAACCGCGAACTACCAGTTGCTAATAATAATGCTTGTGTCAACGCGATTTTTTGTCAGTATTGAGATGTTATTGACGAATAAATGCAAATAAAGGACGGTTTTCATATGGCAGACGCTCCCAGTCAAAAAGAAGAGGTCATCCGCGTGGATGGTGTCGTGATCAAGGTTCTGCCGGCGACAATGTACCGGGTGAAGCTTCAGACCGGCGGCGAAATCCTTGCGCATATTTCCGGCAAGATGCGCAAACATTTCATCAAAATTTCCACAGGTGACAAAGTCACGCTCGAAATTTCCCCTTACGATCTCTCCAAGGGCCGGATCGTCTTCCGGCAGAAGTAGCCTGACCATTCAGAGATTGAACTGTTAGGTTCAGAACGACCCGAAACCCGCCATCTTGTGCGGCCTTCAGCCTGACCGATAGCCGCCTGTTCACCAAGTTCATCAGATCAGGCCGAATTTTCGCAGGCATGCCGTAAAATCGTCCGGCAGGGGCGCTTTGGCATGCACCGGTTTCCCGGTTACAGGATGACGGAAGGACAGTTCATAGGCGTGGAGCATCTGGCGGCGGACAGTGCGTTCCTGTGGACTGACCTTCCGGCGTGTGGCATACTGTTGATCGCCGAGAAGCGGGTGGCCAATGGCCACGAGATGTCGCCGGATCTGGTGCGTGCGCCCGGTTTCAAGTTCAATCCACAAGTGACTGGCCTGCTTGTTGGTGTCTAAAGTCCGTGCCATGGTGCGGGCACTGCGATGGTCGATGGGGTGGGTGATTGTCTGCTCCGGACCAGGAACGAAACCGCTGACAATTGCGTGATACATCTTGCGGATGCGATGCTGAACGAACAGGGGCCGAATGCGCGCCTCGGCCTCAGCCTGCTTGGCAAACAGCAGGCAGCCGGATGTGTCCCGATCCAGTCGGTGGACGGCCGTCAGAGCGGGGTTGCCCAATAAGCGCCGCAGGCTGGACTCCAGGCTTTGCGGTCCATTGGCAAGGATGCCGGCCGGTTTATTGGCGATGAGATAATCGCCGCTTTCGTACAAGATGGCCGTGCGCGAAACCGTCGGGCCGCCGGCCATGCCGTCCTGGATTTCCACGGAGTCACCCGGGTCAAGCCGATGCCGGGCCATCCAGATACGCTGGCCGTTGACAAAGACACGGCGCGCGTCGAGCAAAGCCTTGGCTTTGTGATTGGACATCTTTAGATGGGCGGCCAGGAAAGCCATCAAGGTTGTGCCATGGTCGCTTAAGCGGACTTTGAGTTGTATAGGTGCCATAAGAGTTGCCTGCCTTGGGCATCAGCTTGCCGCGGGTCACTGTTTGACAAATCGAGTTCTGGCCTTTAAGTTACCGGATCGAGTGCGGATAGCCAGTATAAAAACATGGATGAAGCATAGGAATGGTGGTGAAGTGTTCGGCGCTCGGCAAAAATGCGCATTGCACATGCGGCCGAGGGTCATGCCCGAATGTCAAACACTTGCTTGGGCCCATGCGTTGCAACAATGAATCAACAGCATTCCAGCGCCTTTCAGATCCTTAAGACCGATCCCGATTCGCGTGCCCGGCGCGGACGGCTTATGACGTCGCACGGGGCGGTCGAGACGCCCGTTTTCATGCCCGTGGGCACGCAAGCCACAGTCAAGGCCATGACGCCGGCCGAGCTTGAGGAACTGAATGTTGCCATGATCCTTTCCAACACCTATCATCTGCATGTCCGTCCGGGCGAGGACTTGATCGCGCGCGCCGGCGGGCTGCACTGTTTCATGGGCTGGCGCCATCCGATCCTGACGGATAGTGGAGGCTTCCAGGTGTTCAGCCTGGCGACCATGCGTAAAATCCGGGAGGACGGCGTGGAATTTAATTCGCACGTTGACGGGCGGCGGCTTTTCCTGGGACCTCGTGAATCCATGGCTATTCAAAAGGCTTTGGGATCGGATATTGCCATGGTATTCGACGAATGCGCGCCCTATCCCTGCAGTTACGAATATGCTTGTCAAGCCATGCATCGGACCATAACATGGGCGGCTGTTTGTTCCCAACAGGAACGGGCTGCGGGCCAGAAGGTGTTCGGCATTGTCCAGGGCGGAGTATATGACGATCTGCGAGGGCAATGCGCCGAGCGGCTGGCGGCCATGAATTTCGATGGCTATGCCGTGGGCGGGGTGAGCGTGGGCGAACCGGAAGAACTGATGCTGGCAAGCGCCTCCGCGGGGCTCGCGCCCTTGCCGGCGGGAGTCCCGCGTTATCTGATGGGCGTGGGCCACATGCGCCAGATTGTCGAGGCGGTGGCGCTGGGAATTGACATGTTTGATTGCGTGATTCCGACGCGCGTAGCCCGCAACGGTTCCGCGGTGACGCGCACCGGTCGGTATCCGCTGAAGGCCGCGCGATACAAGGAGGAGAAGGAACCCATTGAGCCCGGATGCGCCTGCTATGCATGCCGTAATTTTTCGCGGGCATATGTCCGGCACCTGTTGAATACGGATGAGATCCTGGGCGTCAGGCTGTTGACTATCCACAACCTGCGTTGTTATATGGACTTTATGCGGGAGATGCAGGCCGCGATCGAAGCCGGAACTTTTACCGAATTTCGCAAAACGATCCGTGAAACAGTCGCAAAAGAATAAGTTGCTGAAGATCTTGGTTATTTAATTCAGACGAGGAACTTTTAAAAAACAGGAGGAAGATGATGAGCGGGATCACTTCGTGGATAACGACAGGCATGGGCGGCCTCGGCGGACAGGGTGGCCAAGCGCAATCGTCGCCGGCCATGATGATCGGCTGGCTGGTGATCATGGTTGGATTGTTTTATTTCATGATGATTCGTCCCCAGCAGCGCAAGGAAAAAGAGCGGCGCGCTCTGATTGCCAGCATCAAGTCAGGCGATCGTGTCGTGTTCGGCGGCGGACTCATCGGGACGGTCGCCAATCTCAAGGATAACGTCCTGGTTGTCAAAGTAGCCGACAATACGAAGATCGAAATCCTGCGGGCCTCCGTGACGCGGGTCATTCAAAATAACGAGGATCTGGGCGCCAACGTAAAGGAATAAGACGATTATGGACAAACACGCTATTTGGAAATGGCTGCTACTGATTGCGCTGACGGCTTGGTCGCTGGCTTTGGTTTTTCCGATCCATTCCAAGGTTAAGCTCGGGCTGGATCTCAAGGGCGGTACGAGTTTCACCGTGCAGATCAACGAAAGCGAAATCGAAAAACAGATTCGCGAGGAAAATAAGGACCTTTCGGACGCGCAGGTTCGCAGCCGCCTGGGCACGGCAGTTCAGCATGCCCAGGAACAGGCCGTCGAAATCATCCGCAACCGCGTGGATGCCTTGGGCGTGGCCGAGCCGTTGATTTACCCGGAAAAGAACAACCGGGTCATCGTGCAGATTCCCGGACTCGCAGATAAGGATCGCGACCGCGCCGCCAAGCTGATCCAGAGCGCGGCCTTCCTTGTCTTCAGCATTGTCCATGAAGATAACGACAAGCTCGTGAGCGCATTGTTCGAGAAGGGACTGGCGCCGGAAGGTTACCAAATATCGGCATCCTCGGGCGAACGGGGGCGGCGCGAAGTCTACCGGCGTGACACGCAGAAAGTTCCTGACGAGGCCATGAACGCCGAGTTCCGCGCCAAGCAGGAACGTTTTCAAGCTCCTCCGGGCTACCGATTTCTCTTGGAAGAACGCCAGGAGGAAGGCCAAAAAGTTTATACGCCTTATTTCGTTAAGCAACGTTACGAACTGCGCGGCGACACCCTCAAGAATGCCGGCATCGAATACGATCAGCTTGGCCAGCCCTATGTAACCCTGAAGTTCGACTCCAAGGGGGCCCGCCGGTTCGCGCGCATTACGGCCGATTTGGCTCCGGGCGGCGCCAAGAACCCGAACCCCGAAGGCCGCCGGTATCTGGCCATTATCCTGGATGACAAGCTTTATTCGGCGCCCTACATTAAAACCGCCATTTTCGGGGGCGAAGCGATCATAGAAGGCAATTTCACGCTCAAGGACGCTCAGGACCTGTCGATCGTTCTGCGCGCCGGCTCGCTGCCCGCGCCCGTTCAGATCATTGAATCGCGGACGGTGGATCCATCCCTGGGCCGTGACTCGGTCGAAAGCGGCACCCGGGCTACAATTTACGCCTGCATTCTGGTGGTGTTGTTCATGGGGGTCTATTATATGGTCGGCGGCCTGGTGGCCAACATCGCGCTTATCTTCAACATGCTTTTACTGCCCCTAGGCATGATGATTACGGCCGGGATCATGGGGCTCTTTACGGGCGCCTCGGGCACACATATTGGACTGCCCGTCCTGACCCTGCCGGGTATTGCCGGCATTGCCCTGACCATCGGCATGGCCGTGGATGCCAACGTGTTGATTTTCGAGCGGATTCGCGAGGAGCAGGTTATCGGCAAACGCCTGGGACCGGCACTCGAGGCCGGTTATACCAAGGCTTTTATCACAATTCTGGATTCCAACCTGACGACCGTGATGGCCGCTGTGATTCTGTTCATGCTGGGCTCGGGCGCCGTGCGCGGGTTTGGCATTACGCTCACCGCCGGTATCATGGTGAGCATGTATACGGCCCTGGTGGTGACGCGCATGATCTTCAACATGATTGTGGCGCACACTTCCATGCCGCAGCTCAAGATGCTCTCGGTGATCAAGCCCACGAATGTCAACTTCATCGGCTGGCGCAAGGTAGCCATCAGTATTTCCATTGGTATAATTATTCTGACCTGGGGATACATGGTGGAGCGCGGATTGAAGAGCAAGAGTAACCTGCTGAGCACGGATTTCACCGGCGGCTCTGCCGTGACCTTCCAGTTCTCCCAGAAACAGGACGTCGAACAAATCCGTGATGCCCTGTCGGCCGGAGGAATCGCGGACGCGCAAATTCAGTATCAGAAGGAAATGGACAAAAACGGTGAATTTCTCCAGGTCCGTGCCGCCTTTGGCGCCAGCGATAAGATCAAGGAAATTCTGAATACAAAATTTGCGGCATCCAATTTCAAGGTGCTGAGCGAAGATACGGTTGGTCCGCAGATCGGCAGTGAAATGACAACAAATGCCCTTAAAGCGCTTTTGTATGCCTTTATCGGCATGATCATTTACATCGCCTGGCGATTCGAGTTTTCCTTTTCGGTGGGCGCGATCATTGCATTGCTTCACGATATTATGATCAGCGTAGGCATTTACTGCCTGTTGGGCCGTCAAATCAGCGCGACCACCATGGCCGCATTGCTGACCATCATCGGCTATTCGATCAACGATACGATCGTAATTTACGATCGTATTCGCGAGAACTTACGCAAGTATCCAGGTAGGAACATCATCGAGGTTTGCAACCTGAGCGTAAATGAGACCTTGAGCCGGACGATCCTGACCGGATCGTCGGTTATTATGGCCGTTTTGATGCTTTTGATTTTCGGGGGTGGCGCGATCAACGATTTCGCCCTCCTGTTCCTCGTGGGTACGATCACGGGAACTTTTTCCTCGATCTACATTGCCACGCCGATCATGCTGTTCCTGCGGCGTTTGTTTAAGAAATCGGAAACGGGGGTTCCGGCGCGTTGAAAGTCTGGCAGACCATTTCCTGCGATGGCCATTTGGCGATTCAGTTGGCAGACACGCTTAATCTGCCTTTGCCCGTGGCGGAAATGCTGCTGGGGCTGGGTTATCGGGAAGCGGCTGAAATCGAGAGTTTTTTAAATCCGCGGCTCAGCGACCTGTCCGATCCTTTTTTGCTGCCCGACATGGAAACGGCGGTCTGCCGGATTCAGCAGGCGATCCTGGCGAACGAATCCATCGTCGTGTATGGCGATTACGATGTGGATGGAATTGTCAGCACCGGTCTGCTGGTACAGGTCCTCCAGCGCCTGGGCGCCCGGACGGTAACGCCCTGCCTTCCAAGTCGGCAGGAAGAAGGCTATGGCCTGAGTTTGGCGGCGCTCAAACGCTGCATGAAGCAATGTCAGCCGCGTCTGCTGATTACCGTGGATTGCGGCACCAACGATGCCGAGGCCGTTAGCCTGGCACACCAAGCGGGAATTGACGTTGTCGTCACCGATCATCATGAAAGCAGCGGCCAATCGGTCGCGGCACTCGCCGTGGTCAATCCCAAGCTCGGCCAGGATGAAAACCTGAAAGTTCTGGCGGGGGTTGGCGTCGTATTCAAGCTTTGCCACGCACTGCTCAAGCACGGACGGAGCCGGAGACTGCCGGTTGCGCAAGCCATCGATTTGCGCGCCTACTTGGACTTTGTGGCCGTCGGCACGGTGGCGGATATTGTGCCGTTGACCGGGGAAAACAGGATTATGGTCCGGCACGGACTAAGCCAGATGAATAAAAGCATGGCTCCCGGTTGGAAATCACTGGCAGATGTTGCGGGCATCCGGGGCGCCATCGAAGCCCAACATATTGGCTTTGGCTTGGGACCGCGACTCAATGCGGCCGGGCGGATGGGCAATGCCGATGCGTCGCTGGAACTGGTGCTTACCGACAACCTGCAACGCGCCAGCGAAATTGCCCGGGAATTGGATGGCGCCAACCGGAAGCGCCGGAAGATCGAGTCCGAAATCGTGGACGAGGCCATGCGTGAAATCGACGCCTATTTTAACGAACGCGAGCATTATGGATTGGTGATCTCCAAAGTCGGGTGGCATGTGGGCGTCATCGGCATTGTTGCCTCCCGCCTGGTGGCCCGTTACCATCGGCCGGTCGTAGTCGTGGCATTCGATCCTGAATCTCGGGGTGGGGCGGGACGAGGTTCCTGCAGGAGCATTTCCGGATATCATCTTTTAAAGGGGCTTGAGCAATGCCGGCAATACCTGCTAACTTACGGTGGCCATGGGATGGCGGCAGGGCTTGAGATCAAAATGGAACAGTGCGATAATTTTCGCGAGGCTTTCAACCGGGCAGTCAAGGCTGAACTCAATGGCCTCGATTTGCGCCCGATCCAGCGGATTAATGCCTGGATCACTCTGGACCAGGTGAACGATGCGCTGTTTGCGGCCATGGAAAGTCTCCGTCCGTTTGGGCAGGACAACCCTGTCCCCGTGATGGCTGTGCGTGGGGTGCGCATACAGGGCCAGCCGCGGCGGGTTGGCGTCAACCATTTGCGATTTACGCTTGCCGGGGACAATGTGCGCCGTTCGGCAATAGCATTCGGGATGGCGGATATGCCCATTCCGTCGGGAACGGTGGACGTGGCGTTCACCTTCCACAAGAATAATTTTATGGGAAACGAGACGCTGGAATTAAACGTCCAGGATATTCGCAAGGCGGAGTGATGACAGGATTATGGAACATTATGGAAATGCAAATTTGCGATGAGGCCAGACTGACCACAAGTTATTTCTAACATCTTGTTGCCGTCGTAAGGATCTTATATGATTATTCGCGCGCAAGCTTATCCGCGGGCAGGTTTGATCGGAAATCCATCAGATGGGTATTTCGGCAAAACAATGTCCTTTGTCTTTCGCAATTTCTGCGCCAAGGTAGTGCTGTACGAGACCCCGGAAATCGAAATTCTTGCCAATACCCGCGATCATTCCCGTTTCGAAAACATGCAACGTCTGGCGGAGGATGTGCGCCTGTTTGGCTATTATGGCGGCGTCCGGCTGCTTAAGGCTGCGATCAAGAAATTCCACGATTATTGTCGGGACCAGAACATCGCCTTGGCTGACCGTAATTTTACCATTCGCTATGATACGACCATCCCTTCCCAGGTGGGTTTGGCCGGATCCAGTGCCATTATCACTGCCTGCTTCCGAGCCCTGATGCAGTTCTATGGCGTCAACATTCCCAAACCGATCCAAGCCAATCTGATCCTGGCGGTTGAAAAACACGAACTGGGTATATCGGCCGGACTGCAGGACCGGGTGGCCCAAGTATACGAGGGGCTGGTCTATATGGATTTTAACCGGGAACTTTTGACGCGTCAGGGATACGGTCGCTATGAGCCATTAAATCTAAACCTGCTGCCGCCCATTTACATTGCCTATCGTAACGATTTTTCCGAGAACTCGGATGTGTTTCATAACGACATTCGCAGTCGCTTCGAACGCGGCGAACCGGAAGTGATCGCAGCCATGACTTTCTGGGCGGATTTGACCGATCAGGTGCGCGCGCTCCTACTGAAGGGCGCCGGGAGTGAGATTGGCCCGCTGCTGAACACCAGCTTCGACCGGCGCCGCAGCATCTACAAGCTTAGCGCCGGCAACATTGCCATGGTCGAAGCGGCGCGATCGGTCGGCGCCAGCGCAAAGTTTACAGGTTCCGGCGGCGCCATTGTCGGCACATATACAGATGAGGCTATGTTCGAGCGTCTCGTGCAGGCCTTGGGAAAGATTCACGTCAATGTTTTGAAACCGGACTTTGTGCCAATCAGGGAGGAACCCCATGATCCGTAAAGCAGTCATTCCGGCCGCCGGTTTCGGGACCCGCTTTCTGCCGGCTTCCAAGTCGCAGCCCAAGGAAATGTTGCCCATCGTGGATACCCCCGTTATCCAGTACGTAGTGGAAGAGGCCGTGGCGGCCGGCATTACCGATATCCTCATGATTATCGGCAAAGGCAAGCGCGCAATCGAGGAACATTTTGACCGCAACTTCGAATTGGAAGCCGAACTGGAAGCCAAGGGCAAGGATGCGGAGATGAAGCTCCTGCGGCACATTTCCGATATGGCCAATGTGCATTTCGTGTGGCAAAAAAAGCTTAACGGGCTCGGCGATGCGGTTGCCTGCGCTCGTTGCCATGTCGGCAACGAGCCGTTTGCGCTGCTCTTGGGTGACACCCTCCTGGAATCGGCGTCCTCCGTGACAAGTCAATTAATCGATGTGTTTGACCGGTATCAGGAGTCTGTGGTGGCCCTCGAGGAAGTGGCGCGCGCCAAGGTCAATCGCTATGGAATCATGGCGGGCAGCATAATTTCGAAAAATTTGTATCTCATCGAGGACTTAGTTGAGAAACCGGATGTTAACGAAGCTCCCTCCAACCTGGCAATTGCCGGCCGTTATATACTCACCCCAGAGGTTTTCGATTGCATCAGCCGCCTGGCTCCGAGCAAAGATAACGAGATCCAATTGACCGATGCGCTGCGCCTGATGGTGCAGACCCATGCCATGTATGGTCTGAGGTTCGATGGCATCCGTTACGACATTGGGAACAAGCTGGACTTTGTCAAAACTAACATTGTCTTTGGACTCAAACGTGACGACATGCGCGCCGAACTGCTGACCTTCCTGCGGGGCATTAGCAGAAAGCACTGAAGCGCGTCCCGGACAGACAGGAGTCGAAAGATCATGAAACGCCAGGAATACAGGATTAATTTCGAACCGACCGGTCGCCAAGTGTATGCCCTCCCCGGCACCATTCTGCTGGAGGCCGCCGCTCAGGCGGGCCTCATTTTGCAGACGCCTTGTGGCGGCGCGGGCCAATGTGGCAAATGCCGGTTGAAAGTCGTTAGTGGCGCGTGTCCGCCTTCGGCCAATTGCCGAACGGCTCTGGGTGAGGCCGATGTGGCCCAGGGTTATCGTCTGGCATGCCAGGCCAAAATTCAGGGTGATCTGGTTGTGGAGGTGCCGGTTACGTCGCTTTTCGAATCGCAACAACAGATCCTGATCCAAGCCGATGGCCTCCCCTTGGAATTGTGCCCGGCAATCAGCAAACGTTTTGTTGAACTGGAATTGCCAAGCCAGACGGATACCCGTTCGGATGTAGAGCGCCTGCGGGCGGCCATCCGCCCGCTCGACTTCGAGCCGGTAGGCATAAGGTTGTTGCGTCTCCTGCCAGGGATCCTGCGCCGTCAGGAGTTTCGCGGCACGGCGGTAATTGTGGATGGCGACCTGGTTGACTTTGAACCGGGCGATACCGCCAAGCAATGTTACGGCATTGCCGTAGATCTCGGCACGACAACGCTTGTCGGAACACTGGTCGACCTGAAGACCGGTCTTGACCTGGGTGTTGAAGCAAAAATCAATCCGCAAACATCTTACGGTGACGATGTGATTGCCCGCATCCGCAAATGTCGCGAGGATGCCAAGGGATTGGCCCAGCTTCAACGCGTCGTGATCGGGGCTGTGAATGAAATCGTGGACGCACTGGTGTGCTCCGCCGTTATAAATCGGGCGCATATCTACGAGATCGTTGTGGCTGGCAATACCACCATGCAACAGATTTTTTGCGGGATCGATCCGTCGGCCCTAGGCGAACTGCCCTTTGTTCCCGTGGTTAACGAAGCGACGCGCTTGGCCGCCGCAGATTTGGGGCTGGACATTAATCCCTGCGGCAAGGTTTTTGTCTTTCCGCAGATCGGCGGCTTTGTGGGTGGTGATACGGTGGCCGGTATTGTGGCCAGTCGTCTGGATCGCGAGCCCGAAACGGTTCTCTTGGTGGATATCGGCACCAATGGCGAAATTGTTTTGCTGCATCAAGGAGAAATGCTTGCCACCTCCGTGGCGGCTGGACCGGCATTCGAAGGCGCCCGCATTTCCTGCGGTATGCGGGCCACAAGCGGGGCCATTGAAAAGGTGGTTATGGATGGCGATTTGCGTATGAACGTTATCGGCAACGTGCGCCCGGCAGGAATTTGCGGCTCAGGGATGATTGATGCCGTGGCCGAGATTTTGCGCCTCGGAATCCTGGATCCCACCGGACGTCTTTTGGCGCCGGATGAAGTTCCGTCCGACACATCTCCGGCACTGCGCAAGCGCCTGATCGAGCAGGACGGGCACGTTGATTTTTTGCTGGCGCACAAGACGGAAACGGTTTCCGGCAAGCCCCTGATTCTAACTCAGCGCGATGTGCGTGAATTGCAATTAGCCAGTGCCGCGATCAGTGCGGGGATTTCCATTCTCCTTAAACGTGAGGGACTGAAACCCATGGACTTGGCCAGAGTGCTGCTGGCCGGAGCATTCGGTAATTTTATTCGGCGCAATCATGCCCGGCGCATCGGGCTGCTTCCGCCGATTCCTTGCGAACGCATAAGATTTATCGGCAATGCCTCTTCGCTGGGCGCCAAGCGGGCGCTTCTTTCCGTGACCGAAAAGCAGGCTGCAGCCGCAATTGCCCATACGGCGCGGCATGTCGATTTGTCGCTGTCGTCCGATTTTCAGTCGGCATTTAGTTCGGCAATGCTGTTTCCAGGGGATGATCCCGGCAAAGTATGCGATGGTTAATCCGGATTCGAACCGAGGTGAAAATTCGGTTTTCGACAAGCGCCATAAAAGAGGTAGCTGCCGGTTCCGTCAAATCAGTTTGATTCGCTGACACCTTACCAAGAATAAGCTTTTTCATAGGAACTAAATATTTATGGCGAATGCACGCATATTGATTGTGGAAGATGAAAGCATCGTGGCCAAAGACATCCAGAACAGCCTGACCGGACTGGGCTACACGGTGGCGGGCATTGTGGCTTCCGGTGAAGAAGCGGTCGAGCGGGTGAGCGCATTGAAACCGGATTTGATTCTCATGGATGTCATGCTCAAAGGCGCCATGGATGGGATTGAAGCGGCCGGACGGATCCAGAAAGAACATCCCGTCCCGGTCGTCTATCTAACGGCATACACGGATGACGACACTTTGCGCCGCGCCAAGGTGACTGAAGCTTTCGGGTACCTGCTGAAGCCGTTTGAAGACCGGGAACTGCGTACGACTATTGAAATGGCGCTTTACAAGCATACGATGGAGCGCAAATTGCACGAGAGCAGCGAGTGGCAGGAAACCACCCTGCGCTGCATCAGCGACGCCGTCATTGCCACCGATGCGCAGGGAAGCATCAAGTTCATGAACACCAAGGCCGAAATTCTTACCGGTTGGAAATCGGCGGATGCCATTGGGCGCAAACTGACCGATGTTTTTTGCCTGCTGAAAGCCGATGAACTTGCCCTTGTTGAAACCAATCTAAACGCCATACTTGAAAAGGGCGCGGTCGTGCGCACGAATACGGAAGCAATCCTGATTTCCAAGGATGGTCGGCAGGTGCCAATTGCGCATAGCGCGGCTCCCATTTGCGATGACCACGGGACCATTCTCGGGGTTGTAGCCAGTTTCCGGGACATAACCGACCAGAAGTATGCCCTGACTCGCGAGCGCCAGTTGCAGGACCG
This sequence comes from uncultured Verrucomicrobiota bacterium, assembly GCA_964617825.1. Taxonomy (GTDB): domain Bacteria; phylum Verrucomicrobiota; class Kiritimatiellia; order JAAZAB01; family JAAZAB01; genus VSJD01. The sequence continues at coordinate 34,237 of CAZTWL010000031.1, forward strand.
CCTCTTTCGTTCCCAGCGCATGGAATCTCTGGGAAGTTTGGCAGGCGGGGTTGCGCATAACTTGAACAACATTCTTGGTCCGATGGTCAATTACCCGGATTTGATCTGTTCGCATTTGCCTTCCGACAGCGCCTTGCGCCAGGATCTGCAAATCATCAAAAATTCCGCATGCAAGGCGGTGGATATCATTCGTGATTTGCTGACCTTGGGGCGGATCGGACATTTTGCCATGGAACCGCTAGGGCTAAACCGGATTCTCGACAAGGCTGTTCACTCGCCTGTATCTCTCGGTTTGCAGCGCAATGCGCCGTTGGTGGTGGTTGAACTGAAACCGGGGGCCGATCTGCCGGCAATTCAGGGATCCGAGAAACTTCTGCAGGAGATGGTCGAGAACTTGTTGATTCATGCCTTTGATTCCATGCCGCAGGGCGGTCGCCTGACACTGACAACATCTGTGGAGAAAGTTCTCGAGCCAGTGGCGGGCTACGAATTGATTGTCCCGGACACCTATGTTGTGCTGCATGTCATGAATACTGGGCCCGTTATTGGCGAACAGGAATTAAACCGGATGTTCGAGCCTTTTTATGCCAGCGACAAATCAAGTTCCCAAAAACGGAGCGGGTTGGAACTTGCCATCGTTTATGCGGTCCTCAAGGAACACAAGGGTTTCATTGATGTGCGCTCAATCCCTGACAAGGGTTCGGATTTTATCGTGTATTTTCCTGTTTCAGGTGCTCTGCCGGAAGTTCGCGAGCAACCCGGACAGGTCGATTTTCGAGGCAATGAAACGGTATTGGTCGTGGACGACAACGAAAACCAACGTCGCATTGTAGCGCGCTGGTTGCGCACGAGTGGCTACAAGGTCATGACCGCCAATAACGGCAAGGCGGCCGTTGAGTTGCTTGACTCCACCGCTCGGGCACAGGGACCGGCCATCGATCTGGTGTTATTGGACATGATCATGGCGGACGAATTCGACGGACTGGATACTTACAAGAAAATGCTGGAATTAAATCTGCACCCGAAAGTTATTCTCGTCAGTGGTTTTGCCGTGACTGACCGGATCAAGGAGGCCATGAAACTGGGTGTCGGCCAATATATCCAGAAGCCTTATGATTTCGACAACCTGGGACATGCCATCCGCCGCGAACTGGATAAGCGCTGAAAAATGTTTAAAAGAATGGGATCGCAGCAATTTTTACCGCTCCTTTTCAGCAACCAGCGAGGATTAGGTCTTAGTCGTTCGCGTGGGATGCTCTGCCGTCACAGTAATAGCTATTCCGCCGCGAGGATTAAAGCGCCCCGTTACGCGCAAGCTCCTCGGACGGCAAATGGACACGATATCATCCAGGATGCGGTTGACGGCGGCCTCGTGAAACGTGCCATGGTTGCGAAAGGAAAAAAGGTATAGTTTCAGCGACTTGCTTTCCAAGCATAAGCGGTCAGGAATGTAATCTATCGTAATGGCGCCAAAATCGGGCTGGCCCGTAATTGGACAGAGGGCAGTAAATTCCGGACATTCAAAATGAATCCAGTAATCCCGCTGCGGATAGGCATTACGAAAGGTTTCCAAACGGGCCTTGGCCGGTGAGGAAGGTATCGCCGTACGACTGCGCCGCAGCAGCGTTAGCCTTGGATAAGGTCCTTTGTCTGATTGGTAATTTCGGGGTGTTTTCATAGGGATATAGTAGGGGAGCTTGACCTGACATTCAATATTAAACAGATTTTCAGGATATTTACCGAAATCGGCGCGAATATTTTATAAAAAACCGGCAAAATTTTAATTGACGATTGAAGACTTTTTGATATTCTGATTTTCAAAGACATCTTAATGTAATTTGACCGTTTAGAGTTGTGTTTCAGCGGTGCACTGGCAAAAACTTTCAGGGTTGAATTAAATGCCCTTACAAAGGTCCAGTTAATCATGCGTAAACCATTCTTGATTGCAGCGATCATGATGGCGATTGCCATGGTTGCCTCGAATGGTGTTGTCTTTGCCGGGATAACGAACATCCCGCCGTATGCCGATGACTTCGAAAGCTACACCAACGGCACGCCCCTGATTGACGGTACGAACGGGTGGTACGGGGATTTTCCCGAAATCATCGTGCAAGCGAATAGCGCTTATTCCTCCGGCGGCACGAACTCCGCTTTAATCCCGATGGACTGCCGATTGTTTAACCGCTTTGAAAGCAGCGAAACTACGAACATTATGATCCAAATGGATCTGCGCCCTGTCTTGTACAGCGGCGAGAATTATCCCGAGGTGAATACAAACCGGGCTGCAATGTTTTATATCAACAGCAATGGGAACTTCGTAGTGCATAACGGTCCGGCTTCGCCCTCTCCCGCGGCATCGACCAACTGGCTTGAGTTGACGGCCTGGTCGCTTCCGACAAATGGAACCAACTGGGTGCAGATTAACATTTATGAGGATTTCTCGAAAGGCAAGTGGACGCTGGTTGCGGACGGTAATCGTATTGCAAGCGACATTGGATTTGTCAATCCGAGCCTGACGAACTTTACGGGATTTGATGTTTATAACGGATCGTTGACATCTTATCTCGACAATGTTTCCGTGGCGGCTGTGAAAACGAATCATATGCCGCTGATCATTCAGCCGTCTTCGCTGAACGCCGTAGCATTTGTAGGCAATACCCCGCCGGCTCAGGTATTCAACGTATATAATATATGGCCGGATGCGACCATGTTTGCCGTCGAAACTAATTGCCATTGGATGTCGCCCTCGCCGAGTTCCGCTATTATCTCGGGAGGGAGCACAACCGAGGTTACGTTGATTTACGCGCAAACGGAGTCTTGGGCGAGCGGAACGGTTTCCAATGGAACCGTGTCGGTGATTGGAACCGATGGGACGGACCGGTGGAGTACCCAGACGGTGGCAGTCAGCATGAGCATTATGGAAATGCAAGTGACACCGACAAATATGGCGGATGAAATTTTGGCTGGTTCAACGCCGACGAATCGACAGTTCGATATCATCAATGCGGGAGCGGGGACGTTCACTTATACGGCGACGATAACCAATGACTGGTTGAGTTTTTCGGGATTGGACGCCACAAATGGAACGGTGAGCGCCTTCAGTACTAATACGCTGACGTTTACTTACGCCAATACGGCAGGCTGGATGGCCGGTGGGACGAGCAATACCACCGTCACAATTGTTTCCGAGGACGGAGGCGGGGCGTTGCAAACCATCGATGTTTCCATAACCCCAAGTATGAACTTGTTTGTGGCCCCCACCCAATTATCGAATGTGGTCATGCACGGCGAGACGACGGTCACGAATTTTCAAGTCTGGACAACAAATGCGGGTATTGCGGTCTATGCGGTTACTGCGAACCAGCCTTGGATAGCGCTTAGCCAATCGGGTGGGAGTCTGACGGGCCATACGGCTTGGGCTACAAATACTATTACGGTTACGTACACGAATACGGCCTCGCTCGTGCCGGGCAATAATTACGGTATGATTACTATTGGTGCTCCGGGTTGCCCGGGGGTAAGCATCGGGGTGACGTTGACGGTGCGGCCGTTGCCTATGCTAAATGTCGGTCCGGCTTTGATAACCAACACGGTTATGGCCGGGCAAAATCTGGCGGCGCAAGTTTTGAGTATCTGGAACAGTAGTGCCGATTATGGCATTAGCTATCAGATCCAGGTGCCGACCAATACGTCGTGGCTATCCCTGCCGGTGACAAATAATTATTTAGCCCCCTTGGCGACCAACAGCCTGACAATCAATTATACGGTCGGTTCGTTGGTCTCAAGCGGTGATTCGCCCTCAAATTATTTTTCGACGATTACCGTGATGGCGACAAATGCCAATGGCACGCCGGCTAACGGATCGCCGGTCGTGATCCCAGTCAAGATGCAAGTAAATCCAAAGCCGCGCATTGGCTTCAGTCCGACTAATTTGTCGCAAACGGTATTACAGGGGCGGGATGCGGGCAGCCAGGGTTTTTATGTTTGGAATGCCAGTGGATTTTACACCCTGGAATCTTCGGTGTCCAAGGGTGTTACTCCATGGCTGGTGTTGACCCCCACAAACGTTACCAGTACGGGACAATATGCCTGGGTTGAGGTGCAGTACAGCACGGCGAATCTGCCGGCGGGACAAACCAATGCAACGATTACTCTGATAGGATCGGCGCTGGATGGGGTCCATCCTAAATTTGCCGTCGAAACGCAAACCATCGTGGTGGCGCTATCGGTTACGCCTTTTGCAACTTTGGCAACGGATGCGCAGTCGGAGTATGCGTATACGGTGCGCAAGGGAACAACGCCTTCCCCGGCAATTATGAATGTTTGGAACGGGAGCAGCTTGCCCGGCGCCATGTACTTCACGGTCACCCCGTCTGTAGGCTGGTTTAGCGTTAACCCGTCATCGGCTTCAAGCACGGGCGACTTGGTTCAGGTTCAAGTGCAGGCTGATCCTGCCGGCATGAATCCAGGCGTTGTTTATCGTGGTACAGTCCAGATTGATGCAATTGACGAGGATTCCGGCAAACCGGCCTATGGATCTCCATACGTTTTCTCAATCTCAATTGTTTGTCGTAATTTCAAGGGCTTCGATTTCCAGGGTGGCCTTTCCGGGGCATCGGACTTGGTCCTGTATCGGGAAGCTAACGGAGCTTGGGAAATCAGAAACCTAATGTCTGATTACGGGACCACCCAATATCTTGGTGGTGCGGGATATCAATCGGTGCCTGGAGATTACACTGGAGATGGCATTTCCGAGATGGGTGTCTATCGCCCGGCAAGTGGAAGTTGGTATGCCCAGCATGTGGGTGATTCAAGCGCACAAGTCATCGAGATGCAGCAATGGTCCGGAGCCGAGTATGTCGGTGTGCAGGGAGACTATGACGGCGATGGCAAAACAGATCCTGCCGTTTATCTGGAGGAAAGCGGGCTTTGGATGGTGCTGATGAGCGCAAGCGGATATCAGCAGGCATCCGGATTCTTTGGCGGACCGGGATTTGCGGCCTTGGCGTCAGGTGATTATGATGGCGATAATCTGGTCGATCCTGGTGTTTACCATCGTGAATCTGGGTTATGGTACGTTCTTTTCAGCACGAGCCATTCCGTGGTTTCGGGAACGTTCGGGGGAACAGGCTATGTGCCCGTACCGACGGACTACGATGGCGATGGCATGACAGATCCGGCGGTATACGGGACTGAGAGTGGCTACTGGTATATTTTGCCGTCTACAACCTTGACCAGTCAGGGCTATGGTCTTTCTATTTATCATTTTGGCGGGGCAGCGATGTCAACTACTTTGGTGCCGGCGCCTGGCAATTATGACGGGGTCGATGGCGCCGACCTTGGGCTCTACGATACGGCCAAGTGGTGCTGGTATATTATGAGGCTTGACGGCGTGCCGCTGGCATGGGGCTATCCCATGGGGCGTCTGGGCTGTTTGCCCGTCCTGCCCTAAAATTGATGGATGATGATCATGTCGAAAACATTCATAATCTTTGCGACAATAATGACCGTCATCATGGCCGGTTCTTCCCGAATTGCGCTTGGCGAAGCCAACACTAATCTGCCATTTGCCGATAATTTCGAAAATTATGCCAATGGCACGCCTTTGATTGACGGTACGAACGGATGGTATGGCAATTCCAGCGATGTTGCTGTGCAGTCAGACAAGTTCCGGACTGGCACGCAGGCGGCCATGGTTCCTCTGGATTGCACACTTACCAATCGATTTCAGGACATTCCCTCCACAAATGTCTGGATTCAAATGGATATCCTGCCGACATTATATGATGGCGTCAGTAACCCGATTGTCGATACGAACCAAGCCGGCGTATTCTATATAAACAGCAACGGCAATTTTGTTGTACATGACGGACCTACATCAGATCCCACCAACTCGACCGGGTGGGTGGTCATGACTAATGCCGGCGTAGGTACGAGCGGCACCAATTGGGTGCGGGTCGGCATATATGTGGATTATTCGCAAACAAACTGGGATTTATATGCGAATGGTGTTTTGGTTTTGAATGCTATTGGTTTTGTCAATACTTCGCGAACGAACTTTGCTGATTTTAATGTATATAATGGCGCGCTAACAAGTTACATCGACAATGTTTCGGTAACTGCTCCCGGAACAGTGTTGTTATCGCCGACTAATCTGTCGTTTCATGTGATGAGCGGCATGACTTCTTCAATTCAAACAGTTTCGATGGTAGCTCAATCAGGGGATTGGAGTTTTAGCAATACGCTTTCGACAGCGTGGTTGATCATTAATTCGGGAACCGGAACGGTTAGTGCCGCGGCTGGGGCAACGAACCTGGCTATCCAATGTGGAGCTATGCCGAACGGAAGTTATACGGGGCAGGTGACGGTAAGCCTCTGTAATAGCGATGGCGCGCGGCGAATGGAGACTATTGCCGTGACATTGGATGTCATGGATCTCAATGTATGGCCAAACGATTTGACCATCTCAAACGGATTCATGTACAGCAATACTTTGGCTATTCCATCGCAGAGTTTTAGCATTTCGAATGCCGGCGCATCGGCGTTTAATTTTACGATTCAGCCTCAGGGTGATACCGCTGATTGGTTGAGTCTGAGCGCTTACAGCGGCGTAGCGGGCATGACCAATATAACGGTACAATATGCAACTGGGTTGGCGCCGCGGTCATATGCAGGTGAATTGTGGGTGACGACGACGAACGGGGGAGGCGGTACCAATCGGGTAACTGTCGGACTGACAGTTGTGGCGCCGCCAGTGGTGGAGTTGGATCCACTTTCAATATCGCAACAAGTGCCGAAAGCCGGCAATCCGACAAACCAGTTTTTCACGATTCGTAATGCAAGTGGCGAGCCGAAAGTTCCGATGGCCTATTCGCTGACGGTATCGAACGGGTCTTTGGAAATGCCCCTGATCCAGACACTGGGTTCTTACGGCGGCGTAAGCACAGGACTGTCGCAATCGGTGATGATCAATTATATGGATATCTCGATGTATGCACCCGGGGTCTATACGGCCATGGTTAATGTGGCGGCCTGGGATGCTGGCTCGACCTATTCGCCGACGGGAACGGTCCAATTAAGCACTACGTTAGTTGTGCGCGTGGAAGTTGCGGCCTTGGATTCTCCTCTCGGTGTGGAGGCAACTGACGGAACGTATACCAATCAGGTTGTGGTAAACTGGCAGCCTGTTGCGAATGCCGTTAATTATAAGATTTATCGTTCTTCAACATTCGATTGGACGTTGGCGTCGCCCATAGGGGAAACGGTGGCAACTGTTTTCAACGATCTGACGGGACTGCCAGGTGTGATGTATTACTACTGGGTCAGTTCGGTAAATGCCTATAGGGGAGAGGGTGCCATGAGTACCAATCGGTCGACGGGTTATCGCGCCTTGGCCCCGCCTGGAGGCATTTTTGCAACGGAAGGAAGCTATACAAATAAGGTGCGGGTTACATGGCCATTGGTTGATGGGGCAACCGGATACCAACTATATCGCAGCGTAGCTGGAAATGCGGCGGAACCGATTTATTTTACTGACGGTGGGGTATACGAAGATTATTCCGTAGTGGGCGGCGTCCATTATGAATACAAAGTTGGGGCAACCAACGGTGTGTTTGGCAGCCAACTTAGTGTGGACGTGACGGGCTATGCGTTCGGAGTGCCGGACAGAGTGACGGCCAGCGAGGGAACATATATTGGCAAGGTGCATCTGACGTGGACGGCCGTGGAGTCCGCCGTAAGTTACGATATTTGGCGGAGCACACGGGCCATGCTGCCGCCGCAGGGCGGAGCGGTTAAGATTGCATCCGTAACTACTCCTTCATACGATGATATCGGGATAGTGCCTGGATCGGTGTATTATTATTGGGTGCGTGCCAATGGCTTGGAGGCAGGACTCGGCTGTTGGTCGGCAATGGCGCGTGGATATGGCGCCGCGGCAGGACTTGATCTTTGGGTCAGGGATCTGGTTTTCTTGCCGGTACAGATCGGAGTTGGCGCCTCGCCTGAAATGGTATCGTTCCGGATGGGCAATTGCGGTGAAACAAACATGGTGGGAGCCAATGGTACCGTGGGGATCGAATTTCTTGCGACAACGAATCAATTCCTCGGCGCTGGGGATGAAATATCGATCGGCAAGGTGGTAACCGAGGTCTCTTTGGCGATTGGCGCCGATATGGTAATGAAAGTTGCCGGCAGTCAGCTGACCTTGCCGTCGACCGATGGTGATTATAACATTTTTGTACGCGTATTGCCGGAATCGCCTTCATTGCTTGCGGATACCAATCCGGATGATAACGTGGCTGAACGCAAGGGAGCTCTGCGTGTGCGTTCAGACGGAGGACTGAATTATCAGGTTTTCAACGATTATGACGGCGATGGAATCTCGGACTTGGGAGTCTATCGCGGTATGGAATGGAGTATACGGTCGGTTGATGATCGAAAACTGGCAACCGGATTAAAGATTTTTGGCGGGGCAGGTCTGCCTGTCCTTGGCGATCTTGATGGCGATATGCGTTCGGATCCGATGGTATTTGATAACGCCAGCGGTTTATGGCAGGTATTATATTCCGGAAGCGGCTATATGTGGGCCAGCGGAGTATTTGGAAGTGCCGGCTATCGCGGTTTAGTAGCTGATTATGAAGGGGTGGGGCATGGCGAACCATCTGTTTTCCACCAAGCTAATGGACGTTGGTTTGTCTTAAACGCAAATGGAGGTTTGACCGTTTGGAATTGGGGCGATTACGGGTATGTGCCGGTAACCGGTGATTATGACGGGGATGGTTGCTGGGACATGGCCGTTTATCAGGAATCGACGGGTTTATGGTATATTCGGACGCTAAACGATCAATTGCTTGTATCTGGCGCAATCTGGGGAGGCCCCGGATGTGTTCCTGTGCCTGGCGATTATGACGGGGATGGTCGCTGGGATGCGGCCATTTATGTGCAGTCTTCCGGTCGGTGGTATATTGCTTCGCTCGATGGCCGCATTCTTGGCTGGGGTGTAGAGTGGGGGGCGTTGGGATTTGAGCCGGTCATGGGGGATTATGACGGGGATGGCAAATGGGATCTGGGTGTATATCAGGAAGCTACGGGTAGGTGGTATATCCGGGATCTGGATGGCAATACCTTGGCTTGGGCCAGTCAATGGGGCGGGCCCGGATATCGTCCGCTTGGAAACTGATTGGAATCATAATGGATAAACAAAGGGTTCTCGATGCCATTGACAAACTGCTTATCATTCAAGAACGCGATTGCCGTATTGCACGTTGTCAGCGGGAATTGGATGATATTCCGAACCTGAAGCGGAATATTGCAACCAAGTTGGATCAATATAAAACCGCCTTGGAAGAGTCAAAAACAAAAATTAAAACACGGTTGGTGGATGTCAAGCAAAGTGAAGGTGAAATCGAAGGTGTCCGCCAGCAAATCGGCAAGCTGCGCGAACAGCAGTTGCAAATAAAGTCCAACGAAGAATATAAGGTTTTAAATCGGGAAGTTTCCGGCTTGGAGGCCAAGATCAAGGGTTTGGAAGATCGTGAGATTGAGATCATGGAGGCGGTCGAACAGGCCAAGCAGGAAGAGAGCGGAATAAAGACTGAATTGGCCAAGGCGGAAGGTTCGGTGAACGGCGAGTTTCAACAGCTGGATGAGCGTAAAACAAAACTTGAAGCCGAGGTGCAGCAGCTCCAGTTGGATCGTCAAGGATTGGCCGCCAACATTCCCGAAGACTGGTTAAGCCGCTATAACCGCGTCATGGAAAACCGCAAGGATGTGGCCTTGGTGAGTGTGGAGAAGAACTCTTGCGGTGGCTGCCATATGAAACTACCGCCGCATGTCCTCCAGGACATCAAACGAGCCGATGCCATTATTACGTGCTCGTTCTGTGGTCGCCTCTTGTATTGGCACGTTTAATCGTGTACCGTATTCCCGGATCTTGGGTGGTCAGACGGATGGTCGCTTTGTGTCGCCGTTGCATAAAGAACGGTGCACATGGGGAGGAAAGTCCGGACTCCACAGGGCAGGGTGTCCTGGTGTAATGCCGGGAGGTCTTTCGATTAACCGAAAGAAACGGAGAGTGCCACAGAAAAAAACCGTCTCGGCGCTTTTTTATTAAGGTGTCGGGATAAGGGTGAAACGGCGGTGTAAGAGACCACCGCTCCGGACCGCAAGGTTTGGAGGCAAGGCAAACCCCACCTGGAGCAAGATCAAATATGATGCCGGCAAGGCTGCCCGTCTTTATCCCGATATTATTCCTTTTGAGGGTGTCGGGATCGGCATCGGGTTGATCGCAACAAGTCCTGGCTATCGTTGGTCAGGCAAGATAAATGACCATCGTGCCGGTTGGATTCATTCCTGCCGGCACACAGAATCCGGCTTATAGTCTGGCCGCCTAAGATTCATTGAATCAGCTCAGGCAAGCGTATGGACAGTACCGCGATAAATCCGTTGATCCGGCGTCTAAGTCCGGTGTTGCTGGTCGTGTCCTTGTCCGTCGGTCTTTTTTTTGTATATCAAAATCGTCAGTTGCCGCGCATCCCGTGTCCTCAATCACGATCCGTTGCTTTGCCTCCTTGGCCGCAGATGGAAGCATCTTCGCTCAGTTTTGACGCTACTACATTTGTCAAACAGGCTGGCGAACAAGTTGCCGCTAGTTTGGGTCCGCTGGCGCAACGCTTCCGTTTGGCTGGCACGTTTTTTGCCGCCAGCGGCCACCAACAGTCGCGCAAGGCCATTATTGACGATATTCAGAAAAAGACCCAGAGCTTGGTTTCCGAGGGCGACAATCTCGATCAAAATATCCTGGTTGTGACGATCTTCAAAGACCGGATAATTTTAAGGGAAGGCAATAACGACGAGCAGTTATGGCTTTGTTTTGCCGGTGGCGAAAAGACGTCATCCGCAAATCGACAATCGAACGATGTTTCTCAAGGACAGGCAGACGCTACTCTTGTCCGTTTTGGCAAAAGAACCGGTGAACGTCGTTGGGTGCTTGAGCGCGACGCGGTGCTAAAATATTATCAGGAACTGCTCAACAATCCTGACCGGTTGGCCAAGGTATTCGAATCGCTCAAGCCGGTTTACAAGACAGGAAAGATTACCGGATATACATTGGATGTTGAAGGTGAAGGGGACGTATTTAGGGCTTTTGGGCTGCAACAGGGCGATGTTATCCGGCAGGTCAATTCCATGCCCATGATAAGCCAATCTCGAGCAGAATACTTTATAAACGAATTCGTTAAAAATCGGGTAAACGGATTTGTCATCGATATCGAACGCGAGGCCAAACCAGAAAAAATGGTTTATCTAGTTCGATAAAATATGTGTGTCAATGCCCGCTCGGGTGTTTGTTAAGAGTTTACTCCGCAAGCTGCGGCTAACTAGTCGCGGCAACATTGTTCGTGGGAGAAGGTATTTACCGCTTGTGGTCTCACGGCTTTAAAGCGACCGAAAACAACCATGGATTGTATTTGAATACGCCTGCAAGTAGACATAAGATATAAAATTCTAAGATAAATCAATCCTTGTAGCCTCGATATCCTACCCAGGGATATATTCCATACGCGGGCAATCCGCAGAAATGGAGGCTACAGGTGGCTGCAAGGTTTGCGAGAGCATCGCTTCGTGAGGTTGGATCCTACCAAGTTGTCGTTACTCTTCACGTGTCTGATGGCGACTATCATGAATTAGTTGCCATCGATCGATATCATGGACAAGTGAAGGCTGAGGCATTCTGCTGCGACAATAATATCATTCTGACTAAGTTTGAAGGCGTGACCAGAGCCGGCACAAAGTCGGCGGCGAAGGCCATGGAACGGGTAGCCTCCTTCCATTCTGCGTCACGCCCTCCTTTTATCCAAAGGATTCGTCAATGAATTCCCCTGTCCACATTTCCGCGGTTCTATCTGGATTTTTTCCAGAGAAGGGTAGTGTCTTTAATCTTCAGCAAAAAGGATGGTCATGGTAATCCTCGGGGAGAA
>CAZTWL010000032.1:0-44496 GCA_964617825.1 uncultured Verrucomicrobiota bacterium
GGCGACCTGACATATTTTCCCTTCACGGGAGTTAGCCCAAACTTTTCAAATTTGTCCGTATCAGCGCCGGAACATGTTCCCACGCCAACGACCTTATCAAGCATGTCAACAGTGGGAATTGCAACAACACACTCCTTTGTTTGACGAAGCGCAGCAAAGGAATAGTTCCAGGGCCCGGTGGTCATGGCAAATATCGGGGTAAAGTCCACCACCATTATCCACGAGATCGTCATTATATTGTTCTTCTTTCCGTCATGTGTCGTAACAAGAACAACCGGACCAGATTCGATCAATGTAAACACTTTACTCATCGGTATATTTCTCATGTGCGCACACGCTCCTATCCTTATTTACCTAATGTTACACCAGAAACTGCGAGCCTTGCGAGCTGGTTTCCAGGCAATTGAGCTAATCCATTGTACCAGTTCCACGACAAAAAACGCAAAGGCAGTTGTCATTCTGAGCCAAGCGGAGCGAAGTCCAAGAATCTCTAACCTAACGTGTTGCAGACTAACGGCAAATTCTCGACTTCCGCCGTCGCTCAATCCGGCGGCGCCAAAAGGCTATGCCGGGACAAGGGCGCTATGGCGGACACGTCGCTCGGAATGACGAACCGAGAGAACGCCGGGTATCGCCGCCCATATTATCACAAGAATTCTTCCTGCCCGGCAACCAACGTCAACAGGGTTGAGGCATAGATACGATGGCCGTAGTCATTGGGATGATTGACGCCATTGCCGGTCAGGTCATAGAACGATTTTCTGTTCAATATTTCGCGCCAGACGCCATGCACATCGGCCAGGGCGGCATCCGCCGTTTCGGCGACAACTTTCCGCAAGGCCGCGGCAAAAGCCGCCGCCGGTTCGGGCTGGGTTGGCTGCCACAGCGGGTTACCGGGCATGGACGCAACCAGAACGAATTCGACTTCCGGATTATCCTCACGGGCCAAACGCATGATTTGTCGGATTGTCACGGCATATTCCTCCGGCGTCATTTGTTTAAAATCATTCATGCCGTAGGCGATGACCAGCAAATCCGGCCGATCCGGCCGCCAAATCTCGGATTTGGCCAAGGCGGAACGACAACCGCTGCCGTCCACACCGCGGTTATGCAGCACGACCTCAAGATTAAAAATCCTGGCCAATTCCTCCTGCACAAGTTCGGCATAGCAGGGTTGATAGGGAGGCGAGGCGATCACTTTCCCGGCATTAAGTCCATAGGTTATGCTGTCCCCGATAAAAGTCAGTTTCACGTCCTTGCCACCCGCCGCCAATTTTGCCCGAAACTTAGGCAGTCTGTCCTGTGACCCCGCCAGGCTTGGCGCAAAATCGATCTTCACTGCCTGATAATCGATCTCAATCTGATTCCTGGCAAAAAAGTCTCGGTTATTGAACAGCAATGCGCCGCCGTCCACACCGCCACGGATGGCATTGTGTCCGGGAGCGGGATAGAAGACGCATTTTTCGGGCGCAGGATGCAGGTCGGCCGCGCTGAAATACGGAATCGCCGACCCTGCCAGACGAATCAATCGCCCGCTCCCCGCCACATGCGAATAATCCTTCCCAGCAAGATATTCCGCACCGGTCGTTAAATTGTAAACCCGGTTAATCTGCTCGGCTGGAAAGACCGTGTTTACATAGTCTTTCCCCGCAAACATTCCGCTTTCGCCCCAGACAAAACGGTCGACACGCCGCCATAATTTTTTCACAAAATCAACCTTTTAATTCACTAGCATTTCCCAGGATGCTCAGAACGTAGACGGTGGACCGTGGACTGTAGGAAAACGGGCAAAAAACGAGCAATAATCAGCCAGATATAAAAACCATAGTTCCGGTTTTGTGTATCTGCATTTGGCCTGTTCGAACCTACGGACTACAGCCTACAGTCTTCAGCCCTCGGGGGCTCTATGGGACGACAATGCGTTTAATTTAAGCTTCTGTTCGTAAAAAGATAAAACAAAGCAAAGCAAGATTGTCAAGACTCATTAGAAATGAACAGATAACGGGCAAAACACCGACGGCTTTCTAGAAAAACATCGATCTTTCCGGGGCTCGAACCAACGGGACTTCCGCGAACGGGAACCGACCCGAAAGCACCAAGGTCTATCGTGACCGGTCGGCTCCGGCGATTTGCGCCGAAACCGGTTCGAACGGATGGAGTGCGCGCCTGGCAAGAAAGCGCAGGTGGGTCTTCCGGATCGTGCTCAGACACTCCCGCAAGGCGTACGCGAGGGCGTGGTAGGCAATGCCCTCGATCCCGACACCCAAGGATACCATCATCGTTCATTGCCGGGCTTCAATCCAAGGAACCATCAAGTCAGCGGCCTTCTGGCCGCCGGCTGTTCAGTGCCGGGTATGTAAGACTTTCGCCGCAGTTCAGCACGAACGCCGGCGGGAACACGAAGGCCTTGTTTCCGAGGCGGTCGCCGCGGGTGTAGAGTTCCCTGTATGATTCGCGGTGACCCACGCTGTGCATCAACTCGTTCTCGTGAGCGGGAATGAGAATGGCATTTGCCTTGCTGAAGCCTTGAGCCTTTTGGGCATTACCGACGAACGATGCCATGTCGTTCCAGGAGGAAGCGATGATGATGTTGGCGGGAGGGCAGTTCGCTAGTCGGGTTTCCTGTATGCGGTCGCAGTTGTCACCGTTGTGGATTATGACAGTGCCGTCGATATCCAAGTGATAAATGTTGCATGGCGTGCTTTCTCCCTGATTACCGACGAAATTGCGGACCTTAACGCCATTTATGTCAAGCGGCTCGGTATTTGACTTGTCGAGGACAATCAGATTCGTAGACGGCTTAAGGACGGAAGCGAGGCCCATCTTCGGGTCAACCAGTTTGGCGTCGGCAACCAGTACGACCGTCTTGCGGGCGTCAAGCATCTTCTCAAGAAGCGGTATGGACATGTGATCGCCGTGGAGATGCGTTACGTATATTGTATCGATCTGCCTGACCAGGCGGTCATAGTCGGTATCCGTATAGAGTCCCGAGTACTTCCTGTTCATTGGTGCCTTGCCCTCGGTCAGAACGAACGTCGCAGGGCGGCCAGAGATGTCGATGGCAATCGTGTGTTTTGGCGAGCGTATGATAAAGCCCATGTTGTAGAGCTGCCACACTATCACGCCTTCTTTGGGTATTACCGACTCAAGCTCGCTGAAGATTCGCGCTTTGGCTGTTCCTATGTAATCCTCGATCGTCTTGTTGTACGCGGCAAGTTCCTCGGCTGAGATATTGTCGGCCAGGTTGTTTACATGAAGAGGGTAGTCCAGTATTTCGAAGACACCCTTGCGGACCTCAATGTTCTCCAAGGCGGGCGTGTACCTGGAAAGAAGATCTGCAACGAGGGCGTGTGTCTGACCCATCCAGACGTATTTTGCCGAAGAAACAGCCCTGGCGGTCTCTTGCTGTTCGATGAACGTCGAGAGTTTTGCTTTGAGATTCGCATCCATTGTTGTGTCGCGCAGCGACTTTGCGAACCCGATCATGTCGTCTCTGATTCTGTCATTCGGTTTCGCCGGCCAATCGAAAGCTGATGCGGCGATTGCGGAGAAGAGCGCGATGGCACTTACCAGGAGGCTGCTGCGCAATTTGATTTTCATGACATATCCTTTCTTCGTCGTGTCTTCTGCGAACGGGAGGGCGCTAACCTTCAGCGGGACGGTCGCACGATTACCTTCCTCAGTCTGACCACTCAAACTATACGCAGAGCAGACGGGTTTGCGACAAACACGCGGCTGGCTACCGCACTTCTATGCTGGCACCGGCAGACGGCAGTTAGCCCCGAAACCGATGGCTTTGAATTGTATTATGTTCACGGGTGATATGTTTATCCTTCCTGACAAGGGCAAACATAATTTTCAAAATTACATCCGAATTTCTTGCGAATTGTATGGCTGGATGATTCTGCACGCAAAACTTTTTTATGATAAAAAACAGACATAAATGTAATAGAACCTAGATTGTTGTTATCATCATGATCGCCGGGGAAGCGGCGCGACCCTGATCACCAGCCAGTTCCCGGTGAACGCCTGGCACGAGACGATCCCGGCCCCCACCGTAGCCGATGCCATCCTCGACCGCCTGATCCACAACGCACACCGCATCGAGCTCAAAGGGGAATCCATGTGTAAACGCAAGAGCAAAGGAACCTGACCACTCCATGTCATCTCAATTCATTCAATCTAAAACGTCATATAGGCTTCAAACAATATCAAATCCTGAAGAATCTCCGGTAACATTAATTATGGCGCAACGTGTGCAGGCAGACGTCTGCCCGGGAATGTTTTCAGGTCTTCTTTTTCAAAACGCACATTACGCCAGGCACTACTTGTTTTCCGCGCCCACTCTTCCTGCTCATGTCCGGGTTTCAGCGCTTCAGGCGGAGGAGGACAGGCATCAATAATTGTAAAAAGAGTTCATGCCCGTTTGGCCAACGGGCGCGAGTCAGGCGTTTTCCGTCCGCCCACCGTAGGCCTAGAATCCGATTGACCGATACCATCAAAAAGCATTATAAATTTGAACGAATTGCGCAGCAACACGGAGAAAAATCATGCGACGGAACGAACGACTACAGCGATTGATTGCCATCTTGACCGAATGCGGCGAAATCGATGTGCTCAAACTGGTCAAGGAACTGAATGCCTCGGAGGCCACTATTCGCCGGGATTTGACCACGCTCCAAAATCAGGGCGCGCTCATTCGCACGCCAGGTGGCGCACGATTGCAGGCCAGGCGCTCGCTGGTCAACCGCACGTTCCAGGAAAAATGGACCCAGATGCGGGCGGTCAAGGAACATCTCGGACAAAAGGCCGCAGAGCTGGTGCAGCCCGGGATGGTCGTGGCGCTCGATAGCGGCACCACTATTTGGCGGTTGGCGGCCGCCTTGAAAGCCAAGTCGCCGTTGACGATTTTGACCAATGCGCTTGCGGTGATCGAGGAATTGGGCGATATTCCGGGAATCCAAGTTTATTGCAGCGGCGGCAAGCTTAATCCGCATAACCTCGATTTTGTAGGACCGGGCTCGATGATGACCGTCTGCGGTTTGCGAGCGGACATATCATTTTTGGGCGCCGACAGCCTGGTCCCGGGAAAAGGGATTTATTCCGTCGATGAAGGCAGCGCGTTGAGCAGCGCAGCGCTGGCGCATTGCGCTGACCGTCGGCTGGCTGTTTTGGATCACTCTAAAATCAATGCCCGCGGCTTTTACCGGATCGTTCCCACACAAGATCTGCATGGGGTCATAACGGATGGACCGCTCGCCAAACCCCTGCTGACCGAATTGGAAGCCGAGCCGTACGACCTGATTCTGGCCACCTGAGGCTACATGCGATCGCGTCTCGATCAAACGTCCATGCACAAATCAACCGCAACCAACCCGCGATCCGGACAGGCCCGCTATGTGGCGGCCATCGACCTGGGCGCCAGTAATGGCCGCATCATCCTGGGATGTTTCCAGAACGGTCGCCTCGAGAGCAACGTGGTTCTGCGATTCGATCATCAGGCCCGCTCCTGTGGCGGTTACCTGCGTTGGGATTGGAACGGCATCCGAAGTTTCGTCCATAAGGGTTTGCTTCGCGCAGCGCAAACGGTTGCGCCCGCGCCGCTGGAAGCGGTCAGCTGCTGCGCCTGGGCCCAGGATTTTGGCCTGCTGGACGTAAAAGGGAATCAGATATTCGAACCGGTATCGTATCGCGATCCGCGCACTCTGTCCGTTTTCAAGCATGTCCGCGCCAATATCAAGCCTGAGGCACTGGTCAAGCGCGTCGGCTCGGTCGCGCATAATTTGACAACTTTGGTCCAATTGCGCGCCATGGTCGAACAGGAGCCCGACATTTTGATTCGGGCGCGCCATTTGCTGTTTATCGCCGATTTGGTTCATTATGACCTTTGTGGCGCATATGCCACCGATATGACATTGGCCACCGCCTCGCAATTGGCCAACTTGAAGACCGGTCGATGGGATCGAGCCCTGCTGAAAATTCTCGGCATTCCCTCTCGTTTCCTGCCAAACATATCTGCCAGTCCCTGCCGGCTGGGACGCATAACCGTGCCGGATCTGTTGCCCGCCATGGAGCGCACCGCCGTCTTGTCGACCGCGGGGCACGACACCGCGGCGGCCCTGGCGGCAACACCGGCTGATCGCGACACCCTGCTGCTGAGTTCCGGCACTTGGTCCATGATCGGATGCCGCCAGTCTCAGGCGCGCACTCCGCAGGAACTGATCGCGAAGCAATGGGCGCTCCTTGGACTGAGTGACGGTCAGTGGGGCCTGGTGAAAGGCATCTCGGGACTATGGCTGATCCAGGAATGCCGGCGCGCCTGGATGGAACAGGGACAGCCGCTGTCTTTCGAACAAATAATGCTGGCCGCTCAGGCATATGCTCCGGCTGCCGTCCTGATCGACCCGGAATCGCCATTGTTCCAATCGCCGGCAGATATGCCGACCGCCATTGGCGAAGCCTGCCGGCAGGCCGGCCAACCGGCGCCAACGACGGTCGGCGAAATTGCGGCCGCTGTTTTTACAAGCCTGGCCTTGAATTACCGCCGGGCGCTGGATACCTTGACGCATGCCATCGGACATTCGTTCAAACGCGTATTGATTATAGGCGGCGGCAATCGCAATACGCTGCTGAATCAATTGGCGGCCGACGCATTAAAGCTGCCGGTTCTGACCGGTCCCAGCGAAGCTGCGGCGCTCGGCAACCTCCTGATCCAGGCACAGTGGCTGGGCATAATCCGGAGCGACGAGCAGCGCGCCGACATTGTCGCGGCCCACTGTCCGCCCCGGCAATACACCCCGCAAGGCAATTGGGCCGAAGAAAGCTATGCGCGGTTTCTGAAACTCAAACACGACACGGTTATCCACAGGAGAGCGGGATAACCAAACAAGGATCCACGCCATCACCGGCGCGGCTACGCGAATTTAAATTGATATGCACAACCCCATGAACGACACCAATTCCATTCTGGCCTCTATTCATCAGTTGCGCTTCGCCTATCGCGCGGTATGCCAGGCCTTGCCCTGGTTGGATATGTCCGTCTGGCCGGAAGATGCCCCGGCTTTTCCAGCGTACGCTGCGCCAGCGACTGGGAACGCTGCACAAGCCCTGGGCCTGGAACGGGCCATGCAAGGCCGGCTGGCGCACCTTAAAGCCGTAAAGAATGTTTGTCTGGCGCGCTATGCTCCGGCAGCCGGCGCAATCGACGACATCATGGCTTGGTTTGCCCCGGAACTGGAACGCATCCGTCTGCCCCTGGTGATATTGCATACCGATGTTGCCTGGGAGAAACTGGAAGCTCTGGCCGCTCGTTATCCGAAGGTTGTTTTCATTGTCGAATCCGGACCGGTCAAATTGCTCTATCATATCCAAACCGTGGAAACGATCATGCTCCGCCAACCGAATGTGTGGCTGTGCCTGGCCAACCTGTGCAATTGGCTTGGGCTGGAACGCCTCGTCAGCCGGGGGTTGGGCGCACGTCTTCTTTTCGGCACGCACCAACCGCGCTTCAATCCGCATGCCGTCATGGGACCGATTGTCATGAGCCGGCTGGATTGGGAAACGAAGTGCAACCTGGCCGGCAACAATTTGCGCCGATTGTTGGGCCTGCCAAGAGTCAGCACCGACGAAACCCCGTTTGCGCTGCCGACGCCGTTTATTGTGGATGCGCATACGCACAGCGGACCATCCGGCCGGTTCCCCGTGCCCGACGAACGCTTTGCGCCGGCGGACTGGCTCCGTTGCATGGATGCAGCCGGCTTGGCCGAAATCCATGTATGCCCGATGGAAACATTGCTTGATCCGGCCCTGGATCCCCGCCGATTTTGCGGGTCGTTGCTGGCGGCGGCTCCAGGCCGCGTGCGCTATTTCGATGTATTCCACCCCAAAAGCGACGCGGCCCAGCTTCGACGCTTGGTTAACGCGTGCCGCGATCCGGAGTGCGCCGGGATCAAAATTCATCCTTCAACGCATCAGGTGGCGGCGGATGACGATGCCTACGCGCCAGTCTATGCGCTGGCAGAGACGCAAGGCCGGACGATCCTGACGCATAGCTGGGATATTTCGGCCACCAATCCCACGCAATACCTGTCGCATCCCGACCGGTTCAGGAAACATTTACGCAGCCATCCGCTGGCCCGCCTGGTTCTTGGTCATGCCGGCGGCCGCCCCGGCAGCATTCCGGCGGTCATTGCCTTGTGCCGTGAATTTCCGAGAGTGCGCGTGGATTTGGCCGGAGATTACTACGACAACGGTCTGATCGAATGCCTTGCGGATGGCATAGGGCCCGGCCGGATAATTTTCGGCAGCGACATGAACTGGATCGACCCGCGCGCCAACCTGGCGCCCGTGCTGGCCGCCGCAGTTTCCGACGAGGCCGCGGCCCGGATACTGCGATGGAACGCCTTGGAAACCTATGGGACCGGCGAATCGAAATAGGATTGGCTCAGCGCCGTCACCGGCGCGGCTACAAAACCGGATAAGATTATAACCATAAATTTATTCGCGTTCATTGGCGTCCATTCACGGTTAAATTTATTACTTTCGATTTTTGCCGGCTGACTTCCATTCTCTTCGGCCTCACAATTTCAGGAACGACCCGAAGCCTTGCAGAACGGATAATTTGCGGAGCGCTTCCGCATGCCGACCGGGCAGGGCGACAAGATGATGAGGACCGCCGGCACGGCTGTAGCGCGTCAAAAAATCGCCGACGGGCTCATTCAACTGAATGACCCAGTGGGGAATGTCGAACAGGCTGAATGGCGCCATGTCCCGGATTTCGGTTTCGTAGACCACATAGCCGAGCGCACCCTGCGCATTCAGCGTAACAGCCGTGAGCGTCACGGGGCCCGGTTCCAGCGTAAAGTGCATGCCGACATAAGGTTGAATGCCCGGCGCCCAGAATTTCTTGAGAACCAACCGCACCGGCCGGTCCCGGCGCGCCAGCGCCGGGTTGCACTCCTGCATATGCGTCATCACGATCCGGTTGTTGACATAATCCACGGTATACATTTCCGTAAACGTCGCAACGCCGGTCAGGTGGCGGCTCTGGGCCATATGCGCGGCCGTCATAATGTCGCCTTCCCCGGCATATCCCAGACCTTCGGCCAACAGCTTGTTGATGCCTAAAAACGGCAAGGTCGGACAGCGTCCGTCAGCCACAAGGTCAAGGAAGTTCATGGTAAAAGCATCCAAGCGGTATTCCTCGATCAAACGGCGCAACGCAATCTCCAGCGTGGTTGACCGCAGATGCATATCGGCCGTCACAGTCTCGGAAACCTCGAACTTTTTCCGGTCCGCAGCCATAAACGCTTCGGCATCGGCCGGCTTCACGGCCTGAATATATTCGATAAACCGGCCGACAGGAATTGTCACCATATGCGGACCCCACTGGACGAGCAGGCGTGTCGGGTCCACGCCAAAGTCACCCATGTCCTGGAACGGCGCGCCCAAGAGTCCAACGCGCAGACGCCGGGCAACCCGCATGGCGCGCGCCGCTCTCAGCCATTCGCCCAGACGCCGAATGGCGACCGTATCCTGATAATGACCCGACTCCAGGCCGAATGCCCGGCCGCTCCGGATTAAGACGCTGGTAAGATCCTGCGTCCCCTGGGTCACGTGGTTCATGAGCAGCCGATCAAAATCATAATCGTCCGTGACCCTCTCCGCCTCCTGCGTGTTCCAGACAACCAGCGGCAGCGAAGTGCGCACCAAAGGCGCCAGGGAAGCCAGGCTTGCCGTGTAACACAAAGGAATCACCAGGAGCGCATCCACCGATTGGGCTTCCGCCTCGTGGATCAAGACCGCCACATGGCTTTCATCGGAACACAAACGCATGAGGCCGACTTCCGCTTCGCCGGCCAGCGGCTTGACAAAATTTTCCAGCTGCTGCTGCAGGCGCGCGTTCAGTGACGGCATGACCTGATCGTATAATTCCAACCCTAGCCCCAGCACGGCAATTCTCGGTTTTTCAACAGGAGTAAACATGGCGATTCCTTTCAACTTTTTTATCAAGCATAACCTCCGAACCGATCGGCAGCCTCAAAAAAACCTCGCTATTCTCCCATGGAATATCAGGATTCAACAGGCGCGATGGCGCCATCAGATATCCGCCATCCACGGCGCTGCTGGAACAGCGCCAATATGACGTCGTTATAGGCATCAATGGCCCGTCATAGAGCGCCCGAGGCACGGCATCGGGCGCCTTCGCGGCCAAAACAGTCCGCGCGCGTTCCAATGCATTCACGGATGGGCTGCTCCTTTTTCAGACAGACACGCCAACTTGCAAATCCCTGCCATGCGCCAGACCCGAATCAAATAATCATCCCCGGCTATCCTCTGCGCAGGCTGACCGATCCAAGCAGCCCGGCGGGAATGATTCCCGGTTTCTTCATCCAGCTCTTTTGAATCAGGTTGCCCAACGTATTACTCACATGCAACTCGACCAGGTTATCCCCCTTGCGCAGCAGGCCGGAAAGATCAAAGACATACGGCGGCCAAGTCCGGACCCCGGCAGCCTTGCCGTTGATCCGAACCTCGACCACATCGCGGACCTTCTCCAACGCCAGGAAAGCGCGAGCCGGAACAGCTCGCAAAGAAAACGCCTGGGAATAAACACCCGTTCCGGCATAATATGGATAACCTTGGCGCACCCATGATCCGGTGTTGATGGATGCAATTGGCTTTTGCAGGATCTCCCGTCCGGCAGCCGCGCCAACACGAAAACTTCCCGTAACCACCACCGGTTCAATGAAGGTCGGCATGATCGGGCCGCCCCGGATCCTCGCTGCATAATGGAGCTCCGGCTTGACCTTTACCATCAGGATATTTTTCCCCAATCTGGCCATCGTACGGAGCGGGAAACTGACATTATGACTGTCCCACACACCCTTGGACTTTTGCCGGGTCAGAGGATGTCCGTTCAGCCAGAGCTGGGCATAATCCCCGGAATCCACGACCACCGCCAAGTCGGCGGGAATATGCCGCAGCCAAATTTCGGCGCGCAACCAAAAACAAGCCAGATTGTCGGGCGACAACTCGATAGATGCGTCGCCATTCCGGGCAACAGGCCGCCAACCGGGATGGTCGTCTGAAGGCAACGCATCCTTGTCGCCCGCATCACAATGTGCCACCGGCAGAAGCCTATAACGGGGCAGATAGATATTCGGCGTTTCGGTCTCAAAGCGCCATTTCCGGCCAAACATCATGAACGGGCGCAATGTGGCACGCTTCTGAATCAGTCCGGGGACATTTTCTCCATTCTCCGTCGGCATGCGCGTTGAGGCCACCAAGCCCAGGGTCTGGTGTGGAGCCAATGACAGGCAGAGATAACGCTCTACGCCTGTCTGCTTCGGCATCACAGCATAGTTGCGGTCGGTATCCGGATCCCATAGGGACACCGGGGTCCGGAACGACCAGCCGATTCGCAATGACTGGACGGCCGGCGACTGATTGGCCAGCAAGAGCACGCGACCGCCCGGAATGGTTCGGGCTGCCGAAATAATCGAGCGGGCGCCCTCGCCCGCGACCTGCCAGGCGCCGGACGCCAACGGCAATTGGGCAGCCAGCCGGGCTTCCAAGGCGGCGGATTCAACGTCGGGAAGTTGAATGGCCCCCTTGATTGCTTGTAGGACTTGACACCGCCGTTTTTCCGGGGCAATCGCAATCGTCGGCCGTTTGCCAACAATGATCAGCCGGCCGCCGGCCCGGGCAAAGGCGCACAGCCGCGCATACACGTCGTCGCGCACATAATCAATCCCGGGTAAAATAATGGTCTTGAAACACGCATGCTTTGTCCTGAGACAGCCGTCGGCAAGCGTACCGCCGATGATGACCTCATCGAACAGCAGTTCGTAATCCCGGTGGATACGGAGCAAAGCATCCGACACTGCATAAAGCGTTTTTTCTGTTTTGACCAAAGATGCGGACTGGGATTCACGCAGGATTTGCATGTTCGCATCCTGACGCGGCTTCATCAAGCACCAGGCCTGGGTTGTAGGATAAAGCACACCAATCTCAGATTCCAGCCGGCCATGCGCAACTAAGGCACACAGACGCCGGGTGTAATCCGCAAAATAGCGGTAATATTTCCACCAGGGCTGACTGAAATGCTTGCCTGACCCCGCCCGTTTCCGGAACCCCTTGATGGTGTAAGTCATCAAGTTATCGTTAACCAGGTTGATTCCCAGGACACACAGCCAGTCCAGAACATGCTTTTGATGCAGCAGTGTCTGACTCCAGGGCAACACGCCAAACGCCTCGCACATGATCCGTCGGCGACCGGCAAATCTAGCCGTGCTGGACGCCAGCTTTGCCGTCACATTGAGTCCCCGGCGCGGGATATTCCCGAACTGCCATGTCGGGCCGGCATCATAACTGGTCTCGCCTCCCAACAAGTCAATGCCCGGCACCTGCATGAATTTTTGGGTTTCATAGAAATCGCCGGAATAGGTGACATTCCACGCCAGGCTTTCCTCGCCCAGCATATGGCCTGTATGCAACAGATGCCTTTGAGCGCACCACGCGGAAATCTGTTGCAGATAACTGCGCGAAAATAGCCGGGTCAAAAGCGACCAGAAATGATAGCGCGTAACGGGATACTTTCCGGTATCGGCCATTAATTCGTGCAGTCGGCCCTTCAACTCGTAACCATAGCGCTTCCGGAAGGCGCTAAACATGGGCTCCGAACAATAGGTCCCCCTATAAGTTGACAGCTGCGGCTCATCGGTAAAAAAGCCGCGCAGGGTCGTGCCAAAATATTTTTTAAACTTTTTTTCATACTCACAGTGGATATAACCCAGGAAGGTTTTGACGGCACGTGGATTCAAGGTGTCCAGGTATCCGGCCTGATTGGTGCACCAAGCCGATCCGCGCGCCGCGACTCCGGTATACTCGTTGAGCTGGTGCGTGACAAGGACCAGCACGACATCCCGACGAAAGCGATTGGTCCAAACCAGCTTTCCCAATCGAAGTCTGCCACCCAAAGGCAGCCTAATTGCCTCGTGTTCGGAAAATTCGATGACCGCCCCGACCCATTCGCCGGCCGGGTGGCAAACCACCCGCGCGCCAGCCTTCACCGGCACGCGCTCAATCCCAAACCGACGGGATCTGGTCCAGGAATGGTCGCGAAGCACGCGCCCGGCACAGGTGCCCGAGGGCCAGTTGTAATCGTCGTAGATCCAGACCTGCATGCCCAATTGCGCACAGCGCCGCAGCGTCCAGGCCACCCGCTCCCACCAGGCCTCACCCAGGAAAGGAAACTCCAAGCCATAGAGGGCAAAGACGAAAAACTCACGGATGCCTTGCGCCCGCATCGCCTGCAATTGTCTTTCCATTTCGGCATAGTTCATCTCCCCTGTCCAGCACCACCACGGCACAGGCCGGAAAGCAGTGTCCGGACAATCCACGAGTTCCTTCATGGGAAACCTCCAATCTGGTTTAGATGTCGCAAAAATCGCACGGCACGGTTACAAGCCGAAATACTCCCTGGATTGACGGCCACGGGTCGCGACGCTTTTCGGCGCCGGGCCGCCCCAAACATCCTTCCGAAACCTCTTCAGAAACGCTTGATAGACGAATGCAGATTTCCGCGGGCAATGATGAGTGTCGAACAGATTGTAGCTGTTACCGAGCTGCCCCTTGCGCGGCTCGGAGCGATAGCGATGCACGATGACGGTATTATAAACATACAAGCAGAACCCGGCCAGGGAACCGGCCACTCCCCCAATAATCGCCAGATACTCTTTAATCCATTTCGCCTGAATATCGTCATCGTCGTTGTTGCAGCCGAATTCCGCCACTACGATCGGTTTATCCGGATACCGCCGGCGCAGTGCGGCAAGTTCCCGGTCCCAGAACCCGCGTTCCCGGATGTAGGAGTTGATCATGAGCACATCGTCGCACGAAAAATCGTCCGTCCCGAGCTGGGAATGCCATTCGGCGGAAACATGCGCGGTCAACCGCGACGGATCCAGCCGGTGGGCCAGCCGCAAACACGACCGGATGGTATCCAGGACACCCTTTTTGTCAGGCCGGCATTCGTTGCAGACGCTCCAGAGGATAACCGCCGGATGGTTCATGTCCCGCATAATCAGCTTGCGAAGCTGGCGCCGGGCATGCGCCCCAATCCGACGGACGTGCCGATCAGTGATTTTCAAGCGTTTCCAGAGCTTGTTGGCGATCTCATTTTGCCACCAGTGCAGATTGTTTTCCACAGAACACATCAACCCGATTTCGTCGAACAGATCGAGTTCCGGGGCAATGCGCGGGACATGCCCGAGCCTTACAAAGTTACAGCCCAACGCCTTGATCGCCTTCAAATCGGCCAGCAAAGCGGCGCGGCAGAAAGTTATTTCAGGCTCGAACTCGCTGGAACTTGACGGATCGAAACCATAGGCGCTGTGATAAGTTATGCCCTTGATAAAAACCTCGTGGCCATTGAGGTACAGCTTGTTATCTCGGGTTTCAATTTTGCGGAACCCGAATCGCTCGGTCAAGCCGTCCGTCACGGTTCCGTCCCGAACCAGTTCGATTTCGGCATGGTAAAGCTCCGGCGTGTCGGGACTCCAGGGCTTTATGGCGGCTGCCCGTCCAGTCACGGGGATGGTCACAGCCTGGTGCGGAGCAAGGAAACGGGATTCGGACAAAAACACACCGCAGACGCGCTTGTTCCGGTCCTTGATACGGACCTTCACCAATACACGGCTGGGACGGGCCAGGGTATTGACCACGCGGTTATTGAGCAGAAAGACACCCTCATGACCAGTGCCCGGTTCGGCCATGGCAAAACGCGCGCTTTCGAGGTAAACCCGACTAACGGCAAAGAGCTTGACGTCGGACACCAGGCCACCGCTGAAATAATAACCCAAGCCGCCGCCCGGGCTGCGGTCGTCCGGCCGCTCGGTATTGTCGGTGCGGATTATGAGTGTGTTCTCTTCGCCAAATTTCAGAAACTTATTCAGGTTCAGCTCCAGGGGCAGAAACCCATCATAACTGGTCTTGATTAACATATCGTTGAGCCAGATATGCGCCAAAAAATTCAGGGCCTCGAAACGGATAAAAATGTTGCGATCCTTCCATGCGGACGGCACCTGGAAGGACTTTCGGAACCAGACCCGCCCGACGAACTGGCGCATATCCGGCCCACAATGACTGTAACAGCATGGAATCGTCACTTCGCGCCACATCCGGCTGCCGCAGCAGGAACCGCGTTTATCCATAAAATCGAAATCCACGCGGTGATAGCCTTGTTTCCGGCCTTGATCCTCCTTATCCGGCATACACCGCCAGCAGCCGTTTAATGTCATTTCATCACGCATCTTGAAGTCCCCCTAAATTTAAAGATACCGGACGTCTGGATAAAAACATTTTCACGTGAACCAAGCCGCCCTGCAAGGGGCGGTGCCAAGCATGGAACACGTTCATTTGCAGAAAGTGCGCCCTCCATCCACGAACAACGATTGACCGGTAATATATGAAGCGTTGTCGGAAAGCAGGAACACCACGGACTGCGCTATATCATCCGGCCGCCCCAACCGGCGCAGCGGCACGCTGGCGGCTGCCTTGCGGCGCGCGGCCGGGTCGGGATAGCGCTGTGCCAGCAAATCGGTCTCAATGAGCGAGGGATGCACCAGGTTGCACCGGATTCCCTGGGGCGCAAACTCCTTGGTAACCGCCCGGTTTAATCCTTCCAGCCCCGCCTTGGCCGAAACATAATCGGCTCGCCCTCCACCGCCGGAAACGATTGCCGCCGAGCCAACCAGCACGATCGCCCCACCACCCCGTGCCTGCATGACCGGAATCGCCGCACGCAAGGCCAGATAGGCGCCCGTCAAGTTAATCTCCACATGCCGTCGCCAGTCCTTGGGGGTAATTTCCAGGAAGGAAACCGGCGTGGTCAAGCCCGCGCAATAGACCAAATAATCCAAACGCTGCCACCGGCTGACAATTACGTTGATAAATTTTTCGGTAGCTTCGGCGTCCGTGCAGTTCACGTCGCATTCGAAATATTCCGAACCCGCCGCCTTCAGGGCCGCGCCCAATTCGGCGCTTCCGCACCGGTCAGCCTCGTTCCCCAAGTGCGTCCAAGCCACCTTGCTCCCGGCCTGGCCGAGCAGCCGGCAAATGCAGGCGCCAATCCCTCGCGCGCCGCCAATCACAATGGCGGTGCGATCATGAAGATCCAGCGTTAACATGCTATAGGCCTCCCGTTGGTATCCGCCGCCACAGGACCGGAGTTTGCCGTTCCAATCTTACTTGCGCAGCACATCGCGCACCGATCTGACAAACTTTTCCAGGATCTCATCGCATTCCCGACGGCTGACGATCAGGGGCGGCTTGACTTTCAGCACATTTTTCCGCACGCCGCCCAGGCCGAAGATAATGCCATGCTTGAAGCCTGCATCCCGGATTGCCACCGCTTCCTTGTCGAGCGGTTTTTTGCTCTTGGGATCCTTGACCATCTCGACCCCGATATGCAATCCGGCCTGGCGCACTTCCCCGATTTCAGGAAATTCCATCATCATGGCCTTGAGATGGTCCCCCAAATACGCGCCCATACAGCGGCAATTATCCAGCACACCATTCTCCAGCAGTTCAATTTGTTTAGCCGCCGTCACCATGGACAAGGTGGGATGCGCAAAGGTATGCAGTTCCTCGGTGTCCGGTTCGAATCCCTTGAGCTTGTCCGAGACGATGATCCCGGCCAGCGGCAGGCCGGCGCCCAGGGCTTTACCCAGCACGATAATATCCGGAGTTACTTTGAAATAGTCGGCGGCAAACATTGCGCCGATGCGGCCGAAGGTTTGAATTTCGTCGAATACCAGGAGCGTTTCATATTCGTCGCACAGCTTGCGCAGTCCCTGCAGATAGCGCCGGGGCATGATAATCTGGCCGGCGCTGGCCTGGATCGGCTCGATAATTACACCGGCCGGTTTGCCGGCAATGCCGCGTTCGAATATTTCGCGGGCCATGGTCAGACACATGTCCACGTAAGTCTCGGCATCCACGCCGTAGGGATTGCGGTAGGTATACGGGTTCGGAATGCGGATAAAAGGACGCGTCAGGGAAAGGAAGCGGCTGCCTCCCACGTATTTGCCGGCCGCCTTCGTTGAAATCCAGGAAGCGCCCATGGACCCCAGCGTCGTGCCGTGATAGCTGTCATACAAGCACACGAAGTCGCGCGCCGGCGCCACGTTCTTGACGCACACTTTCATGGCCGCTTCGATCGCCGGCCCGCCGCCGACCGTAAAGGACACGCGCTTGAGATCGCCGGGCGCCAGCGTGGCCAGTTTACGGGCAAGATAAAAGCGCGGTTTGCTGTCAAAACCCTGGTGAATATGGGTCATCTTGGCAATATGCTCGCCGATGACGCCGTTAATGGCGGCATGCGCATAACCCAGGTACAGGGCCCAGCTCTGCGAGGTGCAATCGATATAGGCCTTGCCCCGGGAATCCCACACCCGCACCCCTTGGCCATGATCGAGCACCGGCCCGCCCCGGGTCCCACCACCCAACATCACATGCCGCGCGCAGGCCTGCATTTGTTTCGGTCCCATTCCATAGATTTGTTTCAGCAATGAATCCATAATCGTGTTCTCCTCCAAAACAGCACCGCTATTTATTGATACGTTCATATTCTTCCAAATAACATGATTGAGTCAATCATTATATTGCCTGGTTTGGAAATATTCAGTTAATCTTCTGGTGATGGCAACGCATGCCGGTTCAATCCAATATCGGCTCCCGACTCTCGGCAAGTCATTACCGGTGTTTTGCGCCAAAGTCTTTTGGATTAAATCTGGCTGAGGCCAATCAGAATTGGGGCATAGAAAGGCGCGGATTGCCAAGAAGAGCACAGGACCAAGCCGGTTGATGCGGCCGCGGTAAGCCCCGCCATACGTCGGCGCTCACGGAACCCTATCGTTTTCGCATCCTGATTTGATATAAATCGCCGGCGCGGATTTCCCTGGCCCGCCGGGCAACATCATTGAAGTCGGTATTCACCGCAAAGATACATCCGTTGATCTCCGGACACATCACGCGAATCAACTCCACCGAGGCCAGGGCGCAGTCCTCCGGCTTGCCGTAGAGCTTCTGATCCACAATGCGCCGGAGGTCGCCGATCCATTTTTTGCCGCCGGGTGTATTCAACTGCGGCTCCCAGATTTCCGTGTAAACCGACCCCGGGCCCATGCCAACCACGTAGATCGCATAGCCATCATGCTCCAGTTCCCGGGCCAAGGCATCGGTCAAACGCATCAGGGCCGCCTTTGACGAGCCATACCCGCTGGCGCCCGGGAAAGGCCCCGCTGAACCGCCGCCGTTCATGTTTATAATCAGCCCGGTGTTACGCTCAATCATGTGGGGCAGCACCGCCTTGCAGCACAGCATGGGACCCCGGACATTGTTGGTCATATCATTCCACCAGACTTCTTCGTCCACTTCCCAGAGCGCCCCGATGGCCAGCAATGTGGCTGCATTGTTATACAGCACGTCAATCTGACCGTATTGTTTCAGCGCCGTCGCCACAACGTTCTGCACGTCGTCTTTTTTGGTTAAATCCGCCCGGACCGCAATGGCCTGCCCGCCTTCGGCCTCGATCAGCCGCACCGTTTCCCGCAATCGGTCCTCCCGCCGGGCACAGCAAACCACATTGGCCCCGCGCCTGGCAAACTCAATGGCTATCGCCCGGCCAACTCCGGCGCTTGACCCGGTAATAATGGCTGTTTTTCCCGACAATTCCATAGCTGCGCCCGCCTTTCCAAATGGTTTACCGGAGCGGCCTGCCCGGCAAGTCCCTGCCGCCAAGTCATATCTCCTTGCGCACGCGCATCGAGTATATAGACAAGAGTTTTGGGAAGCAAACCATTTTGCTCACATAAAGACACCAAGGGAAGCTTACCGATCGGATAATTGAATTATCTTCGTCAACTTCGCGACTTCGCGTGAAAAATACGACCGTTCCGAAGAGGGTTGAGCCTATCGCCTGACGGCGGCGGCTCACTTGAAAATGACGGTGCGGTAGACGTCCCGTCCATGGAATTCGCCGGCGCTCCAGGATGCGGACGGATTGCCACGACAGATGTTTATTTTCATGCCTTCGCCCGGCTTGGGCGCCCCGCCCAGATCTTTAAACGCGATCCGGATATCTGCCCGCCAACGGTCGGACATGACCGCAGTCTTGACATCCGCATCGGCATTGAAGCCGGAATCCTGGTTGAGCGGGCCCACGGTCATGGCATCCCAGATACAGCCGTCGGGATTGACGACAAAATGGAGGTATTTGCCGGCCCAGGCATCGGGCGCAAAGAACAGCTCGAAAGTCGAATCGCTCCACGGGATGTCATCCCGCTTTTTCATGGTTTTTTTCAAAACGGACGGGTCCTTGACGAACGCTTCGATGCGCAGGTAGATGTTGTTGTCGTCATACAGCGCCCTGGCGGTCGCACCCGGTTCGGCTTTGACATCGGCTTTTTCGAAAACCTTGAAATCGTCGACCATTTTCGCCTTGTCCCAGTCGGCTTCGCTCGGCGCTCCCGCCACCTTCAAAGCCTCGGCATTTTCCGTAATCAC
Source organism: uncultured Verrucomicrobiota bacterium (assembly GCA_964617825.1). Taxonomy (GTDB): domain Bacteria; phylum Verrucomicrobiota; class Kiritimatiellia; order JAAZAB01; family JAAZAB01; genus VSJD01. The sequence continues at coordinate 19,570 of CAZTWL010000032.1, forward strand.
CTTGTCGAGCTTGGCTCGGTTTTCCTCCCAACTGCCCCGGAAAAATTGTTCCTCGAGCTTGATCCGGGCCGTGACCGTCTCGTCACCAGCGGCAGCCGCAAGCGCCGCGGCCAAAAGTTCATTGAGCTTTTGATGCGTGGCTTTGTTGTCGAGGCACTTGCCCTGCGCCATGGACGGGGTCCCGTAACAGAGATGGGTATCCGCGCCCTCATAGGCCGCGCGCAGGAGATCGCGGAAGGCTTTGAACTGCGGCCAGGCCTTACCGTAGAATTTTGCGCCGACATCGTCGACGATCCGGCTATAGTCCAGCGTGCTGTCCCACTTCGTGGCGGCATCGACGTAATAATTCATGAAGTTGGCGCGCCACATCGTCAGGTGGCGCGGATTCTCATAGGCCTTCACGAAGACCGCGTCCTTGGGCGCGACAAAGTCCGTGCTGCCGACGCAGTTCATTTTCTTATAGTACTGGTTATCCTTGGCCAGAATGTTTTCCAGCGGCTGGTAAAGGTATGTTCCGCCCGCCTGGCAATCGGTATAGTTCGCCGGATAGACCGGCATCTTGGCGTCGCTCCACTCCTTGATGATGCGGCGGAAGCGGGCATTGGGCAGGCATTTTTCGTCACCCAGGCTGTGCGTGTAGCAGCGCGAGTGCATCCAGAGCAGAATCGTACAGCGCGGATCAGGCACGACGCCTTTCGGAAATTCCTGGTAATTCTGGTAGGCGGACGAGCATACCTCCACTTTGGGATAATTGGTCTTGATCGCCTTGATGAGCTCGTTGTTCAGGAGCCAGAATCGCGTGGAAACCCAGTTATGGCTGCGCTCTGCCTCCGGATCGAGTTTGACGCAGTTCGTGCAGTTGCACCAGGCCGTGTTGTCGTTGTTCAACACGGTGAAGCTCTTGACATTGTCCGCCTGGCCGATCATCTTGACGACGTTCCGGCACATGATGTCGACGACTTCGGGATTCGAGGTGCAGGGCTGGTTCGCCTGCCCGCCTAGCGGGCGCGGCTTGCCCGGATCCTTTTTCACTTTGCCGTTCTGCGGAATGCGCTTGCCGTCCTTATCCATGCAAAAATATTCGGGATGTTCGTCATAAAGCGTATCCGGCAGCAGCGTGCTGAAGATGTGCCCGCCCAGGCTACGCCCGGAACCCATCGCATTAAAATAACTCCGGCCCGGGGTCATCTTGTTGCGCAGCATCCAGAGAACAGTCGGTTCGAGATTGACCCCGGCATAGGCGATGCTGAAATTCCTTTTTTTGAAATCCGGATTGCAGATCCTGCGCTGCGCCGGCACGGAAAAGCTCGGAGCCTTCGGACAGTATTCGCCATCCTCGCCGGGAAAGAACCAGCGGACCTCCCCGCAGTCCCGGAGCAGGTCGCAAACACCGTAGTAAACCGCGATCGGCTCCATGCCGATGATGCAAAGTCCATCGGCATCGGCCGAGATCAGATAGCCGTCATCCTTGATCTTGTTCACATCCTTGCCGAAGCGGTTTTTCAAATTGAGTTCCGTGAAAAGCTTCGTCTGGTTCGCGCGCCATTCCCAGGTGTAGAGCAAGATGTTGTAAAGGCCCTTCGCCGGCGTGCGGCGAATTTCCGGACGCGCGCCGCTGATCTTCTCCAGGTAATCAGCCAACTCCAGGGCGGCGAAAAATTCGACGGTCGACAAGGACTCGTTCAGGACAATCGCCGATTTTGCGGCGCCATCCTTGACCAAGTCATATTTTTGCGGCGCTTCGGCCGCCCCCATTTCCGCCGCGAACACGCCGGCGAAGGCCAACAGGACAAAAAAGACGCTCATGACAAGCGACCTGCGATATGCGCTCATGCTTATACTCCTCCTTGTTTTGGTTGATTTGGCCTGTTCAAAACGGCGGATGCTTCATACGTCGCACCTTTATTCGACCACTTCGATCTTAACATCGTCAAAATCCATCACGCTCTGCTGAGTGTAGATGTAAAGCAGAATTCCCGTCGGCGCGGAATCCTTGAAGTCGGCTGTCCAGCTGACCTCCTGCCACTTGCCTGCCGTGTCGATATTCTGTTGGTAATTGTCGGCTATTCGCCCAGCATTAAAAAGCATTTTGATGTAGCCCTTGCCGCGGAACTGCGCGCTGACTTTAAGTTTGCCGCTGAACGGGATCGCCCCAAAATAAGTATGCTGCGGACCGTTCAATCCGTTGACATATATGAACCCAAAACCCTGGCCGCGGACAAAACACCTGCCCGACGGAGCATCGAACGGAGCTTGGACGAGCTCGTAAGCGCCGCGAAAACTCCAATCCTCGGGAGCGCGATTGTTCTTCCATTGGACTTCTTTGCTTGCCTCCTTGAGTTCCTGGAGATTTTCGAAGTCGCCGTTCGGCAAGATCGGACGCATACCGCTGCCGGTGCCGAAGTAAAGGCGGCGGAAAATAGACGGGGCATTCGTTTCCCCGTGGTTCCACGAACTCGTTTCCTTTTTATTGCTCCGCAGCACGCCGACCTTGATGAATTCGCCGACGCGCGGCTGCTTTTCCAGCCTGAGGGTGATTGCGCCCTCCCAGTAATCCGACTCACGGTTGACTTTGCACTGCACTTTCTCATCGGAAACCTTGCCGTTCGGCTTCACCGCGAAGGACATGTTTGCGAAGATGAACGTGAGCGCATCGTTTTTCAACACTTCCTCGGCGCGAAAACGAATGTGCAGGTCATTGGCATCGTCGTACATGAAGCTGACCGAAGTCTGATTATCGGCCTCCTTGTCGGCGCCGCCGGCCAAAACAAATCCGCTTTCCCAGTCGGCAAAGCGCCACTCCCGATGCCCGGCGGAGACCTCCGATTTCCGCCCATTCAGCTGCCATTGCGCATGGCATTCCTCCCAGCTCTTTTCGAGAAATTCCCGTTCGAGCCGGATCTTGGCCATAAGGGCCTCGTCGCCCTCTGCCGCCTTTTCGGCCGCATCGAGCACCGCATGCAGATCCTTTTTGGCATTCGGATACTGGAGAGCCTTGCCTTGCATCATTCCGGACGTTCCGTAGCAAAGATGATAGTTGGCGTTTTCGTAGAGCGTCCGGAGCAATTCGCGATAGGCACGCATTTGCTTCCAGGCCTTGCCGTAGAATTTTGCACCGATATCGTCGACGATCCGACTATAATCCAGCGTGCTGTCCCACTTCATGGCGGCATCGACGTAATAGTTCATGAAGTTGGCGCGCCACATCATCAGATGGCGCGGATTCTCATAGGCCTTCACGAAGACCGCGTCCTTGGGCGCAACAAAGTCCGTGCTGCCGACGCAGTTCATTTTCTTATAATACTGGTTATCCTTGGCCAGAACGTTTTCCAGCGGCTGGTAAAGGTAAGTTCCGCCCGGCTGGCAGTCGGTGTAGTTCGCCGGGTAAACCGGCATCTTGGCGTCGCTCCACTCCTTGATGATGCGGCGGAAGCGCGCATTGACAAAGCAGCCTTCATCGGACAGGGCATGGGCATAGCAGCGCGAATGCATCCAGAGCAGGATTACGCAGCGTGGATCAGGCACGACGCCTTTCGGAAATTCCTGGTAATTCTGGTAGGCGGACGAACAGACCTCGACCTTCGGAAAATCGGTCTTGATCGCCTTGATGAGCTCGTTGTTCAGGAGCCAGAATCGAGTGGAAACGTAATTTTGTTTCTTTTCCGCCTCCGGATCGAGCTTTTTACAGTTAGCGCAATGGCACCAGGCCGTACTGTCGTTGTTCAACACGGTGAAGCTCTTGACATTGTCCGCCTGTCCGATCATCTTGACGACGTTCCGGCACATGATGTCGACGACTTCGGGATTCGAGGTGCAGGGCTGGTTCGCCTGCCCGCCTAGCGGGCGCGGCTTGCCCGGATCCTTTTTCACTTTGCCGTTCTGCGGAATGCGCTTGCCGTCCTTATCCATGCAAAAATATTCGGGATGTTCGTCATAAAGCGTATCCGGCAGCAGCGTGCTGAAGATGTGCCCGCCCAGGCTACGCCCGGAACCCATCGCATTAAAATAACTCCGGCCCGGGGTCATCTTGTTGCGCAGCATCCAGAGAACAGTCGGTTCGAGATTGACCCCGGCATAGGCGATGCTGAAATTCCTTTTTTTGAAATCCGGATTGCAGATCCTGCGCTGCGCCGGCACGGAAAAGCTCGGAGCCTTCGGACAGTATTCGCCATCCTCGCCGGGAAAGAACCAGCGGACCTCCCCGCAGTCCCGGAGCAGGTCGCAAACACCGTAGTAAACCGCGATCGGCTCCTTGCCGATAAGGTAGAGCCCGTCGTCCGAGACGGAGATCAGGTAGCCGTCGTCCTTGACCTGGTCAACATCCTTACCAAAGCGCCCGGCCCAATCCATTTCTTTAAAAAGCTTCGACTGGTTCGCCTGCCACCCCCAGGTGTAGAGGAAGATATTGTAAAGGCCCTTCGCCGGCGTGCGGCGGATTTCCGGGCGCGCGCCGGTAATCTTCTCGAGATAATCCGCCAGCTCCAGCGCAGACTGCGCCGCGGTCGCATCGAAACGCTGGTCGACCACGATGGCGCTCACCGCGCGGCCGTTTTTGACCAAGTCAAAATCGGCCCCGCCGGCAGCAAGACACAGACTCAACCAGGCGAACAGTATTGTGTTTTTCATATAATTCCTTCAAAATTATCGCCGGCGATTTCGCTCTGCGCAGCGACGAAAAACAATGGAATTCCACTCGGTCGCCAGCGCCCTCCAAACGGTAGACAGAACCACCCTCCACGGCGGAACGCGACCATTTTCGTTCTACGGCCGCATTCAACCGGCACTCGCTGCGTATATTATTTTACAGCATTTAGCCGCAATCTCTTATTTAGTTTACATAATGTGCGCTACGGAAACACAACATCAATATCTTAAAGAATAACGAATACACACGCAAGGTTTAGGACAAAATTCGTCGTTGGTTTTGAGGGCGTCTTATGGCATCGATTCCCGATCAGATCCTGAACGCTCAAGTTTCTATTTGCTTTTTTCGGCGTCCGGCATGTTTGCGAGCGAAGTTTCCGCGCTCATCCTGATATTATCCAGATCGATTTCGCCGGTAATCCGGAGCGCCAGCACCGTTCGTCCGGGCACGTCGCATTGCAGCAATCCGGAGATTGTCTCCCACTTGTCGGTATCGAATTTTTTGATAATACTGTTGTGGTATTTTCCTGTCGCGTCGCGCAGGGAAAGGCAAAGTTCGCCCTTGCCCCTGGCCACCAAGTTCACGCCAAACGTATCGGTCGCCCCGGCCGGGATCGCAATCACCTGTTCGACAAAAGCGTTTGTGCCCTGGAGCCGCAGGAAATGCCTGCCGAAGGGTGCGCCGGTCGAAACCAATTCCGCCTTGCCCCGGTTATTCTCATTGAATGACCAATGCAACGGCACGTCTGCAGACAAATATTCCCAATTACGGGCGGGATTCTTATCAAGCCGCGGCTTGCCGCAGTCTTCCATGTCGCCGTTTTTGACGATCGCCCCCTCCGCGCCAAAGGCCACTGAGCGGTGGACTTCCGAACCGTGGAAAACGCCGCCACCGCTCCACGAGCTGGATTCCGCTTTTCCCGCATCGGTCAACGCGCAGCGCGCCACATTTATCCGCCAGACATCGCCGTCGGCTATTTTTCCCTTAAGCTTTTCAATCGGGACCTTGACTTCGGCAATCCAGCGATCGGGCAGTTCGGTCATCTTAACCTGCGGATTCAACTTGAAGTCCGCATCGCGCGAGCTGGGCGAATCCGTCATGGCCTGATAGAGCTTGCCGTTGGTCGAGAAGCCGATGTGATAATATTTGCCGCCAAGCCCCGGCGGCGTCAGGAACAACTCAAGATGGCTGCCGTTGAGCGCATCGAGTCCATCCTTGGCAGCTTTGACCTCGACCTTGCCGGATTTGGCTTTCAGGCATTCGATTCCGAAATAGACGTTCGTATCGTCGTAAAGCATCCGCACAAACGTCTGGACCTCGGCCTTCCGGCCGTCTTCCCCAAAGACAATGAAATCCGTCACGAAATCCGAGTTCTTCCAATCGGGGTCGTCGAGAATGCCGTCGATGACCGGCGCTTGCGTGGTGCGCCTGGCATTGTATTCCTTCTGTTTGGTCTGCTGATACTCCTCGTAGGCGGCCTCCCAGTTGGTCTTGAGATATTCGCGGTCATACTTCACGCGCTTGAGAATGACCGGATCCTGGGCGACGGCTTTCTCCGCCTGGTCGAGCAGGTCCGCAAGCCGCTGGGCCAGGCCGGGACGATCGTAGCATTTGCCGAGCACCGCATTCGGCGTGCCGTAGCCCATATTGACAGGCGTTTCCTGGATCGCCTTGAGCAGTTCGGCGCGATAGGCCTTCATGGCCGGCCAGGCAGGCCCATAGTAGCGCGAATTGATCGCCTCGGAAACCGTCTCGAAATCGGCATCGATGTTCCAGGCGAAATACCCGGTTAGCCAGTGCTGCTGCCACAGCGCGCGCCATTGGTTCGTGAGCGCGTAAAGGTGAGTGCGGCCATATTCGTGGCCCGCATAATGGCCGTCCGGCGCCGTAACCACCATGCCGAATCCGTACATGTTCAGGCGCTTGTAGAATTGAAGGTCCTTCACCCAGCTGGCTTCCATTGGCAGATAGGAGCATTTGCCGGGCATTTCGGGATGATATTCGAAGGTGGTGGAGCGTATTCCCGCCGCATGCCAATCTTCGAACATCTTGCGGAACTTGGAGGCGTTCGGGGCGCAGGTCGGATCGTCGAGCGGATGGATATAGCAGCGTTGATGCGGGCAGATAATCGCCGTCACGCGCGGATCCGGTTTGACGCCAACCGGAACGCGGCGGTAGTTCTGGTAAACAAGAACGGCCATGCTGCGATTAGGATAATCCGGGGTCAGGATCGCCTTGGCCACGGCATTGACATAAAGCCACCAGCGGGTGCTGACATCTCCGGTGGCAACCTCTTCCGGCGGATCGAGCTTTTTGCAGTTGTCGCACTGGCACCAGCAGGTATGGTCATCGTTGCCGCAGCCCGCGACCAAGGGAACCTGCCCGTATGCCTCGAGCTTTTGGAGCCAATGCTCGAGCATCAGCTTGATGACTTCGGAATTCGAAGTGCAGGGCTGGCTGACACCGTAGACGCCGCGTTTGCCCTTGTAGATCCCAAAATATTCAGGGTGCTCGTCGAAAAGCGCCTGCAGCTTTTTCTTATCCCATGCGCCGACCATGATTGGCGTAAGTTCGTCGCTAACATTAATGATCATGGCGCGCTCGTCCATATATTTTTTCTCGGGGGAGCCGTCCTTGTATTTTGCGCCATAGACTTGCAGGCCGTTGCGCAGCAGCCAATCGAAGGTGTCGGGCGTCCAGCCGGATCCGCCGTTCAGGCGGAACTTACGCTCGGTAAATGCAGGATTGACGGTCGTGCACTGGGCCGGAACGACAAACGCATTGTTCTTTGGACAATATTCGCCCTCTTCCCCGGGGAAGAGCCAGTAGACGCCACCGTAGCTTTTCAGGAGGTGGTAGACGCCATAAAGCAGTCCGCGCTTGTCCTTGGCAACGATCTGGACGCCGTCCTTGCCGGACTCGATCACAAAGCCGTCATCGGTTATGGCGGCAACGGCCTTTTTGAGATCGCGGTTCATGACCAGGTTGTCCGCGCCGGCAACGCCGATGCGGATCGGCGTCACGCCCGGGGCGGCTTCCGCGGTAATGGCCACGTCAGCTCCCGTAATCTTTTGCAAATAAGTTTTCAGTTCGTCCGCCGCATGCCGTTCGACCAGACCGGCCTGCGCCGACAGAACGATCGCGCATTTGGCCGCGCCGTCCTTGACAAGCTCAGCGTCCCGGCCCGGAACAGCCGGCCGGGTTGCGCAGGAAACATCCGTCAGCAAAGCAAGCACCATCCAGGAAAGCCCCATCATCGCTTTTACGACTCTCATTTTGTTCCTTTCGGTATGTTGTGCGTCCCATCGCAAACGTTTATGGTTTGCAAATGTTAGCCCTATCTTCTGGCAAGTCAACTCCATATTCGGCCAATTTCCAAGCCTGTCCTTGACTTACGCATGGACCGTGATATAGGAGTGCTTCACGGGTCGTTTGCGCAGAGGACACACATTCATGGACACGCTCGAAAAGCTCAAAATCCTGTCAACCGATTCACGCTATGATTTGGCCTGTGCCTGCGGCACTGTCGACCAGGAGCACCGCCGGCATGGCGCGGAAGGCAAATGGCTGTATCCCGTCACCCTGCCCAATGGCGGGCGTTCCATCCTGCTCAAAACACTTTTATCGAACGCCTGCGCCAACGACTGCAAATACTGTCCATTGCGCCGCGACGCCAATATCCGGCGCTGTACGCTCAATCCGGACGAGACCGCGCAGATTTTTATGCAGTATCTCGAGCGGCACGATCTTTTCGGACTGTTTCTCAGCTCGGGCGTCATCGGTTCGCCCGACCAGACAATGGAACAGTTGAACGCCGTGGCGGCCCGGCTGCGCTATAAGCATCGCTTCCGCGGCTATATTCACCTGAAAATTATTCCAGGCACCTCCAACGCGGCCATCCAGGAGGCCATTTCGCTGGCCAGCGCCGTGTCGATTAACATCGAGACGCCCGGCGAGGCGCATTTTCGCAAGCTGTCCGGGCGCAAACACTTCTTGGAGGACATCATCCGCCCCTTGAAACTCGTAGCGCAATTGACCGCCAAGGGCGAGCGGTACGCACGCGTCAAAACCACCACCCAATTCGTGGTAGGCGCCTCGGACGAGAACGACACCGAAATCGTCAATTACCTTTTCGGCCTTTATGAACGGCTGCATATGGACCGGGTTTATTTTTCTGCCTACCAGAGCGGCTTGGGCGCTCCCGATATTCCCGGGGAAAGCGCCATGATCGATCCGGAAAATCGTCTGCGGCGTGAACACCGGCTTTATCAGGTTGACTTCCTGATCCGCAAATACGGGTTCAAGGCGGAGGATATTACGTTCAACGCCAACCACAATCTGAGTCTGGATCAGGACCCTAAGGAGCACTGGGCCGAGTTGCATCCAGAATTCTATCCGGTCAAGATTAACCAGGCCGACCGCGAAGCGCTCCTGCGCGTGCCGGGATTTGGGCCCCTGACCGTGGCGCGAATCGTGCAACAGCGCCGGCAATGCCGCCTGACCAATCTGCAAGACCTGAATCTGCGCGGCAAGCGCCTGCAAAAAGCCATGGCGCATATCAGGTTCGATTAAGCGCGGCCGGATAAAAATCTTTATCTCCCTTGCGCGGCCATCGATTGCTTTGAGTTGCGGCCGGCCAATCTTAGGCTGCACAAAAAAGGCAAACTGCCTGCACCGTCAACCGGCACAGGCAGTTTGCCTTTTCATCTATTGGGCCGCAGAGCGCCCTTATTACGATTATGGCGTATTCAGCGCAAACGGCCCGCTGCGCACCTGGTATTCCGCGGTGGAGAACCACACATACCAGTTCGAGCCGTCAACCACAATCAGGTCGGCAAGTTCGTCGCCGTCAAGGTATCCCGTGGCCGGCGTGCCGACAACACCAAGATCGAATGGACCGCTACATATCTGGTATTCCGCCGTGGAGAACCACACATACCAGTTCGAGCCATCGACTACAATCAGGTCGTCTCGCCCGTCCCCGTCAATATCACCCATGGCCGGCAACCCGGCCACGCCCAGATCGTACGGACCGAACTGCATCTGATATTGTGCAGTGGAAAACCAGACATACCAGTTCGAATCCACCACAACAACCAGATCGGCCAGCGAATCGTCATCGATGTATCCTATGGCAGGTATACCGGCAATGCCCAAGTCAAACGGTCCGCTCTGTACCTGATATTGTCCCGAGGAGAAGCGGACATACCACTTCGAGCCCACAACCGTAATCAGATCGTCGGTGCCGTCGCCATCGATATCGCCGGACAAGGATGTGCCGTACACTCCCAGCGCAAACGGCCCGCTGCACACCTGGTAACTCGCGGAAGAGAACCAGACATACCAGTTCGAACCTACGACGGTGACCAGATCGGAAGTCCCATCGCCGTCAAGGTCGGCGCAGAAGCTTGAGACAATATCGCTAATCGTGAAACTATTGGTCACATTCGGCGCAGCGGCATATATCGCGTTGCCGGCCTGGCTGGCCACGACCCGAACGATGCCGGCGGCGGTGAACGAGAGATTTGTGCCGTCGGTAATGGTTCCGCCGCTAATTACGCTGAAGCTCACCGGTAGGCCGGAATCCGCCGTCGCCGCCAATCCGACCGTCTCATTGGCCAGGAACGACGACCCATCGGCAGGCGTGAAACCGGTGATTGTCTGGCTCTGCGGCGTGATCGTCAAGGTCTGCGGCGCGCTCACACCGATGCATGGCAATGGGTTAGACACAGTCACACTGGCGGAGCCCAATGTGGCAATGTCCGCAGCCAGAATGCTGGCTGTCAATTGCGTCGCCGACCCATAGGTCGTCGTTCGCTCCGTCCCGTTCCACAGCACCGTCGAATTCGTCACAAAACCGGTCCCGTTCAATGTCAGGGTGAAGTCGGCGCCACCCAACTCCTTCGAGGCCGGATTGATACTGGCAAGCGCCGGCGGCGGCATTGCCCAGAATGCCTGGAATCTATTGGATCCTCCGCCACCAGCGCCTACATACATCTTATTACCATCATAGGCCACACCTATAATTTCACTGCATCCATTCAAGGCAGCCTTTGAGTATGCATCCACCGAACCGGCGTCGATATTGGTATCGGACGTCATATCCCAGACATATAAATTCGTGGCCGTCGACGCAAACAAAAGGTTGTCTTTCCGTACCATGCTGTAGATGACCGCCTCGCCGGGAACATCCACACCCGTGTCGGTAACGGTCCCATCCGCCGTTTTCACGGCATAGATTCGGCGAGAATAGCCCGCCTTGCCGCCAGGGGATGCATATATGTAACCACCATAACACCCAAAACTCCGTATATAGCCATTGGTGCCCAAGGGAGCCGACCACAAACGGGTCAGGGAAAATGAAACCGGGGAGTTCGAGACCGAATAAGCATGTACATAATGCATGTTCGTCCGGACTTCCGCATAGTAGTTGTCGGTGTAGAAATTAGTACCATCGGAACAGATTGAAGCAGGTCCCACATTAGATCCGGCCGCATCCTTGGCCATAAAGGTTACAATGCTATTGGTATCCCAATCCGGATTGATGCGTTTGACATAGCAACCGCCGTCAGTCATAGGCCCGGAATGAAATATATAGCCCTCGAATCGGAGCGAGAACTTGGTCTGGCCATTCGATGCGCAATTCACTAAATTGCCCGTGGTCGAGTCATATTCCCGCGGACCGCCGCTAGTCGCGTTGCCAAGGTAACTACACATTAAATTACCATTGGTATTGAAGTTGTTATTAAGAAAATAGGTATACGACTCGTTGGTATTGACCCATGCACGCGTCCCAACAATCAGGCCGGCGCCAAAGGAACACTGCGTGGCCAGCAAAATCCCGATTACAACGCCCCCCCACTTACATGCTGTTCTCTTCATAACTCGAGCCCTTTCCTTAACGAACGGTTTCTGCGAAAGTTGCAAAATGCAACCTGCCCTCCCAGACCTACAAAACGTCCGCGATAACGCACTCGTCACATTCCTTTTTTATTATGTTATAACAAAAAAAAAAGACTGCAACAAAAAATTACAAAAAATTATTTGCCGCCTGCTTTGGATCAATCCGTGATTTTCGGTTGACCTCTTCCCATCGCCGGTATAGCCTCAATTGCAGGCAACACTTTGTGAACTTTGCGCCTTCGTGTGCGAACAGGATCGATCCGATCCCGCCGGTTTTCTTTATGGAACAAGACCATGACTATCTGGAATTTAAAGCAACTTTTCGAAGCGCCCACCTATAAACTCACGGATTTGTTAAAACGGCCGGGGGTCAAGGGTATATTTTACGACAGCCTCCCTTACCAGGGCAAACCGACCAAAGTTTTCGCCTGGATCGGTATGCCGAAGGTCAAAAAAAGCCAAAAGGTCCCAGGGATCATCCTTGTCCACGGCGGACAGGGAACCGCCTTTCACCACTGGGTAACACTATGGAACTCCAGGGGCTATGCGGCCATTGCCATGGACACCTGCGGCGGCATTCCGGACAAGTACGACCCAAAAAAACAGCGCTGGACACGCCACAGATTTTCGGGCCCAAAAGGATGGGGTCAGTTCGAACTCGCGGATCGCCCCCCTGAGGATCAATGGATCTGGCACGCGACGGCTTCCGTAATCCTGGCGCACTCGCTGCTCAGATCCTTCGACGCGGTGGATGCCTCGAAAATCGGGATCACCGGCGTATCCTGGGGCGGGATTCTGACTTGTATCGTCGCCGGGCTGGATAACCGGCTGGCGTTCGCCGCCCCCGTTTACGGTTGCGGATTCCTCAAAGGCGACTCACGCTGGAACGACAAGCTCAATCGAGCTAAAAAATACGACGCTTGGTTGAAGCGGTGGGATCCGGCGCTCTATCTGCCGCAGGCGCGAATCCCATTTCTGTGGCTCAACGGCACAAACGACATCACCTTTCCGCTGGAAGCCACGATGAAGTCCTACGCTGAAACCAAGGGTGAAAAACGGCTCTGCCTGAGAGTGCGCATGCATCACAGCCACGGGCCGGTAAGCGAAAACCCGCCGGAAATTCTCGATTTTGCCGAAGCCGTGACCAAAAAACAAAAACTCCCGCCCCGGCTCAAAACCGGCACGCGCAAGGGATTGGCCATGGTCGTTTACGACGGATCGAGGAAAATCGTCAAGGCTGAGTTGAACTACACCCGCGCTGCCGGCTATTGGACGGACCGGACATGGAACACGCTGCCCGCCGAAGTCACGCCAAAGAATAGGACCGCGAGCATCCAACTACCTTACGCGACGACGGCGTTCTTTTTCAACCTCTACGATGACAAGGGCTTGATATACAGCTCTGAAATCAAGACCATTGAATACCGGATATCGGCAAGGTAATCAAAGCCGCCAAAGGCAACAACTTTCCACACGTCTCAACGGAGCCAGGCGGCTCCATTTCCGCGCAAACCGCAAAGCGCAGCATCACTCTTGTTCAACTGGGCCGGACGCACACCCTACGTGGCTTCGGCGAAGACCAAGACACCTCAACGCAGGAATCCGCCGCTTTTACCTGGGACTTTCCGGTCGTTTTCATTCTATCCTGAAAGCGACCGTTTTCACCAATTCCAAAACCGCGATTTTTCTGACGGCTCTGTTTTCCCCACATGCGGGGAAAACAGAGCCTCTAATCCATCGATAATCTAAACTTACGGTGCGCTCAGCATGTTATAAGCAATGCGCTCTTGGAATTGCGAGTCGGCGAACCAGACATACCAGTTGAAACCATCGACGACGATCAGGTCGGCAAATCCGTCGCCATCCACATCCCCGATTGCAGGGAAGCCTTGAATGCCCATTTCAGTCGGACCGCTGCGCACCTGATAGCCCGCGGAGGAGAACCAGACATACCAGCGCGACCCCACCGACGAGACCAGATCGTCCAATCCGTCGTGATCAAGATCGCCGGCCGCAGGCAAGCCGGCAGGACCCATTTCATACGGGCCGCCGCGCACCTGATACTGCGACGTGGAGAACCAAACGAACCATTTCGAACCAATGACCATTATCAGGTCGCCCAACCGGTCGCCATCCACATCCCCAATCAAAGGCCGGCCGCAGACGCCCAGATCATAGGGCCCGCTTACCTGATATTGCGCGCTGGAGAACCAGACATACCATTGCGAGCCAACCACGCTGATAAGATCGGGCTGGTTATCGCCGTCCAAATTTCCGACTGCGGGCAATCCGGCAAAAGGAAAATCGTACGGCCCGGAACGGACCATGTAATTCATGGTTGAGAACCAGATATACCAGCGCGACCCCACGACCGTGATAAAATCAGCCCGCCCGTCACCGTCAAAATCTGCCGCCAAGGTGGACGAAGGCACAAACGCCACACCCGTCGGTATTTCAAGCAACGGAGCAAGCGGCGTTATGGAAAACGTTGACGAGTTCACCACGCTCAACATATTCGTGCCACCGCTTACGGTCGGGTTGCTGGCCAAAATCCACTTGCCATCCGGACTCACCGCCAGCGTATCAACCCCAAACAATTGGCTTGATCCTACAGCCCTAAGGCTGGTCACACCCGCCCCGCCCAGAGTTACATTACCAGGCCCATTGATTTGCAGCCAGGACAGCATGTTATTCGTCGCCGGTCCATTCTGCAGAACATAGGCACGATCGTTAAGCGGCGAGAAAGCAATCGATTGCATGTAAATGCCTGGATACAACCCATTCACGGTAGGAGTGACCCCAGGAACGATGACCCCGGGACTTACAATCTCGAACACGTTGACCTCATTGGTGTTGGCATTGGCCGCAAGGACTGTTTTGCCATCCGGCGAAATGGAGACATTGACCGGCAAATTGGTCTCGGTGCCAGAGGCAGAAACGGTATACAATTGAGTTTCCGAAACCAACCCGGTCGGTCCCAAAGCCCCGCAAATAATTCTGCCTTCGAAGTAGTCCGCCATGACTACGGTCTGGTTATCCGGAGCTATGGCAACCGCATTGGCATAACCGGATGTAATGGAATAAACAAGCGTCGTGCTGAAGGATGACAGGTCAATAATTCCCAGCGAGGGGGAAAAGCCACCGTCGGTAACGAGGGCAAACTTACCGTTGGGCGCTATGTCAAGGTCCTCCGCAAAGAAATCATTGGTGATGCATCCTGTTACCACCGGATCCATCGGATTGGATATATCCACCCGATAAACAGTTGAGTCACCGAAGTTCGAAACCAAGGCATTCTTGCCATCGGGCGTGACGGCCACATCAAAACGACCTCCACCCTCACTGCCCAATAGATTCGTTGCGGAAGTATAGTACACCGTCGCCGGGGTAGTTCCGAAATCGATCATTCTTAACGTGGAATTCGGGTTGTCAACAACTACAGCCCAGGGAGCCGCCGACAGTATCGACGCTGCGGCGAACAGGAACGCAACGACCGACAACGAACGGACCAGACAACACAACGACTTCATAGCCCACCTCCCATCATTCTGCGGTTAAACGGACCCGGAACTGGCACCGCAACCCGACTAAAGCCACATTGAATATTATTATGGTGTCAAAACGCAGGCTTGGAGTCAAGGCATTTTTTATGATTTTCCTAGGCGCGGCGCGGCCCGCAATTTAAGGGGATCGGTCACGGAATGCCTTACGGAACGCGATAGCAATGATCGAGGGAAAACGCGTTTTCGATGTGGCGGATCCGCGGCACGGGCGTCGACACCGCGCCGACAACTTCAACAACATCGAAACGAAAGGCCTCCGGCGGCTGACGCAGTTTTTTAAGGTAACGCACGGCGGCCCGCGACAGATAATGCCGCTTGGCATGGTTGACGGCCTCTGCCGGCCGTCCGAACGCCTCGGTTTCGCGGGTCTTGACCTCCACAAATACCAGGACTTTACCATCCCGCGCCACCAAATCGAACTCATCGCGCTGGCCCACGCGAACCCGGCGGCCGAGAATGGCGTAGCCTTTTTGCCGGAGCGCGCGTTCAGCCTGCGCCTCACCCCACTCGCCGGAAGAAGCCTCTTTTTCCTTAGGGGTAACGGACGCCGGACCCGAAAACAGCAGCCGTTTAATTCGTTGCAACATAGGATGACCTGTCGGAACGATCAGAGACGGAGTCAGAGGCCAAAGGCCTCAACGATTTTATGATCATCGACCGGGTTCCACGTCCTTGCGGGCGCCGCCAAAGACTGTCCGCCGAAAGCTGATCCGCCCCTGGCGGCAAGCGCGTTAGCATCAAACTCTTTCGCCGATTTCCGGCCTCGAGTTCCGTCTTGCTGTCATTCGGCCTGCTGCATGCGGCCGCGGATGGCCTCGATATCGCGCACGGGACGGAAGGAACGGCGATGCTGGTCAATAGCCCCGTATTTCAACAAAGCCTGGATGTGGGCGGCGGTGCCATAACCTTTATGCCGCACGAACCCATACTCGGGATGGCAGCGGTCGAGATCTTTCATCCACCGATCGCGCGTGACCTTGGCAATGACGCTGGCGGCGGCGATCGAAAGACTGCGCGCATCGCCCTTGACGATGGCCAGGGAAGGACAGGGCAGACCGGGAACCGGCAGGCCGTCAACCAGAGCATACTCGGGAACAGTCGCCAGGCATCGTAATGCCCGGCTCATGGTCCGATGCGTGGAACAAAGGATGTTGATGGCGTCGATTTCCGGCACGTCCCCAAAGCCGATGCCGATTTCGACCTCGGGGGAATTTACAAGAATTTCGAAAAAACGGTCGCGCTGTTTTGCGGTAAGCTGCTTGGAATCGTTGAGCGTATCGAAGAGGAGGTGCTCCTCCTGCTCGATGAAGAATTGGGAAAAAACAACGGCGGCCGCCACGACCGGGCCGGCCAGAGGGCCCCGACCGGCTTCATCCACGCCGGCCACACGCTTGCATCCGCCGGCCCATGCCTGGCGTTCGAAATGAAGCAAGCCTGCGGGTTCCTCCATGCTGTCTCCGTTGCGGTGATTAAGCCTGCTGCGTCGCCGTGCGGGCCATCTTGCCGGAACGTTCCCGCAGGTAATACAACTTGGACCGCTGTTTTTTACCGACGGTCTCCACCTCGATGCGGGCTATACTCGGCGAATGCACCGGGAAAATGCGCTCAACGCCCTCGCCAAACGAAATGCGGCGAACGGTAAAAGTTTCTGTGGCGCCCGTACCCTTGCGGGCTATGACGGTCCCGGAAAAAGCCTGCAAGCGCTCCTTGTCGCCTTCCTTGATCTTGACCATCACCTTGACACTGTCTCCCACCGAAAAGGAAGTCAACGGCGCTTTGGTACGATTTTCCGTGTCGATTGTTTTCAGAATGCTTGAGCTCATAATTTACCCCAGATATAAAAACGCAGTTGGCTGCCCCCGGCCGCCGCGGCTGTGCGCCACGCAAACCTTTTCGTTCCTTTATTAATCCGGGGAATTGTAGCTTTCCGCGCCGTGCCGTCAAGCCTTTTTCAATAAATCCGGACGACGGGCGGCCGTCCGCCGATGGGATTGCTCCTTCCGCCAGCGCGCAATGGCGGCATGGTCGCCGGTCAACAGGATCTCCGGCACGCGCATGTCCCTAAAGATTTCCGGGCGCGTATATTGCGGGTATTCCAACCGGCTGTCATTGAACGATTCTTCCGCGGTGGCATCCTCGGCGCCCAGGACATTCGGCAGCAGCCGCACGACGGCATCGATCACCACGGCAGCCGCCAGCGTCCCATTGGTCAAAACGTAGTCGCCGATCGAAATCTCGTCCGTCACCAGGCCCTGGCTAACCCGCTCGTCCACGCCTTCGTAATGTCCGCATAGAAAAATCAAGTGGCGCTCCCGGGCCAGTTCGACGGCCACGTCCTGGCGGAAAGGACGGCCCTGGGGGCAAAGGAGAATGACCCGCGCGCCGGGCGTGCGCACCGATTCGACCGCCTTGAAAAGCGGTTCCGCCTTTAAAATCATGCCCGGCCCGCCGCCATAGGGGCGGTCGTCAACGGTTTGATGGCGGTCGCTGGTAAAAGCGCGAAGGTTTATCACCCGGAACTCAACGGCGGCCTGCTGGGCCGCGCGTTTCATGATGCTTTCGTCGAGGAACCCCCTCACCATCGGGGGAAAGATCGTAATGATGTCAATGTGGAGCGGCTCCCCCATTGGAATCACTCGGCTACTTCGAGGACGGCTTTGCGTTTTTGCTTGGCGGCCAGACTGGTCAGCAGGACCCTCAGGGCGCTGATGGTTTTGCCGTTCTTGCCGATAATCCGGCCCATGTCTTCCGGGTGGCAACGCACTTCCAAGATAATCGTTTGCTTGCCAAGGATTTCGGAAACGACAATTTGCTCAGGGTGGTTAACCAGCGCCTGCAGGGTTTGTTCGATAAAAGCTTTCATGCGGTTAGTTCACGGCAACGGGCTTCGGCTCAGCGGCTTGTTTGAAGACGGGCGCTGCCATGGGAACCGTTTTGGCTTTTTTAATAAGACTGCGAACCGTTTCGGATAGAATGGCGCCCTTGCTTTTCCAGGCTTCAATGCGCTCCAGCTTGAGATAGAAATTGGCCTTGGCCTTTTTGGGGTCATACCATCCCAGAATTTCCAAGTACTTTCCATCGCGGGGAGAGCGGCTGTCGGTGGCTACAATTCGGAAACACGGGTCGTTGTTGGCCCCTGTCTTTCGGCATCTGATTTTAACTGACATTATGGTCCTCCCACTCGCTTCGGTTAATAAACGAAGTATTCTTACACGATTCGCCAATCCGGTTCAAGCAGTAATTTCGCGGCAATCGATTGCACCCCAATAACCAAAGCGGCTTAATGGGGCTAAGCTAAAATTATTCGTTTGCGCCATATTTGCGCTTTTTAACGAGCGCGCGGCCCGCAACTTAAGGAAATCAACCACGGATTACCAGACAACACGGACGGAAAGACCAGCGCGACCGAGGAGAGTCATGCCATAGTGGCGTCATCCGCCGCCAGATTCCTGTTTTTGTCAATACCTGCAATTCATTGATTCAAGCAACCTTAGGCTCTCTTGCTTTTCTTCACGGCACGCACCATCCGGTCCTTGCCGGCCAAGTCGCTCCGCAATTGGCCATCGACGAATCCGGCTGCGCGCAACAGTTCCAGGGCGGCGGTGCCCTGGTCAGCGCCGATCTCCAGAAAGAACACGCCGCCGGGCTTAAGCGCCTGCAAGGCTTGCGTCATGAGCTGCCGGACGATCGCCAGGCCATCGGCCCCGCCATCCAGCGCGACGCGGGGCTCGAAATCGCGGACGTTCCGGTCCAGTTGCGCCCAGTCCGCAATGCTCACATAGGGCGGATTGGACACCACCGCATCCAAACTGGCCGGAATCACCGAGCCCGCCTCGACAACATGCCAACATGTTGCAGAATGTTGGCCTGCCGGTTGCGGCCATATTGCGGATAAAAGATCGCCGGCCAGGAAACAAATGCGGCCGGCAACGCTGTGCCGTGCCGCGTTTTCTTGGGCCAATGTCAGGGCCGCGACACTGATATCGGTGGCCAGGTAGCGGCCTTGCGGCCGTTTCAAGGCCAGCGACACAACGATGCATCCGCTGCCGGCGCCTACATCCGCAATAACCGGCGCTTTGTTTTGCCAAAGGATTACATCGTCCAAAACCCAGGCGGCCAACTGCTCGGTTTCGGGCCGCGGAATCAAAGCCCGGCGGTCGCACGCAAACACATGGCCCATGAACTCCGTGTCGCCCAGAATGTATTGCAGGGGTTCGCCCGCGGCCAGTCGCGCGGCGCCGGCTTCAATCTGCCGATGCTGGATCTCGGAAAGCGCCTGATTTCGCCGCGCCGCCAATTCCAGGCGGGGGCAACCCACGATCCGGCTCGTCAGCCATTCGCATTGCCTCCGGGCTTCGTCCGGGTCCGAGCCTGTTACGCGAGCGGTAATGCTATCGAGAAAGGCGCCGAGGGCAGGCATGTGGCAACCTATATTTCCAGCAACTGGTCCAAAGACAGGGTGGTTTTGGCCGCGTGATTGTTCTCATAAAGCGCCAGCAAAAGGTCCGCCAGTTCGCCTTCCATAACTCGCTCCAGATTGTGCGCGGTAAAATGAATGCGGTGGTCCGTCAGGCGATTTTGCGGAAAATTATAAGTGCGGATGCGTTCGCTGCGGTCCCCGCTGCCAATCTGCGAGCGCCGGGTCTCGCCCGCCTGGTCTTCCGCTTCGCGGCGCTTCAACTCCAGCAGATGCGAGCGCAAAACTCGCATGACCTTGGCCCGATTCTTGTGCTGGGAACGCTCTTCCTGGCTGGCCACAACCAGGCCGGTGGGCAGATGCGTAATACGCACGGCGGAATCGGTTTTGTTGACGTGCTGGCCGCCGGCGCCGGAGGCGCGATACACGTCGACGCGCAGGTCTTCCGGCTTGATCTCGATTTCGTCCACATCATCGGCCTCGGGCAAAACAGCCACGGTGGCCGTGGAGGTGTGAATGCGCCCGGCGGCTTCCGTGACGGGAACGCGCTGGACGCGGTGCGTGCCGCCCTCGAACTGCATGGCGCGGAAAACGTTTTCGCCCTGGATGGAAAAAACAATTTCCTTGTACCCGCCGACCCCGGAGGGACTGGCGTCGATAAGCTCCGTTTTCCAGCCGTTATTTTCCGCATAGCGCATATACATGCGCGCCAAATCCCCGGCAAAGAGCGCCGCTTCGTCGCCGCCCGTGCCGGCGCGGATTTCCATGATCGCGTTGCGGGCATCATTGGGGTTGGGCGGCTGCAGCTCGACCAGCAAAACCCGCTCGGCTTCAGGCCGGGCAATTTCCGCTCTGGCGAGCTCCTCTTTCGCCAGCTCCTTGAGTTCCTGGTCGGTACCGTCCTGGGCAATCAATTCCCGGTTTTCATCGATATCCTTCTGCAGGCGCGCCACGGTATTGGCCAGCGCCATGATTTTCTTCAGACGGGCATGGGATTTCAGCATATCGCGCAATTTGCGCGGATTTTCGGTGGCAGCTGAAGCCAACTGAGTTTCGAGCGCGGCAACCCGGGCGGCCAGGGCTTCAAGAAATGACGGGACGATATCCATTGAAATCTACCGGAAAACTATGATTTTCGATCGACCTTGCCTGGCGCGGGCTTCGCCCGCAAACCAAGTAACCCAAGCGCCGATTACCGCGCCAACCCGGATGGGAAGGAGCTGGCAACCCGGGCCAAGTCATCCCATTTTAGCGCCATTCATGCTCACATCCGGGGCAAACGTTCGCGGATTTCGCCGCGCTCTTCCGCCTCAAGAACGGCGTGCGGACGCAAAAAGGGCCAGGCGGTGAAAACACCGATGCCTGGCCCTGATAACACACCGCCGCTATTTCTTGCCGTAGCGCTTCTTGAACTGCTCCACGCGTCCGGCGGCATCGACATATTTTGCCGTGCCCGTGTAGAAGGGATGACAGGCGGAACAGGTGTTGACCTGCATGTCCTTCGCGGTCGAACGGGTGTGCACCACGTTCCCGCAAATGCAGGTTATCGTGGTCTCTTCATATTTTGGGTGGATTTTGTCTTTCATGCCCGCATCCTCTCCGTCCTTGCTTCGAATGCAAGGTAATCATTGCCAAAAACGGGATACCTAACCACAGCCTTGTCGCGAATGCAAGCACTTTTTTCAGAAAAACGCGGTCCGACCAGCCATTATCGATTGCCGGCTATTTCCGGAATAGTCAGCGGCCCATCCGGCAGAACGGCCACCGGCGCATCCGGCCCGATCCGCAGGCGGACGTCCTCAAGATATTCATCAAGATTGGCGACATAATCCATATGCGCCCGGCGGACTTCATCGGAAGGCAGGGAGCTGTATAGCGCGACTTTGGCGCGGATCTGGATCATGGCCAGCAATTGCGCTTCCCATTGATCGAACATCAAAAAACCCGGCTTTAGGATCGTATCCAGAATGGCGCGCGGCGAAGGATGCTCGAAAAGCAAGCGCGCAAAATTACCGTGCGCCGGAAAACCGTCGGCGCATTCGCAGACACCGACAATCAAGCCGCCTTCCTCCACAATCTGCGCGGCCGCCGACAGCCCCTTGACCGACTGGTAAAGATTCTGATCCAGCGGATAGCCGCCGTTGGTGGTAATCACAACCGGAAATCGCCGGTCACAGGGAACCATGGCGGACTTCTTGGCAAACGCGCAGCCTTTCAGATGCGCCGCCATCGTTTCGCCGCAGAAAAAGCCGGTGATGCCGCGCTGGCGGTTGAGCGTCACATTGACACAAAAATCGACCGGCGCGCGCGAGCCGAAATTCCGGACCAAATCTTGGGTGGGATTATGCTCCAGCACGCCCCAGGTGCTTTGCGGATGACCGACCACAGCCGCGCGATGATAATAAAGAATCGAATCGATATCCGCCACGCCGGGCATAACCGCCTTGAATCCGCCTGAAAAACCGGCCATGAAATGCGGTTCAATAAATCCCATAACGATGCGCCGGTCGGCTGCCACGAATTCCCGATTCAGATACAAAGCGCCGCCGTCTTCGCGCCGGCCAACTGGCAGCATTGTCTGCAAATCATGCGCATTGTGGTTGATCACCCGGTAGCGCGCCACGATTTCAGCGCCAAGCATGGTTTTGAGCTCCGCCGGCGTGCAGGGACGGTGCGAACCCGTGCCGACCACGATGACGACATTCTCGGGGCGAGCCTGGTCAAGTTCGTCGAAAAGCCACGGCAGGATGCGCTGGGACGGGAATGGACGGGTTATATCGGGAACCAAAACGGCCAGCTTGTCGGAGGACCCGATCGTCAAGCGCAGCGGCCGGGCAGCGATCGGCGCGCGGACGGCATCGGCAAACGCGCTTTTCTCGTCGGCCAGCCCTTCCACAAAACGCGGTTCCAAGATCGTGACGTTGGCAAACGGCGCTTCAACCGTCAGGTGTTTCTTGCCATATGGGAGATGGAGTTGCATGCCGTCAGCCTGACACCACAGTGGTGTCCAAAAAAAGTTTCCTTATCTTCTTATGGGATAAAGGCTCATCCACCGATAATTTGCGTATCGGCTTCCATTATTGGCGTTTTATGCATGCCTGAATATTTCTTTGGCCAAGAGCGGCGTCGAGTCCCGCTGGGCGGACAACCTTCAAAGCCTATTTTCCGTCATATTCGAACACATTCCCGCGGTTCAGCAAAAATTGCGGGTCAAGCGCCGCCTTGCTGCGCCAAACTTGCGCAACGGCCTCCGGGCCATAACAGCGCAGGAAATCGCGGCGCTTGCGTTTGCCCGTGCCATGCTCGCCGGAATAAACTCCGCCCAGCCGCGCTGACTCCGCAATAATCTGATCGTAAATTTCGGTCGCCCGGGCCAACTTGTCCTTGTCGGGCAGGATGGTGAAATGCAGGTGGCAATCGCCAAAATGACCGAAAGACAGATAGTCCAAGCCTTCCGACCGGATAACCTGATGGGTAAACTTCAAAAACTCGCCAAACTTCTCCGGCGGCACAACGGTATCCGTCATGATCGTATAGGTGCCGCGGTGCTGCACGACTTCCAGGGCGTTGGCCGGCATGGAATGGCGGGCTTCCATGAAGGTCGTGCGGTTTTTATCGTTATCCAGCATAATGATGGCATTCTCATCGATCCCGCAATTCGCCGCCATGAGCCTTTCGAGCCACTCGCCGGCCGCATCATCCATGGACTTGTCCGTCAGCGGCTCCTGAATATAAATGCCGACCTGGTTGGCGCCGTGAAAGAGAAGATCTTCATGCGACATATATTTGCGGCAATTGACGCCAAAGTATTCCAAGGCCGTCAATTGCTTGAACCCGCCGGGAAGATTGTTGCGCAGATAGTCGAGACAGGCCAACGCATTTTCTTCCGCAGGCAGGGAAAAGAACAGGTCCAGCCGGTCGGACGGACTCGCGGTCAAGCGCAGTTCGCAAGCGGTGACTGCGCCATAAATTCCCTCGCTGCCGACGATCAAATCCACAAAATCAAGCGCGCCATCCGGGGCTGAAAATGGCCCGCTGGCGTTTTTAATCTTGGGCCGCAGGTAGCGCGGGACAGGCAGCCGGCTTTGGCCGTCGGCCGAGGCCAGGATGAAAAAGCCGTTGACGGAAATATATTCGCCGCGCCGCGCGTGGATTTTCATACCGTTCGGCAAAACAACATCCAGGGACGCAACCCAGTGCCGGATGGCGCCGATCTCCCCGGGCGTGAACCCGGAAGCATTACACGCAATGGCGCCCCCAACGGACGCATCTGCGCGGCTGGTCGGGTCAACCGGGAAATAAAGTTTCTTTTGCGACTGTTCGCCGACCGCAATGCGCATATCCTCCAGGATCATGCCGACCGGCGCCAGCGCGGTTTTTTGCGCCAGGTCCACCTGCAGCGGCGGCGCCAGCATATTGACCATGGAAACGACAACTCCGCTCTCGGCCGTGGCGCTGCCGGTAAGGGCCGAACGCCCGCCGGAAACGGTGAAGGGGATGCCGCAGGCAAAACATAAACGGAAGATGGCCGCCAGTTCCCGTTCCGATTGCGGCCGGCAAAGCGCATCGGCCTGGCCCGGCAAATTGGAACTGTCGCTGACCAGCCCGGCGACAATATCCTGATCCGTGACCAATTCGGCGGAAAAAGTATCGCGCAGGAATGGAACCATGCCGGACAATGCGTCGGCGCCGCGGTGATTGGCGGCAAAATCGTCGATCCGGCGCAGGTCATCAGCCGTCAAAACGCTCTGACATTGGATAAGATTGGTGGACATATTATTGATCCCGGGCTCGAATATAATTAACACCCTCAGGCCGGACATTTTATGGCATTACGTTTGTCATCCCGAGCGCAGTCGAGGGATCCGGCCAACCACCAAGACCAAACCCATAAGGAGACCAGTCACGAAAAAAATATCACGATCGGAATGAATTTGGGAGACAAAAAACGCCAGGCATGCATTATTATATACTGCATCTCGTCGGAGCTCTAACCGCCTTTCATGCTATCTGACCCTACGGCTTCCAGAGTACAAACTGCACCCCTACCACCTGCTCGCCTACCATGGGAACTGGTACCTGATGGCGTGGAACGTGGAGAAAGAGCGCGTGGCGACGTTCGCCTTGTCGCGGTTCAGGAAGATCGCGGCGACGGGAAAGGCTTTCACGCGACCGACCGAGTTCAGCCCCGAGACATACGCCCGGCAGGCGTTCGGTATCGTCGGCGGCGAGGAACCGATTAAGGTGCGGCTGCTCTTCGCGCCGAAACTGGCCGTCTACATCACCGAACGGCAGTGGCACCCGTCGCAGGAGTTTCGGACGCGAGCGGACGGCCACGTGGAGATGCGGCTGGAAACGACGGGACGCAAAGAACTGGTGCGCTGGGTCCTGTCCTGGAT
>CAZTWL010000033.1:0-42656 GCA_964617825.1 uncultured Verrucomicrobiota bacterium
TTCCAATTTATTTTACGATGAAGTCGCCCGCGTTGTACGCGCGCATCTTCAATAAAAACGCAATGCCGAACCAGACCAGCATGGCGGTCGACAGCAGGAGTTGCCAGGGCGACCCGGCGCTGCTTAGGCGCACCAGGGCCAGGAGTGCGCCGCAGGCGAAAATTACCGACGGCGTGCAGTTGAGCGACCAAGCTTGAAAAAAAGGCGAGAAGAGCAGGGCGGTGGCGCCGCAAGCGGAGGTCAATTCGTCGTTGTCCGTCAGCCGGCGCAGCACCAGCCAGACTGCCATCCAGGCGCCGAGCGCATAGAACCACCACTGGAAGGCCATGCCGACATCGCCGGAAATGAAGTAGCCCCACACTTGGGGCCGGAATAACACCGTCAGATCGCGCGCCGGCGCCGCGACGGTGATCGTCATATTGTAGTGCCCGTCGCCAATCAGCCGGTTTTCGGCGGCAAAGGGCGGACTATCGGCGCGCTGGGCCAGCATGTGCGGCAGCATCACCATCCAGTCATCGCTCCGGTAGCGATTGACCTTGTTGAAAAAAACTTCGTTGCACGGCGATCTGTCAATTACGGAATGCCAGGCGGCAAAAGAAAATCCATGCACTTTGGCGCCGGTCAGGATGGCGCCGAGCGCGATCAGACCGCCAATAACGCTGATCGCTACAATCCCCCTGGATTTGATAAGCGATGCATTCATTGGCTTGCGATGACTGGCGAACCTGCCCGGATAGCTTGGGCCTGATTATGCCTGCGGCGACGGATGCTGGGTTTTTTGAATGAAATATTTCATAAACTCAATCGGGAATGGGAAGAGGATCGTCGAATTCTTTTCGGTGGCGATTTCCGTCAGTGTCTGCAGGTAGCGCAGCTGCACGGCTACCGGCTGGACCGCCATGACCTCGGCGGCATCCTTTAATTTTGCGGAAGCCTGGAATTCGCCGTCGGCATGAATGACCTTGGCGCGGCGCTCGCGCTCGGCCTCGGCCTGTTTGGCCAGGGCGCGCTTCATGTTTTCGGGCAGATCCACGTCCTTGACCTCGACGGCGCTGACCTTGATGCCCCAGGGATCGGTGCGCTCGTCGATGATCTTCTGCAACATGCGATTGATTTTTTCGCGGTTGGAAAGCAGGTCGTCCAGTTCATGCTCGCCCAAGATGGAGCGCAATGTCGTTTGCCCGATCTGCGAGGTGGCATAGAGATAGTCTTCCACCGCAATGATGGCCTTGGATGGTTCGAAAACCTGGAAATACATGACCGCATTCACTTTGACCGAAACGTTATCCTTGGTCACCACATCCTGCGGCGGCACGTCCAGCGCCACCGTGCGCAGCGAGACCTTGACCATTTTTTCGAACATGGGTATCAGCACGATCAGTCCCGGTCCGCGCACGCCGACGAAGCGGCCCAGGCGGAAAACCACCCCGCGTTCATATTCCTTCAGGATCTTGATGGAATTGACGATGAGGAAAAAAAGAATGACGACAACCGCAATTAGTCCCGACATGGTGTGATCCTCCTATTTGTTTAGATCCTTTACTGTCCTCAAATGCTCCGCGCCTACTTTCGACCTTGGCGTTAGATTGCTTCCACCTTCAATGTCATTTTATTGACGGCGACGACCTTTACGCGGCGGCCAACCGGGATTTCCGTATCGGCCACGGCATTCCAATGGGTGCCTTCCACAAAGGCCGTGCCCCCGTCGCGGCCGATGACTGAGCGTGCCTCGCCTTCCTGTCCCAGGATGCCTTCGACGCCGGAGACCGGACGCCGGACCATGGCTTTTAGCGACAGCCAGACGCCAAGCGCGAAAAAAGCGCCGGTGATCAGCACAACCGGAACGATAACCTGCAACGATACCCGCATGGCGGGATCGGGGTTATGATTAAAAAGCATGAGCGATCCGATCAGCATGGCTACCAGTCCTCCGACAGTCAGCACTCCGTGCGTTGCGGCTTTAATATCCACGATAAACAGGATAACTGCCAGCACAATCAGCAGAATTCCGGCGTAATTCACCGACAAGGTCTGGAACGCAAAGAAGGCCAGGATCAGCGAAATGGCGCCGACAACGCCCGGCAGAATGGCGCCGGGCGTGGCCAGTTCGAAATACAGGCCCATTAAGCCGAGCATCAAGAGGATATAAGCCACGTTGGGATTGGAAATGGTATGCAGCAGGTTGGCCTGCCAGTTCATCTCGATCCGCGTCAGCGTGGCGTTCTTGGTTTTCAACGTCACGGTGTTTTCGTTAAGCTTGACCGTGCGGCCATCCAGCATGGTCATCAGCGCCGCCGTGCTCGGCGCCACCAGATCGATTACCTTGCGTGACAGGGCCTCAGTTTCGGACAGCGACACGCTTTCCTTGACGGCCGAATTGGCCCAATCAATATTGCGTCCCCGCTTTTCGGCGATGGAACGGATGTAAGCTGCCGCGTCGTTGGCAACCTTGGCTTCCATGTTGGTGTCCGCCTGCATCGATTGCCCGATGGATACCGGGTGCGCGGCGCCGATGGCTGTGCCGGGCGACATGGCGGCCACGTGCGCTGACATGGTGATAAAGGCGCCGGCCGAGGCCGCGCGCGAACCGGGGGGCGCCACAAAGACCACCACCGGCAATTTGGCCGACATAATGCGCTTGATGATGGTGCGCATGGAATCATCCAGGCCGCCGGGGGTGTCCAGTTCGAACACCACGCATTCGTTCTGTTGCTGTTCCGCGCGGTCAATGGCGTCAATCATGAATTTGGCCGTAATGGGGCCGATGACGCCATCCACCTTGGCGACCAGCACCTCGGCGGCGCCGGCTGCCTGCAAACCGATGGCCAGCAGAACCCCGCATAAAAATTGCCTCAAGATCATGGTGTTCGTCCTTTTGGCAAAGCGGACAAAACAAAGAACCGGAAAAAGATGCTCATCCGACAACACGGAGAAAGACAGCATGCTTTCCCGTTGTTCGGCATGCCGGCTTTTCTTCGTGACCTTGGCGGCTTCGTATGTAAAAGAATCAACATTGCCATTTTATACATAAAACCCGCCGCAATATGACTTGAATATAAGAAAATAAACCAGGATTGTCAAAACATGAATTCGGTAAACTCGGCCGGCAATTGCCGCCTTAAGCGGTGGGAAAAGCCGGACAAGACAAGCGGTTTGGCACGGCCGTTGTTTTCTTGCTTTTTGTGATGGTTCTCGGCGTCCAAGCTATTATAATGCGCTCCATGGATTTTTTGTATGCCAGGTATAATCGTCATCGCTTGCCCCAGTTTCAGCTTGAAACTTCGATCTGGCGGGACCGCGACCGGAAGTTTGTCCTGAAGAAGGCGCTGGACCCGGCAGCTAGTCCGCACCTCCTGCGCCTGTGCGAGCAGGCCGCGCCAATCCGGAAAAGCTTGCAGGGCGGGCGCCTGCAGTTGGCGGGAGTCGCCGTCATTGACCGCCAAACCCTGCGGTTCGAGTTCGTGGAAGGCCGTAGTCTGGACGCCCTGCTTGCCGACGCCTTCCGCGCGCAGGACCAGGCGCGGTTCCTCGGTTTGATTGACGATTATCTGGCATTGTTGCGCAGCGCCTTTACCACCATTCCTGCGCCGGTGCTGACCGCGGAAATGCGGCAGGTTTTCGGGTTGACGTCGCCGGCGGAGCTTGAAGGACTGGGCCCGTTTCTAACTCCGGCCCTGGTGGACATCGTGTTCGAAAATATTCTCATGGATGGCGATCGCTATTATTTGATCGACTATGAATGGGTGTTCGAGGGCTGCCTGCCGGTTTCGTTTGTCCTGTTTCGGAGCCTGTTTTACTTTTACGAAAAGAACAAGGCGTTCGGTCTCGAAAACTGGATGCCCCTGGCCGATGTGCTGGGCCGTTTTGCGCTTGCGCCGGCGACGGTCAGCCGTTACCGGGAGATGGACGAAACTTTCCAGGCGCATGTCTTCGGCCGCGAACGCTGCTATCGTTATAAAGATCGCTACGCCAAATATGCCCATTCCGTGCCGTCGCTCCTGGAAACCATCGAGCACCAGCGGCAGGTTGTGCGCGATTATCATGCCGAGATCGAGAAAACCCGCCAGATGCTGCAAAACAGCCTTGGCTGGCAGTTGATTCAAAAAACCGGGCGCGTAGTGGATGCCTGTTTGCCGCCAAATACCCGCCGTCGCAGTGTGCTGGAATGCCTGCTGCGCCGGATCAGGCAGGGGTAGGCGCGGACGGAGGCGGATGGCAACTCATTTAGCCTCTGGCTTCAGGACATCCGATAGTGCCGATCGACCATCGGCGACGTGCCGACGTGCCGGCTGAACAGCGCCCATTTTTCGTAACTTTCTTCCTGCTCCGCGCGCGAGGCCGACTGATGGTGCACCAGGTCAGCGAAGGGCGTGTACATGATTTTATATCCGGCCTGGATGATTTTCAGACAGAGATCGGCGTCGTTGAAGGCGATCGGGAACTGGACTTCATCGAAACCGCCGACCGCCTGGAACACCGATTTGCGGATCAGCATGCAGGCGGCCGTCACGCCGCTGACATCCCGTTGGACCCTGGTGTAATAACCTTCTTCTTGATGGAGATTCATGGCGCAATAATACACGTCCGGCCGGAAAAGCATGCCGCCGTGTTGGAGCTCGCCGTTCGGGTATTTTAGCCGGCATCCCACCGCGCCCACCCGCGTGCGATAAATGTGTTCCAGCATTGCCTCAAGCCAGTCGCCCTGCCGGATCTCCACATCGTTATTCAAAAACAAAATGAGCTCATTGGGGATTTGGGCGACCGCCCAGTTGTGCAGGCGGGCGTAATTAAAGGGCTCGTCGAAATTCAGCAGGCGCAGTTTGCCGGTTGGGCATGGTTTCAGCGAGGCCAGATAATCCTTGGTCTCCGCCTGGTCGGAGCGGTTGTCCACCAGGTAGACGACGGTATTAGCGTACGTTGTCTTTTGAAAACTTTCCAGCAGGCGCTGCAAGTAGGGGGCTTGGTCCTTGAACGGGATAATGATCGCCACCTCATCGCGCTTTTCCGGCAGGGCGTATTTGACCCGGTACCAGTAAAACGCGTCATCGGTCACGCTGGCCCGGATCGCGTGGCGGTCGAGATATGCCTGGATCGCTTTTTTACCGTTTACGTAGGACTTCGGCCATTCGGACGTCGATTGGCGGTTGAACGCGCGGATGTCGTTCGAAGTGGCCGCATGATGGGCGCGCCAGGCGTAGAGCAACAGCGGCAGGTGATAAAACCGGAGTCCTTGTTCCAGGGCCCGCAACATGAGATCGTGATCCTGCGCGCCATCGTATTCGGGGTTTAGCGCGCCGATCTGCCGGAGCGCTTCGCGCTTGATGATGACAAAATGCAGCACGGCGTTGCATGAAAGCAACAGGTCCAGCGAGATCGGACACTTGCACATTTGCCCGATGATGATGTCCTTGCTGTTGATGATGACCTCGTCGGTGAAAAAAACATCCATGGCGTGGTCCGCGTTCACGGTCCGCGCAAAGCAGGCCAGGGCGTCCGGATGCAGCAGGTCGTCGTGGTCCATGAAGGCGATATAATCCCCCCGGCTGGCCGCGATGCCGGCGTTCGTGGCGCCGCTGATGCCCAGGTTGCGCGCGTTGCGGATCAGCTTGACGCGCGGATCGCCGCCGGCCGCAGCCAGCGCGGCCAGCGTTTGCGGCTGGGTCGACTGGTCATCCACCAGGATCAGCTCGAAGTTAACGTAACTCTGCGCCAAGACGCTGGCCACGGCTTCCGTCAGCCAGGCCGAATTATAGACCGGCATGACGATGGAAACGAAAGGCCGGATCTGCAACAGCGGCAAATACGCTTCAGCGTTGGAGGATTTTGGCGGCGGAAATTTTTCCATAAGCCCAAAACCGGTTTTCGGGAAACCGCGCAGGCGGGCGAATTTGCCTAAAGTCATCCGAACGGCCTTGTGAATACCATGTTGCCAACTGATGCGCCAGAACTGGCGGGGCAAACGAAAAAGGCTGGTCAATTAACACTCCCTTCTTGCGTCCGGAAAACATCCTCAAAGGACGTTTCCCGATGCGATAGTTGTTGATCGGAGCATATAATTCCGCCCTGTCATTGTCAATCCAGCTTAAGGCGGTCTTTCGACATGTTATTAACAGGCGGTTATCAGCCTGTTGATGATAATTGAATTAGCCGTTTTTCGGCGATTGGCCAGCGGACCACGATTGGGCTTGGGCCAAGCTGAACTTTTTCCAAAAAAAAATAAAAATTTTTGTTGACAATTGGTGGGTTAGGGTGTCAAATAGTGTCATCAAAGGGGGTTAAGTGGAACAGCATGACATAGAACGACCTGAACCGGTGCTGGGCAGTGGGGGGTTTGCCAGCAGCTTTCTGCATGCGCTGGATCCCAAAAAACGCCTCACTATTCCCTCGATTTGGCGTTCGGAAGTGGGCGCGCCCTCAAGTCTGTATGTTCTCCCCGGGCTCAATAATGAGAAATGTCTCTATGTCTATCCGGCGCGTGAAATGGCGAAACGCTTGGATAAATTCCGCAAAATCGGGATTGGCGATAAAAAGGCGCGGCTTTTTGCGCGCATCCTGGCCTCCAGTTCCGACTTGGTGGCTTGGGATTCCCAGGGGCGCATCCGCATCAAGGACGAATTGCTGCTCGGCGCCAAGATTACCGACCAGGTGAAACTCGTCGGTGCCTGGGATCGGTTCGAATTGTGGAATCCGGAATTGTGGAAGCAGTCGACCGAATCCATCGATGCCGCGACCATGGATGAAGCGGTGCGCTATTTGGATTTTTAAAAAATACAATAATGGCCGGACCGCATGACTGTTGGATTGGCGGAAGGCGCAACGAACGGAGACAATAATTATGAGTATAACATGTTTCATGGAGGTTACGGGAGCCCTGCGGGGCAGCCGTCGGGAGAAATGGTTCCAGTTGCCGAGCAGCGATCTGGCGGCGCACTCGCTGCGCTTTGGCAACCATGCCCTGGTGGTGAATGCCTGTCCTGCGACGTGCGGCGACACCATGCAGATCCTGCCTTTGGGAGATTCGCGCAGGATTAATCTGGAATCGCGGAGCCGGCATGGATCGGAAGTGTCCGCGGCCGGCCGGATGGCCGCGTTGATTTCACGGAGCAAGTTGTTTTCGTTGCTGATGTAAAATGGCCCTGGGTCCGATGGCTCCCGGCAAAGGAGGTAGACCTGTCATGAACGAAAACAAAGTCATCACAAAGTGTTGCATTTGTGGCCGCGAAAAAACCGATCGCGGCTGGCAATTCACGTTGTCGGCCAATGAGTCCGAGCGGGTGTATTCGCATGGCTTTTGTACGACTTGCTACGACATCGAGCTTATGAAGGCCAGGATGCGGATCGCGATGCCGGCCTTGGCCGTGTTGCATTAAGGGCGCGTTCGGCGCCGATTACTCGGCTTGCGTTTCGAGAAAGGGCGTGCATGCATACGCCGGTCATGGTGCAGGAAATCATGGCCAGGTTGGCGATCCGGCCGGATGGTGTTTATGTGGATGGCACCGTGGGGGCGGGGGGGCATGCCCGTGCAATTCTGGAGCGGCTCGGGTCGGACGGCTTTTTGCTGGCGCTCGATCGCGATGCGAATGCTTTGGCGACGGCGCGCGCCGCTTTGGCGGCTTGGTCGGCGCAGTGCGGCTTTGAGCAAGGCAACTTTGCCGATTTAAAGACCCTGGCCGGGCGGCATGGGCTTCAGGCGGTGGATGGGGTGCTCCTCGATTTGGGCATGTCATCCATGCAGGTGGACCAGGCCGGGCGGGGATTCAGTTTTATGCAGGATGGTCCGCTGGATATGCGCATGGACCTGCAGCAGCCGATAACGGCCGCGCATTTGGTGAATACTCTGGATGAGGAGTCCTTGGCCGGAATCATCCGTTCCTTGGGCGATGAGCCGGCGGCCCGGCGCATTGCGCGGGCGATAGTGCGGGAACGCCAGCAAGGGTCGATCCAGACCACGGGATGTCTTGCGAATTTGGTGATTCGCGTCCTGGGAAAACGGACCGGGCGGATTCATCCGGCCACGCGCACGTTCCAGGCGCTGCGGATGGCGGTCAACCGTGAACTGGAATCGCTGACCGCGGGACTGGAGGCGGCCATCGACTTGTTGAAGCCGGGGGGGCGCCTGGCGGTTCTGAGCTATCACAGCCTGGAAGATGGCTGTGTGAAACGGATCGGGAAGGAGCACATTGGCCGGTGGGTTTCGCTGCCGGCCGGTGGCGCAAACTGGGAAGGAACCCAGCCGGTTGTCCGGTGGATCGAAAAAAAGCCGCTGACGGCAACTCCGGAAGAAATTTCAAGGAACCCACGATCGCGATCGGCAAAATTACGTGTCATCGAAAGGATAGACTTGCATCATGGCCAAGCATAACCGCCGCAAAAGAACCGAAGGTTTTGTCATCGCCTTGCCCTGGGCCGCGGTACTGATGGGCGTCGTGGTCTTGATGCTCATGTATGTCTGGCTCGATGCGCGCGGCCAGGCACTCGGCGGGCGGATTAAGTTTGCGGAGAAACAGCGTGCGGAAATCCAGAAACGCTACGAATATGAATTGTGGAAATGGGAAACGCTGAAGTCGCCGTCGAGCATCGAAAAATCGCTTGCCCAGAATCGTGTTGCCATGATTTGGCCGGAAGAAGGTTCGCTGGTCCGTTTGCAGGAACCGGAACTGGCCGCCGATAATGTTGCCTCTTACAGCCCGCAGATGGCCCAGCTTGCGCAGCCTCCAAGGTTCGTTTTGAATGATTGAACGGAGATACAGGAACCGTCTGGTCGGTTTGGCGATCTTCATGGTGTTGGCGTTGGTTGGCGTCAGCACCCGCTTGATCTATCTGCACTTTCATTTCGGCCCCGGCGCGGATCGCGGATCCCGGATCACCGCCATGCGCCAGTATCGGGAAAAGCTGGCGGTTGAGCGCGGCAAGATCCTGGATCGTAACGGCGACATCCTGGCGCTGGATCTGGTGCGCAAGGAACTGTGCGCCAGTCCCGCCGAGATTGCCAGCAACCGCATCGCCCAGGCGGTGTCCGAAACCATCGGCCGGATTCTGAACGTCGAGCCATGCGTTATTCTGGACCGGATTAACCGGCCGGAGCGGCAGTTTGTCTATGTGTCCGGGTTCGGCCAGGCGCTGCAAAACGAACAGGCCGAGGACTTGCTGCGCGCAAAATTGCCGGG
The DNA here is from genome assembly GCA_964617825.1 of uncultured Verrucomicrobiota bacterium. GTDB lineage: Bacteria > Verrucomicrobiota > Kiritimatiellia > JAAZAB01 > JAAZAB01 > VSJD01. Next base: position 9,168 of record CAZTWL010000033.1, read on the forward strand.
CGTGTTCCTGCGGGATACCATGCTGCGTTCGTATCCGCGCGGCGCCAGCCTGTGTCATGTGCTTGGGTATGTCAACCTGGAGGCGACGCGCAATGGCTGTGCCGGGATAGAACAGCGCTGGGACCGTTATCTGCGGGGCGTGCCGGGGCTGCTGATCAGCGAGCGGGATGGCCATCGTCACGAGCTGTATGACCGCCGCCTGCTGGAAATCAAGTCGTGTCCCGGCGCCAATGTAACGCTGACGATCGATCAGTATGTGCAGTATATCACCGAGCGCGCGCTGGAAAACGGTGTGCGCGAACAACGGGCCAAGGCGGCCTGGGCGATTGTCGAGCGTGTGCGCACGGGCGAAATCCTGGCGATGGCCAATATTCCGGCCTACGATCCGCGCGCGTTTCGGACGACGGCGCCGGATGCCATGCGCAACCGCTGCATTGCCAATAATTATGAGCCGGGGTCCACGTTCAAGGTGACTGTCGTGGCGGCCGCGTTGAATGAACGCCTGGTGACGCCCTCCCAGGTGTTCGATTGTGAAAACGGTATCTGGTTCTACCAGCGGCGCCCCCTGCACGATTTTCATCCTTACGGCAATTTATCCGTGGCCGATATCATCAAAAAATCCAGCAATATTGGCGCGGCCAAAATTGCCGTGCTGCTGGGCAATGATCGCCTGTATGCATACTTGAAGCAATTTGGCATCGGCGAATGCACCGGCATCGAATTGCCGGGCGAGGAGTCCGGCTTGCTGTCCCCGGTCTCGAAATGGACTTCGATTTCGATGACGCGCATCGCCATCGGCCATGAGGTCGCGGTTACAGCCTTGCAAATGCTGGGCGTGCTCTGTACGATCGCCAACGATGGGGTGCGGATGAAGCCATACATCGTTCGGCAGGTTACGGATACGGATGGGCGCGTGCTGTATCAGCAGTCCCCGGTGGTTGTCGGCCAGCCCATCCGCGCGGATACGGCCCGGCTGATGAAAAACCTGCTGGCCCGCGTGACCGAGGAAGGCGGAACGGGCTCACGCGCCCGGGTCGAAGGTTATAATGTGGGCGGCAAAACCGGCACGGCCCAGAAAGCCATTCCGGGAGGTTATTCCGATACGCTGAACATGTCGTCTTTCATGGGCTTTATTCCGGCTGAGGATCCGCAGCTGGCGATCATCGTGGTTTTGGATGAACCCAGCAACGATGTGCGTACGGGCGGTTATGTGGCCGGGCCGGTATTCAAGGAAATCGCCGAACAGGCCGTGCGCTATCTCGATATTCCGCCCCCAAATGCCGCCGCCGTTGCCGGGCGGCTCGATAAGGGCGCGTTGCGGGGAATTTGACGGCCGTTCGCGAGTTCGTTTTTTGGCGCTATATTTATAGAGGGCCATTATGAAACTAAGCGCATTGATCTCAGTCATCAAACCGTTGGCGGTTGGCGGGTCGGGTGATCCGGACATCAAGGGTTTGGCGTACGACTCCCGCAAAATCAAAGCGGGGTTCGTTTTCTTTGCCCTGCAGGGCCAGAATCAGGACGGCAATCGGTTCGTGCAGGACGCGATGGCGCGGGGCGCCGCAACCGTGGTCTCGGACCAGGCCATCCCGGTCGGACACGGTGCCACGATCTTCATCCGCGTTGACGATCCGCGACAGGCCATGGCGGAGCTGGCGGCTGCCTTTTATAACTATCCCTCGGCCGGCCTGCAGATGGTAGGCATCACGGGCACCAACGGCAAAACCACCACGGCATTCATGCTGCGGGATATCTTTAACGATGCCGGTCGCCGTACGGGTCTGCTCGGCACGGTGGCCTACGAAATCGGCGATCGGACGATTCCGGCCCACCGCACGACGCCTGAATCGATCGACCTGCAGGATATGCTGGCCCAGATGGTTCATGTCGGCTGCCAGAACGCCGTCATGGAGGTTTCGTCGCATGCGCTGATCCAGAAGCGTGTCTGGGGGATCGATTTCGATGTGGCCGTCTTTACTAACCTGACGCACGATCACCTCGATTATCACGCGACGAAGGAAAATTATTTTCAAGCCAAGTCGTTGTTATTCCGGAACTTGAACCGCTGCCGCAAAAAACCGGTGGCCATTGTCAACCTGGATGATCCCTACGGCCGCGATCTGGTTCGGGACGTACCGTTCGAAGCGGATCTGATTACCTATGCCACCGGCCAGGATGCCAATGTGCGTGCCGTCAATCTGCAGATTACGTCGTCCGGCAGTGTTTTTGACGTGCATAGTCCCTGGGGAATGGCCCAGGTCCGGCTGAAAATTCTGGGCCATTACAATGTCAGCAACGCCCTGGCGGCTTTGGCCGCGGCGGGAAGTGTCGGTGTGCCGGTGGCGCGCGCGGCCGAGGTGTTATCCCAGATGCTCGCCGTACCCGGGCGGCTGGAGGAGATTTCCGCGCAGGGCGGGTTCCAGGTTTTCGTGGATTATGCGCATACGGAAGATGCCTTGGATAACGTGTTGTCCACCTTGCGCGAAATCACGCCGGGCAAGCTGATCGTGGTCTTTGGCTGCGGCGGCAATCGCGACCGGAAAAAGCGGCCGCTCATGGGCGCCGTGGCCACGCGCCTGGCCGATTATGTTTTGCTGACGTCGGATAATCCCCGCAAGGAAAATCCGATCGAGATCATTGCCCAGATTCGCGAAGGCTGCAAGCGCAGCGACAATGTGGAAGTTGTCGAGGACCGCCACGAGGCGATAGTCCGCGCGCTTTCCCTGGCGGAAAAGGGCGACGTAGTGCTGGTCGCCGGCAAGGGCCACGAAAACTACCAGGAATTTGCCAATACCGTTATTCCTTTCGACGACCGGCAGGTCGTGCGGGAATGTCTGGGAATCAGTCATGCCTAATTTCGATGCCCGGGAAGTGGCGCAATGGACCGGCGGTAAATGGTGTTTCGGCGAGCCGGACGCCATTGCCGGGATCTCCACCGACAGTCGCACGCTCTGCCGCGGTTCCCTGTTTGTGGCTTTGCGCGGGCCGTCATTTGACGGTCACCGGTTTGTCGACGCCGCCTTTGCGCGTGGCGCGTCCGGCGCCATAATCAATGACCATGCGGATATCCGGCCGCAGGCGGCCGGTCCTTTTCTGCGCGTACCGGATACTGCCCGGGCCCTGCGCGATATGGCCGCCAATTACCGCCGCCGCATCAAGGTCAAAATCATTGCCGTGACCGGCAGTGTCGGCAAGACCACGGTCAAGGAAATGGTGGCCGATGTCCTGTCGCGGCGCCTGCCGGTTGCCCGCACGCGGGGCAACTGGAACAACGAAATCGGTTTGCCGTTGAGCCTGCTGGCAATGGATCCGGCAGCCAGTGTCGGCGTCTTCGAAGTCGGCATGAGCCATCCCGGGGAACTGGCCGCGCTCTGCCAGACGCTCCAACCCGACTGGGGCATCATAACGACGATCGGGCCGGTGCACTTGGAGTTTTTCAAGTCCGTGGAGGCGATTGCCGCCGAGAAGAGCGCCTTGCTCAAGAGCCTGCCCGCTGGGGGCGTGGCGGTGATCCGCTGCGACGAGCCGTATTGTGAAATTCTGCGAACCGCCGCTCCAGGCCGGATCATTACCCTGGGATTAAGCGGTGCGGCCGATTATCGCGGTTCGCTCCTGGATGCGCAGGGCCGGGTGGAAATCCGCGAGCGCGCGACGGGCGAAACCTGTTGCCTGCAAATGCCGCTGCCGGGCGTGCACCATGCGGCCAATGCCCTGTATGCCGCGGCTGTGGGTCGCGCGCACGGCCTGGCCTGGGATGATATCCGGGCCGCGCTGGAGGCCTATCGCTCGCCGCCCATGCGCTGGGAGCAGCAGAGCGTGGCAGGGGTGACGGTGATCAACGATGCTTATAATGCCAATCCTGTAAGCATGGCCGCGGCATTGAGGACTTTTGCCGGTTTCCCATGTGCGGGAGGGCGATGGCTGGTCCTGGCGGGCATGCGGGAACTGGGCGCTTCGGAAGAACAGTGGCATCGGGACTTGGGCGCATCGCTTGCTAAGGAAGCGTGGGCGGGGATTATAACGGTCGGGCCGCTGGGGGCGGTGATTGCCCGCGCCGCGGTCGACTCCGGCGTGAGCGCGGCGCGCGTTTTTCCCTGTGCCGATAATGGCGCGGCGGCCGAAGTGTTGGGACGCTGCCTGCAACCCGGGGATGCCGTGCTGGTGAAAGCCTCGCGTGGCCAGCGTTTGGAACAGGTTTTGGCGATGTGGAAAGAACGGGCGGCGGCTGCCGCGATTTGAGGAACGACAAACAATGCTTTATTATCTCCATTTGCTTTCGGGCGATATTTCCTATTTCCGCGTTTTTCAATACATTACCGTCCGGATTCTGGCCGGCGCCGGCACGGCGTTCCTGATCAGCTTGCTGCTGGGGCCTTGGGTCATTCGCCGGCTGACGATCCTTTGCGGCGGCGATGCGAACCGCTATAAGGAAGATCTGCCCGCGCTCGATACCCTGCGGGGCGACAAGAAAAAGAAGACCCCCACCATGGGCGGCCTGCTGATTATCCTGTCCATTGTCGGTTCCTGCCTGCTTTGGTCCGTTCTTTCCAGCCCGATTCTCTGGCTGGCTCTGCTGACCTTGTGCGCCATGGGCGCGATCGGGTTTGCCGATGACTATATTAAGACGGTTAAACGCGATTCGAAAGGATTGCGCGCCCGGACCAAGCTGCTGTTCCAGGCGCTCTGGGTGTTGATTTTGACCGTGGCCTTGCTGCTTCTGCCGGCCACCCGCGACCATGCGCGCCAGTTGATGGTGCCCTTGATCAAAGCGCCGATGGTTGCGAATATGTGCCTGGTCTGTGTTTTCCTGTTTGTGGCCCTGGTTGTGATCGGCGCCAGCAATGCGGTTAACTTGACCGATGGCCTGGATGGTCTGGCCATTGGCTGTGCCGGGTCGGTTACCCTGGCGTATCTGATCATGGCATATGTGGCGGGGCATGCCGTGCTGGCGGCCTACCTGCAGGTTCCGAGTGTGCCGGAAGCGGGCGAACTGGCCGTATTCTGCGGTTGCATGCTGGGCGCCTGTCTAGGATTCCTCTGGTTTAATTGCCATCCGGCCATGGTTTTCATGGGGGATACCGGCAGCCTGGCTCTGGGCGGCGCAATCGGCTGTGTGGCGGTGTTGATCAAGCAGGAATTGACCCTGATCGTTGTCGGCGGAGTGTTCGTATTGGAAGCCTTGAGCGTTATCCTGCAGGTGGGTTTCTTTAAATGGAAACACCGCCGCATTTTTGTGTGTTCCCCGATCCATCATCACTTCGAGCTGAAGAAAAATCCCTGGAGCGAAACGCAGGTGACCATCCGGTTTTGGATCGTTTCCCTCATCTTCGCGCTGATCGGCGTCCTTTTCCTGAAAATCAGGTAGCTGTTTACCACGAATTGCCCGAGCTCCAAGGAGTTGAAAGATTCATCCGCTCCGGCGGAATTGTAGAAAGTCAGTGTCAAACGAACACTTTGTCGTATCTAGCTCATTAGGCATGGCGTTTGCCTCCACCCCGGTACAGCTATATTTGAAATGATTTTTTAATACGGTATACAAAATAAGTTAAGCTTTAACTATTTAAAAAGAAACAGACATCTGATAAATCCAATTATGAACAGAAAAAAGCCACATACGATATCGCGACGTACCGCCCGTCAGATGTTGGGTGGATCGGCCATGGGAGCAGACCTCGCATTCCCCGCCCCGGCAAAAAACAAAGTAATGCCTTTTGCTCCGCTCAGTAAAACTGAAGTTTCTGCACATAGAAATTTTTTCGCCTATCGTTCTTTCTGGCCTGAATTTGAAGCCATGAAAAGGTTCCGGGATGCAGGTGTGAATACGATCTGTATATTTGCCGCCCATTCCGACAATTCTTTAGGAAAACCTTATTCAAAATATCCGCCGGTCTGGCGCTGGTTCGGAAAATATGACTTCAAATCGCTCGACAAACAATATGACGATGTGCTGGAGATCAATCCCGCGGCCGAATTTATTTGCATGATCGATCTGAATTCGCCTGTCTGGCTTGAACGTCAATTAGCCAGTGAGTGCGAGAGTTTTAATATGCTCAGTTGTGCCTGTTCCAATCCTGCCTGGGTAAAAGCAACCGGAGATTATCTCGAAGCAGTTGTCAGTCATTTAGAAAAAAGGTATGGCGACCGTATCAGGGCCTACCTGATGGCTTGTGGGCGTACCGATGAATGGATGGATTGCAGTCGGCAGGTCGCCGGAAGAAACAAAACCAATGCCTGGAAAAACTGGCTTATCAGGAAGGGAAAGCCGGTCATTCCTATACCCTCCTATGACAGGATTGACAATGCTTCATTTGAAAACCTGATCAGAGATCCGGCAACCGAACAGGATATTATTGATTACGTGCATTTTACGGGAGATATCATTGTCGATACGGTTTTGACTTTTGCCGGAAAAGTCAGGAATTTAATTCCGGAGCATCGCCAGATCGGGATGTTTTTTGGCTATATTCTTGAACTGGCGCAGTCGCGGTTAGTCAGCGCCGGACATTTGGAATATGAACGATTATATTCTTCGCCCGAGATTGACTTCTTTTTAAGTCCCGGCACCTATTCTGACAGGCCTATGGGAGGCGGCAGCGGATTTATGGTGCCCAACGGAACAAGAATGCTGAACCATAAAGGATTTTTGCACGAAATCGATCACAGAACTCCAACTTACAATGTCAACCTCGACGAATATATTGCGATTGAATGGATGGTGCCCTGGAAGAATCAGGCTGAAACCACGGCAGGTTTAAAAAGGGAATTTGCCCTTGCGATTATAAATCACACTTCCCTTTGGTGTTTCGATATGTGGGGGGGAGTATTTGATACCCCGGAAACAATGAAAGTGGTGGCGCAAAGCAAAAAAATATGGGATCAATATTCTGAAAAACCCTTGAAAACAATGGCGGAAGTAGCTCTCTTTGCCGATCCGTGCAGCGCCAGATACCTTAATGATCAGAACCATTCTGTAGGTCAGATTTTCCAGGCTACCCGCAATAAACTCAACCGCCTGGGGGCACCCTTCGAAGTCTTTTCATTTAGCGATATTGCGAAGATGGACTTGAAGCAATATAAACTAATTATTTTCCCCGGTTTATTTGAAGTATCTCCAGAAAGAGCGGAACTGCTCGGCAAATACCTGTATAATCAAGACCGGACAATTCTTTTTGTATATGCTGCAGGAATTTCTGATGGCAAAAAACTGGATCCTTCCTTTGTTAAAGCTTTGACGGGGGCTGGTTTGGATACTCCTGGCATCAGTAAAATCAAGCGCAACGGATGGACGTCGGTTTATATTTCCGACTATCAAGACGTAAATCCGGGGGTATTGAAGCAAATTGCCCAAGAAGCCGGAGTGAATATTTATTGCCAGGATGAGGTGCCGGTTTTTGCCAATGAAAAACTGGTTGCCGTACACATGGCAAACGGAGGGGAAAAAACCATCTCTCTGCCATTCCCTGCGAAAAAAGTAAGAGACCTTTATTCCGGCCAGGATATTTCCGTTAAAAAAGGAAAATTCAAATACTCATTTGCTTCTCCTGACACTGCCTTGTTTGAAGTCGATTCATAACCAACGGAAATAAAACTTTAGACCGGTTTCCCGGAGATCTGGAAATACTAATGATCTTGGAGCATCAGCACGCCAAGGGGCATATGGTCAAGTCTTTGAAAATTTGCACGAAATTTTATTGTTGACCATATCCGGAATTGATCTGGCATCTGTTTTTAAAAACAAGGATTGTTATCCGTATGCAATTATACCAAACAGCCCTTATCCTTGGGCTGGCGTCCAGCGGCGAAGCTGCCGCGCGGCTTCTTTTGGCCGAGGGTGCGCGAGTCGTTATCGTCGATCGCGGAGATTCGGAAATCCTGCGACAGCGCACGGTTGCCTTGCAGGCCTTGGGCGCCGAGGTGCACTTGGGCGCCGTCCCGCCGCCGGACAATTTTGAAGTTGCCATCGTCAGCCCCGGTATCGCGGCGGCATCCGAGATGGTTCAGTCCGTTATGGCCCGGGGCATTCCGGTTGTTTCGGAACTGGAATTGGGCTGGAGCCGCGCCACTTGCCGGGTGTTGGCGATCAGCGGGTCGAACGGGAAAAGCACCCTTGTCAAATTGTGCGCGGAAGCTTTGGCGCAGGCCGGTTTAAAAGCGGCGATAGCGGGTAATTACGGGCCGCCGATCTCCGCCGTGGTCAGCGAACGCCGGATGTTGGACTGGCTGGTGCTGGAAGTCAGTTCCTTTCAATTGGAAACCGTGCGGGCGTTCCGTCCCGATGTTGGCATCCTGCTGAACGTGACGCCGAATCATCTGGATCGGCATGGCGACTTCCAGACCTACCGGCAGATCAAGTCCCGTTTGTTTGCTTGCATGACGCCGAGGGATACCGGGGTGACGAGCCAATCCATTCTGCCGGAAATCCGGGCCCTGGCCGGGTCGCCCAACCGTTGGATCGCGGCGGGTGTTCGCACGGCAAATGGCGAACTCCCGGCGGGGGAAGTTGCTCCGCCCGTGGGATTGCCCCCGACGCCGGAATTCTTTTATCGATCCGGTGCAATTCACAACTCGCTTGGCTTGGATAAGGTGGAATTGCACGGAACAATATTCGACAACGAGGTCATGGGCTTGACCGCGGCTGCGGCGGCCGCCGCGCTCTCGGCCTGCGGGGTGGAGGGTCGCCATTTGGCGGCGGCCGCATACGCCTTCCAGCCCCTTCCGCATCGCATGCAAAAAGTTGCGGAGGCGCATGGCATCAGTTTTGTGAATGATTCCAAGGCCACGAATTTGGCGGCCATGCTGGCGGCGTTGACCATGACGCGCGGCCCGATCCGGCTGATTGCCGGAGGATTGCCCAAGCACGAGTCGTATGAACCCGCCAGGAAACTGTTGGCGGAAAAGGTGGCGGCGGCTTACCTGATTGGCCGGGCGGCCGAGTCAATGGCTGCGGCCTGGCGTGGGACGACGGCATGCGCGCTGAGCGGAACCCTTGAGCAGGCCCTGGCGCAGGCCTGGCGGGAGGCCCGTGCGGGCGAGACGATTCTGCTTTCCCCGGCTTGCGCCAGTTTCGATCAGTTTCGCAGTTTTGAGGAACGTGGCGAGTGTTTTAGTCGCGCGGTTCAAGCGTTATCGTCCGCTGAAAAATAACTTGACACTGCCGTGGTGATGATGGATATTTAAGCAGTTCAGCAAATGGTTTTTTTCGCGAAGGCGGTTGGCTTGATCATGGCCTGTCCGGCTGGGGAAAAAATATTTGGCGAAGACTGATTTGCTTGCTTTATAAACAGGGTCATCGAACGCAAAGGAGAAAGTATGAAAACGTCGGCTTTGTTGATTACCGTTGTTGTGATGCTGCACTGCGCCGCTCTCGGAGCTTTATTCTTTATTCAGGGTTGTGGCACCACGTCCGGCACCGGCACGCCGCCGCCTGCGGCGATGACAACGACGCCCATGCCGCCGACGACCAAGGATGCCGTGAATTATCCGCCTCCGCAGGCGGTGGAAAAAGCGCCGATCGTCAAGCCCGCGCCCAAGGAAGCGGCGAAGACAGCGAAGGCAACGGAAACGACGGAATATGTCGTGCGGTCCGGCGACTCGATCGGCGGAATTGCCAAACAGTATGGTATTTCCCGGAGCGAGATTGTCGAACTCAATAAATTGTCCGATCCGAATAAATTGCGCGTTGGCCAGAAACTGATGTTGCCGGGAACCGTAAAAATCAAGGCGGCGCCGGCCAAACACGCTGTCAAGGCCAAGGCCAAAGCCCCGGCAGTTGAGGCCGCAGCGGCGGCCCCGTCCGCTCCGGTTGATGTGACTGCCCCGGCCGCGTCGGCGGCGTCGATCGCACCTGTGGCAGCGGAAGCGGTGCCGGGCGCCGGCAAGGAATATGTAGTTCAGAGCGGCGATAGTCTTTCCAAAATCGCCAAGAAATGCGGCACCAAAATTAGTGCCTTGCGGGAAGCCAATAAGCTTGCGAACGACAAGCTGAAAATTGGCCAGAAGCTGATTATTCCGGATGCCTCGGCGGCGGCTCCGTCCGTTCCGGCGGCCCCGGCTGCTGCGGCGGCTCCGGTTGCAGCGGAAACTCCTGCTGTTGCCCCAGTCCCGCCGGCAGAAGCCGCACCGGCGACAACTGCTCCGGCGACAACTGCACCGGCGGCTCCGTCTGCGACGCCGGAGACTGCGGCCCCGTCCGTTGCGCCTGCACCTGCCAAGCCCGTCGCCAATTCGGGCATTACGCACATTGTTCAGCCTAACGAGGATATCAATTCCGTTGCCAAGTTGTACGCGGTAACCGTTGATGAAGTCGCCGAGCTGAACCAGCTTGGCACGAATCGCACGGTTAAAGTCGGGCAACGTTTAAAGATTCCCTGACGTTGGCCTTTAGCTGCAATCGGGACCAATGTGTCTGTTGTGCCCGGGTGACCGAGACGGGTAATGTGGAAAACGCCCACCGTTCTAATTCTCATCGTTCTACTCCTGCTGGCCATGGGCATTGTGATGCTCGCCAGCACCAGCGGCATCAAGGCCGTTACGCTTTACGATGACCCGAACTATTTCGTCAAGCGTCAGGCTTTGTGGTTGCTCATGGCGGCGATTGCGGGCGGCTTAGCCTGCAAAATCGATTATCATCGCTGGCGTCCCTTGGCCTTGGTTTGCCTCGTGGTTTCGATTGGTCTCCTGGCGGCGGTATTGATTCCCGGCATCGGTTCCAAAATCGGCGGCAGTCGCCGCTGGTTCCATGTGGGGATCTTGAGTATTCAGCCTTCGGAGTTGGCCAAATTTGCGCTGCTCCTGGCATTGGCCTGGTGGCTGGCGCGCGAAAAATGGCATGTTCGCGAATTCTGGCGCGGCGCCGTGGCGCCACTGGTCATCATCGGAATGGTGGCCGGCCTGATTTTCATCGAGCCCGATTTTGGAACGGCGCTGCTTTGTGGCGTGGTGGGATTGGCGGTGCTGTATACGGGTGGGACGCGGGCGATCTATCTGGTGGTGTTTGCCTTAATCGGTTTCAGCGGGTTTGCTGCGGCCGTCATGCATAATCCCGTGCGCATGAACCGGGTCGTGGCGTTTTTGAACCCGGAACTGTATGCGCAGACGTATGCCTTCCAGCTTTTGAGCGCGCTTAATGCCTTTATTGCCGGCGGCCCTTTGGGCGTGGGTCTCGGCGCCAGCATCCAGAAGCACTACTATTTGCCGGAGGCGCACACGGATTTTATTTTTGCCATTATCGGCGAGGAATTGGGGGTTGCGGCTACTTTGGGGGTGGTGATGCTCTTTGCCGGGCTGTTTTTTTGCGGCGTGCGGATCAGCCTGAGGGCTCCGGACACATTCGGGCGTATTCTTGCTTTTGGCATTACTCTGATGATTACCCTGCAGGCGGTCATCAATATCGGTGTGGTCATCGGCCTGCTGCCCACCAAGGGATTGCCCCTGCCGTTCATCAGTGCGGGCGGCTCCAGTCTGATAATTTCCCTGATAGAGATCGGTGTGTTGTATAATATTGCCATGCACGCGCAGCAAAATGGGGTGGGGGTCTCGGAAGAACAGGCCATCAAAGATAGCTTGCATCAGTTCTAAGGTGAGCTTTTGCCCAAAACCTAGTCAATCCGCAGAATATCGAGCAAAGAATTTGGAATTCTGACAGGATTGAGAGGATGGGGAGCGAGAATCAAACCAAGCTCTTTCTGGGTCTTATCCTGTACAGCCTGTTAATCCTGTCCAAAAACTCCGTGTTTTTTTGTAGCGGTTCCGCGTGGATAAGGCAGGATATGCTGCAGGGTATAAACCGAAACAGGGCAAGGTGCGGGAAGCTGGGTAACTGCGCATGAGTCTGGGCGATGTCGGCTTTTGCCTGGCGCTTGGTTCCGATGCTTACCCCGCGGTTTATTGACTACAGCCGCGCAGATCGATGTTCCAGATATCGACAACGTTTGGGCCTTGGACCACATAATACCGGTCGAAGAGATTGATCGTTGGGTCACAATGCGACGTGACCAGCTCCAAGACGGCGCCCAGGGGCGGCAGGCCGGCGGACCCGGATGCGGTGATGCGTCCATATTCATCGCCAAACCAGTCGTAGCGCAGGCCGGCATATTCCGGTGAGATTACCTGCGGCGCGGCCCCGTCCCGATAGAGTGTTTTCAAACCGGCATCGATGGTGACATGTTCTTTCTGGTTGACGCTGACGACTGTTGTTAGCAGGCGCAGCGCCGGACCGAAGTCCGTGAAGCTGTGGTCGTTTTTCGCCGAACCGATGGACATGTATTCCGCATCCATACAGGCATAGGATCCCGTCTGCAGTTCGGTAAGTTCTGGGATGGCCAGGTCGATGTCGGAGGTGCCCGTGCCGGTGGCGCTGAAAATGTTGGCGGTTGACGCCCTGGCCTGCAAGGCGCGGAAGATTCCGGCGGCTTGTTGCAGGCAATGCTGCGAGCCGGCTTTACGGTCGGCATACGAACGGATGTGCTGCAGCTGGCCGGCGTAGGCTTGGATGCCCCGCAAGCGCAAATTGCGGCGGGCCAGAATCCGATCGGCCAGGTCGAGTGCGCCTGCTGGCGGCACGCCCGTGCGATGCAGGCCGACATCCACGTCCAGCAGGACGTCCATGATCAGGCTGCATTTGCCCATGGCCGCATCAAGCTGATCGATCGTGGCGGGGTGATCGACCGTTACGATAAGCTCCGATGTCCTGGCGCACAGCGCTGCCAGTCGGTCGATTTTAGTTTTGGTCACCACGGGGCCGGTAATCAGGATGTTGTCGATGCCTGCCCGGCAAAGGGCCTCGGCTTCCGATATTTTCGCCGCGCAGATGCCGATAGCGCCGAGTTCCCTTTGACGCCGGGCCAGTTGCGAGCACTTATGCGTCTTGGCATGCGGGCGCAAGCGCTTGCCGGCGTGCGCTGCCATGGCTTGCATTTTCCGAAGGTTTTGTTCCAGAATTTCCAGGTCCAGGACCAGACAGGGCGTGTCCAGATCGGCTTTGCGTTGAAGGCTGTCATTCATTCTATACCTCTATCGGTCGGCTTTGCCGGTCATGCGGATGCGAATGGATCGGCCCGGATCGGATACCCGCTTCGGCAATGGGGCACTCTCGCATATCGCTGTTTTGCGTGTCAAGCCGATCCCGCGAATTATTCGTGGCGATGATCGGATAGATGCTGGGCTGGCGCTTGGATGCAAAAAAGAGAGCGAGAGAGCGGAGAATGAATACGGCGATTGGGGCGTTAATATTTAGCGCAGCGCCGCAAAGAATCCTGGAAAATCGAGGAGTTCTGCCGGGCGTATCTAACGCGATCCTCTGGACAAAAGACGGTGGAAACCCGGCTATGGTCAAAGACCGGGGATGTGCTATAGTGCAAGCCATGAATTTTTGGCGCCATATGCGGTTGGGGTTTTTCCTGGCCGTTGTTTTTGCATCAATGCCGGCCGTTGCCGCGGACGTTGATTTTGGGCCGCTATACTCGCGCGATACGGACGTGTTTGGCAATGCGCGCTGGCGCGCGCTGGGGCCGTTCCTGGAATGTAACCGGGCCGACAGCAACCATGTGTTCCGGGCGCTGCATCCGCTCTATAGCGTGCTTGACGAGCCCAATATCAAGCGCCGCGAGGCCAATGTGCTTTGGCCGGTCTGGATAGATAAGCAGCTTGACACCCAAAGCATGTGGCACTTCATGGTGCTCTTGTACCGGAACGATTTCGATGTAACCGATGCGGCCGGGCGGTATGAGTTCGCGCTGTTCCCGTTCTATTTCCAGGGCCGCGGTTTTGACCGCAAACCTTATCTGGCGGTTGTTCCGTTCGGCGGCGTCCTGCGCGATTTCCTCGGTTGGGACGAGACTTGGTTTGTGCTCTTCCCCTTGACGATGTATAACCGCACGAACCAAACCGAGACCAGATCCTGGCTGTGGCCCTTTGTCTCCTATACCTGGGGTGGAGGTCATGACCGTTTCCGAGTTCTTCCCTTCTATGGAATTACGCGATTCCGCATGGATTACGAAAAGCGTTTTATCCTCTGGCCGGTTTGGTCCTCGGTCAAATATAACTATCCAAAATCTTCCGGGAGCGGCTATATCTTGTTTCCTCTGGTTGGTCATCTCAAGCTGTCCAACCAGGAAACCTGGATGGTCGTGCCGCCCCTGACCAGGTTTTCCAAGGGCGCCAAAAAGAGCGAGGTGAACTGCCCCTGGCCGCTGTTCCAATGGAGTTCCGGCACGGTGAACCGCTTGTATTTCTGGCCGTTCTGGGGGAGTAAGACCATGGAAGGCAACGATTCTTCGTTTGTTCTCTGGCCGCTTTACCGGCAGGCGCGGCGCTATGGAGCGCTGGAGGAGCGCTTCCGGATCATGCTGATGCCGCTCCTGTACTATACGAGCGAGCATAAGCCTTCGCGCGAGGCGCCGGGACAGATGGATTTGGTGTCGCGTTCGCTCAAGGTCTGGCCGTTGTTTTCCAGCCAGAGCGCGCCGGACCGCTTCCAGTTGCGGGTGCTCAGTTTGTTCCCCTTTATGGATTATAAATACATCGAGCGGAATTATGCGCCGTTATGGACGCTATATTCCCATGCGTCTTGCGGGTCGCTTAAGGAGGATGAGCTGCTTTGGGGCTTGTTCCGCTGGCGTCGGGCGGCAGACGGTCCTAAGCATCTATCCCTCTTCCCGCTCTTTGAAGTTGACCGCAAAGGCGGCGGCGCCGGCGGGAGTTGGTCGTTGCTGAAAGGGCTGGCGGGTTACGAACGCGCTGGCGCAAAGAAAACCTTTAGAGTATTGTACTTCCTGAAGTTTTGAGCGAAGATCGCTGGGGTCAAAAACAAGCTTCCTCTCCCTCGGGAGAGAGGTCGAGCGAGGAAAGTGTCCGGTCAATGATCACGCGCGAACCTGAATTTTTGCCGCCGCCCATTAACATTCGCGGGAGACTGGGTCGGGCTGTGCTGTTGAGCTGTCGCAATGCGGGCCGGGGACTGCTGATCCTTTGGGAAGCGGTGCTCTGTCTGCGGTTTGTCTTGAGCAAGCGCTCGCGCCCCGTGGTCCTGCAGCAACTCTATGTTACCGGGATCAAGAGCTTGGGCGTGATTACCGTGGTGGCCATGTTTACCGGCATGATCCTGGCGCTGCAAATGGGGCTCGAGCTGCGCAAGTATGGCCAGGAGGTCAATATCGGCCTGGCGGTTATGGTCTCCATGTTGCGAGAAATGGGGCCGTTTATGACCGCCCTGATCCTGGCGGCCAGCGTGGGTTCGGCCATGGCGGCGGAATTGGGCACCATGACGGTTTCCGAAGAAATCGCGGCCCTGGAAGTCATGTCGATCAGCCCCGTGCGTTTTCTGGTGATGCCCCGCCTGGCGGCCATGATGATCATGACGCCCGTTTTGACGTTTTATGCCTGCATGCTGGGCGTGGTCGGCGGCGCAATTGTCGGCACAACTCAATTGGGCGTGTCGGTGCCCGCCTACCTCGATAACGCCATCCGCTGGGCGGAAAACAAGGATCTCTATGTGGGCCTGTTCAAGTCGTTTGTCTTCGGTGTCACGATTACAACGATCTGCTGTTACGAGGGCTTCGCCACCACGGAGGGCGCGGTGGGCGTTGGCCGGGCCACGCGCCGCAGCGTGGTCATTTCGTTCCTGTCGGTTCTTGTGATCGGTTACATCATAACGAGGTTGTTTTACGAATGATCCGTTTCGAACATGTCGTTAAATATTTCGGCCCGCGCAAGGTGCTGAATGACGTTAATTTTAAGGTTGAGCGCGGCGAAACTTTTGTGATTGTCGGCTTCTCCGGCGCGGGCAAAAGCGTCACTTTAAAGCATATGATCCGCCTGCTGACGCCGGATATCGGCAAGATTTATGTGGGTGACGAGGCCATCAGCGCGGCCGAAGGCGCCGATTTGGTGCGTTTGCGGGAGAAATTCGGCTTGCTGTTCCAGAGCGCGGCCCTGCTGGAATGGATGAGTGTGTTCGATAATGTGGCCTTGCCCCTGCGCGAGAAAACGAATATGAGCGAAGACGCCATCGAAAAGCGGGTCGATGAAAAATTGCGCCTGGTTAACCTGTCCGGCGTGCATGAAGCGATGCCGTCGGAACTCTCCGGCGGCATGCGCAAGCGCGTGGGGTTGGCTCGCGCCATTGTCATGAATCCGGAAATCATTCTCTATGACGAGCCGACTTCCGGGCTGGACCCGGTCACTTCCCGCGCCATCGACCAGCTGATCGACCAGATGCGCCTGGAACTGAAGGTGACCAGCGTCGTCGTGACCCATGATCTCTTCAGCGCACTGGCCATTGGGACGCGGATTGCCATGATTTACGAAGGGCGCATTCTCGAGATCTCGCGGCCGGCCGACTTTATCCAGTCGAAAAATGAGATTGTGAAAAGGTTTCTGGACGCGCAATATATTACCAAAAAGGGAGCTTGGGAAAGGACGGAACATGAAACGCAATAGATTACGGGAATTGAGCATGGAGGTGATGGTTGGGACGTTTATGTTCGTGGCCTTGCTGAGCTTGTGCGTCTTCACCATCGTGCTCAGCCGCGAAAACGTGTTTCAGAAGACCTATCCCTTCGAGGTGGTCTTTACCGATGTCATGGGCCTGCGCGACGGCGACAATGTAATGATGCGCGGCATGACCGTGGGCAAGGTCAAGGCCCTGATTCTTCAGGAAGACGGCGTGCGCGTGGTGGCGGCGCTCCAGCGCCCGATCCACCTGAAGAAAGATTTCGCGGTCGAGGTCGTTATTTCGTCCGTTCTGGGCGGGCGCTACCTGCAGATTAGCGAAGGCACCCCGTCCGAGCCGCCGGTGCTGGACCCGGTCGTCAAGGGTAAAACTCCCAAGGACGTTATGGCGCTCGTCTCGTCCGTGGCGGCGGACCTCAAGGATATTACCGGCAAAATCAATGCCGGCCAGGGGACCATTGGCAAGCTGGTCAATGACGACACGCTCTACAACGATGCCCGGGACGTGGTTGGCGAGTTGAAGGCCGCCGTCAAGGATCGCGGCCTGGTGCGTAACATCGAAAACTCGGTGGCGAATTTCAACGAGATTACCGAAAAGATCAATCACGGCGAAGGCACGCTGGGGCTGCTGGTCAATGACGAAAGCCTCTACCTGGAGGTCAAGCAGATGATCGGCGATATCCGCGCCACGGTGGATGAAATGCGCGAGACATCCCCGATCGTCACCTTCTCCAGCATCTTCTTCGGCGCGTTCTAAAGCAGGCTGCTTCCGCAAGCCAAAGAATTTGCCCGCAAACGGCGCGCAGTGATGGTCGAGCCTGCTGTCGGACAGCTCCGGATCTCCCGACAATCTCCGGCGATCCAAGCTCCCACCGCCATGGTCAACCGTTCCGGAAAAGGGCGATGGCCTGTTGTCCGCCAATATCGAACTCCAGCACCTGCCTTGAACCGCTGGATGTGGGCCGGTATTGTTTCCGATTGACGATGTCGGCGATATCGGTAAAGCAGGCATCGCCCAGCCGCTCTGTGGCCATGTTCAGCCGGAACTTCATGTGCGCCTTGTTGTAATTGACAAGATATATGCCGTCCACGGCGTGGTTGTCGACCGTAACCGGATAAACTCCGAGTCCCCCGGCCAGTGGCTCGAATTCCGGCTCCGTTTCCAGGCGGTAGAGTGGGGTAATTCCGTCGTTTTCGCCGATAAAATCGCGGAGCATGTCCCGTAAACCGCGCGATTGCCAGCCGTAGTTGTGCAACATCATTGAGCCAAAAAACAGTGTTCGGCCTTTCCCGTAGCGATGGCTGATCACTGCCGGGGCGCCGTCGCGGTAACGGCCAAGAATCTCCGCATTCTTCAGAGGAGTAATCACTTCCCGGAAATGGGAGGCAGATTCCAGGTGCGTGCCGTTATTGAGAACCATACGGTCTTCATCTTCCAGGACCAGCATGTCGACCGCCTGGAAACCGAATACTTCGTCGAGTCCGGCTCCGGGAGTTTTGCGCCAGTATTGAATGCCGTAATGATCCTTGAGCGCAAAGGCCGCTTCGGCGATCAAGACCCCGCCGTTTTGCACGTATTCCCGGAGGGCTGCGCCGACGGCGGGAGTCACAAACGGGCAGAACGGGATCAGAATAGCCTTGAAACGCGAGGCCGTTCCGTCGAAGAGATGCGAATCCATCAGATATTCCATGGAAAATCCGGCGTCCTTGACGATCATCAGGCTGTGATCTCTGGTTGCCATGCAATAATTCTTATTCGGGGAGTGAAATCCAAAGACCGTCGCCAAGCGGAACATTTTCATGTCGTGCAAGACGCCAACCTGACCTGCAAACGGATGGGCATTCAGAATGCGCTCGCTGTTTCGACGGAAAATATTGGCCCGTTGTCCGGCCTGTTTCAGCCGTTCAGTCGGCGAACCGTCCCAGCCGGTCATGCTGAACTGACAGGCCTGTCCTCCGGAAATGCGCGAGCGATATTTCCAGTTCAAAATCATGCTGGCGCCATTGGCGACAAACCCCCAATCCCGCACTTCCGCCAAGCCGGAATCGCCGCGATTATGGTCGGGATCGAAAGGACACGGGCCGCCGGCAGTTTCGATAATACGCACTTTTTCGTCCAGCCGCCGTCCCACCCGCGCCGATTGCATGAAAACGCTGACCCATTGATTAACCTTCCTGGCGTCGTAAGGATACGGATCGATGTAAGCGGATATGCCGGCTTGATCGACCCGGATCTTGGTGAAATCCCGCGCATGCACGCCCATGACATTCAAGCTGGTCGGATGGCGCTGGTCGATATCATGAACCAGCTGGGCCACGCCGTTGACCTGCTTGATAAAATGGTCCTCGCAAAATTCGAGCCAATCGAGCCGCTGAGACCTGCACACCATATTGTCTTCCAAAGGCGCGGGCATCACGTCATTCCAGGATTGAAACTCGATCGGAAACAATGTCCCCCAGTTGGCGTTGAGTTCTTCCAGGTGCGCGTATCTTTTTTGCAGCCATTCCTGGAAAAAACGCACCGTGTGGCGGCAATAACAGGGATTGCCGGCTGGCTCGTTCCAGACCGCCCAGCATTCCAGGGCCGGGTGTCCGGCATACCGCTGAACGACTGCGCGCATGAATTCCTCGGCTTTTTGACGATAGATCGGATCGTCGTTGCAGAGCAGCATGTCCGGCGATGCCGGAACCGGCGCCAGCAGAGGATTGTTGATTCTCCGTTGACAATGATACTTGTAAACCAGCCAAGGTGGCGGACGAAACCCCTGCAAATTACCGAAAACTCCGCCAAGGTTCAAAGTCACCTTGAGATCGTACTTCGCGGCCAGCTCCAGCGAGTAATCGAGCTCCTGGAAATCGCGGATACCCTCTTTGATTTCGATCCGGTTCCAGGCCACAAAGGCCCGGTAGGCGTTAAGGCCCAAGTCGCGCATCTGCTTCATTCCGTCTTCCCATTGTTCCATGGGCACATGCGCATCCAGGGACAGCGGTACGAAACTGGCGCCATACAGAAACATTTTATTTTCTTTCTTCATGGGCAACATTGCATCCTTTGAATTTTGGCATAATTATTACCATGCCCTGTTTCTTAAGCTTGCATGAGCATCTCACAGGATGCTCATGCTGAAAAGTGCAGATTATATGAAAATCACGAAAAAGCAAAAGCTTATCTATGGGGTGTTTGATGTTTTAAAGGCCATGGCCAAAAAAAACATCATGTTCCAGCCGCGTGAAAAGCCGAAAAGAGGATTGATGGCCTGATTGATAACCTATATACATCAGCGGCTATTGATTGAGAATATCTTGGAAATAGATTGCTCTCTCAAAAGCGCGAAAGACGCCAATTACAAAGCGTTTCGATAGAACTTGTGCGCTCTGGGTGGCTTGGTGATAATAGCTGACGGAGGCATCTGAGGCCGTTGGTCAGGTCTGGTCTTAAATTCCGCATATCGGCCAGTAAGACAAAGGAGCGCGCGCTGCAACCGCAGCCGTAATGTGTTCGACAAAGGAAGCCAAAATGATGAGCGATCAAGCAACGGCCTGGAAGAAACATATTCCCGTGCCTGTGTTCGATAAAAATTCCGAATTCATTGAACTATACTGGACGGCTTGGGAGCAAGCGCATGCGCATCTGAAGGAGGGGTCTGGACTGCCCCAGTCGCCCTATGTCGACGAGGCATTCTGGGATGATAGTATCTGGATTTGGGATACATGCTTCATGGCCCTGTTCTGCAAATACTCTCCATTGGAGTTCCCTGGTGTGGAGAGTTTAAAAAATTTTTATGTTCCACTCCATACCCAGCTGTATGTTCCGGGAACGTTTCCCTTGAATATCCAGCATCCTGATAATCCGCCTTTGTTTGCCTGGGCGGAATATGACAATTATCTCTTTACCAATAACAACGATCATATTGTCAACCTGCTTACAACGACCCAGTATCTGCAAAAACATTTTGAGTGGTTGGAGGCCATTGTTCCCGGTTGGCGCTTCGAGTCCATGGCGGAAATCAGAAAACAAAGCGCCCCGGTTACAATGCGGAAAGCGGCCAATGGATATTATTGGGCGGGCGCGCAAAGCGGAATGGACAACACTCCCCGAAAGGGAGGATTCTGGATTGATGCCCTTGCGCAGCAGGGGCTCTCCGCGCTCTATATTGCCCGTTTGGCCGAACGGATCGAGCACAAGAATATTGCCGGTGAATGGGAAGCAAAATTTAATGCAATCAAAAACATCATAAATAATTACTACTGGGATGAACATGACGGTATTTACTATGATGTTGATCCTGAAACGCATGCGCGCTTGAAAGTAAAAACTCCAGCTTCTTATTGGCCAATGTTTGCGGAAATGTGCAGTCCCGACCAAGCCTCCAAAATGGTCAAACACATAACTGATCCGGATGTTTTCGGTGGAGAACGCCCTTGGGTGACGGTTGCCCGTAACGATCCTGCCTTTACAAAGCCGGATGGAAATTATTGGCGCGGCGCCATCTGGTTGCCGACGGCCTACATGGGCACGAAGGCTCTGGAAAAATACGGCTATTATGACGAAGCCGACAAGGCCGCTGAAAAACTATTGATGCACATGATCCGAACCTATCGGGAATATGAGCCGCACATAATTTGGGAGTGCTATAGCCCAACGCGCGATGCGCCTGCCACCGATGGAAAAGAACGTGTACGCCCGAACTTTTGTGGATGGTCGGCTCTGGGACCGATTTCGCTGTTCATCGAAAATGTCCTTGGATTTCACATGGTCGATGCGCAGAAAAAATGCATTACATGGCGAATTCATCAACCAGGCAGGCACGGCATAGCCAATCTGCATTTTGGAGATATTGTAACCGATATTATTTATAATGATGAAAATGGTTGTGTTGCCGTAAAGAGCAATGCTCCATATGCTCTCGTGATTAATGGTTCCCGACACGATATCAAATCGGGATTGAACGCCATAGAGCTTGGGGCTAACGTAATCGCATAATTGAATCGCCTTGAATCATTTTGCCGCAACAGGTCCGGGAGAGGCTGAAGGGCAAGCCGCGGCATCCCATCTCGCCGCTTGTGAGCCTAAGCTTGATGCCGAGCGTTATCCTCGATATGCTCAAAAGCATTCCGCTATTTAATATGAGGCCAAACCTGGTTGGCATGGAAAACTGAACCATGAATTTGACAATTGATCATCAGGCGGGCTTGGACTACCTGGCTTGTACGGTTACGGGAAACTGGGTTACCGCGGAATTGATGCGTTTTGTCGACACGGCTGCGGCGGAAGTGAAAACGCGAGGCTATCGCCGGATCCTGGCGGATATGTCAGCAGTTACCGGGTTGCCGTCGGAGCTCGATCGTTTTTTTATGGGCAAACATGTGGCCGCTCTGCTCCTTGGCATCAAGACGGCGGTGATCTATAACAAAGTGTATGCCGACAAGTTTTTCGAAGATACCGCGGTTAATCGCGGCGCATGGATCATGATCTTTTCCGACAAACAGGCGGCTATGGAATGGTTGCTGAAAGACAAACCCGAAAATCCGGAAACGGGCTTCTCGCCGATGGCGCGCGCCTGAGCCGCGCTGCGGGGGAAATGAACAAGCGGCAAAATATGACGCAGGCAAAGGCCCGTCCGCGGCGGCAAACCTGCTGCCACGGCGCACGGAAGATTGCAGATTGAAAGCCGCGACCGCCAGAGGCGTTACGACTCCATGGCGTTTGAACTGTAGTTGGGGGCTTCCTTGATGATCTTCACGTCATGGGCATGGGCTTCGCGGACGCCGGCCGGCGATACGCGGACAAAGCAGGCGCGCTCATGCAGGTCGGCGATGGTCCGACAGCCGCAGTAACCCATGCCGGCTCTCAGGCCGCCGCAGAATTGCGTGAGCACTTTTTCGAGACTGCCGGAGAACGGCACGATGCCTTCCACGCCCTGGGGAATCAGGTCTTCTTCCTTTGCGTCGGCCTGGCCGTAACGTTCGCGGCTGCCGCGCCCGGTTTTCATGGCCGCCAGGCTTCCCATTCCGCGATAGACCACGTATTGACGGCCCTGATGAATGATTTTTTCGCCCGGGCTTTCGTTGGTGCCCGCGAGGGCCGAGCCCATCATGACTGTGTCCGCACCGGCGGCAATGGCCTTGGTCACGTCACCCGAATAGCGAATGCCGCCATCGGCGATGATTGGAATCTCTCCCTGCAGAGCCTGGGCGCAATCATAAATGGCGGAAATCTGCGGGATCCCGATCCCGGCCACGACGCGGGTGGTGCAAATCGATCCGGGCCCAATGCCCACTTTCACGGCATCGGCGCCGGCCTTGAGGAGAGCCCGGGCTGCTTCGCCCGTGGCGATATTGCCCGCGATCACGTCAATCTCCGGATAATGATGCTTAAGCCATTGGCACATGGTGATGACGCCCTGACTATGGCCGTGGGCCGTATCGACAACCATGACATCCACGTCCTTGGCCGCCAACGATTCCGCGCGTTCGTGGTCATTGGGGCTTACCGCGGCACCGACGCGCAGGCGGTGCCGGGCATCCCGGTTGAAGAGCGGCTGGGCGTTTTCGATCAGGATGCTGACATCCGAAAAACTGTAAAGGCCCACCAGCCGGCCGTTTTCCACCAGCGGGAGCTTGCCGATTTTGTTGCGCTTCATGATGGTGTAGGCGTCCTGGAGCGAGGTCTCCGGGGGGGCGGTAATGATCGCCGTGGTCATGATGTCGGCGACGCGCGCGTTCGGATCGTGGGCGAATTTGGAGTCTGCTGCCGTCAGGATACCGACAACACGGTCATTTTCATCCAGCACGGGGAAGCCGGAAAAACTATAGCCTTTTTCTTCCTTGCGCGCCTTGACTTGCTGGAGTGTGTCGCTGGAACGGAAAGTGATGGGGTGGCGGATCAGTCCGTTCAGGTGGTGCTTGACAGCTTCCACCGCACGACTTTGATGAATCACGTCCAGGTTTTTGTGGATGATACCAATTCCGCCAAGCATGGCCATGGCAATCGCCATTTTGCTTTCGGTCACGGTATCCATGGAGGCGCTGACGAAGGGGATATTGACCCGAATCCGCGTGGTAAGCCGGCTGCCGATGTCGGCATCTTTCGGCAGAAAATCGGCGTAGCGGGGAATCAGCGAAACGTCATCGAACGTAAGGCCGACGTGAGTCGCCGCGGCCATAAAAGGAACCATCGCGCGATTTTGCTTCACGTGTATTGATCTCCTTATTATTCAACTGTTCCTTTGCCGGAGGACGGAAGTCGGAATGGCATGTCAGTGGCAAATATGCCTCCGGTAAAGTCATATCATGCGGTTGCCATCCGGAAGCCGGAATTGCACAGGCAGTCGCCCGGTTCCCGAATTGCGGCGCATCATGCATTATTTTCCCGGCGCGGCCAAGACTTTTCTGATGGAATGGGTCAAGGTTCCCGAACTGAACGGTTTTTGCAAGAAGGCCATATCAAGTTTAAGCGCGCCGATTTGCGCGGCCGCCTTGTTGGCGTAGCCCGACATATACAATACTTTCAGGGCCGGCCGCTTTTGGCGCATCATTCGGACGAGGTCGGGCCCGTTAATTTCCGGCATGATAATATCCGTGAGCACCATGTCGATCGTCTGGGCATACTGGTCGCTGAGGGCCAGCGCCTCACAGCCGCTGCTGGCGGAAATGACATGATAACCCAGTTCGGCCAGTATCTGGCTGACCATGGTGACGATATTGGTTTCATCATCGATCACCATGATTGTTTCGTTGCCGCGCAGGAGGGCGTTATCCTGCGCGCCGGGCAAGACCGCCTCGTCCGCGGCATACGATACGGGGAAATAAATCTTGAAGGTGGTGCCGCGGCCGATTTCCGAATAGACCATAATGTGCCCGCCGAATTGCTTGACAATTCCGTAAGTCGTGGTCAAGCCTAATCCTGTGCCCTTGCCCTTGGCCTTGGTCGTGAAAAAAGGTTCGAAGAGATGTTCGAGAACGTTGGGTGGTATTCCCGCGCCAGTGTCGCTGATCTCCATCTCGACATAATTGCCCGGAGCCAAGTTCGGGTGCGTGGCGCAGAAGGTATTGTCGAGAGTCAGGTTGCTGGTCTCGATCATCAGCTGGCCGCCGTTGGGCATGGCATCGCGGGCATTGACCACCAGGTTGATAATCACTTGGTCCAGACGCGACACATCGGCCTTGATGTTGTGCAGATTGGGTTCCAGTTGCAGGTTCAGTTTGATCTTTTCCCCGAGCGTCCGACTCAGGAACTCTTTCATGTTTTGGATGGTGGCGTTCAAGTTGACGCTCTTGGTCTCGATGGTCTGGTTGCGGCTGAAATCCAGCAGCTGGCGGGTGAGCGCCGTGGCGCGTTCCGCCGCAAGGATAACTTCATGGATATCGTTGCGCCGCGGATCGTCTTGCGGAGTCATTTTCAGCATGAGCGAGCTGTAGCCCAGAATGGAAGTCAGCATATTGTTGAAATCATGGGCAATGCCGCCGGCCAGCCGTCCGATGGCTTCCATCTTGGAGGTCTGGTGCTGATTGATTTCGGCTTTTTTAAGGGCCTCGGCGGTGACATGCTGATCGGAAACATCCCGGACAATCAAGACGGCGCCCGCGGTGGCTTCCTTCTCGTCTTTCAGGGGGAAGGATGAGACCGTGAACCAGCCCTTCAAATTGGGTAATTCGATTTTCGGGATTACAAAGGGCGAGGCAGTCACTGCGTTGGGCGTATGGGCTCCGTCAGCCACGCCGAAAATTTTGCGGTAATCGCTGCCGATCAGATTGCCATAGGTCGGCTCAAACCGCTTGATCATGGCCTGGTTGGCCCGTAAAATGTGGCCGGATAAATCCAGCAGGCACATGTAGTCGGCGATGGCGTCGAATGAACGCTCCCATTGTCCCTGGGCCTCGACCATGGCCCGCTCCACTGAGTGATAAACTGAGGCGTCCTGAAGATGTAAAACCACGACGGATTTTCCGTTTTGGGTGCTGTGCGCGATGAGGGTGATATGGCTGGTTATCGTCCTGCCTTTGTCGCTGAGCAATGTGCTGTCCAGGCTGGTCCATTTTCCGCTGGTCAGCTTGTTAAGATCGTGGGGCCATTGGCTGCGTTGTTCGGCAGGGATAAAGTCGGTTATTTTAGTCCCAATGGCCTTGCCGCAGATTGCCTGGAAGGCTCTGTTGGCCTGCCGGATGATGTTTTCATGATCCAAGACGACGATCATATCCGGCGAGTTATTGAAGACATCCATGAGCCAGGGTGTCGACACATGTTCTTGCTGGTTTTGCGAATTCATGGGCTGTCACTCGTGAACGGTTAATGGTCGATGCCGTTTGACGAAATACGGGATTGGGTTCCTAACCATTACTTATTGGTCTTCATCCGTTGACCATAAACCGTCTGCTGTCAGCAGCTTGTCGCTGCCTGCGTAATCAAGGACGGATATTCGCATTGAGTTATCTGGTGTTGACGGCTATATTGCCGATATCGCGATTCAAAGTAAAGGAAAAGTTGCCTGGGGCGGGATGTTAATACGGGAGGTGTCCATGCAAATCGAGCGGCAATGGAAATTGGGGCTAGGCGCGGCGATCGGCCTACTGGCGGGTCCGGCCTGGGTTGTCGCCCAGGTTGCGATTTCCCTGACGCTCCCGTCGGGCAAAGCGATCCTGTATGAGGATGTTGTTGCCCAGGTAACTATTCAAAACAACAGCGGGCAGATGTTGACGATGGATTCCCGCCATGGCCCTGTGCGTTTCTGGCTCGATGTCGAACATGACGGCGGCCGGGCCGTTCCCCGATGCGACAATGCGCCGTTGGTGAGCGATGTGGCGATCATGCCGGGCGAAATCCGCTCGTTTGGCTTTAATGTGCCCCGTCTGTATGCCGTTCGCAAACAGGGTGTATATAAAATCCGCGCGGACGTTGAAATGAACGGCATGCATTATGTTTCGCCGGAAGCGATTCTGGAAATTAGCGCTGGTTTTGAAATCCAGCGTTTGACGTCCGGGGTCTCCGGCGACACGCATGCGGTGCGCACCTATGTCCTGTCCTATTTTCAAAAAGATAACGGCGAGTTCCTTTATTTGCGGATCGAAGATTCCGATCAGGCGATATATGGCTTGTTCAACCTGGGCCGGATCATTCGCGTGCGGCCGCTCGAGTGTAAGTTGGATGAAGCCGGCAACTTGCATGTTCTGTTCCAAACCGCGGGCATGGGCTACGTGCATACGGCCTTTACGCCGTTTGGCGTTCAGCTGTTTGCCAAGAGCTATGCCGGCGTCCGGGGTATGGCCAGCCTGACGCAACAGCCCAACGGCCAAATCGCCGTCCTGGACGGAATCGAGACAGCAGCCCCGGCGCCGGATGCGGCTCCATCGGCGGAAGAAAAGGCGGCGTTGGAGAAGGCCAAGAAGAAAATCGGCTCAGGCGGGTTGATCGGCCAGATGATGAACTCGTCAGGTTCAAAACCCTGACCAGGTTGTTGCGCGCTTTGCGCCGATGTCCCCGGATTGAAATGCTGTTCGCTTGACATGGTGGCAAGTCGTGGTATGGTATTCGAGTTTTGCGCACCCGTGGTGAAATTGGCATACACGCTAGATTCAGGTTCTAGTGGCCTCACGGCCGTGGAGGTTCAACTCCTCTCGGGTGCACCCCAAATTTGCATGGGCCGCAGGGTCAATTAATTTTGATCCTGCGGTTTTTTTGTTGCGGCTTTCCTTAAACGCCTTGCGCCAGCGGCGGAAAATTCAAAGCTGCTGCGGTTGAGAAGCATGACCTCGCAAAAGCTGTATGCAAAGTAGCCTTGTCGTCAATTTTCGCTTGCAATCGCACCTTCGAAGTTCACAATAAATTTTCATAAGTGTCCGGCGTTTTTACGCCCGAAAACTCGGCGCACACAAGAATGCGAGGATGTTGAAAAAATGAAAGCAACGGTTACCGGATACTCCCGGTTCTCGGGAGATGAGATGCTCAAATTCTTGGACGAAAAGCTTTGGCGTATGAAAAATGCCGTGCTTGAAAGCCAATCGAATTTCAAGTGCAGCGGCAAGCGCTATTACATTTCAAACAAGGGGAATGACGCCAATGACGGGCTTTCACCCGCAAATGCAATTGCATCGATCGAGGGCATGACGCAGAAGCCCGTAGAAGCGGGCGATGCGGTTTTGTTTGAACGCGGCGGGACATTCCGCGGCAAATTTATAACCATTCCAGGCGTGGACTATTCCGCATACGGAAAAGGGCCAAAGCCGATCATCAACGGCTCCAGAAAAAACTATGCCGATCCGGGACTTTGGATTCTTACGGACGCACCGAATGTTTTTGCTCTGGCAGAAACCGTATCAAATGTAGGTTTTGTTGCCTTTGACCATGACCCGGCCGACATCGGCAGGTATGACAAACTTGTTTCCACTATGATGACCAAGGGCGTGGCAGGCTTTGCCGGTTATAAGGATATGAAAACGGATCTTTCCCATTACAGCGACCTTGATACCGGCGCGCTTTATCTTTATTCCTGCAAGGGAAATCCCGGCGGACGTTTCAAGTCGATTGAAATCGCTGAAGGCGGCCATGTAATTACGGGCAGGTCAAATAGCGCCGTCGATAACCTGCATTTATGCTTTGGCGGGGCCCACGGCGTTGCCGTCATAGGCGGGAGCACAAATTTAACAGTCCGCAACTGCGTGATAGACTGGGTCGGCGGTTCGATACTCAAAGGCTTCAGAGGCGGAAATCTTGTTCGCTACGGCAACGGTGTCGAGGTATACGGCGCCTGTAACGGATATTTTGTCGAAAACAACTGGATGTACCAGATCTATGATACCCCCATTACACATCAGTTCCACAGGAAAGAGGTCATGGAAAATCCGGTCGTGCAGCGCAAAATCAGGTATTTGGACAACCTTATCGAATATTTCTATTGGGGCATTGAGCAGTCCAACTACTGTATAAACGGCGCCATAGAGGATCTTATCTGCCGTGGAAATTATTTAAGATACGGCGGATACGGCTGGGGATGCCCCTGGCGGGCAGCCACTGCGCCGTCCCTGCACAGCTGCGGCATACCCGAAGATGTGAAAGACTGCTTCTATGAGGACAATATTATTTATATTTCGCAAGGGCGCCCCCTGATGATCTCGAACGATACGGGAAACAGGAAGTACGTGTATAAGAACACGCTCATTGCCCAATACAAGGGCAGAAGCCTTGGCATGCTGTACGGGGAGACCTATCCTTTTGATGAAAAGGCCCTTGACGTAATAAAGGCTCAGCTGGGTGACAAGACCGCTACGCTGGTTTACCTTTCCGAGTGAATGCCCTGGGGCTTAAATGTGATATGCCTCTACCCCCGCATGCCGAGAAGCTTCCGCATCTGCCTGAAAGCATTTTGTAGAGGGGGGCTAATGAAACGGGGCCGCCTCCCAAAAATAACATCAGTGGTAACGTGCCCCGATGTCCAGGCGGTATTTGATGTTCGCCTTTGCCAGGAAAAACAGCATATCCGAGCATTTAATGGCTGTGGAGGTTCAACTCCTCTCGGGTGCATCCCGCTCATAATCGCCCTTGATATCCATGCACACTTATGGTATCAAAAATTTTTATTAATGCTTGGGACGGTGTTTTAAGGAGTACAAATAAAAACCTGCTTTAGCCGCATAATCTGCCTGAGCTTGGGTGTTCTGGTTTGCGCCGTGCCGGAGTCGTTTTCGGCGACAAATGCGCCTCAGGAACAGGTGGAAGAATATCTCAATCCCGGGGCAGCGATTGCGGTAGATGCCGGCCGCCGTTTTGTCCTGCGCCTGCGTTCCAATCTGACAACCGGATATGGCTGGCAACTGGCCGGCCCGCTGGATGAAAAGATTGTAGTTCTGGTCACCAACGACTATATTCAGTCCGACACCAAGCTGGCCGGGGCTGGCGGGCACGAAGTCTGGGTTTTCAAAGCAGTAGGCCGCGGACAAGCGGAAGTCGCGCTGAAGTATGTCCGACCGTGGGAAAAAGACCAACCTCCGGCGGACACGAATGTGTTTAAAGTTGTCGTCAAGTGAGCGGTTGAGGATTGAATCATTATGCCCATGTCCTTGACATTTCTCGGTGCGGCGCAGAATGTGACCGGCTCATCCTACGCCGTGGAAGTGGACGATGACATTGTCCTGGTGGATTGCGGGCTCTACCAGGAACGGGCGCTCCGGGAACGGAACTGGGCGCCATTTCCGATCGCCCCGACACGGATCAAAGCCGTATTGCTGACCCATGCCCACCTCGATCATTGCGGGCTGCTGCCCAAGCTGGTCCGCGAAGGATTCCGGGGGCCGATTTACTGCACCCCGGCGACAGCCGAGATCGCGCAGATTGTCCTCCTGGATTCCGCCAAAATCCAGGAGGAAGATGCCCTGACCAAAGCCAAGCGGCATGCAAAGGAAGGCCGGCGGGGGCCATATCCGGATTTGCCGTTATATACGATTCGCGATGCGGAGGCGGCGCTGCCTTTCTTTACGCCGGTCGACTATAACCTGCCTGTGGCGGTCACGCCCGGTATCAAGGCCGGATTTTTCGAAGCGGGCCATATTCTCGGGTCGGCGATGGTTAAGCTGGATCTAAGTTCGGCGTCGACCGCACGCAGCATTCTTTTTACCGGCGATTTGGGGCGCAACCGTCTGCCGATCATCCAGGATCCGGCTAGATGCAGCGCGGTCGATTACTTGGTCATGGAATCGACGTACGGCGACCGAATCCATGAGCCCACGGTGGATATTCCCGAGGCTCTGGCGCAAATTTTGAATGCAACGCAGCACGCGGGAGGAAAAGTCGTTATCCCGGCCTTTGCCATCGAACGCACACAGGAACTGCTTTATTATCTAAGCATCCTGCTCCGCGATAAAAAAATCCAGCGCCTGCCCATTTATCTCGACAGTCCCATGGCCATCCGGGTCACCGAAGTTTTCCGCCGTCACAAGGAATTGTTCGACGAGGAAACCATGGCGTTAATCGGGACGGGCGGCCAGCTGGATGCGCTCGCAGGCATCATAACCTTGACGGCCAGGGTGGAGGAATCGAAAGCCATCAACAAGGTCCGCGGTCCGGCGGTGATCATTGCCGGCGCCGGTATGTGCAATGGCGGACGGATCAAGCATCATCTGGCGAATACCATCGGCAAGGCGATCAACACCATTCTATTCGTCGGCTACCAGGCCGTGGGCACGCTCGGCAGGGAAATTCTGGATGGCGCCCAAAAAGTGCGTATTTTAGGCCAATGGCATCACGTCCGCGCGCGCATCGAACAGCTGCGCGGATTTTCGGCGCATGCCGATCGTGATGAGCTCCTTGCCTGGCTGCGGGGCTGCGCCCAACCGCCGCGCCGCGTCTTTGTAACCCATGGCGAATCCGCCACGGCCCTGGCGTTCGCCGCATTTGTGCAGGAACAAACCGGCTGGCCCACTTCCGCCCCCGCCTATAACCAGCGCGAAGCCTTGTAAAATTTGTCCTAGGCTCTATCGTCATTGATGCAATATTTAGAAGACAAATTTATTGGGCGGTGGAATATTGAAGCCCCGATCCGCGTCTATTAACATCGAAAGATGGGAGAAAAAAACATGGAATTTAACGGTCTTGGAATGTCGCTTGGCAACCTTTCACGGGTCTCGAAGGCCAAAACGCGGTCGATCAGCCCGGAGAACTTCGCGGGGGAGAAAGGAAAAGCCGCGATGGCGGACAATGGCACCGGCAAGAACTGCGCCCGCGAACTCGGCGTCGGATGGAAGGTCAGTCCCTCCGTGCGCATCCAGGCTGGGGAGACCTTCACCGTGGCGGACGTCAAGGGTCCCGGAGCCATCCAGCAAATTTGGATGACGCCCGCCGGCAATTGGCGCTTCTCTATTCTGCGGATCTACTGGGACAATCAGGAAAAGCCTTCCGTTGAGGTTCCGCTTGGCGACTTTTTTTGTTGCGGTTGGGGTACTGATGACGGGGGCTTCCACAAAGGGGCCAACTTCCGTCAGCTTTCATCGCTTCCAATCTGTGTGAATCCGGGCAGCGCTTTCAACAGCTATTGGGAAATGCCGTTTCGGAAGCATTGCCGTATTACGGTGGAAAACATCCAGGCGAGCGACCTGGCCGATCCCAATAAGAACGGCATAACCCTCTATTACCAGGTCAATTACACGTTGACTGATGTGCCCGCAGATTGTGCCTATTTCCACGCCCAGTGGCGCCGCTCCAATCCCTTGCCATATAAGGAAGTGCACACGCTGCTAGATGGTGTTCAAGGGCAAGGTCAATATGTCGGCACTTTCATCGCCTGGGGCGTCAATAACAACGGTTGGTGGGGCGAGGGTGAGATTAAATTCTACTTGGACGGCGACGAGAAGTTTCCGACCATCTGCGGGACGGGCACGGAGGACTATTTCTGCGGATCATATAACTTCGACACCGGCAAGGAAAACGGCGGCTATCGCGAGTTTTGCACGCCCTACGCGGGGCTGTTCCAGGTCTTACGGCCTGACGGCCTCTACCGGTCGCAGACCCGCTTTAGCCTTTATCGTTGGCATATCATGGATCCGGTGCGTTTCGAGCATGATCTCAAAGTCACCATCCAGGCACTCGGCTGGCGCAGCGGGGGGCGCTATTTACCGCGCCAGGACGACATCGCTTCGACCGTTTTCTGGTATCAAACGCTTCCGACTGCTCCATTCCCGCCCTTGCCGGTAAAAGACTATCTCGAGGTGATTTGATGTGTTGTGCCAAACACTGTTGCCCGACGTCATTGGCTATACGGTTGGCTTGGCGGCCGAGGCCTGGATTTTACTCCAGAGATCCTGCAAGGTGATGGTGCGGTTAAAGATTAGTTTGGATTCGCCGGAATCGGGGTCCACGCAGAAATAACCGATGCGTTCGAACTGGTAACTTCTCCCGGGCCGGGCGTTTTTCAGGCTGGGCTCGACATAGGCCGTGATGGTCTTGAGCGAATCGGGATTGAGATGCTTCTTGAAATCCGCGCCGTCGCTTTCGTCGGCGGGGTTTTCCTTGGTGAACAGGCGGTCATAGAGCCGCACTTCGACTTGCAGGGCATGCGCGGCCGAGACCCAGTGCAGGGTTGCCTTGACCTTGCGGCCGTCGGGCGCGTTGCCGCCGCGCGTCTGGGGATCATAGGTGCAATGCAGCTCGATGATTTCGCCGCTGGCCGGGTCTTTGACGACGCGTTCGCATTTGATGAAGCAGGCGTTGCGCAGGCGCACTTCCCGCCCGGGGGCCAGGCGGAAGAATTTCTTGGGCGGGTCTTCCATGAAATCGTCCCGCTCGATGAACAATACGCGGGAGAACGGCACGCGGCGCGTTCCGGCCCCGGGATCCTCCGGATTGTTCTGGGCCTCGAAAGTTTCCTCCTGGTTTTCGGGATAGTTGTCGATCACGACTCGCAGGGGATTCAAGACGCCCATGACCCGCGAAGCGCGCTTGTTCAGGTCGTCCCGGATGCAATGCTCCAGCAGGGCGAAATCGGAAAGGCTGTTGACCTTGGTTACGCCCACGCGGCGGCAGAATTCGCGAATGCCTTCGGGCGAATAGCCCCGCCGGCGCATGCCGGCCAGGGTCGGCATGCGCGGATCGTCCCAGCCGGAGACCACGTTGGCTGTCACCAGCTCCTGAAGCTTGCGCTTGCTCATGATCGTATAAGTCAGGTTGAGCCGCGCGAACTCGATCTGCTGGGGATGGCAGGCGGTCTTGAGCTGGTCCAGGATCCAGTCGTAAAGCGGCCGGTGGACTTCGAACTCCAGGGTGCAGATGGAGTGGGTGATGCCCTCGACGGCATCGGACAGGCAGTGGGCGAAATCGTACATGGGGTAAATGCACCAGGTGTCGCCGGTGCGGTGATGCGGCGCCCGGCGGATGCGGTAAATCACCGGATCGCGCAGGTGCAGATTGGGGGAGGCCATGTCGATTTTTGCGCGCAGAACGTACTGGCCGTCCGCGAATTCGCCGGCTTTCATCCGGCGGAACAAGTCCAGACTTTCCGCCGCCGGCCGGTCGCGCCACGGACTGGGCCGGCCGGGCTGGGTCGGCACGCCGCGGTA
>CAZTWL010000034.1:0-28754 GCA_964617825.1 uncultured Verrucomicrobiota bacterium
ATGGCGCCCTGGCGGCGCATTCCCGGCATTGGCTCAAAGGCGGCGAAGGCGCCCGTGAATTGGCGGAGGCTGTGATCGCGGCTTGTAGTGAAAAAAGCCGTTTCAAGTTTCTTTATGACCTTGGCATGCCTCTGCGCCAACGGATCGACACGATTGCCAGGCAGGTCTATGGCGCCCGGGGTGTCGTGTATAGCGACGTTGCCCTGCAAAAGGCCAAGGCGTTTGAGGCCGATCCCGAAATTGCCAAGCTGGGCACCTGCATGGTGAAGACCCATCTCAGTCTGTCGCATGACCCGGCGGTTAAAGGTCGTCCGCGCGACTGGAAACTGCCGATTCGGGATATGCTGATATATCGGGGCGCGGGCTTTGTCGTGCCGGTGGCCGGTGACATCAAGCTTATGCCCGGCACGGCTTCGAATCCGGCCTTCCGCAACATCGATGTCGATGTGAAGACCGGTCGGGTGCGGGGATTGTTTTAAATTCGGCAACGAATGGTGAAACATTAGGTAGGAGGAAGTTTATTAAACGTTTATTGCATAAGATTGGTCGCGTTCTTTTCAAAACAGTCCCAGCCCGCAAAGCGGCCACCGTGCGGGCTCAGTCGGCAGCCGGCCCGACCTTGTCAAGGCCGATTCCGTCCAAAGATTTGCCGCCGCGCACTGCGCCGCTGGCGCGCACGGGTGCGGCTCCGCATGCCGGTGCGGCTAAGCACCCGCACCCCATGCGCCATGAACCCGCTGCGTTCCGGCCATCCGGAGCGCCAAAGACAGCTTGGAGCGTGGACCAATTCAAGGTCCCGTTGGCGGAAGGCAAGACGCGTTTTCACGACATGAAATTGCCGGTGGAGCTCATGCACTCCGTCGCCGATCTCGGCTTTGCCTATTGCACGGCCGTGCAGGCATTGGCGTTGCCGCCGGCGCTGGCTGGGAAAGACGTTGCCGGGCGCGCGCAGACTGGAACTGGCAAGACCGCGGCCTTCCTGATTGCCGTTTTTACGCACTTTTTGCGCCATCCATTGCCCAAACCGCTGGGCAATGGAACGCCACGCGCTTTAATCCTGGCGCCAACCCGTGAACTGGCCATTCAGATTCACAAGGATGCACAAGATCTGGGAAAATATTGTCCATTTCATGTTGCGGTGGTCTATGGCGGCATGGATTATCGCAAGCAGCAAACGGAGCTGGCCCAAAATCGTATCGATCTGGTGGTGGCCACCCCTGGTCGCCTGCTGGATTTTAAATCCAAGGGCGTCCTGCATCTTAACCATGTTGAAATCCTGGTCGTTGACGAGGCCGATCGTATGCTGGATATGGGCTTTATTCCGGATATACGCCGGATTGTGTATAGTTTGCCTCCCAAAAACCAGCGGCAGACGATGCTTTTCAGCGCCACGCTGACCGAGGATATTATGCGGTTGGCTTCCGCCTGGATGGTCGAACCGGCGCTGGTTTCCGTCGAACATGAAAAAGTCACCGTCGATGCCATTGCCCAGAAAGTGTATATGGTGTCCGCCCGTGACAAATTGGCCCTGCTTATAAGCATACTGCGCAATGAGCCGGTTGAGCGCGTCCTGGTCTTCCGCAACCGGCGCGATGGTGTGGACCGTTTGACGCGCAAACTGACCGATTACGGGGTGTCTTGCGCGCCGCTATCTGGCGATGTGCCCCAGGACAAGCGCCTGCGCATTTTGGAATCTTTCCGTGCCGGGCGCATCAAAGTGGTGATCGCCACGGATGTTGCCGGGCGCGGTATTCATGTGGAGGGAATCAGCCACGTAATTAACTACGATGTGCCCTATGAAGCGGAAGACTATGTGCATCGGATCGGGCGCACTGGCAGAGCCGGTGCGCTGGGGACTGCCATCACTTTTGCCTGCGAGGAGGGCTCGTTCAATATGCCGGCAATCGAAACGTTTATCGGGAAACGTTTGCCCTATACACAACCCGAAGAGGCCTGGCTGAAGCTTCCGCCGATGCCTGCGCACCCGGGATCGGCGGCCTACGATCAAGGGCCGAGCGCATCCGTGGGCCGCCGCCCTCCAGATCGTCATGGGCGCCCGCCGCCCCGGAGCGGATTCCGCCGATCAGGCCCGCGCCGTTGAAACTTAAAAATTGAAATACGAAACGCGGACACGGGTTGCCTGGCTGTTTTGTGAAGTGGAATGGACTGCCGGTGCACGCTGAGATATGTGCTTTTATTTTCCGCGCCAGGCCCACAAGGCGATTGCGATTGCCGTGGCTGCATTGAGCGATTCGATTCCGTTGGTCATGGGAATTGAAATTCGCCGGCATTGTTGTCGTAGGGCCTCCGGCACTCCCTGGCCCTCCATCCCGGCGACCAGTCCATAGCGAGCCGGGTGCTTGATGCGGTCGAGCGGCACACCATCCATATCGAGTGCAAAGAGCGGCACTGTTGTTATGGCGTCCAACTCGGCCAGACTCGGTCCGGATTCCAGCTTGATTTTCCAGACAGACCCGGCTGAGGCGCGTATTGCCTTGGGCAGAAAGGGACAGGCGGCTTCCCTCAATAGCACGACCCGTGCAACACCCAGGCCGGCGGCTGCGCGTATGGCGCCGCCCACGTTTTCGGGATCGCCGAAGGGTATAAAGAGCGTGCAGCCTTCAGGCCAGGATGCCCGGGGTTGAAACGTCGTGATATCCGGCAATCGCACGGTCAACAGGATCCCAGGCGTTCCGAATGAATTCACGTCCCGAAACAGCTTGTTATCCAGCAGCACCCATTGAATGCCGGTAAGCGTCGGGGGTGGCGGGGGCAGTTCCGGCGTTGCAATCCAAGCGCTGATCGACTGGCTTTGTTGTTGCAAGGCTTCGGTGGTCAGTTTGGGGCTCGCAACCAGGCATTCGCCGTACTTGCGAATGCCGTGGGCCGTTTGCAGGGCCATCAGTTTTTTATAAACCGGATTGCCAGCGCTGTGGATTATCGGCGGTGGCCGTGTATTCATGGGCGACCTGGTCAATTGCCTGTTGCCTAAATTTGTCTGACCACTTCTTCTTCCGCCTGGCGCAGGATCGCGACCATGGCTTCGGCCGACTCCGCCTCGCGAAGTTGGGGCAGGACTTTTGTCTGCTGGCTCATCATGCATAGGCGTGCCAGCACATGCAGGTGCAGGCGATCGTCCTGGCAGCAGATCATGAAGAACAGATCGGTGCGGGCTCCATCCGGCGCGCCATAGGGCACGGGATGGATGGCCCGGCCGATACTGATGAACGATTGCGCAAACATATAGGGGTCGTGATTGCGGGGATGCAGCAGCGCAATGCCGTGGGATATTGCCGTGGAGCACAGGCTCTCGCGTTCTTCAAGGCTTTGCAGAAAGTCTTGCGGATTGCACACCATTCCGGTGCGGTCGGCCAACGCCGCCATGTCGTGGATCACCGAGGATTTCGTTTTGGAAGCTAACGCCGGTTCGATGGCGGCCGGGCAGAGTAGGGTGGTCACGATGAGCGCTTGATGCGAAAGATCACGGGTCCGGGCCGAGGTATGTTTATGATAGTTGGTCAGCCGTTTTGGAGGAAGTCCCAGGATGCGTTGCGAAGCCCACGCGTCAATATCCTTTTTGCGAAATATGAGGCGATTGCCCTGTGTTTCCACCGGGATTTCCCGGCGCTTGACCATGGTTTCAACGTCGGGGCGGGCCAAGTGGAGATAGTTGGCCGCTTCATTCAAGTTGAAAGTTCGGTACGGC
The DNA here is from genome assembly GCA_964617825.1 of uncultured Verrucomicrobiota bacterium. GTDB lineage: Bacteria > Verrucomicrobiota > Kiritimatiellia > JAAZAB01 > JAAZAB01 > VSJD01. The sequence goes on from CAZTWL010000034.1 coordinate 3,707, forward strand.
ATTAGCGACTGGTGGAAAACGGCGTCGCGTTGGTCGCAAAACCTTTGCGCGACCCCATGGGTATTTCCGGCGTGATGGCGGCATACTTCTTTTTCAAAGCAGTCAATTCCTCGTCCTCTGCCATCAGGCTGTCGATTTTTTTCTGCAAGTCCCGCATTTGGGTCTGCAGTTCCTTGATGCGAGCGTTTTCTTCGTAAAGTTTGGTCTGACGGGCGATAATGCGCCGGTTGATGTCGTCATATTCCGAGCGGGCTTGCATGCTTTGGCGCACGAGGGCCGGATCCATGGATACCGGCTGGAACATCTGCTGCTTGCCGGCATTGAATGCCGGGGCCGGTGCGGGTTGGGTCTTGTCTTCGCCATAGGCCTGGAACACGCTAAGCACGCCAACACAAATTGCCATTGTCAAAACAGATAAAGTTTTCATGCCGTCCCCTGTTTTCGATGCCGACCTTCCGCGTGCCTGCGCCGGTCGATGGTTGACTGAGTTCCACCCAAAATCGTAGGAAATATATGACGAATAAACATGGCGTGCAAGTTATTTCTTGCGCGCCATGTTAGTCCGCGTTCGTGTTTCTTGAGTAATGTTTTGGCTGATGGCCGCTATAAAAGCTGCTGCTGCTGCACCGAGATAATTACGCCTGTGCCTCAGGGTGTTTTCATCCGGTTGGCGGCGCCTGCCATAAAAGCAATATGCCGTGCTTGCCGCCGTTCCTCCGGCTACGCTTCCGGATCAGGCGATTCCGGTCAATGCCAGGAGGTGAATAAGAATCCAGGCCGCCAGAGCGGCGCTTGGCAAAGCCGCGGCATATTTCCGCCAGTGGTGCATTGTTGCCGGTTCGCCGGTAACTGTGTCTCCATGATGAAAGCGGATATCAACCCAGCGCGCAGCGATCATCGCCAAAACAGTCAGCCAGTAGCCGAGATCGACCAATCCCAGCGCGCGCGCATGGCTATGGATTACAGAGGTCAGACACAGGAACAGGATTACGTTGCCTGCAACCATCCAGAACAGGCGCAAGACCAAACTGGTGTGAGAATCGTGCGGAACAGGTGCTTGGGCCATGACACTCCTCTGCATATAGCGTGCATTATGCAGATGGCGGCCCGACCATCCAAATTCCTGTGGCCTGAAAACAGACCACACCCTTCAAAGTAAAAACAGATTATTTTTTAAATGTGTCGATGTCAAGCAGGTTGATTTTGGATGTCTTGACATGCGCGAATTTGAATTCCGCATCCCTCGCATTTGGAATCAAGCAGGAGGATGCTTGTTCATTTCACCCGGACTTGACATGTTCAAGCCATCCTGATTGAATTCCTTAATGAAATCGCTGCTTGCTGCTTGTTCCCGCCAGGTTGTGCGCCCGTGCCCCTGGGCAATCAGAAAAGCGATTTCCTGTAGTGCGCAGGAGGATCCGGATGAATGTCAGTGTCAAGGATTATGGCGCGGTTCCCGACACGGAAAAGGTTCAGACGAAAGCCATCCAGTCCGCCATCGATTTTTGCTCGCAAAGCGGCGGCGGCATTGTTTCCTTTGAAGCTGGAATTTATGCGACGGGAACGATTTACCTCCGCAATTCAGTCACCCTCAATCTGCCGCCGTCCTGTGTTCTGAAAGGTTCGGACGACTTCAATGATTACAATGCCCGGGACGCCTGGCCGCAGAATGGTTTCTCCGAGGCGGAACATGCGAACGGAAAACATTTGATCGTCGCCCTGGAAGTCGACCATGTCGGCATTGTCGGAGGCGGACGGATTGACGGCAATGGCAAATATTTCGGATTCAGAGCGGAAAAAGACTTCTACCGGCCATCGCAAATGGTTTATCTCTGTGAGTCGACGTATGTCACGATCCGTGATGTTGAACTGTTCAATTCCCCCTACTGGAGTTGTTTTGTCTACGGTTGCGACAATGTGATCCTTTCCGGGCTCCGCATAAAAAACAATCCGGAAATCCAGAATAGCGACGGGATCGACATCGATGCTTCCAGCCATGTAGTCGTCAGCGATTGTCTCATCGACACTCAAGATGACTGTATCACATTCCGCTGCTGTCGGGCGCGTCTCAAAAACAAGGAGAAAGCGCTGGAAGACGTTGTTGTCACGAACTGTCAGCTCCGTACCCCGGGGTGCAACGCGTTCCGCATCGGCGTCGGAACAGGTCCCATCCGGAATTGCCTGATCAGCAACATGATTATCCGGGACAGCGCCAAGGCGATCTGCCTGGAAGCCCGTTATCCCTTCAATAAGGACGACGCCCCCGGATGCACGATCGAGAACATTTCCTTCAACAATATCTACATGGACTGTGGCTGTCCGCTATTTCTTTCTTCCCATTGCAAAGGAATTTCGAATATTCCCGCGCCGCCGATCCGCAATATTCAATTTTCCAACATTACCGGCAAAGCCGTGTTGAACTTCGTCGTTCAGTCCAATGAAAACAGCATTGTCGACGGAATCCGGTTCGCGAACATTTTCATGGAATACGATTCCATTCCGAAGCATCTCGAAAAATACGGCTACGGCGAATGGGACTACGCAACTTCCGGGGCGCCCTTCTACATTGCCAATGCCCGGAACGTTCAGCTGGATAACGTCCATGTGAACATCACCAACCCTGATTCGCCGTTCCGTTATGCGGCGATCCTTCACCATCCGGTCGAGACGGAACTGCGGGATTTTGTCGTGAAAAAAGCCGGGTGTAAGCTGGAGATAAACGATGCGGCACTCTGATGCGCCATGATGCTAAAACCTGGGCGGAACGATCGGAAAATACGTCCCCGACAGGCACGGAAATAATTTTTAAGCCTGCAAAATTTTAGAGCTGAGTTGATCTGGGAACGTATCGAACCCGTTCAACGCACGTTGTATCCGTGCGCCCCCCGCCTTCTTCGGTCGCATCACACGGTCGCTGCTACTTAACCGATGGCGCTTGGGCCAACCCCCTCAGCTCTGGACACAGTATAGATAATGGCGATGAAATGTCAAGCCTGAAAATTCGGGCCTGACGTCGGCGTTTGATGGGGCGCCGCGGCTGGCCCGATCAACGCAGGATGCGCTCGGGAGTAATGTCCAGCCCGGCAGCTATGTGCTTTTTGTAAGACTGACCGCTGGATGCACGTTAATTTTTCCACACGATCTGCGGATTACGGAAAATCCAAAAAAGGGATGGACGGGTAGATCATGACCCCTCTGGTGTCTGGAATGAGGCACATAATGATTGAGGAGGCGACCCAGGTCAAGAGGTTGTCACGAAACGATTTGAGGGCTGATATCAGCAGATCGCTTTTGAATAATATGTAGAGGACTAATCCACTGTTTGTTTCGATTGAGGCGTGCGATGTTGAAGTGTAGCCAATAGGTGGTGATTTTGTTCCAGAAGTCAGCAGGGGAGAAGAAGGTCTCCCGATCAAAGAATTCCGTTTCCTGGAGGTGTACCCCTCAAATCGCCGCCGTCTGGCAAAAACCGCTCTGGCCCGTCGAGTACAACACCAACGTCCGCGGCCCCACCATCCGAGCCCAAAGCCGCGCCCTCCTCAAAGCCGGCTTCGGCGCCGGCGGCCCGATTCAGTAAGCCTGTCCAGCCCCGGCCTCTGAAATTCCACATGCCTGAAGGCCTCGTCTTTGGCCTAATCAGGGAGCGCGTCTATGCCGGCGGATGGAAAGTGTGGGTGTTTTGTGGGTGCGTTTGTGGGTGCTTTCGGCCGCCGGATTTCACCCTGTTTCAATTCGGAGCAGGGAAGGGGCCTGAAAACGAGAAACGCATTTCAACCTTTATTTAAGGCCGAAATGAGTTTCAGGATGGATAAAATGGGTAGCGGGGGTTGGATTTGAACCAACGGCCTTCAGGTTATGAGCCTGACGAGCTACCAGGCTGCTCCACCCCGCAGTCAAAACATCTACAAGTTATCACAGCATCCCTATTATGCAACCAAAATTTTATATATATTCAATTTTTGGCTGCCGCAATAAATGGACTTGTCTAATGCCGCGGCTGTGTTTATATTGTTGCCGGCAATTAACTCAGGGAGTTTTTTAATGGATACCGAAAATAAACCGGCGGTGACTGACAAAAGCGCCGAACTTTGGCGCCTGATCCTGATGGCCGGAGGAGCCTTGGGCGTAATCCTGGTCATTGTTATCCTGGCCCTGCAGGTGATGGAATTCCGGTTTTATAAGGCGTCGCCTGATGTTTGGCCACAACCCGGTGCTGGTGGAGCGATCAGCGAACCCGCGCAGAGTGCCCCTGAGCCTGCCAAGGCTGCGGCTGCCGAACCTGCCACGGTCAGTACTTCAGCGCCGGTCGCCAAGCCTTGATCACCCCGTGTTCGTTCCCGCTGCGGTACCGGCTTTTCCCCGCATTGCATTCAAGTCGGCGTGACTTGCCGAACTTGACATTTCGCCGGTTTTTATACGCCCGAGAAGGATCCGAATCCGCCGTCAATTGCGATACTGCTGCCGGTGGTGAACGAAGCTGAGGGCGAGCACAAGTAGACGATGGCGCCGACCAGCTCCTCCGGCTTGCCATAGCGCTTCATGGGAGTCTTGCCGAGAATGTCCCCGCCGCGTGTGGCGGTCAGCGTTCCGGGCGTCTTGTTGATCAGGTCCGCATTCTGCAGGGTGGGGAAGAACCCGGGACGGATTTCATTGACCCTGATTTTCGGAGAATGGTGGAGCGCCATATCGGCGGCCAGCCACTTGGTGAAATTACTGATGCCCGCCTTGGCGGCCGAATACGCGACGATCCGGCTTAAAGGTGTGTCCGCATTCATGGAGGACGTGTTGATGATCACGCCTTCGCCTTGCTGGACCATGACCTTGCCGAAAATCATGGAGGGGATGACCGTGCCCATAATGTTCAAATCGAATGTAAAACGGATCCCCTCCAGCGAAAGATCGGAGAAGAAAAACTTTTCCTCCGGCTTGGTGGTGGCCTTGGGATGATTGCCGCCGGCGCCGTTGATCAGAATATCCACCCGCCCGAATTTGGCGAGGACGGCGTCCTTGGCCTTGGTCACGCTTTCCGGCTTGAGCACGTCGATCTCGGCGGCCATGGCGGCGCCGCCGGCGGAAGTGATCTCATCGGCGGTCTTTTGGGCTTCACTCAGGCGCAGGTCGAGCGCTGCCACCTTCACGCCCAGTTCGGCCAGGCCCCGCGCGACGGCGCCGAACAGCACGCCGCCGGCGCCGGTAATCGCCGCCGTTTTGCCTTCAAGCGCAAACAGGGAATTGAGTTTGGTGTTGACGTTGTTCTTCATGGTGCGAGTCCTTTCGTTGTTCGGGTTAAATGCGGAATGGTGGTTTTTGCTTTTCCCATTTGCTGTCCCGGGTGTATAAACACATGCAATAACGGTATGCCATCGGGCGTAAACCGGACAAAACGTATATGGGTTTTGGCGGCGGCAATCAAGGAGATTTTTGCCTGTTGCCGCTGGCCGCAGTGAAGATCGGAGTGTCGACGTTCCTGTGAAAGCTTTGATTCAACGTGTTAAACGCGGCAGTGTCAGCGTGGAGGGGCGGACGATCGGCGCCATTGAGCGCGGCTATGTTTTGCTCCTGGGGGTCAAACAGGGCGACCAGAAGGACGACGCAATTTATCTTGCCGAAAAAACCGCAGCCTTGCGCATTTTCCCGGATGAGCAAGGGCGCATGAATCGCTCAATCATGGAGATTGGCGGATCGATCCTCGTGATTTCCCAGTTTACGTTGCATGCCGATACGCGCAGAGGCAATCGCCCCAGCTTTGTCCAGGCGGCGCCTGCGGAAACGGCCAGGACCTTGTATGAATCCTATGTGGCGGACTTGCGCCGGATAGTGGGGGAGGCGCATGTGGCCACCGGCCAGTTTCAGGCGTCGATGACGGTGGAAATCGTCAATGACGGCCCGGTCACGATTGAGCTAAAGAGTCGGAGCGAGCCGTGAGGCACCCGCTGGGCGAATGAAGGGGCGGGAATACCCGGCGACTTCTTACGCGGCAAAGTCCTTGGAGCCAGCCCGGGACGGCGGTTATTCCGGCAGGTTGCTTAATCCATCGTCAGGCAATGGTAGGTTGTCGATCAGGCGGGTCTTGCCGATATATATGGCCATGGCGATGAGAATGGGCGCAACGATCCGCGTCACCGGTTGCAGCGTATTGCGGTCCACGATTGAGATGTAATCCATCCTGGCCGATGGAATCTGCGCGATGAACGACTGCATGGCGGCGACGATCCGCAGCGCGTCGCGTTCGCCTTCCCGGTAAAGGCGCCGGGCGGTTTTCAACGCTTGATGCAGGCCAAGCGCTTCCTGGCGCTCGGTCGGCGAAAGATACGTGTTGCGGGAACTTTTGGCCAGGCCATTATTTTCGCGGATGATGGGCGCCAGCACGATCTTTATGGGAAAATTCAGGTCGTGCGCCATCTGCTGGAGCAGCCGCGCCTGCTGGGCGTCCTTTTGACCGAAGACGGCCAAGTCCGGCAAGACCAGGTTGAAGAGCTTGGCCACCACGGTCAGGACACCGCGGAAATGGATGGGGCGCGAGACGCCGCAAAGTCCCTTGGAAAGGGCATGTTCTTCCACATAGACGGAATAGCCTGCCGGATACATGGCCTCCGGCGCGGGGTTGAAAATAATGTCCACGCCGGCGGTTGCGCACTGGGATTGGTCGCGCTCAAGATCGCGGGGATATTGGCTGAAGTCTTCGTTTGGCCCGAACTGAGTGGGGTTGACAAAAATGCTCAAGACCACAACGTCGGCCTGTTTGCGCGCCAGCTTGACCAGTGACATGTGCCCCTCGTGGAGAAATCCCATTGTCGGCACCAATCCGATGCTTTTGCCCGCTCGTTTCAATGCGAGCGCCGTTTTCTGCATGTCTTCAGGCGAGGTGATTATTTTCATGGTGATATGCTCCTTGAGTGTGCGTGGCGTGGAATATATCCAATACGGGCCTATGTCCGCAATCCAATTTGATGTTTATCGCCGTGAAGTGCGATCGAATTCGGTTGGCAAAAGGCGTCCTGCGGCGCGCCCACCTTCGGTCTAAACTTGCCTTGCTTGTGCGAAGTCCGTTCGGCGGACGCCCGAATTCGATACCCGGATTCGCTTGGAATGGAAACTGCACCGTCGAATCTCTAGGCTGTGGCTATTGTGCAATCCTTAAAAGACATTATACTGCCAACAAAGATCATTAGCATCCCATAGGATGGACTGGCTGAGGGCTGTGGCCGTAGACCGTAGGAAAACACCAAGAAAAGAGATGATTATGAAAAGCTCTTCAAAATCCTCAGTTTTGGTTTTTCCAACTTGGATTTATTCAATTCCGACCTACAGTCTTCGGCCTACAGACTACAGTCCGAGGCGTCCCTGTGGGACGCCAGTGAACAAAGGCCTATAATGGCGAACATATGGGCGGAGCTTAATATCAAGCATGCTGGCGCGAAAGGAATATATGACCTGCTTTCCTGAATATGAAATCCGGACGATGACCCGGGCGGATATGGACCTGGCTGTGGACTGGGCGGCTGAAGAAGGCTGGAACCCGGGATTGCACGATGCCGAATGCTTTTATGCCACCGATCCGAACGGATATTTCATGGCCTACCATGACAAAGAGCCGATAGGCTGTATTAGCGCGGTGGCCTATGATGCGACTTTCGGTTTTATCGGTTTTTTCGTTGTCAAAGCCCAGTACCGGGGCGGGCGGGTCGGCATCCAGCTTGGGGAGCATGCCCTGAATTATCTGGGACCGCGGAATATCGGCATTGACGGGGTGGAGAAGAAGGTTAAAAATTACATTCACCATGGCTTTACGCTGGCCGGCCATACGGTTCGTTATAAAGGCTGGAGCATGGGCGGAAAGATCGCTTCCCATCTGCGGCCGATCACCGAAGTGCCGTTCGACAAGTTGGCGGCGTATGACGGACGCCATTTTCCTGTGCCGCGCCCGCAATTTCTAGCGCGCTGGATTACCCAGCCGGATAGCTCCGGTTTTGCGGTGATGAATGGCGGAGGCGTAGCCGGTTATGGCGTTATCCGGTCCTGCCGGCAAGGATACAAAATTGGTCCTTTATTTGCCGATACCCCGGAAGATGCGGATGCGCTCTTCCTGAGCTTGGCGGCGGCGGTGAAGCCGGGTGAGCCGGTCTATCTCGATGTTCCAGAAATCAATGCCGCCGGCGCGCGCCTTGTGCTCAGTTGCAGCATGAAGCCGGTGTTTGTAACCGCCCGGATGTATAATCGCTCAGCGGTAAGCTTGCCCATGCAATCCATATTCGGCGTGACGAGCTTCGAGTTGGGGTAGCCGGCCATACAGTCCATGCCTTTTGCCGTTCGATTTAACTGTCCCGGCAATCAGGCGGGTTTCCAGGCGGCAAAGTTTTTCAAAAGCTGTAAGCCGATGCGTCCTGATTTTTCCGGATGAAACTGTGTGGCGGCCAGGTTGCCTTGGGCGACCATCGAAGCGAAGCAGATATTGGCATATTCGGTCTCGCCCAGGACCATGGCGCGGTCTCCCGGCGCGGGATAATAGCTGTGAACGAAATAAAACTCACTGCCGCTTTCGATGCCTTCCAGCAAAGGATGCGGCTTGACGAAGGTTACGCCGTTCCAGCCGATCTGGGGGACCTTGTCGGCCGGGTTCGTCGGGTGGAAGCGTTTGACCGTGCCGGCCAAAATTCCCAGCCCCGGTACCCCGCCGTCTTCTTCGGAAGCCTCGAAAATAATCTGGGTCCCCAAACAGATGCCAAGGAAGGCGGTGCCCCGCTGGACGACTTGCCGCAGACTAGCGGCCAAGCCCAGGGCGCTGATATTCCGCATGGCGGCGCCGGCTGAGCCCACTCCTGGAAAGATCACGCGGTCGGCGGCGAGAATTCGCGCCGGATCCTGTGTGATTTCGGCGCTTGCGCCGATGTAGTCCAGGGCCAGCTTGACGCTGGTCAGATTGCCCGCGTTATAGTCCACAATTGCGATCATCGATTGTCTGCCTTTATTCGCGTTTATTTGTCTGCGGTCAGTCGTTGCACCAGCAAGTTTTTGAATGCGCCGATATCTTTCCATTCGGTGGCGCAGCGAACGGTTCTGGCCTTGAGGTCCGGGATCGTGAAGCCGCTGTCGGTAACCCTGATGCCCAGGTTTTCCATGACCAGAAAATTCTCGGTAAATGCCAGATAGACGGCCACGGTATCGAATAGGATCGAACTCTGTTCGTCCGGTTTGCCCTTAAGCCAGAGACGATAGTTCGCAATCACAGCTTGCGTCAAGGGGTCGGAAGCGGAACGGACGCATTGGTATTGCCGGCCTGTCAGGCGGATCTGCCCGCAGGTATCGAGCGGGGTAATGACCATGTCACGCCAGGGAGCGGTAAAGACCTTTTGGCAAGCGGGAATGTCGGAGACGACGTTCCATTCGGCAATAACCTTGCCGTCTTCGCAATGGCTGCGTCGAATGGAGCCGAACATGCCGACAAATTTGCATTTGGGCGCAATCAGGGGCTCCCGGCGCAGCGCTTCGGCAATATTGGGAATGGGCCCGATGCACACGAGCGTTAACGGTTCCGGCGAACGCATAATTGTGTCAATCATCGCCTGGACGCCGTCAGCGTGCACGGTTCCCGGGTATTTTTCTAAATTATAATCGGCCACCCATGGCTCCTGTAGCCTGGTTTCCTTCAGGATTTCCTGGTGGATGCCGATGCCGACGGGAATGTCGGTGCGTTTGGCAATCTCCAGCATTTTGGCGATAATTTTGGCGCGGTACAAAGTGTTGCCGCGATCACTGACCGCCAGCTTGAGATCCAGCTCGGGCGATTTCAGCAGCATGGCTAAAGCCCAGGTGTCGTCAATGTCGTCGCCGATATCCGTGTCCAGAATAACTGGGATTTTACGCGGATTGTTTTTGCTTTCAACGCAGGTCATAAGCGCCGATTCCCTTCCCACGGAACTGATTGAGGTCCGCTTACCCGCCAGGGGCGCGCAAGCTTTTATGCGCCTTAAAGTTGCGGACGTAGGCCGTCAAATTCGGTTGCCAAAGTTATAGCATAGTGATGCGTATGCCGACAATGAACAAAGCGTTCGTTTGCCAAAAAATTGCCGGAACAATTAGCTATAAAATTCAACAAGAATAGCTTAAATTGCCCATGGTTAATTGCGTGGCCAGGTCAGCCGCAAGGAGGCTATATCCGATGAAGAATTATGAGGCGCAAGTTTATGCCGGGGTATTGGGCAAAGTTATTGGTGTATATATGGGACGCCCATTTGAGGGCTATCCGAAGGCCCGCTTGGAGGAGCGCTGGGGCACGATCAGCGGATACGTTAATGAAGACCAGAACGTGCCGCTGGTCGTTGCCGATGACGACATTTCCGGCATGCTGACCTTCATCCGGGCCCTCGAGGATTCGGGATTATACCGCGATACCCCGGAGGCATTCTTCGGCGATACCTGGCTTAATTACATTCTTGAGAACAAGACCATCCTGTGGTGGGGCGGGCTTGGGAATTCGACGGAACACACCGCTTTCCTGCGGCTCAAACAGGGGATCAAAACGCCGGCCTCCGGTTCCATCGCCTTGAACGGCAAGACGGTTGCCGAACAGATCGGCGCGCAGATCTTTATCGATGCCTTTGGTATGGTGGCGCCGGGAAAGCCCGAGCTTGCCGCCGAACTCGCCCGGAAGTCGGCGCGTGTTTCGCACGATGGCGAGGCGGTGCATGCCGCCGTGGTTGTGGCCGGCATGGTTAGCGCGGCTTTTGTTGAAAAACGCATGCCCAAACTGCTGGATATGGGCGTGGGACTGATTCCTGCCGGCTCTTTGATTGCACAGGTGCATCGCGATGTGCGCGCCTGGTGCCGTAAGGACGGCGACTGGCGCCAAACCTTTGCGCGAATCGAACGCAAGTATGGCTACCGGATCTATGGCGGCAATTGCCACATAATTCCAAACCACGCGATCATGGTCATGGCCTGGTGCTACGCCCCGGACGATTTCTACGAGTCGCAGCGCATCATTAACACTGCTGGCTGGGACACGGACTGCAACGCCGCGAACGTGGGATCGGTCATGGGGATCAAGGTGGGGTTGAAAGGCATCAACGCGCGTTACGACTTCCAGGGGCCTTTCGCCGACCGCATCCTGCTGCCGACGGCCGAGGGAACGCGCAGCGCCACCGATTGTCTTAGCGAAGCTCTCCGGATCGCGCGCATTGGACGCAAGGTCATGGGCTGGCCGGAACTGGCGGCTCCCAAGGGCGGGGCTAGGTATCATTTTGACCAGCCGGGCGCATTGCATGGCTATATGGCCGAGGACCAACCTGCCCTTTGCCGCGGCGCAGCCCGGGTTGCCAATGTTGCGGTCGGTTCCCGCTCCGCAACCCGTGCAATGCAGATCGGTTTTGCCGTCGATGCCTCGCGCCTGGCCCGCGTTTCAACTCCGGTTTTTGCCCGCCAAGCGGGGAGCGCTTACACTGTTATCGGCACACCCCGAATCTATTCAGGCATGCAAGTCAAGCTCGAGGCGGCTGCCGGCGCGATATCCGGCAGGGCTCAGGCCAGACTTTTCATCCGGCACCTAACCGGCGACAAATTGACGGATTCCGCGTTGGCGTATGGCGCGCCTGTAGCATTGAAGCCGCGGAAACCTTTCGCGCTTGCGCTGAGTGTGCCGGATACGAAGGGCTATCCCGTGCTGGATCTCGGCGTTGAGATCTCGGCCTCGGCTGCGGCTGCGGGCGACGTGTTTGTCGACCGCATTAATGTTTCCGGAAATCCAAAAATCCGGTTCCCCGACAAGCTGCCTGCGCAGGGCTGGATTTCCAACGCCGATACCACGCGGGGCGCCTTTTCCGATGACAAGTCGGTCTTTACCTATTGCGGAAAGAGCAAAGAACGGGGCGTCATGGTGACGGGGAGCACCGACTGGGAAGATTATGCATTCGAAGCGAATATAAAGGTTCACCTGGCGGACAAGGGCGGCATCCTCGTTCGTTACCAGGGGTTGCAAAGGTACCTGGCGCTGGTCTGGACCAAAGAGGGGCGCTTGCAATTAATCGAACGCTATTATGATGATAACGTGCTCGGCGAGGAGCCTTGCAACTGGGAACTGGATCAATTGCACAATCTCAAGATTATTTGCCGCGCGAAAAAAATCGCGGCCTGTTGCGATGGCCGCACGGTGCTCGAGGCTGTGGATGACAGGCTTGGTTGCGGTGGAGCGGGGCTTCTGTTCGAGGGTGGGCTGGTGGGCTTCAACCGTGTCAGGGTGACTTGACGGTCAGAAAGGATTGGCGCGGCATGAAGATACTCAATTTCGGATCGCTCAATATCGATCACGTTTATGGCGTGGACCATTTTGTCCGCCCCGGCGAGACTCTGGCCAGTATGAGCTATCGGCGTTTTAGCGGCGGCAAGGGCAACAATCAGTCGCTGGCCGTGGCCCGGGCGGGAGCGCAGGTCTGGCATGCGGGCAAAATCGGGGCCGACGGAGTCTGGCTCCTCGCCCCTTTACGGCAGGCGGGCGTGAATACCTCCCTGGTTTTGCGCAGTGCCGTGCCCACAGGTCATGCCATCATTCAGGTTCAAAAGGATGGCGAGAACTGTATCGTCCTCCACGGTGGTGCGAACCGGGCCATTACCCCGGCGGATGCCAGGCAAGTTTTGGACAACTTCCAGACGGGCGACTATCTTTTGCTGCAGAATGAAATCAGCTCGATTCCGGCAATCATGCGCCTGGCGGCGCGCCGCAAAATGAAGATCGTTTTCAATCCGGCGCCAATGTCGCCGGACGTGAGCCGCTATCCGCTGAGGTTGGTGGATATCTTTGTAGTCAACGAGATCGAAGGAGGCGAATTGACCGGCGCCAAGGATTCTTCCCGGATTATCGCGGCCATGCGCCGGTATTATCCCAAAGCTATGGTGATCCTGACCCTGGGCGCTCGCGGCGCGATTTGTGCCTGGGCAAACGGCAGCGTGCAGGTTGCGGGACGTAAAGTGCGTGCTGTGGATACAACTGCGGCGGGCGACACTTTTATAGGTTACTTTCTTGCCGGCTATACTCAATCCGGAGATGTCAACGCGGCGTTGGAACTTGCCTGCCAGGCGGCGGCCATTTGCGTGACACGCCCGGGCGCCGCTGATTCGATTCCCTGTCGCAAGGAATTGGCGGAATAAAACGGCGCCTGCCGGTCTCATCCGCGCAGATATTTCACCGCGTTTTGGAAGATTTTCAGGCCCAGGCCCTGCTCCGGGAGTTCGCCGCGCAGGCGCTGGCGCTGCCATTGGGGGTGATTTTCCGGCAAAAGATAGGCCTCGGGGTGGGGCATTAGTCCAAAAATCCGTCCGGTTGGATCGCACAGCCCGGCAATGGCATTCAGCGATCCGTTGGGATTGTCGGGAAAACGCATGGTAGGCACGCCGGTCTGGCTGTCCACGTACCGGCAGGGGACGCAATGGGCGCGTTCGATGGCGTCCAGTAAATCCAGGTCGGTTGTGAAAATCTTGCCCTCGCCATGGCGAATGGGCAGGGGCAGCCGATCCAGCCCCTTGGTGAATACGCAGGGCGATGCCGGCTCGAAGCGCAACTCCACCCAGAAATTCTGGAAGGCGCCGCAATCGTTTTGCATCAGCGCGATTTTCTGGCCGAAATAATCGTGGTGTAGTCCCGGCAGCAGCCCAAGCTTGACCATGACCTGAAATCCGTTGCACACTCCCAAGATCAGGTTGCCGGCTTCGATGAATGGCAAAAGTTCGTCCTGCAAACGATGCCGGATGCGCAGCGCCAGGACATGTCCGGAACTCATGTGGTCGCCAAACGAAAAGCCGCCGATGAACATCAAGGCCTTGAACGACCGCAGGCGGGCGGGCTCGGCCAGCAGGTCGTGCAGATGGACAAGTTGCGCCTCGGCGCCGGCCATTTCCCAGGCGACCTTGGACTCGGCCTCGCAATTGACGCCGTAACCGGTGATGATCAGAACAGGTGGTTTAGATGCCATAAAGTGTGCCTTTGAATGCCTTGCGCAAGGCAGCCGTTTTGGCCGTCAGCAAGGTCTGGCCGCGCAGTCCCTTAACCCGTAAAATTCGATCGTCCGTCACCTTGCCGATACAGGCGCAGGGCAACCCTTGGAAGAGCGCTTCCAGCGTCTTGGCATGTTCGGGCGCCAGCGTGATCACAAACCGGCTGTTGGATTCCGAAAACAGCAATTCGTCATTGGTGAGCTTGCGCTCCGCCGGCACCTTGCCAAGTTCAACATCGATGCCCAGGTCGCCGCCCATGGCGCTTAAAGCGAAGGCCACGGCCAGGCCGCCGCGAGTGGGCGTATGCGCGGATCGCAATATTCCTTTCTCCGTAGCCGCATTCATGGCCCGATAGATGCTCAACGCCTGTGGAATGTCCAGGCCGGGCACAACGCCGCCCACATTGGCGGGCGTATTTTGGCGCTGGGCCAGCCAGCGGAAAAAGACCGAAGCCCCCAGTTCCCTGCGGGTCAGGCCGATCGCATAAATCAAGTCGCCGGCGACCTTCATGTCCATCGTGACGGCCTTGCGCACGTCGTCCATTCTGGCGATGGTGGAGAACAGGACCGTCGGCGGAATGGAAATCTTGCGGCCGCCGCGGGTGGAATCGTTTTTGACGCTGTCCTTGCCGGAAATGCAAGGCACACTGTAGGCGGTGGTGACGTCATATAGGGCTTTGTTGGCGCGCACCAATTGCGCCAGCTTGTAGCGGCCGTCCGGCGTTTTTTCGGATTCCACCGGATCGGGCCAGCAGAAGTTGTCGAGCCCGGCGATTTGCCCCAGGCGGCCTCCGGCGCCGATTACGCGACGGACGCCTTCGTCGATTACCGAAGCCATCATGGCGTAAGTATCGATGTCGGAATAAAAGGGATTGATGCCCTCGGCCAGGATAATGCCCTCGGGGCGGTCATATTCCACGCGCATAATCGTGGCATCGCTCGGCATATCGCAATAGACGCCAACGTAGGGCTTGACCACGCTTAACCCCTTGACTTCGCCATCATATTGGCGGCTTTTGAATTCCTTGGAGCAGAGATTCAGGTCGGCCAGCAGTTCAGTCAGCACGGAATCGCATTTGCCGGGGCGCAAGGGCTTGGGCGCGGGCGTCTGCGGCGGTGTCCACTTGGCTTCCAGCGTCATTACCGGGCAACGGTCATAGAGAAATGCCATGTCCAGCCGGGCGACCACGCGATCCTTGTAGCGCACAACCATGACGCCGGAATCGGTGAACGTTCCCAAAACCGTGGCATCCACATCCCGCCGCCTGGCCAGGTCGAGAAAAGCTTTTAATTGCTCGGGGGCCACGGCCAGGGTCATGCGCTCCTGGGCCTCGGAAAGGAAAATTTCCCAGGGATGCAGTCCCTGGTATTTCAGGGGCGCCAGACCCAGGTCCACTTCAACTCCGCCGCTCATCCGGCCCATTTCGCCGGCCGAGCAACTCAAGCCGCCGGCGCCGTTGTCCGTAATCGCCCGGTACAATCCCAGGTCGCGGGCTTCCATCAGGAACTCGTACATCTTGCGCTGGGTGATCGGGTCGCCGATTTGGACGGCCTGCACGGGCGACTCGGCGCGCAACTCTTCCGACGAAAAAGTGGCGCCGTGAATGCCGTCTTTGCCGATGCGGCCGCCAAGCATCAGCATGGCGTCCCCGGGCATGACTTCCTTGCGTTCCGAGGGCCGTCCCTGGAGGGTTACCGGCAGGTAGCCGACCGTGCCGCAAAATACCAGCGGTTTGCCGATGTAGCGATCGTCGAAAATTTCCCAGCCCCGCGTCCAGGGAATGCCGCTCTGGTTGCCGCCTTCGATCACGCCCTGATGCACGCCGTCGCGGATGCGGCGCGGATGCATGAGCCCTGCCGGCAAATCGCCGGCATAGAAGGGCGAGCCCAGGCAATAGCCCCAGACGTTGCAGAGCACGTTGGCGGCCATGCCCGTGCCCATCGGGTCGCGGTTGACGCCGACAATTCCGGTCATCGCTCCGCCATAAGGATCCAGGGCGGAGGGGCTGTTGTGCGTTTCCACTTTGTAAACCAAGTTAAGGCGTTCGTTGAACCGGATGATCCCGGCATTGTCCGTGAAGACCGAAACCAGCCAGTTCAGCGTCTTGGCGATTTTTTCGGTTGACGCCTTGATGTAGGTCTTAAACAGCGACGTGATCCATTCTTCGCGACCCTGTTCGTCCACATAATGAATTTTGGCCGAGAAAACCTTGTGGCTGCAATGTTCCGACCAGGTTTGCGCGATGCATTCCACTTCCACGTCCGTCGGTTGTTCCGGCAGGCCCAAGGCCTGGCGGGCGGCTCGCACCGCCGGTTGCGCAAAATAATCCCGGATTGCCCGCATCTCATCCAAACTTAACGACAAAATGTGTTCGCGGCTGATCCGCAAAAGATCCTCGTCCGACCCGCTGAGATCGTAAGTCTTGACCGTGGGATCGGGTTGCTCGTGAATGGCCGGAATGCTTTCGTCACGCTCTGCGTGTTTCCATTCGTCCGGGGAAAATATGCGGATCGTTTGAATCAGCGGATTGGCCAGCAGGTCCTTGGCCAGATGCTCGACCTGATTGCGGGTCAAAAGCGGGGCCGGCGGATGAGATTCGGCGGTCGCTGGCACTCGTTCATGGATCGCGGACTCGTTTTCTTCGTCGGGCGTCTGCTCGCTCTCCTTTGATTCCTGAATTCCGCCTTTGGCCTTTCGAACTGCTGGACCGCGCACAAAATATTGAATGGCCGTGTAGACGGCTTCATCCTCGGCCAGGGGTCGCGCCAGGACGTCCTGCAAGGCGACTCGCGCCGTGCGGCCGACGTTGTCGGTAACGCCCGGCTTGAATCCCACCTCGATCAGCCAATCGAACGGCGGCGGGCGCAGGCGGCCGATGGAGGAGGTTTCGATCACGGAATCGGTGAAAGCCGCCCGCAAGGATTCAAGTTCCGCCCGACTGAGCTGGGCGTCGAGTTTGTAGACCGTGCGGGTCTGGATGGATTTGACCGGCAAACGCAAGGCGCCGACTGCCCGTGCGGCCGCGCTGCGGCCGCGGGCATCAGGCACGCCGCGTTTCAAGCCGATTTCGATGCGATAGCTCATGATGCGATCCTGTCGTCGTCAATCCGGATAGCTGCTGAATAAACGTCGTTGTAGCCTATCCGGATTACATAAAAATGGAAGCAAAAACCGTTTGCGGAGAGCGTTTTTTTGCTTGAAGGGCCTGACAGAACTGGGTTGACCTGCCGGATGTCGAATTGCAATAATGCAGATAACAGCCGGCCATGACGCTCTTGGATGTTGGTCATGACAGAGGGGCAGGTCAGGACGGTCTGCTTTCGACTGAAGATATATGGGCGGGGGATTGCGAAAACTAACAATCAGGAGATATTATGCCTGCTCGACGAGATAAATTGCGTATGCCTTGCGATGATGTCAACGCGTTTCTCGGCAACAGTTCCCGCACCGATCTGATCGGGCCTGAAATGTGGACGGGTTGGATGCACGCAGCGGCGCGCGAGAACGACGACAAGGCGTTCATCGGGGGGCAAATGCCACATCATTGCTGGCCGGCGCCGCAACTCGGGTTGCCCGGGCGTCTCTACATCGTGCATGACACCGGGCTGGACGACATGATCCGGATCGAGGTGGCGGAGTATGATGGTCAGAATCGCGCCGTTCTACGGCTGGCGCCTGTCAGAAATCAGTGGACTCCCGCCAAGCTGACAACCTATTACCGGAGCGGGCCGAATTCGCTGGGAACTGATTTTCCGTTGAGCGGCGCGTGCGGAATCAAGGAGACCAAGTGCATCACAGCCGATAACGTTTTTGTTGCCGAACTGGAGATCGGCAATTTCAGTCCTCAACCGAGAACGTATGAGCTGAAGTGCGTTTTCGCATTTTCGGAACTGGCGAAGAGCACGACCGGCAGTCTGGCGGCGCTAACCGGGCCGGTTAGTTTCACGACCAAGGCCATGGGCACTAAGACGCTACGGAGCAGTTTCGCCGCCATGGCCTCGACCGCCGCGGATTTCACGGCCAGAATCGAGTTGCGCCCATGGCAGCGGAAGACAATCCGCTACGGGTTCGCGATCCGAGCGGAGTCGTCCGACGCCGCTCTGGATGCGGTGAAGATGGCGATTGCCGACAACGCGGTTTTTGCCAAAAACGCGGCGCACCTGAACGATTGGTTCCAGCGCAATGTCCCGGCGCTGGAAGTCCGCGATCTAGATCTGCTCAAGATGTACTACTACCGCTGGTTCGTGGTCTATCGCGGCAGTCATGAGGCGCGCCGCTTGATTCCGGACCACGAATATCCTCGTCCTGTGATGTACGAGAGTCCGATGGGCGAATGGTCCAATTGCGTGATCGGGCTGCCCGTGCCCATGCAGATCCAAGATGCCGCCTGGCTGCGCGATCCGGCGACCGCTTGGAACCATGTGCTCAATTGGTCCGAGAAGGTCAAGGGCTACCACGGCTACATCCAATTTACACCTGCGGCCGTCTGGAAGCTCTACAAGAACCACCCTGACCGCGAGAAGCTGGGGCAGTGTTTTGACGCGTTGAAGGCATATAGCCTGGAGCAGGTCAATCATTCGTTCGATCATCTGCCGTTGGTGATGAGCAGTTGGCCTACCGGAGCCGAGTATCAGCCAAACTTCTATCAATTCACCGCTCCGCCTTGGGATTACCGCAATGATAACGAGTTGTATTCTACCTTTAAGTCGGTGCCCGGTCTGCACGCGGCAAAGTTGATCAGGCTGGACTTGGCCGGATTCGCGATCGGCAACTTGGAGGCCGTCGCGCGCCTGGCCAACGTCTTGGGCAAGGCGTCCGATCGGAATCAAATCGGCGGAGATGCCGCCGCCTTGCTGCAAATCATCAAGCAGAAGCATTGGAGCCCGAAACTGGGCTTGTTTCTTGCGGCCGATCCAGCCAGCGGCAAGCTGGCCGATCAGGCCGCCTGCTATGACAGCTTCGTCCCTTACATGTGGGGCATGGTTCGCGAGCCGGAGTACATGCAGGCCTTCGACAAGCTGCTCGATCCCGATTGGTTTTGGGACGATTTTCCGGTCGCCACTGTCGCCAAGACGTGTCCGATGTACTTCGACAATAACGCTATTGTCGGTCCGACACAGGCCTCGCTCACCAATCCGCATCTGTATGCATGCTGCTGGAACGGCCCCACGTGGAACTATGCCAACGCGCTGATTGCCGAGTCTTTTGGCCAGGGCGCGTTGGCGAGGCCCGAATTGCGCGAGAAATGGATCGATTTTTTTGCCCGCTGGAGCGACATGCAGTTCCAGTATGGCGATCGGTCCGTGCCCTACACATCGGAGCATCACCGCCCAGGCGACGGCGCACGCCTGGGGAAGCCGAGCGAATACTTCCACAGTTCCTGGATCGATCCCTTCATGGCGTATTGGTGCGGCATTCGTGTTGACAACGAATTGCAGGCGGTCACCTTCGATCCGTTCAGCCAGGTGAGTTTCTCCCTGTTCCCCGTCCCACTGTTGGGCAAGGAGTACGGCTTTAGGCAGGAGATCGATCCGGAAAGTCACCGGCGCGAGCTGATCGTTTACGATGCCGGGGGACGCGTGTTACACCGACAAGCCGGCAGCCAACCGCTGGTCGTCATGTTGTCTTCGCCGGGACGTTAGCGATGTATCGGTGAGTCTGGGCGGCGTGCTGCGAAATAGCATCCCGTTATACAAAACTCTTTCAAGTCAAGAGGTCACCGCTTGATTTCGGGAATGACTGGCGAAAAGCGCAAACCCACAAAGGGAAGCTTCCCGATCAAGCAATCGATTGGCTTTATGGTGGGTTTTCATTAGCATCCCACAGGATGGTCTGGCTGAGGGCTGTGGGCCGTAGAGCGTAGGAAAACACCAAGAAAAGCGATGATTATGAAAAGCCCTTCAATCATCAGTTCCGGTTTTTCCAGCGTGGATTTATTCGATTCCGACCTACAGCCTTCGGCCTACAGTCCGAGACGTCCCTGTGGGGCGCCAGTGATGGATCTTAATGATTAAAGTGCCAACGTATTCGAAAAGGAGCGAGATTCAATGAGCAAGAAAGTGTTGGTCCTGTCCTCCAGTCCGCGAAGGGGCGGCAACTCCGATCTGCTGTGCGACCAGTTCGCGCTGGGCGCGCGGGAGGCCGGGCACAAAGTGGAAAAGATCTTCCTTAAGGATAAGACAATCAAGTACTGCACAGGATGCGGCATCTGCCTAAATGGAGGGGCGAATTGTCCGCAGAAAGACGACATGGCCGGGATCCTGGAAAAGATGATTTCCGCCGATGTGATCGTGATGGCCACGCCTGTGTATTTTTACACCATGGCCGCCCAGATGAAGACGCTGATTGACAGGACCGCCCTGCGCTATACTGAAATCAGCGGCAAGGAATTCTATTTCATCGTGATAGCGGCCGACAGTAGCAAGCCGGCGATGAAAAGAACTCTGGAAGGATTCCGGGGCTTTACCTCCTGTCTCAACCGGGCAAAAGAGAAGGGCGTTGTCTATGGCGTTGGCGCAACGAATGTGGGCGACATCAAGGGGAGCGCCGCTATGAAACAATCGTATGACATGGGGAAGAGCGTATAGTTTGCCAAATCCGATGCGAGGCTGGCGCGGAGCGTCACGCGCCTGGAATTGCGATGTAGAGCGGGTTGGTGATCTGGTTACTTGTTTGTGAGACAGTCCCCTTGGCTTCTCCTTCACGGCGATAACCGTCAGATTGGGTTGCGGACATAGTCCGCATGGGAGTACAACATATGGCGAAAATTTCATGCAAGATGAATAATGACAACTTGAAGCTCAAAGGCATTGTTCCTCCGATAGTCACGCCTCTGCATAACCAGGGGCGTCTCGACGAGGAGGGCGTGGAGCGGCTTGTCGAATATCTGATTTGCGGCGGAGTCAGCGGGATTTTTGCGCTTGGCACTACCGGAGAGGCTCCGAGCCTGGGCGACGCGTTAAAACGGCGCATGTTGAAATGCGTCTGCAAGGCGGCTGCCGGGCGCGTTCCAGTCCTTGCGGGGATAACCGACACCTCCTTCAACGAATCCTTGAGCCTTGCAGGCCATGCTGCGGAATGCGGAGTCTCCGCGCTAGTAGTGGCGCCCCCTTACTACTTCCCGGCTGGGCAGCCGGAGCTTTTCGAATACATCAGCCATCTTGTCTCAAGGCTTCCGCTGCCGCTGATGCTCTATAACATGCCCGCCATGACGAAGGTCTCCTTCGATCCGGAGACTGTCGGGCGCGTCTTGGAACTGCCTGGTGTTATCGGTTTAAAGGACAGTTCCGGAAACATGAGTTATTTCCATAAAGTCAGGGAACTGTTCGCCAAAATGCCCGAGAAAAGCCTTCTTGTGGGGCCGGAGGAACTTCTTGCGGAGGCCGTCCTCTTTGGCGCCGACGGCGGAGTGAGCGGGGGGGCCAACATCTTCCCGAAACTCTATGTCCAGCTTTACGAGGCCGCCGCAAGGCGGGATCTGGAGACGGTAGCGAAGCTTCATTCCAAGGTTCTGCGCGTGGGGCAGCGGCTTTATGGCGTCGGACGCTACGGCTCAAGTCTCATCAAGGGCATCAAATGCTCCCTTTCCTGCCTGGGCATTTGTGACGACTTCATGGCGGAGCCATTCCACAGGTTTAATTCAGCGGAACGGAGTATAGTGGAAAATGCGATCAAGGAGCTTCAAGCGGAGCTTGAGCACTGAGTGCGCCAGGGAAAACCAAGGTAAGCGAGCGGATGAACCAGCTTGGCCAAATGACCACAAACCCAACGACGGTGGCAAAGTGGAGGCGACTACGGTACTCGCTGGCTCCGCAGTGATTTTGTGGACATGGCCTACTATTACACATACGACCTATTTGATAAAATTATTACACAAGGAGTCCTGCAATGAAGCAATTCTTGATGGCAATGTTTGTGCTTATATGTTGGCTTTGCGCTCAAAGCATGATGGCCGAATCTCCGGAGATTAAGGTGGCCAAGAAAGACGGTGCCAAGGGAAAAATCACGTTTCATGTTACCGATTCGAAAGGCAATCCTGTCGAAAACGCAAAAGTGAGTGCCGGCCAAGCCTGTTACAAGCCCTACGCCATTCTCGACGGCCCGCGTTGGATGCTTTGGTACAACGGTCGGCGTGAAGGGTTGGAGCAGATCGGCCTGGTGACACACAAGGGCGAAGATTTGGGATTTGACCAGCCGGCCGCTCAGCGCGAGCCCTCGATCGGTCGCAGACCGGACGCAGCACGGCTTATCGCGCCCGAGGCGTTACGCCGCTATGTCGAGCAGTTCAACAAGGATGACCAGGAGTTATATCCTCAATCCATCCGCAATGCGGACGCCGAGAAGTTTCTCGAAACTAACATACCGCTCTTCGAGTGTCCCGATAAGGACATCGAGCAAACCTATTATTTCCGCTGGTGGACCTACCGGAAGCACATCAAACTAACGCCAGACGGTTTTGTCGTTACCGAATTTTTGCCGAAAGTCGGCTGGGGCGGCAAGTATAACACGATCAACTGTCCTGCGGGCCATCATTTTTACGAAGGCCGCTGGCTGCGCGACCCAAAATATCTCGACGATTATTCGACGTTCTGGTTTCGTCGCGGCGGCGAGCCAAGGAAGTATAGCTTTTGGGCCGCCGACGCCGTCTGGGCGCGCTACCTGGCCGATAAAAACGCCAAGCTCGCCGTCGATCTGCTGCCGGACCTCGTGAAAAACTACGAGGCGTGGGAAAAGGAGCGGCGCGACGCCAATGGCCTGTTTTGGCAGGGTGACGCAAGCGACGGCATGGAGTGTTCTATCAGCGGAAGCGGCGGCTACCGCGCGACGATCAACAGCTACATGTACGGCGATGCCCAGGCCATCGCCGCCATTGCCGATTTGGCCGGCAAGCCGGACACGGCAAAAACCTATCGCGAAAAAGCCGCGAAAATCAAGCAATTGGTCGAAACGAAGCTCTGGGATGCCGGCGCTCAATTTTTCAAAGTGCTTCCGCGCGGCGACGGCCAGAAACTTTCCGACGCGCGGGAACTGCACGGACTGACGCCTTGGTATTTCAATCTTCCGGAAGCCGACAAGTCCGCTGCCTGGAAGCAAATGACCGATCCGAAAGGTTTTTACGCTCCGTTTGGCCCGACGACGGCCGAGCAGCGCCATCCGAAATACGCCATCTCTTACCAAGGGCACGAGTGCCAGTGGAACGGCCCGAGTTGGCCGTATGCGACCGCCGTGACGCTCACAGCGATGGCGAACTTGTTGAACACTTACAAGCAGGGCGCGGTGACAAAGAAAGATTACTTTGACGCGTTGAAAATCTACGCGAAGTCGCACTCGCGGAAGCGCGACGACGGCACGGTCGTTGCGTGGATTGATGAGAATCTGAATCCGGAGACCGGCGATTGGATAGCCCGCACGCGGCTGAAAACCTGGCTGGACGGCAAGACGTGGGACCCCGGCAAGGGCGGTGTCGAACGCGGCAAGGACTACAACCACTCGACGTATTGCGACTTGGTCATTACCGGCTTGGTCGGCTTGCGGCCGAGGCCTGACGACACGATCGAGGTGAATCCGTTGTTGCCCGACGACATGTGGGATTATTTTTGCCTCGCCAATGTGCCATATCACGGCCGGTTATTGACGATTTTATACGACAAGACCGGCAAACGTTACGGAGTCGGCTGCGGTCTGTTCGTGTTTGCGGACGGGCGTCTGATCGCCAAGAGCGAGTCCTTGAAAAGGATCAAGGTAACATTCGATAATGAGATTGAGGGCTAAGCGGTGGAGCGTGGCCAAGCACATAAAGGACTCGGAGCGGGTAAGCGAACCGTGAATTAACTGTTATCCCATTGACCTGCTCACCAAAAACTGATCCATGACAGAAGAGAGTCCTCGAAAGGGTAGGATAGCCCAGCCGATAAAGCTAGGCATCCGGCTCAAGAACTTGAGTGTGCATGAATATCGAAATAGGAGGAGCTTATGACCGAGACGCATCAAAGTTCAACCTCGGCCGGCTGGATTAAATACGAAGGCGAAGATTTGGGATTTGACCAGCCGGCCGCTCAGCGCGAGCCCTCGATCGGTCGCAGACCGGACGCAGCACGGCTTATCGCGCCCGAGGCGTTACGCCGCTATGTCGAGCAGTTCAACAAGGATGACCAGGAGTTATATCCTCAATCCATCCGCAATGCGGACGCCGAGAAGTTTCTCGAAACTAACATACCGCTCTTCGAGTGTCCCGATAAGGACATCGAGCAAACCTATTATTTCCGCTGGTGGACCTACCGGAAGCACATCAAACTAACGCCAGACGGTTTTGTCGTTACCGAATTTTTGCCGAAAGTCGGCTGGGGCGGCAAGTATAACACGATCAACTGTCCTGCGGGCCATCATTTTTACGAAGGCCGCTGGCTGCGCGACCCAAAATATCTCGACGATTATTCGACGTTCTGGTTTCGTCGCGGCGGCGAGCCAAGGAAGTATAGCTTTTGGGCCGCCGACGCCGTCTGGGCGCGCTACCTGGCCGATAAAAACGCCAAGCTCGCCGTCGATCTGCTGCCGGACCTCGTGAAAAACTACGAGGCGTGGGAAAAGGAGCGGCGCGACGCCAATGGCCTGTTTTGGCAGGGTGACGCAAGCGACGGCATGGAGTGTTCTATCAGCGGAAGCGGCGGCTACCGCGCGACGATCAACAGCTACATGTACGGCGATGCCCAGGCCATCGCCGCCATTGCCGATTTGGCCGGCAAGCCGGACACGGCAAAAACCTATCGCGAAAAAGCCGCGGAAATCAAGCAATTGGTCGAAACGAAGCTTTGGGATGCCGGCGCTCAATTTTTCAAAGTGCTTCCGCGCGGCGACGGCCAAAAACTTTCCGACGCGCGGGAACTGCACGGACTGACACCTTGGTATTTCAATCTTCCGGAGGCCGATAAGTCCGCTGCCTGGAAGCAAATGACCGATCCGCAAGGTTTTTACGCTCCGTTTGGCCCGACGACGGCCGAGCAGCGCCATCCAAAATACGCCATCTCTTACCAAGGGCACGAGTGCCAGTGGAACGGCCCGAGTTGGC
>CAZTWL010000034.1:28854-42205 GCA_964617825.1 uncultured Verrucomicrobiota bacterium
GGTCTGTTCGTGTTTGCGGACGGGCGTCTGATCGCCAAGAGCGAGTCCTTGAAAAAGATCAAGGTGGCATTCGATAATTATATTGAGGGCTAAGCGGAGGAGCGTGGTTATGAGGATCGCGTCTCGACATACGACATTAGACTCATTCGCCATGTTGGCATCGTTCTGCATTTGTCGTTTGTCGAGGCAGGCCCCTTGTGCGAGAGCCCTTGTGCGGAAAATCAAACCGGAAACCATCCGATTTTAACAATGGAGCATCCCAAGCGGGCCGGATAAAGGATGATCCCGTAACTTATGGCGAAGAGCCATTGTTTATTCCATGGTAACGGGCAGTGCGGCCAGGGAAAGTGGCGCCTGGTGCCGGCGTCGATACTCGGAGGCGGTCAGGCCGATTGATTTACGGAAGATGCGCGAAAAGTATAAAGTGTCGCGGAAGGCAAGTTTGCCGGCAATTTCCCCGATTGCCAGGTCGGTTTCGACCAAGAGCCGGCAAGCCTTCCGGAGGCGCAGGCTCATTACATAGCGGGCGGGGGGCAACTCGAATTGCTTGTCCCAATGACGGCGAAATGCGGAGCGCGACATGCCGCATTGGGCGGCCAGGCAATCAAGATCGTGGTCCTCAAGATAATGAGCTTTGAGGAAAGCCTGGATATTGCGAATGGCCTGTTCTTTCCTGCCGGGCGGCTGGTCGGATTCGGCCAGAATGCTTTCCATGATCAGCCTTTCGCAGGCGCGGTCCAAATGATCCGCAAAAGCCGGCCGCTCCGGTTTTGCCAGAATCGACAGCAGTTCGGCCAGGCGCTCGCAGGTGGCGGCCGGATCGCAGATGCGCCAGGCCGGCGCCTTCGTGCGGACCAGCCCGGCGCGTTCCAGGGCCGGCACAACTGACCGATTATATGCCACATAAAATTCCTCCCACTCGGTCCAGGCGCCGGCTGGCCCATACTCCGTATGGATGCCGACCGGTTGGGTGATCACGCAAGGCGCGGTTACCGGCCACAGTTTTCCGGCCAGCCAGTATTCGCCGCCGCCTTTAAGGATGAAGGAAAAAGAATGGTGGTGAAACTTGCGCCGGATCCAGTATTGCTTGTGGGGAATATAACCGAGCATTTCCACCGGCCAGGGAGTAGGGAACCGGCGGCGCAACGGTTCCGCATAAATGTAGTTGGGAAAAACATCCATAAAAAAAAGCATATCGTCCATTGTTCCAAAGGCAATGAAATTCTATGGTGCAATTGTGCGTGTCGATATTTCTGTGATTGACACAAAGAACAATAAAATGTGAGCATCCCTCGATCGATGCCCTGACGGTTGTGCCTTTGGGTTCTTGAGTTGTAGGAACGAACGATGGATGAATGATGGCAGGTAAAAAGGAATATGAAAAAATTATATCGCGATTTATGCCAGACAGTCGATGCCGATCGTTTGATGAAGCACACGGAAGAACTATTCAAGCTCGAACGCGGCCAGGCCTTTAAGGATTACCACAACGCTGCGCAATATGTCTATGAACTGATGGTCAAGGAGGGTATTCCGAATGCGGAGATCATCAATTATCCCGCCGACGGCAAAACGGCGTATCATGACGTCAGCATGCCGCTGGCCTGGGACGCGGAGATCGGGCGTCTTACGCTGCTGAATGCGGCGTCGACGTTTATCAGTGGCGTCAACGGCATGAAACAAAACGGTAAAGTTGTTGTGGCCGACTACCAGGTCCATCCCTATCATCTGATCAAGGGCTCGGTCGCCACTCCGGAGGGCGGATTGGTAGTCAAAATCCTTACCGAACAACAGTTCCTGGCCGGCGAAGATCCGCGCGGGGCTTTGGTCATGCTGGAGCCTTTCAGCCTTCCGCGCGGCAACGTCCTGCTTCCCATTCTCGATCAGGGCGGGCTTGGATTCATTACGGACCGCGTTGGCGATCGCTATACGTATCCGGATTGCATTACCTGGGTCAATGCGGGGACGGAAAAGGGCGCCTGGCACGTTATGGCGGATGACCGTCCTTTTATCGCGTTCAGCGTTTCGCCGAGAACCGGCGATATGATCAGGAATTCCGCCAATCGCCAGGGGTTGAAGGCACGGGTCGAGTGCAACGGGCGGCGATATGCCGGCAAGCTTCCGGCAATTACCGCGCTGATCCCTGGCCGGCGCAAGGAGGAGGTTTGGATTTACGCGCACATGTACGAGCCATTGAGCGATGACGATGCCAATGGCGTTGTCGCCGGCATCGAGACGGCGCGGCAGATCATGCGGCGCGGTACGCCGGAATTCTCCATCCGGCTTGTTTTCGCCATGGAGCTCTATGGCTATATGGCCTATATCGCGTCGCGTGGGGATTGCCTGCGCGACGAAGTCATCGGCGGCTGCAATTACGATGCGCTCGGTTCGGTCAAAGATGCGGCGCTCATGTGCTATACCTCCGGCCGCGGAACGCCGTTCTATGGCAATTATCTCCTGGAGCAGCTTGTCGGCGAACTGCAGGATGTGAAGGAAATGCTGCCGTGCAAGCTGAAAGGCTCGGCGTATTTCGACGACATATCCTTCAGCGACCCGACCATCGGCATTCCGGCAATCTGGCCGATCGGCGAGTTCGGCCAATGCCATCACTGTTCCGTGCAGACCATGGATTTTATCGACAAGGAAACATTCCGCTGGGGGACGGCCTTCAATACGGCGTATATTTATGCCTTGGCCAATCCCGGCGCCGGCAACCTGGATGCCGCGCTCAAAATCGCCGTCAGCCATCTGCAGCAGACTTTAAAACTTGTCAAAGAAGCGCCTTTCGGTTCGGATGCCGAAAGGCTGGCATATATCCATGGAATCGAGCAGAGGCATCTCGGCGACTTCAAACGCTGCCTGGAGGCGCCTAAAGTCGATGCGGCCATAAAGGTGCTCGATACGGAATATGCCAGGTTGGCCAGCGGACTTGCCGACGATCTGAAATCATCCTCTTCCTGGCGCGATTACGCGGCAAAGATTGTGATGAAACGCGCATCCATCGGGTTCCCGCACAACCTGGTAAAAGTTCCCCCCGCAAAACGCATTCCGCTGCCGGGCGGCGTCATTTATGGGCATATGGCGAATATCCTTGCGAATATGGACGGGAAAAAGGATTTGGCGACGCTCATCCGCGAGGCTGAGTATGAAAGAAATGCGCCCTTGCCGGAAAACGGGATCAAAAAGTATGTCGGCGCTGTCAATTTCCTTGCGGATTACGGATATCTCAAGGTCGTACGCCGCCCGGAGTTGACCGAAGCCGATATTGTTGCCGCACTCCGCAAACTGGGTGTGAAGAAAGGCGACCTTTTGCTTGTGCATTCGGCCACTTCGAAATGCGGCTACATCGAAGGCGGCGCCAAAACGGTGATTAATGCCATAAGGAAGGTTGTCGGCGAGAAAGGGACTGCTCTTTTCCCGACATTTACCAGGCCGTATGTATTGCTCGAAGGACTTAACCGGAGTTGGAATTACCGTCCATTCGATGCCGCGGATATTTCGCAGATCTCTACGGGCAATGTTCCGAAAACGCTGCTGGAATCCTTTCCGGAAGCGCTGCGCAGCAAACACGTCACGCATTCGTGGGCCGGATTCGGCCCGCTGGCGGCGGATTGCCTGAATGCCCATGGCGCCTTCGATCCGCCCGGATCGGCAAATTCACCGATGGGCAAAGCCCTGGAACACGGCGGCAAGGTTCTGCATTTCGGGTCGAGCATTGCTACGACCACGTTCGTGCATTTTCTTGAAGATCATAACGACCTGCCGTTCCTCGACACGGCGGTTTGCCGGATTAAAGCTCCGGATGGCACGCTCAAGACCGTGACGATCGAAAAACATTTCGCTGGTCATCGCGATTATTACTGCGGCTATGAGGCGGAAAACTCCAAGTTCTATTCGCGGGCGATAGCGGCTGGGCTCCGGATAGGTTCCGTGAAACTCGGATTAGGCGAAATCAGGCTTATGGAAACGAAACAACTTTTCGACATCGGCACGGAACTTTTGCGCAACGATGCGCGCATTCTGTTGTGCGATAATCCCGAATGCATTTTCTGCAGTCGAAAATTCTAGCCTAATGTCCTGAAAAATTGCACAACACACGGCGGTGGGGCGCCGCGAGCACAAAAACCGGATTTTAGCCATAACCGGATTTGCCTTCGGCGGACAATTTTGGTAGCTCTAACAGATTAAGCATATTTTGTATAGGCAACTGATTGTCACTGCTGAAAGGTTAAGCAGAAAGGCAAATATGCGTTTAGGCATTCACTCCATAGCGCGCGCGGCAATGATCGTATTGCTCGCGGGCCAGATGTCGGCGCAAGCGGCCACGCAAACGTGGAATACGACCACCGGGGATTGGTCCGAGGCGGCGAATTGGACTACAGCCGTGCCGCTTGGCGGCGATGACGTGATCATAACCAATCGCGGGTCGTTTGTGCTCCTGACCAACTCGACGCCGTGGCTGGGTTCCATGACGATAAGCAATGCGACCCTGGCATGCTCGAACTGGAACACGACGATTTATGTCACCAACCTGGCGATTTTAAACAGCGGTATCCTGACCTGTGCCGGGCCATTCACCAATAATTGCATGTCGAACAGGGTGAGCCTGACTTGCTCAAACCTGTTCGTTGGGAGTAATGGCGCCATTAACGTCAATGGCAAGGGATATGATGGCGGTTTAACCTTGGTAAACGGCGGTTATTTCGGGGGTAATGGGCCGGGCGGCGGGCCTAAAGGCACAATTACCGGCGCAGGTTATGGCGGCGCGGGTATAGGGAATGCGCGATTTGTCAAGACGAATACCTATGGATCTTTCACGGCGCCCCTGGATCCTGGCAGCGGCGGATCGGCCGGCTCTAGCGTTGGCAGTTTTGGCGGCTCGGGTGGCGGCGCGGTGTGCATTACCGCCGTGCAAGTGGTCGTCAACGGGAGTATCAGCGCCAACGGATCCAATAACGTGATTATCGGCTCGCATAACAGCGGCGGGTCGGGGGGCGGAATTTATATCACATGCGACACGATCACCGGCACGAATGGCGCCATCATGGCAAATGCCAGTTATCCTCAAATGGTGTCACTTGGCGGCGGCGCCGGTGGCGGCCGGATCGCCGTGCACTATAATCCTGAGTCGCAGAAAACGCTGCCCGTTCCCTTCGTGAGCTTCTCGGTGGCTCCCAGCCCGTCCGGAGGTTCGACGTCCTACATGCCCGGCGATATCGGCACGCTCTATTTCCCTGACAGTCGTTTCTTTTCGCCGACAAACCTGTTTAACGGCCAGTGGATGGCGCCCGGCGTCCCCAATCTGAGCATGTCCGAATGGGTGATCAGCAACGTATGGGTGCGCATACCGGGCATAATGTTGACGGTTACCAACACGCTGACGATTGCCGGCACTAATTGCGAACAGTTCAAGTTCGAGTTTACGAATGCGGCCATGGTCAATTGCGGTCAGGTCCGGGTCAGCGGCGCGACCTTTGGACTGGGTGGCTATCCGTACTATCGCGATAAAGACCGGCCTTTCCCTATGAACGGCGGCGATTCCGGTTCAACCTTGAATTGCACGGGCGACATGATCCTGACCAACTCGGCCCGGTTGCATGTTTATGCCGGGAGGACCAATGCCAGTGCGGCGGCCGAGTATGGCGCCAGGGTCAACGTTGGGGGCGACCTGCGGCTTTATTCCAATAGCTGGATTTTTCCCGCGGCGCATCCGACCAATGGGGCTGCCGTGCTGTTCAGCATGCGCGGATTGACGATCGATAGCGGTGGCGGGTTCAATGCCTGTGTTTTGGGTTATGCCGGAGGTATGCCTTCGGGTTATGATGCCACGAATGCGGCCTACGGGCCGGGAGCGCCCGGTTTCAGTTGTGGCGCGGGCTATGGCGGAGCGGGCACCAATGGCTATCTGGCCATGGGCTGGGGCGTGCCGTATGGCTCGTCCAACGCGCCGATAGCGCCGGGCAGCGGAGCAAGAGCCAGCACGGCGGCAGACGGATACGGGCCAGCTGGCGGCGGCAGCGTTCAAATCCGCGCCACGGATGTCGTTGCCATCCAGGGCGCCATCTTAGCCAATGGCACCAACGGCGCCAGTTCCAATGGCGGCGGCTCTTCCGGAGGCGGAATATACATTACCTGCCGCACCTTTGTGGGGAGTTCCAATGGCGTCTTGCAGGCCGATGGCGGCGCAGGCAATGCTGCCGGCGGAAATGGCGGGGGTGGTGGAGGCGGCGGGCGCATTGCCGTCTGGCGCATCTTCGACAGGTCCACGAGCGTCATATCCAATTCGGTTAGCGGCGCGCTTGGTCGGGTAGGGTCCGCAGCCCCGAACACATCCTCCCCGGGCACGATCGTCTGGGGCTGGCTCGTGCCGTCCAGCGGCAGCATTGTCTCGATCTATTGATGAACGGTCTATAGTGAAGTCTGGTTGATATGGATGAATTTTCCGCCATGAACGGAATCATCCGTTGACTGACAAGCTTGGTTGCAAGGCATCGGACATAGTGGGGCGCTTTAGCCGCGTTATATATGAAAAATCGGGTGTATAAGCTCAATCAAGGACATTCGGCATGAAATATCTTGGGTGTTCGTATTATCCGGAAGATTTGGGGATTGAACGGGTGCCCGCCGACATCGAATTGATGAAGGCGGCGGGCATGAACATGGTCCGGATGGGCGAATTCGCCTGGAGCAAGATGGAAAAGCGGGAAAGCGAGTTCGATTTCTCACTGTTCCGCGAAACCCTCCGGCGTTTCGCGGAGCATGGGATCGAGGCGATGATGTGCACGCCGACCGCCGCCCCGCCGGCGTGGCTGACTCACCGTTATCCCGACACGCTGGTGGTCGACCCCGTCGGGCATCGGGCCATGCACGGCATCCGCCAGCAGTGCTGCTACAACTCGCCGACGTTCCGGCGTTTTTCGCTGCGGATTGCCGACGCGTTGAGCAAAGCCCTGGCGGATTGCGGGAACATCGCATTCTGGCAGATCGACAACGAGCTGGGCCAGCGCCTGCACGGAACGTGTTCCTGTGAAAACTGTCAACGAGATTTCCGCAAGTTTCTCAAAGAGCGCCACGGATCCCTCGACAAGCTCAATCGCGCCTGGCGAAACGAGTTTTGGAGCCAGGACTATACCGATTGGGACGAGATATTCCTGGCGTTCCCCGAATGCCTGTGGAGCCGTTCGCCGCAAGTCATCCATTTTAACTATTCGGTCAGCCGGGTTATCGACTCGCTGCGATTTTACGACAAGACCATCCGGGAATATGCCCAGGCGCAGGCCGCGGTCATCAGGAAAAACATCCCCGGCGCAAAAATAACCACCAACGGGCCGATGGGGGTTCTGGATCTGCAGGCGATCTTTGCGAATCTGGATTTAGCGGCGGGGGACTTCTACTGGAATAACCGGAACACCGCGCAAATGGCCGAGCGTCTGGCGCGCTATCGCGCCTACAAAAAGCAAGAGTTCCTTGTCGCCGAGACGGGGACCGGCAAAGACTACCTGGCGCTGCCGGAAGGCCAGAAACCGGCGCGGATCGACATGTGGAGGTCTTTCGCTCACGGGGCGATGTCGTACCTGGTTTTCCGCTGGCGGCCGGCGTTTGGCGGCCAGGAGCAGACCAGCATTTGTCCGCTTTCGCCGGCGGGCGAGCCGCGGCGGACCTATCAGGTTGTCCGCAATATGTTTGCCGAGGTCAACGCCGTTAAAACGAAACTGACCAACCTGAGTCTGCCGAAAGCCGAGGCGGCCATCCTTTTTGATCACCATGTCGAAAATGTTTATCTGCGGCATAATTACGGGCGTTCCATTGACTACGACCGCCTTGTCGGAGACGCTTTCGCTCAACTACATCAGCGAAATATCCTGGCGGATTTCATTTTTCCCACGGATTCGCTGGACGGCTACAAACTGCTGATTTTGCCCTCGCAGCGGGTTGCCCGTCCGGAATTGTCGCGGAATATCGCCGACTTCATCAAGGCCGGCGGCGTCGTCTGGGCGATCGGCGAACTCAATAACGCCGACGACAACGGCAATTTCACCGACCGGCCCTGTCCGGAATTCCTGCGCGAGGCTTTCGGGATCGCCCTGCATACCGCGGGGACAATCCCGCCGTCAACAAGTATCCGTGTCTCCGGCGCCATCAACGGAACGGCCGTCGACAGCGTTTCCTCCGCCAGCTGGATCGCCGATATCGACTGCCGCGGGGGCGCCACGGCGGCGCTAAAATACGTTGATGGCTACTACGCGGGGCAGGACGCCTTCACGCTCAATTGTTACGGCAGGGGGCGGGCCTATTATCAAGGCGTTGTCAACCCCGGGCCGGAATTGATGGAAAAGATCGCCGCGGAGGTCATCGGCGCGGCGGGGATTAAGTTCCCGGAGAATGTCCCCGGCGGCGTCGAAATCATCGATCGCGGCGCGGCGGTGTTCATCATCAACAGCAACGCGCGCGGCGTCTCGTTTGCCTACCCGACAGCG
The DNA here is from genome assembly GCA_964617825.1 of uncultured Verrucomicrobiota bacterium. Classification (GTDB taxonomy): domain Bacteria; phylum Verrucomicrobiota; class Kiritimatiellia; order JAAZAB01; family JAAZAB01; genus VSJD01. Next base: position 37,332 of record CAZTWL010000034.1, read on the forward strand.
GGCGAAGCGTTGCTGGGTAATTTCAACCCGGCGACAAAACAAGTGGAGTTGGACGCCTTTGACGTCTGTATAATCAAGCGAAAATAAGGACAAAAAGTCTTGGAATGAAAAACAAATCATGCTTGATGGAAATGCTGGCATTGTCGTTGCTTGTGGTCGGGAGCGTTGTTGCCGGAGAAGTGCCGACCCCTGTTTTTGAAACGCAATTCGAACTTAACACGAACGGAATGGTGATCGACAACATCTCGCCGGATCTTGCTTTTGCCGGCAAAGTGCGCGGCACAAATGTTTCCTTTGTCGATACATTCCTCGGCAAGGCCGCCAAGTTCACGGGCGACCCGGAATCAAGGATCGAATTTCCGCTCACCGAAAAAAGCAAGACGCCCGAAAAATTTACTATTTCAATCTGGTTTTGCACAAGCGCCTATCCGGACGCGAATGACGCTGCAAAAGCCAGTCGGAATTACTGTTTTGTCAGCCGTGGCTGGGAATTTTACGGCATAACCGATTCGAAAGGCGCCATCAATGTCAATACGCAACAGCTTTTTCCGCTGGATGCGCCCGCGATAGTGAAACCAGGCGAATGGAATCACATGGCTTACACCTATTCGGTTCCGGACAAACTCTATGCCCTTTATGTCAACGGGCAGAACATGGCTTCCAAGGATAAGAACTGGAAACAGCAAGCGCCGATGGCCATCGATTCCAAGTGCGGCTTGTTGCTCGGCTCGATTGCCGGCTACTGGCCTTTCAACGGCCTGCTTGCGCGCGCCAGAATCTATGACAAGGCGCTCACCGCCGAACAGATCGCGGCCTCGGAACAGGATTTTGTCAGGAAGCAGCTCGGCGCGATCAAGGCGGAGCTGTCCGCCATCGAAGGCTCCGCCGCTGTTATCAAAAAAGTCGATGAAACACTCAAGCTTGCGCCAATACCGATGAATGCGGCCGCGCATTTTTATCAGGAAATTAAGCGCCTGCAGAGCATGGTTGCGCTCAAGAAAAGCGGCCTGCTCACCAACGAATACCTGGCGTACAGTATCGTCGACCCGATGGGACCCGATGTTTATGCCAACGACTCGCCGCTTCCCGCGGAGACGATGAACGGCAAGCTGCTCATGATGGCAGCCCAGGATGAATTCGAACCGGCATCCTTCATTGTCAAGCCGCTGAAAGATATTGCTAAATTCGAGCCGGTGATCGACGATCTCAAAAGCAAAGAGGGGCATATACTCCCGGCATCGGCCATCGATATCCGCGTTCTCAAGGTCATGGTCGCTTGCGGCAGCCTCAACCGCAAGGCAGGCGCGCTGCGCAATCTCTCGCCCCTGGTGCTGTTGCATGACGATGCGTTGGTCAAGGTCGATACCGAAAAGATGCACAATTATATCCGCCTGAGTCTTCCCGGAGGCGTCAAGTATATCTGTGTCAGCGAGGAAGACGGCTCGCCGAAAGGCTACAATCTTTCCGCCAAAGAATATCCGATCCTGGACAGCAAGACCTTCCAGCCGCTGAATCTGAAGGCGGACTTCAATCAGCAGTTCTGGCTGACGCTCAAGACGACCAAGGACACCAAGCCCGGACTGTACGTCTCCAACATACGCCTGACCAGCGCCGGCAAGACCATCGCGACCATCCCGATCAAGGTCCGCGTGCTGCCCTTTGCGCTTCCCGACCCGAAGACCAATTACGATCTGGAGCGCCCATTCTATGCCAGCACCTATTATTTTAATTCACTGGTGATCGATGGCTATGGCACGGTCGGTTGCGGAAACCGGACCATTGCGCAAACCAGGAACTGCCTGCTGAACCTGTATGACCATGGAGTCAGGATGCCGACGACCATCATGGGATTTAATTTCCCGGGCTACCAGCCCTGGGGCGACAAAAAAGGTGTCAAACCCGATCCGGATCTCGAGCAGTATGAAATCAACCGGATTCAATTCCTGCTCATGAAAGAGGTTGGGATGTGGATGAAGCCGCTCGTTTTTCACACCGGCGGCAACTTCGGCTATCGGGAATATTACGTCCGTTCAAAAGACAAAGAAGATCTTACCCGCATGGTCAATGCCACCCTTGATTTCTGCGAAAAAGAGGTCGGTCACCGGGATGTCTGGTTCTATGCGCTCGACGAGGCTTTTGGAGAGAAGATCAATGCGCAGTATGACGTGTGGCAAGACATGACTGATCTTGGCGCCAAAATTTATGTTACCGCGCAGCCCCTCAGCACGGAGAGGCTCATCGGTCACAAGCTCACCGTCGTCAATATGTGCCACAGTCCAACGCTGGAAACGGCGGCGGCATTCCACAAGGATAACTGTCTTGTCTGGAAATATGCGAATCCTTTCCCTGTTCCGGGAACAAGGGATCGTGCCTTCATTCACCGCCTGAACTACGGACTGCAACTCTATTTTATGAATCATGACGGTGTTTGTCCCTACAGTTTCAACCATTACGGCCCCCAGCTTGCCTGGAACCTTTTCGGCGCCGGTACCGGCTGCATCTATGTCTTTCCGACGGCCGACGGCTGTGTCGATACCCCCGCATGGGAAGCCATGCGTGAAGGCCTGGACGACATCAGGTATGCCACCAAGCTCCGTCAGGAGATCGTCAAAGCTTCCCAGGGCGATGCCGGCCAGAAGGCCCTGGCGGCGGAAGCTGCGCAATTCCTTGACAGTCAGAATCCGCACAACCCCGAGTTCCAGTCGGGATGGGTGCGCTGGCAGATAATCAACCGGATACTTGATCTGGTCAACCAGGAAGGATGATTCCATTATGCGAACCAAACTTGTTTTTTTATTTGTAGCGATCTTGTGCGTCTCCTCGTTTGCTCAGACGGCCTGGCACTATAATGTCCCATATTCCGAGGTCTATCCGAAGATGGACGGGAATCTGGCGGACGATCCGGCCTGGGAAAAAATTCCGTGGTCGCAAGAAAGCTTCAAGGTTTTCAGGACCAACACGGAAGCGGCGGTCAGCACGCGGTTCAAGGCGCTCTACACCGTTGACGCCATTTACCTGGCATTCGAGTGCATGGATCCCGAAATGAGCAAAATGAAGCCGGAAAATAATCCGGCTGAAATCTGGATCTACGATATACTGGAAATATTTGTTTTCCCCAAAAAAGAAGAACTGATGCACTTTGCGGTCAGCGCCGGCGGTCTCACCAGCCAGGAGATCCCGGGCGCGGTATCGAAGCGCACAAAGTTCCGTACTGCCTGGCAGGGGGTGTCCAGGAAATATGGCGATCGCTGGGCCAGCGAGGTCTGCCTGCCGTTCTTCCTGCTCGGGGTTGTTCCCGACGTTCAAAAAGAAACCAAGCTGGCGTTTACGGTCAGCCGCTATGCGCCGCTGCGCACACAATACAGCACCTGGACGCCGCAGAACAATCTAAAGTCGACGGAAAGTTACGGCAATCTTGTCCTGCAGAAAGCCCCGGTCGAACGGCAATCCGCGATCGAAGCCGCGCGCGATACACCTCACTGGATATCGTTGGTCGAACGCTGGGACAATATCCGCAAGGATAAATCCTGGAGGACGATCCTGGAGACAAACAAGGAAGTCGTTGCCGAAATTGATAAGCTTTACGCCGATTCGGAAAATTACGCTAAAAATTGCTCCGAATTTGCTAAAAAATTGGCGGAGATCGAGAAATATGCCGACCAGAAAGTGGCGGCTGAGCGTGTAAAATTCATGCGCCGCTTCTTTGAAGAATAACCCGTGTTTGAATTTGCAGACCTGGAATGCGGCGTTGGCGTGGCAAGTTGTCCTTCCGGTGGCGTGGATGGGCGCATGCGGCCAGGGATTAAATTAGGGCGCGCTCCGTCCGCTGCCCGTGTTCCTCGATTTTATCTGCGGCCGTCAGCCCTCTTTCGTTAGCGATGCCGCCTGCTCGGCTTCCAGGCTGCAGCCTATGGCAGCCTTGGACGCGCGCGGCGATGAACCGCACGATTGACTTGGATGGGTTTTCGCGTATCCTGCACGGTCACATACGCGTGGGAACTGATGAATTCTTTATTCGCGGCGCTTCGGCATGTAGGATCTAATAAAATAAAATGTTGCACGCCCGGCATCTTATGCCGAACCGGATGCTCCGGGTGTTGCGTATAAGACGGGCAAGGGGAAGCCAGCCGATGCAAGTATTCGTGATCGTTGCGGTTACAGCGATAAATCTTTTTGTCACCGTTGTCTATTTCTGGATGCTGCTGCACAAGCGCTCAAAACCGGCGCTGGCCATGTGGTTCTTTTTTTCGCTGGCGGTGGCCATGAGCATGGTCACTTACCTGAAACAGGGCAGCTACAATATCATGGACAATGCCCTCAATGCTGCCGACCTGCTCTTAACCATCTCGGTAACTATCTCCATTCTTGTTTTGGGCGACAAATCGACCCGCTTCAGCCGTTTTGACTTGGGTTGCCTGCTGGTCGTCTTGGGCATCGTCGTTTTCTGGATCATTACCCAAAACCACCTGGTTGCCAACCTCGGCATTCAGCTCATTATGGTTATTTCGTATTTCCCCGTTGTCAAACGCATGCTTGCCGCGAAAGCGAATACCGAGCCTTTTGCTGTTTGGATTGCGCTGATGATTGCCCCTTTCATATCGCTTTTGACCAGCAAAGGCCTGTTGGCCTCGGTCTATGCCTTTCGGGCGGTTGCATGTTCCGCTTTGCTGCTGGCGCTGATGTTGCGTATTGAATGGTTGAACCGCAAACAAGTGGCCGTTGTCCAGGAGAAATAAATGGCGCCTTTAGTCTCCAGCGGCGCTGCTAGCGGTTTTAGCCTTCAGTCTTTTTACTTTATAACAAGATTCACTGGCGTTCTACAGGGACGCCTCGGACTGTAGACTGTAGGCCGAAGGCTGTAGGTCGGAATCGAA
>CAZTWL010000035.1:0-38954 GCA_964617825.1 uncultured Verrucomicrobiota bacterium
CGGAGCGCTGGACTTTTAAGCCCAATCCGACCAATGACGTTGGAATTCACGATCTCCAAATCAGCGTCTATGACGGGGACAACATCGTCCTCGCCTCGGCGTCCACAAAAATTAGGGTTGTCCCACCGAACGCGGGCGCGGACAAGTCGATGGCCTGCTTGCTTATCGGCTCAAGTTCAACCGGTCGGGGCGTATATCCGACGGAGTTTTTTAAACTGTGCCAAAAGCCCGGCAATCCGAAAATCACGCTGATCGGCACGCGGCAACCCACTCATTTCACGAACTTTCCGCAGGAAGTCCGGTATGAGGGCTATGGCGGATGGACGGCGGCGGAATTTGCCGGTCGTTACTCCACTAACAAAAACAAACGTTCCAGTCCGTTCCTCTTTCCAGGGTCGGACGGGAAACCCAAGCTTGATTTTAGAAAGTATCTGGAGGTGAACGCCGGCGGGCAGGCGCCGGATATCATCACAATTCAACTGGGAATCAATGATAATACGGGTGCTCAGGATGAAACCATTGAACAAAGCATTGACGACATGATGGCCAATTATGACAACCTCGTAAAAGAGTTTCATTCCGTGCGTGCCGATACAAAGATAGGTTTTTTTCTTATAACGCCACCGGCTGCCTCGCAGGACGCCTTCGGCGCCAATTATGAATGCGGATTGAAGCGCTGGCAATCCCGCCGTAACCAGCACCGCGTGATTGAGCGCATGCTTGTCAAATACGGCGGACGCGAAAATGAAAACATTTATCTTGTTCCGGCTTATGTCAACCTTGATACCGTCCATAATTATCCACAATGGACGATGCCTGTTAACGCGCGTAATCCAGAGAAAATCACGCGCCTTGGCAACGGCTGGCATCCGTCGGACGATGGTTACGGCCAGATCGCTGATTCCCTTTATTGCTGGGTAAAAGGCCTTTTCAAGGAATAATAACCGAAGGATGCAATCAAGTTAAACAACGCTATAAATGCCGTATGCTTGGCCGTCTGTCATTTCAAGCGTAGCTAAGAAACTCAAAACTGGCCTGTCGGAACATGGTCCTTCGCTGCGCTCAAGGTAACAGGCTGCCAAGATGCTTGTGTTGTCCTGCATAAAAATGCGAATTAAAAAAGGAATGGCGGCCGTATTGCGCTGACCAAACGAAAGGCGTTTGCCAATGAATAAATTACTAAGCTTTATGGCGATAACCGCAACGGCCTGTGTCGTCAGCGCTGCACAGGACACGATGACAACCAACCAGGCCGGCTTGCCGCGCGGCTTGCGCCTGATCCTGCCTCCGGAAATCCAGGCGGTGCCCGGTCGGGAGATAAATATTTATTTTGACAACATTGTCCTGACGCCCAACATCGACAATTATATTTTCGACGTCAAATGCGCAAAGGGCAAACAGCAGGCGGAGCGCTGGACTTTTAAGCCCAATCCGACCAATGACGTTGGAATTCACGATCTTCAAATCAGCGTCTATGACGCTGAAAATGCCGTATTGGCCACGGCTTCCACGAAAATACGGGTCGTGCCGTCGGATGCGGGCGCAGACAAGCCGCTCACCTGCCTGATTATCGGCGACAGCCTGACCGGGCGAGGCGTGTATCCGACGGAATTTTTCAAAAATTGCCAGAAACCTGGCAATCCGAAAATCACGCTGATTGGCACACGCTGTTCGTTGAATAATACGAATCTGCCTCCGGAAGTCAGGCATGAAGGCTATGGCGGGTGGACGGCGGCGGGATTCATCGGCTTTTATTCCACCAATAAAAACGAGCGTTCAAGCCCGTTCAATTTTGCCGGGCCGAACGGCAAACCGGCGCTTGACTTCAAAAAGTATCTGGAGGTGAACGCCGGCGGGCAGGCTCCGGATATCATCACAATATCACTAGGAATCAACGACAATACCGGCGCCCAGGATGCGACCATCGATAAAAGCATCGACGATATGATGGGATATCTGGGCATGCTCATCAAGGAATTCCATTCCGTGCGCGCCGACACCAAGATCGGGCTTTTCCTGATCCCGCCGCCGGCTGCCTCGCAGGACGCCTTCGGCGCCAATTATGACTGCGGGCTGAAGCGCTGGCAGTCCCGCCGTAACCAGCACCGCGTGATTGAGCGCATGTTTGTCAAATATGGCGGGCGGGAAAAGGAAAACATTCATCTTATTCCGGCCTATGTCAACCTTGATACCGTCCATAATTATCCAAAATGGCCCACGGCCGTGAATGCCCGCAACCCGGAAAAAATCACGCGCCTCGGCAACGGCTGGCACCCCTCGGACGAGGGTTATGGTCAGATCGCCGACTCGCTTTATTTCTGGGTTAAAGGTCTTTTTAAGGAATAGGAACCGGATGAAAAATCATCCTTTCTCTGGAGAGAGGAGCAAGGCGAGGGGCAACAGTATTAGGCTGCCGGTCGGTAATAACTAAAGGAGCAATATGAGAGTGATCCGTATGGTGTGCGCGTTAACTATCGGGGCGGCCGTGATCATGCCGTCAGGCATATTTGCGGCAGCCGCCGAGGCGTCCCTTTCCGGCCGACGCGTCGGCGTTTTTTGCGATACTAATTTTCCCGGCGGCCCGCGCGATGGCGAGTGGTACCGCAGCACGCTGCAAGACAAAGGTTGCGAGGTGAAACTGCTCGATGCTGAGGAGCTCGGCCGTCCCGACCTGCTGTCCCGCCAAAAATTGGACGTGTTGATCCTGCCCGATGGCCAAAGGATTCCGTATGAAGCGGCTTATGCCATTCCCAATTTCCTGGCCGAGGGCGGTTCGGTCATTGCGGGGCGACTACCGGAAGCCGGTATGAAAAAAAATCCGCAGGATGGCGCCTGGAAGAGCGCCGTGACTTTGAGCTGGCCGAACAATGCGACGTTCATGCAGCAGAATCTCATGAATGATTTTCAAATCCGGCATTTGGGCGGCCCGGCGGCGCAACGTTCGTTGGCAACCAACCTGGCGGTCAACCCGAAATTGGCGGATGACATCAAGGCCGGCCTGCCGGCGACGTTCGGACCGCTGGCCAGAAAATACCAGCTGCTAAACAAAATATGGTTTAAGGAGTATGAAGGCGCCACCAACGACGATAATGTCGAAACAGCGGCCAATATCATTTTTCCGGTCTATCTACTCCCGTCCGGCGAGGCGACCGATTTCATCGTTTACCGTTACCATAACACCTATTTTAACGGCTCCTCGCTTGTGCTTCTGGGCGAGACGGGCCGGGCGCTGCTGGCCGGCGAGCGCGGTGCGGATGTGATTGCCGCCTGTTTGCAGTTTTGCGCGATGAAGCTGCCCGGTGAGCAGGGAACTCCATTCTACGAGCGCCTGGTTGCGCTGAACCGGCAGGTCAGCGAATATGGCCGGGTCTTCAGTGATGCGTTCCCGGTATTGCGCGATGCTGCCATGGCGGCTTTTTACCGGCAGGATCCTAAGGCTTATGCGCGCATCCGTCAATATTTGGCGGATGCTGAAAAGTCCCTGACGGAAATCGTAGCGGAAAAACAGGACCTTGATAAACAATTGCTGGCAAATTCCAATCCGCAGGACCAGGACCGTCGCCGCCAGGCCCTGTTGAAGCGCATTGCCGGCGAACAGGAGCGTTTGGAAAGCTTCCGTAAAGAAGTTATGCCGGAACTGAAAAATGTCAATTATCCCGAAAAAGTGAAAATTCAAAGCGCGTTGGGGACGCTGCCGGTGGAAGCCGGCTATAGCTGGTGCGGTCTTTATGCGCTGCGCAAAGATTTTTTTCCGACCATGAAGGCGCTTGGGGTCAATGCCTGGTATCTTTACGGCGGTTATTTCTTCTATCCTTATCTCGATGATCCCGCAGTTAAGGCTGCGATGGAGGGGCTGAAGCTTGACGTGGCTTTTGGCTGCGGCGGTGGCCCCCGCGCGGGAGGCGGATGGCATAATCTTGGTAATATCATGCCTGGACAAGGAAGACTGGACCTGGCCACCGGCAAAATAGAAGAAACTGCCAGGCAAACGTACGATCAGGCGGCCTTCGAGCAAGCGCTCCGGGAATTTCTTCGGTGCTGGCAGTCATTTCCGCTTTTGCGCGTGTATTTTACAACGGCAGAATCCGGACTACGCAATCGATTTTGGGGCGAACAGGCGCGCGAGGAGTATCTGGCGCATTTGCAGGCGAAGTACGGCGGGATCGATAAACTCAACGTCCGCTGGGGAACAAACTTCAAGGATTATGCCGGCATCGAATTGCCGACGGCGCGGCCGGTGACAGCCGTGGAACACGCCCAATGGGAAGATTGGACCAAGTTCAGGGAGAAGCGGATATTTGCTGCTAGAATGCTGGCGTATAATCTGTTTAAAAAACAGGCGCCCGATATTCCCTGTTCCATGTGCATCTCAACCGAATCGATAAACAGTCAGGCGTATTCCGGAATCGATATTTATCAGCTCTCGAAGACGCAGGATCTCTTCGGGCCGGACGGCACAACGTCGGGCGTGGCACAGGAATGGAAGTTCCTTGACCTAAATTGCGGACTACCCGTGTTTTCCGTTGAATGGGGGCTGTTTTACTTCGCGCCGGCGGACATGCTGCGCAGCCGCAAGGCACTGACCCGCCAGTTATGGTGGGAAGTCAGCGGCGGGCATATCGGCATCAATCTCTGGTATTTTCGCTGGCCCGGCTTCAAGGCCAATTATGTCGATTCCACGGGACTGCCGACGCTGTTGGGCTGGGAACTCAAGCAAATACTGGCAGACTTCCGCAAGATCGAGCCTGTTCTACTGGACGGCAAACGCCCGTCACCCTCCACGCTGATTTTGTTTTCGAACACCAGCCGGGTCCACGACCAGGGTTGGGGGCTTAAAGGCGAAGCTTCAAGTTCCAAGCACCTGACGGCGGTCAACCAGCTGTATCTTTCCATGTGCCATCAGCATGAGCCGGCGCGGGTGATTGACGAGGGGGCTATCCTGGATGGGGCCGACCTTTCCGCCTGCCGTCTCTTAATCGTGTCCCAGGCGCATTACCTTTCCGACGAAATCCAAAAAGCTCTCCAGGCTTACGTTGAAAACGGCGGCACGCTTTTCCTGGACGGGATGTCGGGACAATTCGACAATTATGGCAATGCCGGGCGGAGCCTCTTTAAGAAAATCCTGGTTGTGCCGAGCGCGATAAAAAATGGCGCCGTTACGCTGGCTGACGGGAGGACATATAAACCATCGGCCAACACCGTGTTTTATTCCCCGCAGGCGCTGATAACGAACAGCCATCAGGTGTTGTTGAAATACAAGTCGGGCGAGCCGGCTATAATCGAACAGCAACATGGCAAAGGCCGACTGATCGTCAGCGGCATATCGATAAATGCCGCCGGCAAGGATACTAAGGCATCCTTGATGCAAATGATCTCCCGGCAAGCTGGAATTAAGCCGGCTTATATCTGTTCTGACGAGTCTTTGCTTATCCGCGAATGGGATTATGCCGGCGGACGTTACCTGGTTTGCGCCTATCCCGAAGGCAAGGATCTGCTGTCGACATTCCAGCTTAAAATCCTGGGCAATTACATCGTGCGCGATTATATGCTGGGGATTGATTTGTCCGTCAACTATGACGGTAAATACACGATTCTGCAAGGTACGATCACCTCGCCGGGCGGCCGCGTTTACCAACTTCTACCCGGCAAAGCATCTTCCGGCCAGGCCGTAAAAACCGGCGCGGATGAAATTCCGGACGCGCCCCGCTCAACCGCCAAACCGGACAAGGCGGAATTGCCGTATAGCGGCAAGATATTTGAGGCCGACGAGCAGGTCCGGATCGGCGAGTACACCTTCCAGGCCGTCCTCGTTCCGGATTGGACCGCGCCCGACAAAGGCAAATCCTGGCTGACGGTCAGCCGCGGCGATACAAGCCGCAAGCAGGAACTTGAGGTCGGCAAGGAAACACGCTTCGTCTTCCATGACGAAATTATCTGCGTCCGGTTCATTTCCGGGTTTTACATGTACCCGCCGCACGTGACGGTGGAGATCACCAAAGAGCCGCGATCTCCCCTGGTTTCCAACTGCCGGATCAAACGCGACGGGAACGACCTGCTCCTGTCTAACGGCATGCTGAGCTTCCGGATTCTCCCGGACCAGGGCGGTAGAATTACGGAAGGCCTGCTTTTGCCCGAAGGCATAAACCAGGTTTATGGACTAGGCATCAAGGAAAATGAAGGTAAGGCCCCCGGTGTCTGGATGGAACAACAGTTTAAAGCGGAAGTCCTCGCCGATACGCCGTCCGAAATCAAAGTGCGGATGCAGACCGTTCAAAACGTCGCCAATATGTCGTTGAGCAAGGAAATGACATTGAAACAGGATGAAGCCAGGGCCACCTGGCTTCTGCAGGAACGGAATTGCGCGGAAACGCCGGCCCAAATGGCGCTGCATCTGCATCCCGAGTTGCGAATCGGGGGAACGGCGGACGACCAGGACGTTTTTTTTGTGCCAGGCAAGGACGGCGTGCGCCAGATTCAATACGTGGTTTCGCAAAGTCGGAGTTTAGCTCCCGCTGAAGGGTGGTCGGCCTGCTGCGATCAACGCGCCAAAACAGCTTATATCTGCGCCTTTCCGGTCGAGCAGGTGAAAACGGTCTATTTCTGGTTCGGCTCGGATTCTTACACTTTTGAGTTGTGGACGCCGCGCATGGAAATACCGGCTGGCGGTGTGCTGCCTTTGTCGGTCGATTTTTATTGGCTCAAGGATATCACCGGCGTGGATGCATTCCGGGATGGCTGGGCCGCCTACCTGACGTTCCCGGATGGCGGGCCTGGACCGGATCAAAAAATGAACTATCGTCTGGAACTGGCCTCGGCTCGTTTGCAGGCTGTTCCTGTGCGGATAAAAACGACCTTGTGCCAGGCAGGCAAAGCGGTCCGGGAAATCAATGCCGCCGATGGTAACGTGGGATATGAGAACGCCCTGGCAGAGGATTACTCTTTTGCGACTGACGGACTGGCGGATGGCGAATACGAACTGAAGGTCATGGTTGCAGACAAGGATGGACGAGACCTGCTTGCGGTGCAGAAAAAACTGACGATTGCGCAATCGACCAGGCAGGCAGATGAAAAATTATTCTCGGATTTAAAGAAACGCCTTGGTATCTTGCGCCAGAAGCCGTCTATTGACCGCGAGGCATTGTTCGATGCCTATGCGTTGTTCGAGGATCTTGGCGCCGACATCGCGCAAGGTAACCAGGAGGAGGTTGGCCGGAAACGCTCCGATCTGGAGCGCAAGCTTGAGTCGTTTGAACAAAGGTAAATAACCATTGGCGTCCCACAGGGACGCCTCGGACTGTAGACCGAAGGCTGTAGGTCGGAATCGAATAAATCCAAGTTGGGAAAAACCGGAACTGAGGATTTTGAAGGGCTTTTCATAATCATCTCTTTTCTTGGTGTTTTCCTACGGTCTACGGCCCACAGCCCTCAGCCAGACCATCTTGTGGGATGCGAATGATGAACAGTCATATGTATCGAAAGCAATCTGTGAAGAAAATCGCTGACGACTGTTATCCCGAGCCGCCGGCGCAGCCTTCTGAAAAATCGTGGCCGTTTGCAGCCGAGTTGCAGCAGCCGATCCATACGCCGGTTAAGTTGTCGGGAGGCGCTCCCGGACGGCATGAGCTTGATTTTCGGCGCGGGGTGCGGTTCGTTACCGACTTTCCCGATCCGCAAGGGGTGCTGCAGACGGCCTTCTGCGATTTCAGGGATTTTTTGAAGTCCATCGGACTGGACACGGCCGGGCCTTGCCCGATCACAACTGCTTATGCCAAAACGCCGCTCTTTGAGGCATATCGCATTGTTGTTGACCGAGAGCGGATCGCCATCCTGGCGGCCGATACCGAAGGCATTCGCCGCGGGCTTGTCCGGCTTGAAGATGCGATTCTCTCCCGCGGAGCGCACTGTCTCCCGTTCGGCATTATGCAGCGCAAGCCCGTCATTCGCACAAGGCTGTCGCGGTGCTTCTATGGTCCAATCAACCGCGCGCCCAAGTGCAAGGACGAGTTGAATGATGACGTCAATTATTATCCGGATGGCTACCTGAATCGCCTGGCGCATAACGGCATCAATGCGCTCTGGTTGACGATCAAATTCAAGGATATCTGTCCTTCTAAGATCTTGCCGGAATACGGTTGCGATGCGGACCGGCGTTTGAACAAGCTGAGTGTAACCGTCAAACAATGCGCGCGCTATGGAATTAAGATTTATCCTTTTTGCATCGAACCCCCGGCGTTGCCGCTGAATAGTCCCGTTTTCAAGGCGCATCCGGAATTGATAGGGAACAGGTCGCAGGATATGGCGGGCTTCTGCACAAGTTCGGATACGGGCTGTGCATACATCGAGGAAGCTACGCGTACGTTGTTTTCTATGGTGCCGGGATTGGGCGGCCTGATGATCATTCCGGTGGGGGAAAGGTTTACGCACTGTTATTCGGTTTTTCTGCCGGAAAGCGGCCGGACCGCAATGCCGATCAATTGTCCGCGCTGTTCGCGGCGGAAACCTTACGAAGTTTTGGCGGATACTCTGGCCGCGTTCGAGCGCGGCATGCACTCGGTTGCGCCCGAGGCGGAATTGATCGCCTGGCCCTATGGCCAGATGATTTTGTGGGGGCCGAAGTTGATGGTTGACGCCGCCGGGCGCCTGCCGCCGAATGTCGTTTTGCAACATAATTATGAAACCGGCGGCAAGGTTATGCAGTTGGGCAAATGGCGGCCATTGTGGGATTACTGGCTTTCCTGGGCCGGTCCCAGCAAGGTTTTTGCTGACTGCGCCCGGAGAGCCCGAAAAAATAAAACCCGTGTTTTTGCGAAACTTCAAACGAGCTGTTCGCATGAGGTCGCCACGACGCAATATTTGCCTGTTCCCGGGCTGATTTATAAGAAATACAAGGCAATGCACGCGCTAGGCGTCAGTGGGGCGATGCAGGGCTGGTATTTCGGCAATTATCCGTCGCTGATGTCCAAGGCTTCCGAAATGCTGGCCTTTGCGCCATTTCCGAAATCGGAGCATGCTTTTCTCCTCGCGCTGGCCCGCCGCGATTGGGGCCAACATGCTGCGGACCTGGTGAAAGCCTGGCAATTATTCCAGAGGGGCTACGCGCAGTATCCGGCCGAACATGTTTTCAGTTATTACGGTCCGATGCACGATGGTCCCGTCTGGCCGCTTTATCTGGAACCGCGCCATTTGCCCCTGGCGCCGACCTGGCAGATATGTTATCCGCCCAGCGGCGATCAAGTCGGCGAATGCGTCAGTTCGTTTTTCAATTACAACGAAATCATGCTCCTTTGCCGGCGTATGCGGGATGATTGGTGCAAGGGTATGAAGATTCTTCGCCGGCTTGAACCTTGTTTTAAGAATAACAGGGAGCGCCTGCTGGATATCGGCGTTGCCGCAGCGTTGGAGGTCCAATTCAAGAGCGGGTACAATATTCTGCTGTTCTATTCATTGCGCGACAAGCTGGCCACTGCCGGCGGCTTGCGGCTAAAACGGGCCCTTTTGCGGCGCATGCGCCGCATAGTGGAGGATGAAATCGGCAATTCCCGGGAGCTTTTGAAACTCTCCCGCAAGGACCGGCGGCTGGGATTCCATTCCGAAGCCGAAGGCTATAAATATTATCCGTCAAAAATAACGTGGCGTGTAGGCCAGCTCAAATGCCTGCTGAAAACTGAGTTCCCTCGCGTGGCCAGGCAAATTGAAAGCGGCGCGCTGCTTTTCCCCGACTATGTGGGCAAGGGGCCTTGCATCCAGGCTTACCAATGCCGCTTGGTTGAAAACGGCCTTGAATTGTCGGCCAATCCATTCGATCCGGGGTGGAGCGTTGTTCAAAAGACCGATTGCGCTTATTGGTTGGCTCGCCGGCGGCCTGCTGCCGGACGGCCGGAATCTTATGGCAATCCTTTTGACCCGGTTCCTCAGGAAAAGGCGCCGCCCAGTCTGATTTCCTGGCAGGCGGTTTACGATCGATACGCAATATATATATGCGCCCATGTCCCACCGGATCCGGCGGGCGATGGTATCCGAATTGTTTGTGAACCCAACCGGCTCGGATCGCGGATTGTTTTCGATGTTGCCAAGCATGGCGAAGCGAACGCCACGATTGACGATGGTTATATTTCGTCGGTTGCGCCAGGCTGGAAAGCCAGGACGCATATACAGGGCGATCAATGCCGGATAGTTCTGAAAGTTCCGTTTGCCTGTCTGGGATTGGCTGCGCCGCGTGGCAAAGCCGGTTTGCGGATTCGCGTCAATGTATCGCTGGATCTGACCGGCAAAGAAATGGTCAATTCATGGGCCAAAGTCTATCCTGTGGCGCACCGTCTCTTGTTCCGCTATGTTCACCCGGCTAATTATGGCTGGTTGCTCTGCGGCAACGCCGCCGGGGACTAAAGGCCTTGCAGCCGGAAATGGGAATATCTCCGGATTATCCTTCGCCGCGGATCCAGGCTTTGATCTCGTTTGGCAGGCTGCCAACTTCCAGGAGCGTGCACGCGATTGTTCCAGTTTCGGATGGTATGTTGATCGTGTCGCCGGGCTTGTGGCCGGCGAGCGCCTCCCCGACTTTGCAGCGCGAGGAAATGATGCCCCGGGTTTCGTCGCTGTCCCATTCTCCCAGAATGTAGCAGGTGTTCGTTTTGCCATCCGCATAGCGCAGGGTCACGCGTGTGCCCGGTCCGGCAACATGGGTGGGAAACTGTTCAAAGTCGGTGCTCTTGACGCTGGCCAACTGGCTTTCCAGTTCGGCTTGGCGGTGCAGGAGCATCCCCTGCGTTTCCTTGGCCGATTTGTATTCGAAATTTTCGCGCAGGTCGCCGTAACCGCGGGCTACGGCAATGTCCTGGCTGTTCTTGGGAATATCCTGGGTCACGATTTTGGTCAATAGCGCCTGGCGTTCCCGATAACTGCGCAGGGAAGTCAGCCGTGCGGCGGGCGGCGGCGCAGCCACGGTTTCCTCTTGCAGGGCCACGCTTAAATCAGGATATAGCTTCAGGATGCGGGCCATGATGGCCCGGCGATCGATCGCCGCCCAGGCGGGTGAGTTTTTCATCCGGCGCATAAAATCCATGCGCTGCCCGGCGCTCATTGAATCGAGGCCTGCTTTCAGCCACGTAGGCTGTTCGAAGAGGTCGCGCAACTGGTGCTTGGCTTTCAGCCGGTCTCCCGTTGCGTCACGCATCTCCAGGAGCACCAAGGCTTCCATGGCCAGATTTCCCGGCGTACTGATGCCGTTGGCGGTGGCGATATCCGTGTGCCGGCAGAGCCAATATACCATTTCACAGCTAGCCCGGTCGGCGGCAATCAGCTTGCGCATGGTTTCGACAACCTTGGGCAGCTGACCGGCTGTTTGCAGGTAGTCGATCATTTCCGCCAGGGCCGACGAAGCCGTTTCCGGCATGATGCGGTAAAACAAATCCAGGGCGCGATCGCCTCCGATTGCATGCACAAAGGCAAAGAAATCCGGCAATCGCCTGGCCGGTAAATCGCGCAGGGTTTCCAGGAAAACCTCATCCTGCAGAAATTGGGCGGCATATTCGTCGAAATTCAGGCGGCGCCAGGCAATCCCGAGGTCGCGGCCCAGCATGCCGGCCTGTGCGGCCTGGCCCCAGTGAAGCCTGGCCGCGCCGAGCATGACAAACGACAGCCGGTCTTCGACGGCCTCGCGCAATTCGTCGTTATGGTTTTCGGCGGCCAGTGCGTTTTGCATGTCCTCGACCAGCTTGAGAATATGCTTGAAATCCCGCACGGTGCGCAGATTTTTCAGCCAGGCGGCGTCATAGCTCCGGGCCTTTTCCAGCAGGCGCAACGGGTCGGTTCGTTTGGATGGAAATTCGACGAGCGGGTTCTGCTTGAGCTGCTTGCGGGCGCCATCCCAAAATTTCTTCCAGGCTTCGGCGTTCATTACCAGCTCGATCATCAGTTCCTGGAGTTGCACGGCGCTCAGCGGTCCGAAACTGCGCAGGGCGCAGACGACAACTTCACCCGGCTCTTTCTCCAGCCAGTCGGTAAAAGCCTGTCTATCCCGATGCCGGCGCGCCAGGAGGTGGTCGGCATCAAGGATGTCCAGCGTTTCCGCGGCATAGGCCAGGGCCATGCGATGGGCCTTCTTTTTGTCAAAGTTAATCACGACCTGGTGTACATAAGCGTCCAGTTCCGCCACGATGCCGAATCCCCAGGTTTTTTCATAGCAAAGCGCTTCCGGGCGCAGTCGGCGCAGGAGCGCAAACCGGCGCAAACATTCCGCAGCCGGCAGTTTCTTGTTGAACCCGGCATGAGGGATTAGCGCCAATGTGGTGGGATCATTTTGGAAAAAAGTGATGAGGTGTTTGGCGCAGGTTGCGGTAAATGCCGGATCTTTGGCATGCCACGCGGCTTGAATGGCCAAGAGGGCCAACAGCGCGTTTTCGTCGCGCCGGGCGGCCACGGCCTCGAGGAGCAAGTCGGCGCCGCTGTCCGCCCGGTCCGGATGGCCGGCAGCATGCAGCTTGTTCAGAATGGCGCCAAATGATGGAATGGGAATGGATGGGTTCTGAATATTGGCCAACAGCCATTCTTCCTGCGATTCGATGCTTGCTTCCGTCGGGGCGGTTTGGTGTGCTTCAGACATGGCTTTCCTTATCTCGATTCAATTTGTTAGGGACTTCGATTTTCTTGGTTGCGGCTTACGGGTAAACGGGAATGCAGAACGTTCCTGGAGAAATCTACCATTTTTGTCGGACGGGAATCTGCCGGGCCAATAGCGCCTCCTTGATTTGCCGGATAGTGTATGCGCCGGTATGGATCATGCCGGCGATTATGGCGGCATCCGCGCAACCGGCGGTGAATACCTCCGCCAGGTGATCGGGATTTCCCGCGCCGCCGGATGCGACGACAGGAATGCGCGCCTGGGTGGCAATCAGTTTTGTCAGGGTCAATTCGAAACCCTGGCGGGTGCCGTCGGCGTCCACCGAGTTGACGACGATTTCGCCGGCGCCCAGTTCCTCCGCGCGCCGCGCCCAGGCGAGGGCATCGAGTCCGGTGCGTTCGCGGAATCCGCGAATCGTAATTTCATAGCCGCTGGGGAAACGCGGATCGCCGGGCGCTTTTACCGGATCCATGCCCAGTACGATACACTGATTGCCGAAGGCTTTGGCGCCCTCGGCGATCAGCTCCGGATTGCGGACGGCCAGAGAATTCAGCGATATTTTTTCAGCGCCGGCCGTGAGCACGCGGGCCATATCCGCGAGACTGGTTATTCCGCCGCCGACGGTGAAAGGAATGTGGATGGCGCGCGCCACGGCCGCAACCATTTCGATATCGATCGGCCGGCGCTCCGCGGAGGCGGTGATGTCGTAAAACACCAGTTCGTCGCAGCCGCCCTCGCTATACGCCGCCGCCATCTCCACCGGATCGCCCAGTTCCACGTTGTTTTGGAAGCGGACGCCCTTGGTGACCTTGCCGCGCCGGACATCCAGGCATGGAATAATACGCTTTGTCAGCATGATTTAATGGCCGCTTGTGGTTTGTGCGTCCGGCCGGATTACGCGCACGGTTAAGTCTTTCCTTGTGCGCCCAAATCAAGACGGACCTTGGCTCCAGATAAAAAAGTGGACATTAGGCCAAACTCCCCTGCGAATCAAGATATTTGATCCCAAACGCGTTAGCCTTCCATAGCTCGCGCGGCGATTGTGGTGACCAGGCGGTGACGCGCCCTTGTTCTGGCATCAAGTTCAGCATCTGAACTCACGGAATAAGTTCGTGCCCAGCGTCAGTCGCCGTTTGGATGGACAGCGTGCCTGCGTCCGGTTCAATGCTGGACAATCGGTTACCGGAATCTATAATCGTTAACAACGGAAGGAGTTTTACAATCAAACTGTTGCCATCGCCGTGTAGGCGATGGAGCTATTCGAAGTGACCGGACGCCTGTGGCGGATGCCGCATGGCGCCTGGCGGTCGAAACGTGACTACGCGCTGCAGCCACCAGAGCGATTTTGTCAGTATGAAGACTTTCAAAGCTATATGAAAACAAAAACAGAAATGAGACTGTTTTCCCCTGAGCTATTGCAAAAAAATCGCAGTTGTTTTTTTTACATTGACGAAGATCCTGTAAAGAAAAGACGGCGCCTGCTTTTTGACAACGCCGGCGGTTCGTACCGGCTCAAGGCGGCTTCCAAGGCGTTTATTGAAACCGATGCGATACCTGATTGTCCTGAACGCATGCACGATACCGCGATGTATCTGAACCGCATAATGCAAGAAGGCGAAAAGGATATCCGCGCGATACTAAATGCCACTAAAGGCGGGCAGATTTTTATTCGTCATACGGCCTCCCAACTCATCTGGGAAATGATTGGAGTGATCGTCGAAAATCTACCAGGGAATAATGTCGTCACCAGCAAACTGGAGCATCCTTGCGTTTATGACGCATGCCGTTTTTTTACGGCAAAGACCGGGAAGAAACTGCGTTCTGCGGATACCAATGCGGCAACTGGCGGCGTGGACGTGGAGGCAATTGCCAAACTCGTTGACAAGGACACCTGCCTGCTCAGTGTCATCTTCGCCTCGAATATCTCTGGTGCAATACTGGATATCAGCAATATTGTCAAAGCAGCGCGCGCTATCAAGCCTGACCTCCATATTGTTGTTGATGCTGTGCAGCATGCGCCGCACGGGCTCCTGGATGTCGATGCACTCGATCTGGACGGCATCGTGTTTGCCCCTTACAAGTTTTTTGGAGTTCGCGGGGCAGGCATTGGCTACGCCTCGGAGCGTGTGAGCCTTCTTCCCCATACGCATCTTTATGGAAAAGATGAGAATGGAGTGACCTGGGCAATGGGGAGTCCAGCGCCGGCGCATTATGCCGCAATAACGAAAATCGTTGACTATGTTTGCGGCATGGGAGCTAACATTTCAACCGCATCGGACCGCCGCGAACTTTTTGCAGCAGGGATGAATGCAATCATGCTTCATGAGAGGGCGTTGATGCACCATGCTTTGGAGGGCGATGAGGAGCATCCTGGCTTGCGCCATATTAAAGGGGTGCATGTTCTTCTGGACAATCCCGATTTGACAAGACGCGATTTTATCCTTGCTATCAGTCTCGACAATTGGGGGTACACCGAGGCAGTCCGTGAATATGAAAAACGCGGTTTTATTGTTTATGAACGAGTGGCAAGCAGCATCTATTCGGGGCGGATGCTCAAGTCATTTGCCATTGACGGATGCATTAGAATTTCTCCGCTGCATTGTCATAGCATTGCAGAAATCAACGAATTTTTAACAATCACCGCTACAATGGTGGCAGACAGGATGAGGTAAGTGAGTTATGTTTATTGACATCGAAGACAAAAAGAGAGTTGTCAGCAATGTCTTCAAGCAGACTGCCGCCGAGGCTCCGCAGTGCGTCGTCGACAACCAAACCGGGCTTGTGTACATGGCGTATGTTTCCTCTCCCGCTGACCGGCATAAGTATGGCGAGACGTTCCAGGAAATATCACTTGCCGTGTACAACATTTGTGCCCCTGTGCATGCCAAACATTTTAGTATCGAACTGCGCCCTCTGCAATTTAGCGACAACAAAAATAGCGAATACAAAAAACTCTACGGACTATCTGGTGTCAATGTGATAGATACTGGCACAAAGGTACGGATTTTTTATTATGTCGGAATCCATAAGTGCGACTATTATTACCGCGAATTCGACAAGGTTACAGAGGAAATCGGTCCGGCAGTCTGTTGTTTGTTCAAGGCATCATGTGCAAAGTCGCCGGTTGCGCTGGATATCGCCAATCTTTATGATGCTTACGCGGCTGGGCATCCATCGTTTATTGCCCACGAATTGGCGATGGATACCAAGATGTGTCTTTACAATGGAGCAGCCTACACGACGCTATCCATGGAAAAAGGGTATCCGATGGTCGTAAAAACCACCGATTTTGGCAACACTTGGGAAAAGGTTGGGGAAGTTAAAGCGTCCTTCGATGGTGTTCTGCCCGAATATGAAAATCCAATGGCGATTTGCAACGGGGTATTCTACTGTTTTATGCGTTGCGGCAACAATGACTCGGGTAATCCGCATACAATGCGAGACTTGCTATGGTATTCAACCGATGAAGGAAAGACTTGGCGCTCTTCGGGACTTGCCTTTGATACCGGAATGACCAAACCCGACCTTTTTGTCTATGACGGAAATCTCCATACCGCTTATTCCTACTACATTAACGAGCGCATGACGTATGCCAGAGCATGGCGTTGCAATGTTAATATCGAGCGAATCACCAACGCGAACGGCGTTTTCTCCAAAGAGCCGACAGCCAATTACTTTAGCGAGTACGGGATGGTGGAATTCAACGTGGTTCCTTACCACAAAAAACTGGTGATGCAGTTTTCCTCAGGCGACCTTTTCCTGCATCTTACCGACCATTATTTCTACGGTAAATCCCAGGCCAAGGATCTAATTTACCATGTTGATATAACTCCGAGAGGAACGCATAGATTATAGTGTCCTGCCCGAAAACTCATCGGCAAGCCAAGTTCACTTTTTGAGAATGGGAAAACGATTTGAGTGTGGATGTTCAATTCCCTGCCCATTTTGAATTCCACATGAAGACCAAATGGGGCAGCTGCAACTACCGGGCAGGGCACATACGCCTGAACACCGAGCCGGTCAAGAAGCCTAAAGACTTGCTCATGTATGTCGTGGTGCATGAGATGGCGCACCTGCTCGAAAATCCATAAAGAGCGCTTTGTCGCCTTGTTGAACAAATATTATCCGGCCTGGCGGGAAGCACGCACCGAACTGAATGAACTGCCAATGTCTGTCGATAAATCCATCATTACATGCGCAAAAAAAACGGTGCCAGACGCGGAAAAGTGCACCATTTCAATATATTCCCGAAATATGGCAAAGAACGACAAAAAATGTTACCCATGGCAAAATTTTGGCAATGTCGCTTTCGGAGAGGAGATGAGAAGGGACGTGTGGGGATGCAGGTGGGAGCGGGGATGTGATGAAAGTATGCGCCAGAACAGAATGTAATGGCCACTTTTCGGCGATAACTCCCGCTGAAATGGCATTCTTTCGAAAGCCTGAGGGATTACGGGAAGCCATTTCGAAGCCGTAGGGTCAGCCCTTATAATAAAGAATAGTGCGGGGCGGGGGTTGTGATCGGGTTAAGAAATGGCGAGACAACTCAGAGTGGAATATGCGGGCGCGATCTATCACGTAACGGTTCGTTCGAATGGCAGAGAAGGTCTGTTTTTTACCGACGGAGATCGGAAGTATTTGCTGGCGCGGGTGGTGGAAGCGGCGGAACGGTGCCAGGCGCGAGTGTATTTGTTCTGTCTGATGACGAACCATTTTCATCTGGTGGTGGAAACACCACGGGGGAATCTGAGCGGATTTATGCATGGCATTCTGACGGGGTACGGGGTGTATTTCAACTGGGTGCATAATCGGCTTGGACACGTGACGCAGGGACGTTATGGCGCGAGGCTGGTCAGCGGAGATGAATACCTTCTGAAGCTGAGTCGCTATGTTCATTTGAATCCCGTCAAGGTATCTGCGTGGGCGGACAAGACGAGAGCGGAAAAGATAGAGTATTTGCGTGGTTACAAGTGGAGTTCATATCCGGCATACATAGGGAAGAGCCCTCGTAATGATTTTGTCGATTATAAACCGATGCTGTCCCTGATGGGAGGCGGTGCAAAAACTTGGCCCGACAAGTATCGGGACTTTGTGGAAGGCGGAGTGGAGGCGGCTGATGACGAGTTCCGGCGGGAACTGGACCTGTCGCCCCGCAGCATAGGGAATGCGAAATACCGGGAATGGGTGGATGGTTGCTATCGTGAACTGGTTGAGAAAAAGGGTGTACGGGAGGATGCGTCGTTTCGGCAGACGGGATGCGATTTGGCCACGGACACGATCTTGAAAGCGGTGGCGAAGCATGGCGGGGTAAGTGTGGAATATCTGAAGGAAAGGCGGCGGGATGGCACGTGGCGGGAGATAGCCAGCTAGATGCTCTGTAAATACGGAGGTCGGACACAACGGGAAGTAGCGGTGATTTTAGGGGCCAAGACAGGGGTGGCGGTCAGTTGCCAGTTGAAGAAGCTAAGGCATAGGCTGGCAATGGATGCCGACCTAAAGGCTCGAGTTGAAAAAATCGGTAAAGCGTTACAAAAAATCAGGTCAACAACTTGTTAATCTTTATTCTAAGGGCTGACCCTATGCGCTTACTATGGCCGCGTCTTCTATGGCTGATGGGTATTATATACCGCATCTCAACGGAGCTCTAACCGCCTTTCATGCTATCTGACCCTATGCGCTTACAGGAGACCTGCAATGAACCGTTTTTTTGCCGCGACCGCTTTGCTGTTATCCTGTTGGATGGGCACCGGAAAAATCTTGGCGGCGTCGCCGGAAGTTGAGAAGGCCCGGCAACACGGCGCACAGGGGCAAGTCACACTTCGCGTCACCGATTCCACCGGCAAGCCGGTTGAAAAGGCCAAACTGAGCGTGGCCTTTTGGGGGTCGGATTCGTCGGCGAACGCTGTTGTTTCAGAAGGACAGACCGACACCAACGGCCTTATTGTGGCTGCGGGCAAGACAATCCACAGCATGAATTACACAGCGACCAAGAACGGCCATTACAAGACAACCGGGGAATACTGGTTTTACCGCCGCGGAGAAAACTGTGTTCAGGACGGTCGTTGGCAGCCTTGGAATCCCACCAATTCGGTTGTGTTGAAAGAGAAACGTGATCCGATCGCCATGTACGCGAAGAGCGTAGATGCACCGGTGCCTGTTCGCGATGTACCGGTCGGGTTCGATCTGGAGGTCGGCGATTGGGTCGCGCCACATGGCGCTGGAAAACAAGCAGACGTGTATTTCACGTACAAAGCCAATGCTCAAGACTTCTGGACGGGGTCCTATGAACTCACCATTGTGTGCAGCAACAAAATGGATGGGCTTGTCCGCACGCAGAAAGACGCGCGGAGCGAGTTCCTTTCCGCCTACGAAGCGCCGAACGATGGATATGACTCTCGTGTGATGCTGTCTCTTGATAGAACCAAGGAAAAGATGCTGAAGAAGGAACTGTTTGGGGCGGAGGAATATCTCATCCTCCGTGTGCGGACGGTTCTTGACTACAAGGGCAATATCGTCAGCGCCTGGTATGGCAAGGTATATGGGCCAATCGAGTTCGGGGTTGGGAAGGAACACCACGTTCGTTTCAGTTACTACTTCAACCCGACGGCAAATGACCGGAATCTGGAGTTCGATCCGAACCGGAATTTGTTTAATTGGAAACGCGATGCGCGCGAACGTCCCAACATGCCATGATGAAGGTTCTTGAAATGAAACGATTTGTTATTGAAGAGAGAAGTGATCGAGGGAAAGTCACGGCTTTCGATCAATCAAAGAATCTGTTCAAGGACTTAAAGGACTCAGAGCGGGTAAGCGAACCTTGAATTAACTGTTACCCATTCCAGCAGTGTCGAGAAATAATATTATAGTCTGGGAACGGATGCTAAGAACAAATTGGTAGAAGGACTATAAAGTCGCGGCTGTGCGCCAGAGTGCCATTGCATAAGATTGCTTAAGTAAGAAAATAATACCGGATGACAGGTAATCACAAATGAGTTCTGGATATTTACATTTTGCTATGGCGATCTGGCTTGTGACATCAAATGTCGGGCAGTCCGACCCCGACTAACCACCCCTTTTTTCCAATGGTTGCCGCACGCGGCAACGGATGCAGTCAAGTGTACACGCGCTCGCAGTCTTTCCCTTCTCACGCCTCGATGGGAGAAAGGAAGACGTCATCGAAATCGTACTCGCCAGGGATGCGGATGGCGAGGACATGGCGTTCGCCGGAGTTGCCGGGGCGGTCGAACTCGAACTTGCCGCGCGTCCATTCGGGCTGGTCGTCGTTGAGGGTATGGAGGAGGATTGAGGGCAGGTTGTTGCCAGTTTTGCCGTCGTAGCGGTAGATGTAGAACAGCGCCTGCCCTTTGCCGCGGTACTTGAAGTTCATCCGGTAGCGCTTGGCGACGGCGTTGATGTCGTTGTGCAGTGCGCCGCCGTTGACGTGGATGTAGTAGTTGCCGGAATTCGGCTCCATTTCCATTACGGTGAATTCGTCCTTGCCTTTGCCGATTTCGCCCAACCCCCAGCCGATGGGCGCGAGATTGTCCTTGATGCCGGGGCGCTTGGCGGGATTATAGGACGATTTGGCCACTTCATTGAAGCCACCGTTCTTCCAGCCGCGGGCATCGCCTTCGTGGAGGGAAGGCGCGATGATGCGCTTGTCGGCGAAGGCGATGGTCAGGAACGTTCCGACGTCGAACGGCGCGCCGCCGGTCAGCGTCGAACCGTCGCCGTTGCTGTTTTTCAGTTTTCGCACACGCATCACATTAACCTTCCAGCTCTGGCCGACAAAACACTTTTCGCCGAGTTCCGCAGTGGGCAGTCGGAACTCCAGTACCCAGCGGTCGTCCAGTACGCGCGCCTTGACTTCGGCGTTGCAGTTGAACGACGCATCGGTTTTCTCGCCCTTGGCGACCTTGCGGTCGTAGAAAGCGCCGGCGGCATTAAAGATGAAGTGGAAGAAACTGTCGCCCATATCGGGATGCGAGAGGAATACTTCCACCGTGTTGTCGTGCCAGATTTCGCCATCGCGCTTGGTGTATTCGGTGACAATATCCTTCGGCGTGGGTTCAAGCATCTCCATGCCGAAGTAGATGTACTCGGGCTCATGGACGACGCGGAGGTACGTCTGGGGATCGGCGGTCTTGCTAGGATCGTCTTTGCGCTTGAAGTTGGAGATGATGTCGGCGTTCTTCCAGTCAGGATCGTCGAGGATGCCATCGATCTTGATGGGTGCCGTGCGCGTGTAGGCGCGGAGTTCACGGTAGTTTTTCAGGTATGTTTCGCGGGCTTCCTCCCAGGTGTCGTGGAAGCGCTGGATGTCGAATTTGACATGCGCCAGGGCGCGGGGATCGGGATCGGTGGCCGCGGCTTTTTCGGCATCGGCGAGGTGCTTGCGCAGTTTTTCGTGGACGCCGGGCTGGTCGAGGCAGCGCCCGATCGGCGCGCTGAAGCCATGCCCGAAGCACCCGGGTGTCTCGTTGGCGGCCTTGAGGAACAGCTTGCGGAATTCGCGCATGCCGCCATCCCAGGCTTTTTGGCCGTAGTAGAGGGCGTTCATTTCCTCCCAGTTCTTCTCAAAGTCGGCATCGATGTCCCAGAGATAGAGGGCGTGGAGGTACATCAACTGCCACATTGAACGCCACTGTACGGTGCCAGTGGTCGCCCAGCGCTCGGCATAGCGCCCGTCTGGCGGGGCGATGGCGATGAAGGTGCCTTGGAAATTCTTTTGCTTGTAGTATTTCAACAGGTGGACATACGTGCGTTCCGCAGGCTGGAATTGGCTGCCGTGGGTGCCGAGTTCCTCGCGGCCGTGGACGCGGATGCCTTTCTTTGCCCAGCCTTCATAGTACTGGTAGTACTTGCCGTAGTTCAGCAGGCATTTCGGGTCGTCGATATTGTGGCGGTAGCAGACGCGGTTGAAACTCAGGGTCACGCCGAGGCGCGGGTCAATCGGAATTTCCGGCGGCGCTTGGAAATTCTGGTAGCCCATGCCGAAGATATCGGCATCGGGGCGTTGCGCGTAGATTTGTTTAGCCATGGCGCTGATGAAATGCCAGAAACGGTTGGAAACCCAGCCATTCGCCACATCGCGCGACGTATCTAATTTTTTGCAGTTGTCGCACTGGCACCAGCCCGTGCCGTCGTCATTGTAGATGGACGTGTAGCCATTGCCTGCCAAAGGGTCGACGCAGAGGTTGATGACGCTGTCGGCGCAGATTCGGATGACATCCGGGTTGCTGGTGCAGGGCTGGTATTTCTGCCCTTCCAGCATGGTGCGCTTGCCGTTGATAATCGGGAAATACTCCGGATGTTCCTCCCAGAGTTTGTTGAGGTTGGCTTTGTAAGCAGTGTTGCCCATCATCGCGCCGGCCAGCAGGGATGAAAACGCAGGATTCTGGCAGGGTTTTGCCCCACGCTTTTGATATTCCGGCGAGAGCTCCTTGTTGTTCTTGTAGAGCGAAAGCATCGTGTTGATGCATAGGCCGTTGCGGACCATCCAGTCCAACGTGTCGACAATCTTCGAATTGGTTGCCATGCAGTGGAACGACAACGTTCGGAATTCGAACGAGGGCGTGACGCTTTTGCTGCCGTTCGCAATCTCGATGGTGGATTTCCTGGTATAGTATTCGCCATCGGCGCCGGGGAAAACCCAGCGGATGCCGGTCGATTCCTTGAGCAGGTTGTAGGCGCCGTACAGCAGGCCCAGTGGCGTCCGCGCCGTGATGGTAATATCCGTGCTGGTGACGGCGAGGACAAAGCCATCGCCCTCGCATTTTGCTTTGGCGTCGAGTTTCAAATAGATGGGTGCAAGGCTGGTCGGCGCCGTGCCGATGGCGGGGGCGCTGTCGCCACCGGAGATTTTTTTGAGGTACGCCGCGAGTTCCTCGGCGGCATGTCGAGTCGTCGGCGGGACATTGTCGAGCAAAACTATGGAACAGGCCGGCGCCCCGTCTTTCATCAGCGTAAAAGCGTTTGCCACTGTCGCACAGAGCAACGATGCAAGCAGGTACCGGTACATGAGGTGTCGCATGGCGAGTCTCCTTAACCTGAATCCGTGAAGTAAAAATCCTTTCGTCATTTTTCACAGATTCAGGAATTCTGATTTTGAAAAAATGACGGTATTACAATTAACGCGACTAACTAGCTAATCCTCCGACACTGTCCACTATTCCTGCGGATACAATTCATTGGTATTGCGGAAACCGTAGCTGGGCTGGATAGGGTATTCGCCGACCAGCGGTGCGCCTTCGTTGCCGAACGTCTCGACTGGAATGACGGAAAAACGGTAGGTCTTTCCCGCTTCCAGCGAGTTTTTCGGCATCTTCAGAACCATTCGCGTGTCGCGCGTACGTTCCAAACGGTAGAAATCGCCGATATATGGGTAACGCCGGCCTTCGCCATACGAGCCATCGCGTAATTTTTCCTGAATGACCACCGTATAAGAATGCGTGAAATCGTCGTGTTGGGGTTTATCGAAGATGAGGTAGATGTAACCGTAGTCATAGCGCATCAACAAACGCGTGCCGGCCGCAAACACCGGAGCCGTCCGCGCGAATTTGCGCGCATCCGAATAGCGCGCCTGAGTGGGATTATACGGTAAATCCACGCGCCAGATATGGTTAGGCTTGATCGCCTGCGCCTCCTCGACTTTAAAGCGATGGATATCCAAGTGGTCGGAATAAATTTCCATCATCATAAAGCCAATGCTTTCGCGCGCAAAAGGCAAAATCGGGCCGATTAAATTCACATATACGCTTTCTGTGCAACCATAGCTCAACGAGAAGGTATTGACTGCCGTAAAATTTCCCTGCCAAATGCACCGTTCATCCTCGAGTGGCCGATGGCTGTGCGCCGAGAATGACACCGCTTGCGGAAATTCATCCAGGATTTGCCGCAGCGTTGTGCTGCTTTCGTGGGGATCATAGCTGCCCGTTACTGTGCCAAAAGGCTGGAAATGCGATAGAACGAAAACCGGCTTGTCGGGTGCATGGCGAATTGCCTCTACCAGTGCCTCGCGCAAACCACCATATATTTTCTCGCTATGTGGTCCGCAGGTATCGCCATTAACGGCAATAAAGTAATATCCCTGCACCCGCCAGACATGCGGATTGTCGTTGCTTTCGCCCAGTTCTTTACAGAAATCGTCGAAGAACACTTGGTCGGTGCGGTCTTTGCGGTCCTTGACCATATATTCGTGATTGCCATCGCAAAACACATGCACTGGCAACGACGGTGTAAAGTATTTATGCATCAATTTTTTGTAATAGGCACAAGCCTTATGTGAATCCCCGCCATCGCAAAGATCACCGCCCATCATCAGCACGTTGATCTTGGCGGCAGACAGAACGCGAAAAGCTTTTTCCAGATTTTCCATTCCCCAGTCTCCCGGATACGGATATCCCTGGATATCACTGACAATCCCTACACGCATGATGGGATTTTGAGATGTAATGGGGACGGGCATAAAGAACCCCTCTAATCACTGGCATTCGGCTGCATTTTCCGAGGCAATCCTATATAAAATATCATTAGCATCCCACAGGATGGTCTGGCTGAGGGCTGTGGGCCGTAGACCGTAGGAAAACACCAAGAAAAGCGATGATTATGAAAAGCCCTTCAAAATCCTCAGTTCCGGTTTTTCCAACTTGGATTTATTCGCTTCCGACCTACAGCCTTCGGCCTACAGTCTACAGTCCGAGGCGTCCTTTGGACGCCAGTGATAAAATATCTTCGATAGTTCCCAAAAACAATGCATTATAAGGAGAACTTTCCAACTGTAAACAACAACAAACAAAAAACCGAACGGGCTTTTGGGACACCTGCTCCATGCAGCGCCGCCGGGGTGGGAAAGATAACGAATAATCCCCTGTTCGTTTCCGCATCCGACTTCCGCCTTGGCCAAGGATCGCCTTGCGGAAACGCGGGCAGCAACCAGGTCTGGGATCGGTCCAAAACTTTGGATTTGAACGGCACTAATCGTATCTGGCCGTAGGACGGCAAGGGCAACATGGGTGCCTGCGAATACGGTTGGCCCTCGAATTTCTTTTTCCCGGTTTTTGACATCAGCATTAACGAGGCATAGATGATGCTGAAGCAGGCGGGGCAGGCAATGATGCGCAAATGAAGAATATTGTCAGGCAAGGTGTTCAGCCTTTGATGCAGATCAGCGGGGCCAGTTTGGCGACCTTGCGCGCTAGGTTTGAATTTTCGGTGACGTCCACCACGTCGCTGACATCCTTGTAAGCGCCCGGCGCCTCTTCGGCAACACTGCGCGCGGAGGCGCTGCGGATCAGGATGTTGCGCAATTCCAGACGCTTGACGACATCCCGGCCTTGCCACTGTTTGGCGGCCTGGGACCGGCTCATTCGGCGCCCGGCGCCATGGCAGGCGGAGCGGAAGGACAGCGGTTCGTTGGCATTGATGCCGACCAGCACGTAGGATGCCGTGCCCATCGTGCCGCCGATCAAGACGGGTTGCCCGATGGATTTGAACTCCGGCGGCAGGGATTCCGCACCCGGGCCCAGGGCGCGCGTTGCGCCCTTACGGTGAACGAACAAATGCTTTCTTTGTCCGCCAATCAGGTGATCCTCCTCCGAACAGATATTGTGGGAGACATCGTACAGTAACGGCAAATCGATTTTGCCGAACACCCGGTTGAATGTATCGCGCACCAGGCCGGTAATGACCTGGCGGTTGGCCAGCGCGCAATTGGCGGCCGCGCGCATGGCGCCGAGATAAGCTTCGCCTTCGCGGGAATGGATCGGCGCGCAAGCCAGTTCCGGGTCGGTTATCGGAATGCCGTGGGTATGAGCGGCCTGCAGCATGCGTTGGGCATATTCCGTGGCCACTTGGTGGCCCAAGGCGCGGGAGCCGCAATGAATGCTGACGACAATTTCGCCAAGGCGCAGGCCGAAGGCCGCGGCCGTGGCAGGATCGAGTACCTCGACAACTTCCTGGACTTCCAGATAATGATTGCCGGAACCTAATGTTCCCATTTCATCCTGCTGGCGCTTGCGAGCTTGTTCGGAAATCTGGCCCGGGGCCGCCTCCTCCATTGTGCCATGGTGTTCGATTCGTTCAAGGTCGCGCGGCGTTCCGTAGCCGCGCTGGACTGCCCAACGCGCGCCTTCGACCAGCATCCGGTCGGTTTCCTGTCGCGCCAGTCGGATGGCGCCCGTATGGCCGACGCCTGCCGGTATGGCGTAAAACAAAGCATCCGCCAGCTTCTGCTGGCAGGCGCGGACTTCCTCGGCCATCATGCCGGTCAGCATCGTGCGTACGCCGCAGGAAATGTCGAAGCCGACACCGCCGGCCGACACCACGCCACCGGCTTCGGCATCGAAGGCGGCTACTCCTCCAATAGGGAACCCATAGCCCCAGTGTGCATCCGGCATGGCGAAAGCGGCCGTTTCAATTCCGGGCAAGGACGCAATGTTGGTTAGTTGTTCCAGGACTTTGAGATCCATCGCGCGGATTAGTTCCGGCGAGGCATACAAGATTGCCGGCGCGCGCATCCGGCCGGCCGCCGGCAATTTCCATCTGGTCGTCGTTTCTTGCTGTAATCGGCTGGGATCCATAAATATATAATATCGCTTTTTTGCGATTGTGGCAATAGTTGCGATTTTTGGGTGCCGTGACTATGGGCTTGAAAGCAAACTGGCGATTGGGCATAGTAACCAGCCTATGAATCTGCTGTCTCGTATATTACCAAGCCGTGCTTATGCTCCCGCCTGGCTGTTGCTGGCGCTGGTTTTCGCTTTCGGCCTGTTTGACCATTCCTTGTGGTCCAGCAACGATACGCGTGAAGGGGCCATGATCCGCGAAATGGTTCGCGAAGGTGTCTGGGTCACGCCGGTTTTCAACGGTCAGGCTTACCTCGAAAAGCCGCCGCTGTTGCATTGGACAGGCGTGGTGCTGTGCAAGCTGTTCGGGCAGGTGAACGAAGGGTTGGTTCGACTACCGGCGGCCTTGTATGGATTCGGCGCCTTGTGGATCATCGGCCTATGGGCGCGCGGGATGGGGCGCGAGCGCGCCGGTGTTGTGGCGGCCTTCCTGTGCGCCACTTCCGGCCTCTACTTCGAATATTCCCGGATCGTGCTGACCGACACAGCTTTGGCTTTCATGGTTGTCTTGTCGCTCTACCTTTTCTGGACGGCCTATACTGCCGGACCTTGCCGTCTGTTGCTCTGGGCTGCTTTCCTGGTGGCGTCGGCCGTGACGTTTTATGCCAAGGGGCTCATAGGACCTGGTTTTGTGTGGATCTCGGTTGGCGTTTTCCTGTTGTATCGGCGCGAATGGAAGCTGATCTTTTGGCTGGGTGCGATTTTCAGTGTAGTGTTTGCGCTGGTGCTGGCGCCTTGGATTATGGCGCTCTGGCATAAGGGAGGCAGCTCATTCCTCTATACCGTTTTTTGGGAAAACCAGTTTGGACGTTTTTTGGCGTTTAACGATCCCAATCTCCCGATGGACCCTTATTACGTTCACAAAGAGTCCATCCTGTATTATCTGTACAGCCTGCCGGTGCGCCTGATTCCCTGGACATTGCTGGTGATTGCCGCGCTGATTGCCTGGTTCCGCCCCAAGAGCCCCGTAGCCGGGTTGCAGACATTATTTTTTCGTTTTGCGCTGGTGTGCATGCTGGTTCTGCTGCATGTATCCTCGGCCAAGACGGCTTGTTATGCCCTGCCGCTCTTTCCTTTTCTGTTCCTGATGACCGGCATATGGCTGGAAGACGCTGCCATGCGCCTGCCCGCCGTTCCAGCGTGGGCCTCGCTGCTTGACAGATATGCGATCGGTCTGACCTTCGGCCTGATGGGAATTGCGGCGTTGGCGGCGCCCTTGGGTTATATGCTGGCATTTTTGGCTGGCATTAAGGAAATATGGGCGCCGGGCGCCGGTGTGGCGAGCATGTGTTTTGGGTTGGCGCTCCTGACTCTGACGATTGGCACCTACGCCTTGAAGCGACTTTGGAAGTCATTTCGCGAAAATGTGGCGGGCAGCCGGGTCGAGGCGATTCTATCGGCCCCCATGATTCTGGCGGTGATCGGGTTGCTGGATGCCACGCTCTTCATTCCGGCGGTAAATTTTCAGAGAACCTATGAGCCGCTGGTTGACCTTGTTCGGCAGGAATCGAAGGCCGGCAGACGCATTGCCATGGCCGGCGAGCATGAGCGCGATTTGGGCGCCTTGATGTTCTATCTGGATTCGAGGGTAAAAGTTGTCTCACTTAAAAACAATGAATTCACGGATTTCCTTTATGGCCAGCCCGGCCCGGCGGGTATTGTCGTGGCCGATAGCGAACTTGTTCATGCCAAGCTTCGATTAATGGGCAAATCATTCCGTATCGTTCAGCCCACCCAAGGCGGACACAAGAGCGGAGAATTCTGGTTGTTGTTGCATGGGGACACTCAGACACCAGGATTCAGCCGGCAGTAGTCGGAATTCTGCGTGAGGCGAGCATGGAGAATGGTTATCCACCGAAAATGGAGCCTGGACTGCGGCGCCGGATTGTTGTCGTTCTGGCAGGCTTGGTTGTAATTGCCGCCGCTTGGGCCTTTTGGGATCTGGCACTCAACGATCGCCTGGCGACCAAGCGCTGGGGTGTGGTGGAACCGGGGCTTATCTATCGGAGCGGGCGTCTGCCCCTGGCGCGCGCCCAGGCTACGCTGGCCAACCATCAAATTCGCGTTCTCATCGATCTCACGGAATCCAAGCCCGACAACCGGTTTCAGCCATCGGAACGTGCGGCGGCCAAAGCGCTGGGCATTGAATACCACAATTTTCCTTTATCGGGCGATGGCACGGGGGATATCGTCAATTATGCCCAGGCTATTGCGGTCATGCAGCAGGCCCGGCGCGAGGGCAAGCCTGTTTTGGTGCATTGCGCTGCGGGCGCCCAGCGTACGGGCGGGGTGGTGGCCGCATATCGGATACTGGTTGAACGGAAATCCCCGGATGAGGCGCGTGCCGAACTCAGACATTATGGCTGGAAGCCCGGCAAGGACCAGGTTCTTCTTGATTACCTGAACCGGAACATGGCCAAATTGGCCGAGTTGTTGCTTGCCCGGAAGATCATCGATGCCATTCCCAGTCCTTTGCCGGTGTTATAGTTTGTGCTCCGCAAGCAATTTAATTGCCCAAAGATGCCGGCCAACCAGCCGCTGCCGCTCGAAATCCATAGCGGGCCAGGCTCGTAAGGAACGCTAGCATTAGCATCCCACAGGATGGTCTGGCTGAGGGCTGTGGGCCGTAGCCCGTAGGAAACCACCAAGAAAAGCGATGATTATGAAAAGCCCTTCAAAATCCTCAGTTCCGGTTTTTCCAACGTGGATATATTCGATTCCGACCTACAGCCTTCGGCCTACAGTCTACAGTCCGAGGCGTCCTTGTGGAACGCCAGTAAAACGCTATCTTAAAAGAATTGGTCGGTTTTGACGTATATGCTGCCAAGTCGATGAATTTTGAGAAGTTCCTGGCTTGACAATGAGCCTTGTGGTCGGCAATGATATCGATTGCATCTTTTTTGGAAAACCCTATGCAACGGTCATTATTTAAGCAATTAATCGTATCGATCCTCTTCGCGTGCAGCCTGTCTGCGGATGTGCCTGATGCGCATGAAGCGCCGAAAGTGGCGGCTGGCCGGCCTGCGGAAGCCGTGGCGAAGGCCGAAGGACGCAGGGCTGTCGCTGAAAGGTCGATTACGCAAAAGTTGATGCGTTCTTCTGGATTGCGTCGCGGGCATGCCTTGGATATATCGGGGCTCTTTGCGGCCCTAACGACCGGGGCAAAAGCTTCCTATCCGATTTCCTCAATCTTGCCGTCGGATGCGCTTGACGGGGCTATTATCCGTTTGGTGATGCCCTCCCATGACGCGCAATCGGCGCCGGATATTGCCGGGGATCCGCTTGACGCGGCTTTTTTGCTTGCCCGTTACCAAATGCCCTTGGCTTTGCAAGCGAGCGTCTGGCCGCGTCCGGTCGGATTTGGGGAGCCGGAGCGGTCCCAGGCCGTTGTCACCCGCTATGCCGGCGCAGATATGGCGGCTATGATTCCGCGTCTGAAGAAAATATTTATGCAGGAGGGCGTGCCGCAGCAATGGGTGTGGGTGGCCGAAGTCGAGTCGGCGCTCAATACACAGGCCGTCAGTTCGGCGGGCGCCGCCGGGCTTTTCCAGCTGATGCCCGGAACGGCGCGGCGCTTTGGCTTGCGCACGGCGCCGGTGGATGAGCGCATGGCGCCCGAGAAAAGCGCGGGGGCGGCGGCGCAGTACCTGAAATGCTTGTATCGGGAGTTCGGCTGTTGGTCATTGGCCTTGGCGGCGTATAATGCCGGAGAAGGGCGCGTCAAGGAGATCATGAAAAAGCGCAATGCCCGCACATTTAACGAGATCGAGCGTTATCTGCCTTCGGAAACCAGGTCTTATGTTCCCAAGGTTATGGCGATTGTGGCCCTGCGCGAAGATCAACTCCAAGGCGTTCCCGGCGCCTATTGGATGCCGTAAGGCACGGCAACAGGAAACCGACTGTTTGCAGGGTTTTCGCCGTGATAGCGGTATAATCCACGGTTGATTTCCTTTGGGTAAAAGGACCGTTTTGATCCGGATATTGAAAGGCAAGCGAATGAAAATCGAGCGAGGGGAAATGCGTAAAAAAATTATTCGTTTCGGCGTCATTGGCGTGGGCGGAATGGGGTGCGGCCATTGCGGCAGCATCGGCAAAGTGAAGCAGGCAAGTCTGGCGGCCGTGTGCGATATCGATCCGGCCACGGCGGAGCGGGTGGGCAAGCAGTTCAACGTGCCCTATTATTTCGACCACCGCCAGTTGATCAAGTCCGGCCTGTGCGATGCTTTTACCATCGCCACGCCGCATCCTTCGCATGCGCCGATTGCCATCGACTGCATGAATGCCGGATTCCCGGTTATTTCGGAAAAACCATTGTCCGAGCGCGTTTCCATGGCGGAGCAGATGGTGCGGGTATCGAAAAAGAAACGCGTTCCTTTTGTCGTCATGTTCCAGCGGCGGTTCGAGCCGGTCATGGCCAAGGCCATGGATATCGTGAAAAGCGGCCAGATCGGCAAAATTTATCGTACATGCATGATCTCGCCTGAATTCCGCTCGCAGGCCTATTACGATTCCGGCACCTGGCGCGCTACCTGGACCGGCGAAGGCGGAGGCGTGATGATGAATCAGTCGCCACACATCATCGACATATTTGTCCAGCTCTGCGGCATGCCCAGCGAGGTCTTTGGGCGCACCGAAACGCGCATGCATCATATCGAGGTGGAGGATCTGGCGGAAGCCCTGCTCAAATATCCGGACGGCGGGACGGGCTATCTGTATTGTTCCACGAACGAATCCGGGCCGGGTCAGATGATCGAGGTGTTCGGGGACAAAGGCAAGCTCGTTCTCCGCAACGGCGAGTTGAAACTGTATCGTTTCAAACCCGGCATTCAGAAATATCTGGCGCATTCCAAAAAGGTGTGGGGCGGTCCCGACCTGATCGAGGTGCCGATCAAGATTCCCGCCGATACATGGGGGCAGCCCAGTGTCATGGCCAACCTGGTGCGTCACTTGCTTTATGGCGAAAAGCTGGTCACTCCCGGGGAAAGCGGCGTCGCCTCGCTGGAACTGGCCAATGCCATCATGCTTTCCGCGCACGAAAAACGCTGGATCAAGTTGCCGATCAGCCGCGCCAAATACGATGCGTTTCTGGCCGAGCTCAGGCGCAAATCGAAATTCGTCAAACACTTGGCGAAGGTCAAGCGCATTACCGATCCCACGCACAAGGCCTGAACCCAACCACACGCCGGATTATTTTAACCAAGCAACCAGTCGGGAGCATCTAATGAGCAAAATACGCGTAGCGTTCATGGGGTTTCGTCACGGGCATATAGGGGATGTCTATCGCCGACTGCAAAATCGGGATGATGCCGAGATCGTGGCCGCCTGCGAGGAGGATGAGCCCACGCGCCGCAAGCTTGCCGCGGAAGGCGCTTTTAAGATTACGCATAACTCCTTCGATGCCATGCTGGCGGAAGCGCGCGCCGACGCGATTGCCGTTGGCGATTATTACGGCAAGCGCGGCAGCATCCTGATTAAAGCGCTGGAGCACGGATGCCATGCGATCAGCGACAAGCCGATTTGCACGAGCTTGAACGAATTGGATCAAATCGAGAAACTGGCCGCCGCCAAACGCCTGGTGGTCGGTTGCCAGCTGGATGTGCGCGACAGCGCCGCCAGCGCGGCCGCCCGCGCGGCAATCCAGGCGGGCGAAATCGGCGAAGTGCATGCCATCTCTTTCGGCGGTCAGCACCCGTTGATATATGGCTCCCGCCCGGGATGGTATTTCGAGCCGGGGAAACACGGCGGGACGATCAACGATATTGCCATTCATGCGATCAACTGTCTTCCGCGGATTACCGGGCGGCGGTTTGCGATGATCAACAGCGCGCGCAATTGGAATGCCCGTTTGAAGGAAGTACCCCATTTCAAGGACGCGGCGCAAATGATGCTGACCATGGATAACGGGTGCGGCGTGCTGGGCGATGTTTCCTACCTGATGCCGGACAGCTTTGGGTACGGCCACCCTCTCTACTGGCATTATTTGTTCTGGGGAAGCGACGGCATTATGGATATCACTTCCGGCAAAGTAACGCTGTGTAAAAACGGCGAAAAAACGCCGCGGATTGTGCCCTTGCCCGAGGTGAAATCTGGGAAATACCTTGAGTCATTCTTGGACGAAATCAAAGGGAATCTCCGGCCCGACGACCTCTCCGCTCAGGAAGTGTTGACCTCGGCCCGGACGACGCTAATGATCCAGCGCGCCGCCGACGAACGGATCACCAACCAGTCGCTGGCCTGAGTCCTGGGAGGTGCCCCAAATTAGCAATCGTTTGTCCGCGCCCGGGAGAACGGCGGCTAAAGTGCGCGTATTCCTTTAGAAGCGGGGTGGCTATTCCGCCTTTAGCGCAAATGCTGGTTCAACGTGAGGATGGGCAGCAGGACGGCCAGGACAACCAGCAAGACGAATAAGCCGATAATCAGGATCAGAACCGGCTCCAGCATGTTCATGCGGCGAGTCAGGAACCGGTCCCATTGATGTTGCAGGCGGTCCGCGGCGCTATCCAACATGCGCGCTAAGGCGCCGCTGGCTTCGCCCACCTGCACCCAGCCGAACAATGCGCCAAACGGGGGAATCCGCCGCAGCATGTCCGCCAGGGATCGTCCGTGCCGCACGCCATCGGCTTCCGCGGCGACAAGATCAGCAACCCAGCGGCTGCCCGTTGCTGCGCCGGCCAACGGCAGGCTGTCGATCAAGGATACGCCACCGTTGATGAGCAACGCCAGCGTGCGCGCAAACCGCAACGAGACCAGGATCGTGTAGCCTGGACCGATGATCGGCAAACCGAACAGCCGGCGGTTGAAATCGCGCGCTTTTTCGGGATCGCGCGTCATGGCTTGCCACCAGATGACGATGCCCCCCAGCGCCAGCGCAAGCG
The DNA here is from genome assembly GCA_964617825.1 of uncultured Verrucomicrobiota bacterium. GTDB lineage: Bacteria > Verrucomicrobiota > Kiritimatiellia > JAAZAB01 > JAAZAB01 > VSJD01. Next base: position 33,120 of record CAZTWL010000035.1, read on the forward strand.
CCGGCAAACCGACGTGCATGAACAGACTGCCGAACCGGATCATGCAGCGGGTGAGAAGGGGCAGGGCGATATGGCTGTCTTCCATAAGCATGGCGCCGATGCGCGGAATGCCGAACCCCAACAGGCCGATGGCGATGGCGATGGCCACTACAAGAATGATCGCCGGATAAATCATGGCCGTTACAAACCGATCGCGCAGGCGAGCTTGCTCGTCCATGAAATCGGCCAGCCGTTCCAGCACGGTGCCCAGCGAAGCCGCTCGTTCGCCTGCGGAGATCACAGCTTTTTCGTAGCTGCTGACCGTCCGGCTGGCATCGGCCAGCGCGGCGGCCAGCGAGGCGCCTTCTTTGATCTTATCGCGCAAGGCCGCAAGAATCGGACGGGTTGCGCCCATGTCTGGCGATTGGACCAGCACGTCGAGGGCCGTTACCAACGGCAGTCCGGCACGCAGGAGGGCGACCAATTCACGATAAAACATTGTCCGCTCGTCCACCTTGAAGGCCTTGGAATGGAATAGGCGTTGTCCGTGCTTTGTTTCTCCGGCGGGTACGATGTTTTCGGCGAAAAGGCCGTCGCCGGCAAGCTTTTCGCGGGCGCGCTTGATATCCAGCGCCTCGACCAATCCCTTGCGGGCCTGGCCTTTGCCGTCAAATCCGGTGTATTCGAAGGTTTGCATGTTGGATCGAATTATTGACCGGAACGGCCGATGATGCGCAAGAGCTCGGTGAAACTGGTCAACCCGCGTGCAAGGTTGTCGGCGCCATCAGCCAGCAGCGTGGTCATGCCATTGCGGATGGCCAGCGTGCGCAAGGTTTGGCTGTTGGGGTGTTCGGAACGGATCGCGTCGGCAATTTCCGCATTAACGACCATAAGTTCGAAAAGCCCCGTGCGGCCTTTGTAGCCTTCCAGGCATTCCGGGCAACCTTGCGGCTCCCAGACCGTCGGAGGTATGGGGCAACCGTGGGCCTTGAGCACGGCAATGCCGGCGGAATCCGGGGCGGCCGGCCGGCGACAAACTGGGCAGAGCTTGCGGACCAGGCGCTGGGCCAAAACGGCGCGCAGGCAGGCGGCCAGCAAGAACGGCTCAACGCCCATGTCGATCATCCGGACGACGGCGCTGGGGGAATCGTTGGTATGGAGGGTGGTGAATACGAGATGGCCGGTCAGCGACGCACGCACGGCAATATCGGCTGTTTCCTGGTCACGGATTTCACCCACGAGAATCGTGTCCGGGTCCTGGCGCAGGATATGCCGCAATCCGCTGGCAAAAGTCAGTCCGATTTTGGGTTTCACCTGGATTTGGCCGATATCCGGGAGTTGATATTCGATCGGATCTTCAATGGTCAGAATGTTCGAGCGCGACTTGTTAAGCTGCTGGAGCACGGCATAGAGCGTGGTGGTTTTACCGCTGCCCGTGGGGCCGCTGACGATAATGATTCCGTTCGGTTCCTGAATCAAACGGTCGATGTTCTCCAGCATGGACTTTGCCAGGCCCAGCCCGGACAGGGGCAAGACTGTGGTGTTGCGATTCAGCAGGCGCAGGACGACGCGTTCGCCTTCCGCCACAGGGATGGAAGAAACACGGATATCGATTTCGCGCTCGCCGATGCGAACACGCGCCACGCCATCCTGGGGCAGTCGTTTTTCGGCAATATCCATATGGGCCATGACTTTGAGCCGCGATATCAGGGCCGGCTCCAGGTGCTTGGGTGGAGACGTCTGTTCATAGAGCACGCCGTCAATGCGGAAACGCACGCGGAGGCGGGATTCGAAGGGCTCCACGTGGATGTCGGAGGCGTTGGCCTTGATGGCTTCGAGCAGGATCAGGTTGATCAGCTGGGTAATAGGCGCATTTTCAGCCACCTGCAGCAGGTCGTCGCTGCGCGCAGAGGCCTTGTCCGGCGTGGGCGCCTGCGCTTTCAGATCGCGGAGAAATTCCTGCGCCGTATCCGGGCGGCTGAAGTAGCTGCGCTCGATGGCATTCATGATCACAGATTGCGGCGCCAGGAGCGGGGTCAATTCCTGGTTGAGCAGCAGTTCCAGGTGCTTTTGCGCGCTGATCGCGGTCGGATCGCACAGCAGGAGAACCGGCTGGCCATTGTACCGGATCGGCAGCATGGCATGCGAACGCGCCCATTCCACAGGCAGGTCGGCGGCCAAATCATGGGCCAGCATGGAATCGTCCACGGCGGCAATCAATTCAAGGTGGAATTTTTGCGCCAGAGATTTGAGCTGCGCCAGCTCATCCGCGTTTTCGGCTGTCTCGTGTTCGGAGGGCATGGCCTGATTCTAAGACTATGGACAATGGAAACAGGGTAGTGGGCAAGAACAAAATCGATGCCAGTCATCGATTGGCCATTGTCCTTTCCCCTTATTTCTTCTCCTTGGTCTCGTCCTCTTCCAAGGGATTGAGCATCATGTTCGTTTGCGCTTGGAAAGCGGTTTTCGATTTGATCATTTCCGTTAAGGTCCTGGCGTTGGCGGCATTCGTGGAAACATGCGGCGTCACAAAGATCAACAGATTGGTCCGTTCGACGGCATCTTCCTTGGTGTGGAACAGCCAGCCGATCAGGGGGATTGACCCGAGGAATGGAATTTTACGGTCGCTCTGGACGGTGTCTTCGCGCATCAGGCCGCTGATGATGACCGTGTCGCCATCCGGGACGGTCAGGGTCGTGGTCACTTCCCGCTTGGCAATCGTTGGCGTGAAGGACTTGCCGCCGGTGGAGCTTTCCAGGATGGCTTCGATGCTGGGATTCAGTTTCATCAGCACTTCGCGGTTGGGATTGATATGCGGAGTGACGCCCAGTTTGATGCCGACATCCACGCGATCGATATTCTCGATGTAATCGCGGGCGGTGCCGGCGCCGGCCGAGACTGTGGATTTTAAAATTGGAATATTCTTGCCGATGGTGACATTGGCCGGCTGGTTGTTCTGGGTCCAGAGCGGAATGTTGGAAAGAATTTTGAATTTTCCCTTCGTCTTGAGGGCGAGGATGTTGATCAAGGCCGGAAAATACGGCACCACGTTGCCGTCGGAATCCGTGTAACTGCCCTTGGCTATGCCGAACGTCATGCCGGCGGGCACGACGCCGCTGGTGATTTGCTGCATCAGAGTGTCGTCGCCCTCGGATGTGCGCATGCCGCCTACGGCGATCGTGGAGCCCTGCGAGACGTTGCCGCCGACGGCCAGCTCGGCGCCCAGGCTGCTGCCGTCGTTCAGGGTCAATTCGGCGATCATAACTTCCACAAGAACCTGCTGCGGCGGCAGGTCGATCTGCTCGATCAGTTCATTGACCATCTTGAAATCCTCGGGGGCTGCGTCGATCAGGAGCGCATTGTTTTCCAGGCTGGATTCGATCGATATTTTCTGGTTTTGCGGCTTCTCGACGCGCTTGGAAATAAGCGCGGTCAAACTCTTGGCGGCTTCTTCGGCGGACAGATATTTAAGAAAAATGGCCTTGAGATGGCCATAGCCGCTGCGCGGCTCGGTATCCATTGCGGCAATAATCCGTTTCAGCTCGACGATCTGGGCCGGGGTGCCGACCAGGATCAGGCTGTTGGAATGCGGCGTCGCCACGACGATTGCATCGCTGGGCAGGGTCACGGATGTTCCGCCATCCGACGTTTTTGGCAGGCGCTGGCGCAATTGTTCGGCCTGGGTGTCCGGCTTGCTTCCGACGCTGGTCATGGCCTGGTTCAGTTCGCTGGCGATGTTATCGGCATTGGCGTAGCGCAGGACATAAATCTCCGTTGTGCGCGCCATGCCGGGTTTGTCGATCTGCAGGATGATTTGCTCGATGCGCCGGATGCTCGCGGCCGTATCCGTGACGACAAGGTAATTAGTGGTCTCCAGGACGCCAATGGCGCCGCTTTTGCCCTCAACCATCGGTTCGAGCAGCCGGCGTACGTCTGCGGCGCGGAGGTTGTTGACGTGGATCACCTTGGTGATAATGCTGTCGGCGGGCACCGCCTCGTTTTCGGCCATGACCGGAGCCAGGGGCGTCACACGTTTCTCGCGCGCCACGATCCGGCTGATGCCCTCGCGCTCCACGACAGCGCAGCCCGAGGCTTCCAGGATCGACACAAAAAGGGGATAGACTTCGCTGACGGGAATTTGCGCCGGCGTCACGACGGTGACTTTGCCGTCGATCTCCTTGTCGATCACAAAGCGCTTGCCGGTGAGATCGCCGACCAGCTTGACCAGAAAGCGGATATCCACCTGGTCAAAATTAAAGTTTACGAAAGCGCCGGAGTCGCCGGACGTCAGGATGTTGGTGTTTTGCAGATTGGACACCGGCCGGGTGTCGGCTTGGGCAAAGAGGTTTGGAAGCTCCGGCGCGGCCAGCAGCGCCAGGCCGGCCAGGCACAGACATGCGATCCGATTGCTCATAATGAACCCTTAGCGGGCAATGCCGCGTTCCGATGCCGATACGAACGCGATCAGATGTTCGAGTTCCGGACAGATGGTCAGTTCGGCCTTCATTTTTTCAATGGCGGCGCGGGTGGTCAGGTTTTCCCGGAAGAGCATGCGGCAGGCCTCTTTCAGGGTGCGGCGGACATCTTCCGCGACGCCGTGCCGTTGCAGGCCGACGGTGTTAAGTCCGTGAATGGCGGCCGGGTTGCCATCCGCCATCATGAAAGGCGGAATATCCTGGGTGGCCTTGGAGCAGCCGCCGATGATGCTCATGCGTCCGACGCGCACAAACTGGTGAATGCCGCACAATCCGCCAATGACGGCATTATCCTCGACAATGACGTGCCCGGCCAGCGTGCCGGCGTTGGAAATGATGACTCCGTTGCCGACAATGCATTGGTGTGCCACATGGGAGTAGGCCATGATATGACAGCGCGAGCCGACCCGGGTTACGTCGCCTTCGTTGGTGCCGGAGTTGACGGTGACATATTCGCGCAAGGTGGTGTGGTCGCCGATCTCAACGAAGGTGACGGCTCCTTTGTATTTCAGATCCTGGGTTTGGCTGCCGATGCTGGCAAACGGGAATACCGTGCACTCTTCGCCTATGGTCGTCCAGCCATCCAGGAAAACGTGTGGCATGATTCGCGTCGCCCGCCCGATTTTAACATGGGCGCCGACAATGCTGTAGGCGCCGATTTCGACGTTTTCGTCAAGTTCGGCGCCGGGGTCTATTATGGCCGAGGAATGAATGGTCGTCATCTTTACACTTTCTGATCCGTCAACATGAATAAAAGGTCCGCTTCGGACGCCAACTTGCCGTCCACCATCACCTTGCCGTGCGCCCGGATTACATTACCTCGGGTGATTAAGATCTCGACCTCAATGCGCATCTGGTCGCCCGGTGTAATCATTTGGCGAAACCTGGCATTGTCGACTCCCATAAACAGGGGCAGGATGCCGTGGGCGCCGGTCTTGATACAATGCAGTATGCCGCCAACCTGAGCCATGGCTTCCAATTGCAGAACTCCGGGCATAATGGGAGTTCCGGGGAAATGCCCTTGAAAGAAAGGTTCGTTGACCGATATGTTTTTGATCCCGACAATGCGTTTCTGGCTGTCGCATTCGATGATGCGATCGACCAGCAGCATGGGATACCGGTGCGGAATAAGCTTTTGGATTTCCTGGTTCGTCAGCGGTTTTTCCATGTGCGCCTGTTCCTCGGATAAAGTCATCTCCAGCATGGCAATGTATTCGTCAATCTCGTTCATTTATACACGAAAGAGCGATGTCCGCCAATGATAAATTTCCAAGCGATACCAGACGGATGCGGACTTTGCCTGAGGCGTATGCGGGCTTGCGCGGCGAACTGCGTCGAATGGCGGAAGGGGAGGGATTCGAACCCCCGGAGCCTTGCGGCT
>CAZTWL010000036.1:0-38203 GCA_964617825.1 uncultured Verrucomicrobiota bacterium
AGAAGTACATCAGCGATGTCCTGACGCGCTTCCCGCACAGCACCCATACGATGATTTTTTATGAAAGTTACGACCGCGGGTATGCCGTCGCTCCGGAACTGCTCGGGTTGAAGCCGGATCCGAGGAATGAACGCCCCGGCGCGGCCAAGCGCTTTGAGCAGGCGATGCGCTATGCCAAAATCGTCCGGGAGAACTTCCCGCAATTGAAGATACTGGTCGGCAACAGCCTGGGGACGTCGGAATTGATTGCCGAGCTGCTGCGGCGTAAATTTCCCGAGGCCTATGCCGATTATGTCGGCGTGGAAACGGTCGGGCGCACCGGCCAGCCCGAAAAGCTGTGGACCGGCGGTTTCCAGGCCGGCTGGCTGATGCGCGAAGTGGCCCGCAAATACGGTTATAATTGGGGCGTCAGCTGCTGCCAGGAAGTCAACTATCGGCATGACCGTTTGCTGGGCCAGACGGTGCAGGCCGAATATTACGTGCGCGACGCGATGGTGGCGTTCGCCTATCGTTCGCCTTTGATAAATATAGGGGGGCTCTACGATGCCGGCAACGTGTATAATTCTTCTTTTTGGGGCGGCATGTGTTTTTGCCAACGCTATCCGTTCCTGTATCCGAAGAAATCATACGTGGCCATGGCGACAATGACCCGTGTGCTGGACCGTGTAAAATTCATTCGCGAAATGCCCACTGATTGCAATTCCATTTACGGCCTGGAATTTTCCCGCCCCGACGGCAAGAATGTCTATGCCATCTGGGCCGGGCGCGGCACGGCCGAGCTGAAATTGGGATTCGATAAGAGCGCGGATATTGAAATCGTCGACCTGTACGGGCGCTCCAAGAAGGCCTCCGCCTCCAGGAAGCCGCTGGATCTGACCGCGCGGATGGGCGTGCAATACCTGGTGACCGAAGGCAAGCTTGAAAGCATCACCACCGGCCGCCGGACGTATCCGGATGATGTCCCGCCTGACAATCTGCAGGTGGTTTCTGCCATGGATAAACTGGATGACTGGGAGCTGAAGCCGGGCAAAGACCCGCTGCTGGAGCACATCAATCCGACCAACGCGCCTTTTCGCGCCGGTGAAGCCTTCGTTGATGTCAAGGACGAGGAAAAAGGCGATGTCTTGAAGATCAACGTTTATCATCGCACCGCCGGGAAATATGATCTGCGCCAGGTTAAAGACGAGGAAAAAGGAGATTGCCTGGAAGTGGAACTGCATGCGCGGACCGATCTGCCGGATATCATGAGCGAATATGCCTTGATCCGGCTGAAAAAGCCCATCGTCTTGCCGGATACGGCGACAACGCTCGGGATGTGGGTCAAGGGCAACTCCGGCTGGGGCGAGGTGTATTGGGAACTGGAGGATGCCAGGGGAATCCGGCGGATTTCCTGCGGGACGACGGTGCACGGAGGCTCAATCCTGGATTACGATGGCCAGCGCACGATTAATTTTGAAGGCTGGAATTTCCTGCGCATGCCAATTACGTTCAAGTCGCCGGTCCCGGATTTGTCAACCGGCAGCGTGCCCAACCTTTGGGAATGCAGCGAGCTCCTTGAGCCGGACAGCCCGGAGCAACAGGCGCCCCCGGTGTATCCGGTCAAGATCACGGGAGTGGCGGTCTCCTTGCCGCCCAAGGGCCTGCATTTGACCGAAATGAAACCTATCCGTCAAATTATCAGGCTCAAAGATTTGAGCGTGTACGAATAGGTTTCATTAGCATCCCATAGGATGTTCTGGCTGAGGGCTGTAGACCGGAGGAAAACACCAAGAAAAGAGATGATTATGAAAAGCCCTTCATAATTCTCAGTTCCGGTTTTTCCAACGTGGATTTATTCGATTCCGACCTACAGTCTTCGGCCTACAGTCCACAGTCCTTGGTGTCCCGTGGGCCGCCTCGGAATAGGTTTTATAAATGAGCCCGACCTGAAGATTGATTGCCTCCGGCGTTTTGAAAGCACAAAGGCTTGCCATTCCGCACGGAATGAAGAAGCCAAGGTATGCTCCCAATTGTTGCTTTCGAGGTCTCTTCCTTTGCTTAGGATGAGACCCTGATCATTGCGCCGGATCCAATCTTCTTTCTCCATTGTTTCCTTATTCTGGTTTTTTGGCCCATAAGGGTTGCAAGCTGATTGCGTTCGATAATCTGCTAGACATCCAAAATAGTTCGCTGTAAATTCACGTTTTTTTGCCGATAGCCATTTTGTAAAGAGGCTGTGATATGCTTTCAAAATTCCGACATGCAATTGCCGTAATGTTTTGCTTGTTTGTCTTTTGGTTGACGAATGCTCAGGCGGCTGTCCAGGTTTGGAATACGACTGCCGGGGATTGGGCCGCGCCGGAAAATTGGACGACGGCCGTTCCTGTTGACGGCGATGATGTGGTGATTACAAATCTCGGGGCCTTTGTGCTTCTGACAAACTCGACGGCGCAATTGGGCTCCCTGGTCATCAGCAATGCGAATCTGTCCTGTTCGAATTGGGGTACGACGATTTATGTCACTAACTTGGCAATTATGAACAGCGGTGTTCTGACCTGCGCGGGGCCGTTCACCAATAGCGTCATGTCCAATCGCGTCAACCTGACCTGCACGAACCTGTTCATAGCCACCAATGGGGCCATAAACGTCAACGGCAAGGGGTTTGCCGGCGGGATCGGTCCCAGCTATGGCAAGGGCAATGGACCGGGCGGCGGCGGACCGGTCGGAAACATTTGCGGTGCAGGTCATGGCGGGGAAGGCATCAATGGACAATTTGTAACGTTGCAGACAAATACAACCTATGATTTGGCCTCGGCGCCGTTATTTCCAGGCAGCGGCGGCGCCGGAGGCTCTGGCACCACCGGCATCGGCGGCGCAGGCGGCGGGGCCGTGTGTATTACCGCCGTTCAGATGATTGTTAACGGCAGCATCAGCGCCAACGCGTCCAATACGTCCGGCGGCAGCCATTGCAGCGGCGGTTCCGGCGGAGGGATTTATATCACCTGCACCACGATCACCGGCACCAACGGCGCAATCACGGCTGATGCCGGACCATGCCAGCCAGGTGTGAACCTTGGCGGCGGTGCGGGCGGAGGTCGAATCGCGGTGATCTACGATAAGGCGGCGCAGAGTGCGTTAACGCCGCGCGCTTCCATCCGCTTTTCCGCAAGTTCGAGCAGGTCGGGCGGGCAGGTCACATATTTGCCCGGCGATATCGGCACGTTGTATTTTTCCGATAATTATTTCTTCGATCCGACCAATATGTTCACGGGGGCTTGGCTCTCGCCGGAACCAGTCAGCATGGCTATTGCGGATTGGACGGCCAGTAACGTTTGGGTGCGCCTGTCCGCTTCCAACATCACGGTCACCAATACGCTGACGGTTGCCGGAACTAACAGCGAAATATGCCGGCTCGAGATAACCAACGATGCTGTGGTCAATTGCGGGCAAATCCGGATTAGCTCTGCCGCGCTGGTTGTGGGGTATAGCTTTAACACCTCAAACCCGACTTTGAATTTGTCGCCTTCCGGTCCGAAATTGAATTGCGCCGGAGATTTGATCCTGACAAATTACGGCCAATTGATCGTTTCGGCCGGCCTGACCAACGAGGGCGCGGAGAATGGCTTTGGCGCCCGTGTCAATGTGGCCGGCGATATTAAGGTTGTTTCCAATTGTTGGATTCTTCCGGTTGCGCATTCCACCAACGGAGCGGCGGTTTTGTTCGGCATGCGCAATCTGACCCTAGACCAAGGCGGAGGAATCAACGCCAATTCGCTTGGGTACGGTGGCGGATGTACGCCGGGGAAGGACGATAAGATTAAATGGGCGTTCGGTCCAGGCGCTGTCCCATATAACGGCGGGGCCGGGTATGGCGGTCATGGGGGGACGGGTTATTATTATAGGGTGCTTAGTCCGACCTATGGATCATCCAATGCACCGCTGGATCCGGGTAGCGGCGCCTCGGCCGGGGCGGGATCCTCTTTTATAGGCCCGTTTGGCGGCGGCAGTGTGCAGCTCCGTGCCACGGGTGCCGTAACCGTTCAGGGCACGATCGCGGCCAATGGCGGCAATGGGAATGGATCTTATAGTCCTGGCGCCTCCGGTGGCGGTATTTATATCACCTGCCGCACGTTCATCGGCAACTCCAATGGCGGGTTGCTTGCCAATGGCGGCAACGCAAAACCAGCCAGCGCTGTCAATCCATACGATGGCGGTGGGGGCGGTGGCGGACGCATTGCCGTATGGCGGGTCTTCGATAAGTCGCCGACCACCGTATCCAATTATGCGAACGGGGGTGTCGGCGCCTATTACAATAAATTTGCCACGAGCGAGCCGGGCACAATTGTCTGGGGCTGGATCGTGCCGCCCAGCGGGAGCATCGTATCCATTTATTGATCGCGGCGGCCCCTCCGGTTGCCGTCTTTTCCATCTCTGTACCGGTAATGGCCTGGGGCGATTCCGATGATTTTTTTGAAGATCCGCGAAAAATAATAGGCGTCATGCATGCCAACTTGGCGCGCAATGGCTTTGACCGATAAATCGGTGTTCGTCAGCATCCGTTGAGCTTCCCGAACCCGCAATGTATTGACGAACTGGGTTGGCGAGGTTCTGTACGCCTTGCGCCAATACCGGATAAAAGACCGGTATGAAATCCCACGCGCTTTCAGGTACATTGCCCAGGAAGCCGGCTCGGTAAAATTGGACTCCAGAAGCGAGGCGATTTGTCTGACAATCATGTCCGGGGCGTCCGGTTTTTCCTTGCTGCGGGAGCTGAGCATTATTTCGACAATCAGTTCGTAACAGCAGGCATCTATGCGGTCGATCGCTCCAAGCTCATGGCCGTTCACTGCCAGCTGATGGATATGCTTGACCAGCGCGGAAATGGATGGGGTCATGACGAATTCGCGGCAGGGTGTATCCAAATCCGGGAAGATCTTCCGGAACGCGGGCAACAGCGCGGCATCGTATGCAAAAAAAATGTTATTCACGGTGCTGTCCGAAAGATTGACATATGCTAGTCCGGGAATGTTAATATTCAAACAGGGAAAATGAGCCGCAGATCGCGATTGTCCGCAGATCCTTTCAATATTGCCGGCCTTGTCCGAAAGCAGCAAACAGAAATCGATTGTCGGATGAATCGTCTGGCGGGGCGAAATCCGGCTGACCGATTCGTAGCCCAAGGCCTTGATCGGAAATGGGAAAGCGAATGATCGCCGTATGTTTTCCGCCCACAAATGCAGTTTGTTCATCGCGTGCTTCGCGGTTTTATATGGCGCAAATATTCCCGGCATTATCGTGGCGCAGATATCCGTTGTCAATTAATCAATCGCGGCAAAGCCAGATTGGCCCGTGGCATCGCGAATGACCAGGTGCGCGCGATCCCCAAAATGTTTTTTCTCTTTGAAATAGCGGCCCTATTCTATAACATCTTAATTTTATTGCTTTTCCATGCCGGTGCCGCAATAAATATAGAAAGGAATCGCGATGCATTCAGCCAGCGAACCGAGTCGTCCTGGAACCCGCGTGCCCGGTCGGCAAATCTTCCCTCAAATCTTGGCCTATATCGTTCTAATGAGCCTGCCGCTCGTTGCCTGTGCCGGCGACCTGGTTTTTAAAACCAGCTTTGCGCCCGATGCCGATCCGCGCAAGGTTGTCGATGAAAGCGGTTTTGCCAATCATGGAAAGTTGTCCGGAAACGCCGCTTTTACCGGTGAAAACGGCGATCGTCGTGTCCGGCTCGATGCGAGCGACGGCTGTTTGATAAGCATTCCCCCGGCCGAACAGCTCAAACTGCGCGATGAATTTACGGTGTCATTGTGGTTTTGCGCCAAAGACCTGCCCACGCCCAAGCCTGACCGCAAAAACACCGGGCTTGATTATTCGCTTTTTAACCGCGGCTGGGATTGGCGGCTGCATTTCCGGAAAAGCGGCGCCAACCAGGACGTTGAAAGCGGAACCATCCACCTCTTTTTTTACTCGACGACCAAGGATGTCTTTTCCCAGACCGGCACGGCGATCCCGCTTGTTCCGGGGCGTTGGCATCACGTGGCCTTTGCGCTTTCGAGCTCCAAGAGCAATGCCACCGTTTTCATCAACGGCAATGCAGTGACGAGTTTCAAGCTCCACTCCCTGCCGGATTGCAGCAAGACGCCCTTGACTCTGGGCGCAGACCCCGGCAACTATTCGGTTTTCAATGGTGAGATTGCCGATGTTAAAATGTTTGCACGCGCCTTGACGGCAAGTGAAATCAATGCCAATGAACAGGATTTTCTGAAACGCAGGTTGCAGGCGCTCGGAAAGGATGCGCCATCTGCCGGGCTGCGCCGGAAAATTGACGATGCCCTCGCAACGCCGGCTATTGCGATCGATACTTATGCCCGCCTGCAACACGAGGCCGCCAGGGAAGGCGCCGACAAGCAACTGGCCGATTCCGGTAAAATTACAAATTCCAACCTCGTCAGTTACGTGGTCAAGCCGTTCCGCAACAAACCGATATTGCCCGACTCGATTATTCCGATGGATAATTGCAGCTCGGAAATGAAAATCTTCGTGACGCCCGGCGAATTCGAGCCGGGGAGCTTTGTGATCAAGCCGCTCCGCGATATACTCGCTTTTATCCCGGTGCCGGGCGCCTTGACGAACGACGCCGGCAAAGTTATCCGGGCCGAGGACGTCGATATCAAAATCGTAAAGGTCTGGTACCAATGCGTAGGGCGCTTTAAAACCGAAAACCAGCTGGTCTATACCAAGGGCGTTGAGGCGGCGCGCGCGTTGATTCCGGAAATATTGATTAACGACGATTCGCTCATCAAGGTCGATTTAAACCAGCAGGAACAATATTTGCGCCTGAGCTACAAATGGGGGTGGGGGCCGGGGAAAAAATATGTCTGGATCAGCGAGGTCGACGATAACGGCATGTTCCGTTACCCCATTCCGGCCGATCAATACCCGGTCCTGGATAGTCCCAAGCTCTTGCCGTTCAATTTACGCCAGAATTTCAACCAGCAGTTCTTTGTTACGGTCCATCCGGCCTCCAACGCCGCCCCCGGACTTTATCGCGGCACAATCGCGCTAATGTCCGGAACCGAAAAGGCGGGCGAACTCGGTTTGACCGTCAGCGTCTTGCCCTTCAAGCTCCCGCCGCCGAAAACCAATTATGACCTGGAACGTGAATTCACCTCGTCAATCTATTATTGGACCGTTCCGGTAGCATCGGGTCCCGGCTCGATTTCATCGAATGGTCGCAATAAGCAGCAATACATGGCCGAACTCAAGAATTTGCGCGAGCATAACGTCGTCAATCCCTGTCAGTTGGCCTTTTACGCTTATTGCAAGGCGCGGCCGGAACTGACGACCAACGAGTACGAATATTGCAAATCTGTGCTGCAATGGCGGCGCGAAGCTGGATTGCCGGTTCGTCCGGTTTACATGGGGCCGGGAGGGAATCTCGGGTTTTGTGACCATGGCAATGTCAAAAAATTAGAGGTCACGCCGGAAGTCGTCAAACAGTTGCAGGATCTGGTCAAAAAGAACATCGACTTGGTCGAGGAAGTTTACGGCCATCGCGATGTCTACTTTTATGCGATTGACGAGGCGCAAGGCGATGAGATCACGGCGGAGCTTCCGTTTTGGAAAGCGATCCGGGAAGCCGGCGGCAAGGTGTTTGTTTCCGGGCAGCATAAGGCGGTCGACGCCGTGGCCGGTGCGCTCGATACGCTGATCTGTGCCTGGAAGCCATTGCCCGCGAGCGCCGCTGCGATGCATGCCAAGGGCGGCAAAATATGGATGTATGCCTATCCGCAGGGCGGAGACGTCAACCCCATGCCTTACCGCAAAAATTTCGGCTTCCTGGTCTACAAAGGCAATTATGACGGCAACTGCACCTACGCCTGGTACACCAGCAGCACCGATCCCTGGAACGACTTTGACAATGGTCGCGAGCCTGACTTGGGCTTCGTCTATCCTACGGCTGACGGAGTGGTCAACACCATCAGTTGGGAAGGCTATCGTGAGGCCATCGACGATATTCGCTATGCCACCGCTTTCCGGGAACGCCTGGCTGCCGTGCGCGCCAAGGGAACTGCGGAGCAAAAAGCGCTCGCGGATGAAGCCGAAAAATGGTTTGATGCTGACGATCCGACCGTTTCCGATTTCGATCCCGATTTGACCAGGGTACGGCTTGTCGAATGGATGTTGAAAATTGGAGATGTCAAATGAATGCCGGCCTTAAGTTCATGGCGGCCTCCGGATTGTTTGGCGCGCTGCTATGGAATACGGCGGCAGCAAATGGCGCCAAGCCCTGTTATCGCGCCGAGTATGCGACGGTTGGTCCAAAACTCGACGGATCAATTACCGATCCCGCCTGGAAAAAGATTGCCTGGAGTTCAGGCTTTGCCCGCTATGGCATCAACGGCTGTCCGGTCGGCGATACGCGTTTCAAGGCGCTCTATACGTGCGAAGGCCTTTACTTTGCCGTTGAATGCTTTGAGCCGCAAATGGACAAGATCCATGATGAGAAGCAGGGGGCGTTTTGGACGCACGACGTGGTGGAATTATTTCTGCAGGTCAAACCGGCAGATGGCGCGGAGGAACAAACACATCTGCTTTTGAGCGCGCGCGGCGCAAAAAACGACGAGTTTTCCTCGGCAATCCGGGATAGGACCAATTTCAAAACCGGCTGGGGCGGCGCGGCCAGACTGGCGAAACCGGGCTGGTTTGGCAAGGATGCCTGGACCGCGGAAATATTCGTTCCTTTCTTTTTGGTTGGCGCAATTCCCGAAAAGGATTGGACCTTGCCGGCCAATCTCTGCCGGCATGCTTCTCCGCGCAAGGAATTGTCCAGCTGGTCATTTCAAAAAAGTGATTTTCACAATGCAGCCGGGTTCGGTGTGCTTACGATTGCTGCGGCCCCGCAGGAAGCTCTGCCATCCCTGCGCAAGAACCTGGTTGCGCCGCATTTCGTCTCGGTGCCCTGCCGCTTTGACGAACTCAGGAACGATTACGACTTGCTGCAATCCGTCGAGGGTAAGGGATTGATCGGAAAACTCGCTAAATCGCTGGTGGAATCCGGGACAGCGGACGAGCAGGCGGCGGCGCTGTCCGATTTCAACCGGCTTGAACAACTCTGTGCCGAGCTTCGCCGGCAGCGCCTGACTTCTGCCAACAAACTGATTTTCAATATGGATAAATAGTGCGGTGTCCTGATTGCGGAAATCCGAATATATTGCGCGGATTGGGAATAAATCAAATTCGATCAATCGTGATTCTATATCCAGTTAAATAACGGCTATCTGGTTTTGATTGCTTTGTGTCGCCGGTTTTGGCCTCAAGAGGAAGGTGCTCTAAATGATCAGAATGTTTTCTGTTTCGCTCCTGTTGCTGGCGGTCTCCTGCGTGACGGTGCAAAATGCCGCCCTGGTGCATCAAGGCCGGACGGCAAGTTGCATTATGTTGGCGAATAATGCCGGACCAGTGGAACGGCATGCGGCCGAGGAACTGGCCGCCTATATCAAAAAGATTACCGGCGCCCAAGTGCCCATTAACAGCCAGGCGCCTGGCGCGGGCGTTTTGGCCATTAGGATCGGAACGGCCGATTCCGCCGTCATCTTGCCGGGCCGTGCGCTTGATGCCGCCCGAGCGCAGATCAAGGATGACGGTTTTGTCATCGTCGCGGGCCGGGATGGTGTCCAGATCATCAGTCTGAAGCAACGTGGTCTGCTTTATGGCGTTTACGAGCTCATCCGGAGTTGCGGGGGAGTTGTTTGGCTCTATCCGGGTGCGGAGGGTGAGATTTGCCCGAAATCGCCCGACTTTGTTGTGCCGGCGCAACTCGCCGTCCATAATCCTGACTTTGCGCTGCGCCGCATTGCGCTGAACGGCTGTGCACGCCTGAAGCTGTACGATACCTGGGATTGGATGGTCCGAAATGGATTTCAGGTTCAATCTCCCATGCTCAAAGATGGCGACCCTGATAAACAATGGTTGGAAATGAGAGGGGTGTTATTCCGTGAGTCCGCCGACTTTTATTCTTTGTTCGGTGGGGCCAATGGTCAAGTTAAGATGATGGCGGAGCATCCGGAGTATTTCGGCCTGCGTGACGGCAAACGGGTGCCGGTCGGTTATGACAAGAATTGTTCCCAGCCATGCACCTCCAACCCCGAGGTCGTCGAATATGTGGCCGCTCGCATTCTGGAGCGAATTGCGCGTTACGGTGATGCGGAAGTCGCCTTTCATCTGGCCAACGACGACCATACGCAATGGTGCCAGTGTGAAAATTGCCTGAAGCTCGATCCGCCCGAGGAAACAGCCAAACGCGTGGTTTCGACACGATGGTGGCTTTTCATCAACGCAGTGGCGGCGAAAGTCCTGTCGCCACAGCGGCCGAATGTGACCTTCGAGACCTTCGCCTATCAGAATTTCCGGGATGTTCCGCCGGGCGTCAAACCCGATCCGAGGGTGGTGGTCGTCATCTGCCCGCACCAGCGCTGCTATGCGCATACGCTGGACGATCCGGCCTGCCCGGCTAATGCCGCGCGCTTTCGCAAAATGTTCACGGACTGGACCGCGGCCGGGATGAAGTGCTCGACATTCGAGTACCACACGCAAATGCCGGGGGCGTCACGCTACCTGCCGATCGATGAGCCATGGGTCAATGATCTTAAATTCTACCGTCGAATCGGCATGCGGGGTTTCATGGTGGTGACCAGGCCTCCCGATGCCAAATATAAAGAGGATGATAAAGGATGCTACATGGGGCGCAATATGTGGTATTCGCTTTGGCAGCTTCATTGGCTGTCCGGGCATTTTGCCTGGAATATCGATGACGACTATGCCCGGGTTGCCGAGGATGTAAACGCCCGATATTATGGCGCGGCCTGGCCGATCATGCGGCAATATCGCGCGGAACTGGTCAATGCCTTGCGGGTGCCACCCGCCCACATGGGTTATGGCACTCCGGATATCGTGCTGGGCCAGTGTTATGAGCGTCCGGGTCTGGATGAGCGATTGCATCGTTTGCTTGCCGAAGCGGAAAAAGCTGCCGGAGGCGATCCGGTGATTGTTAAGCGACTGGAACGTGAAGGCGATTACCTGAAAATGAACTGGGCGGCCGCGCTTGAGCAATATCTTGAGAAAAAGGAGAAAGAGCTCCAAGTGTTGAAGACCGCGCAGCCGATTGTGATCGATGGCGACCTGGAAAAGGCCGTTTGGAAAGAAACGCCATTTGTCTCGGGTTTCACGTTGATGGGCGACAAAGGCAAGGCGGCCGTACAAACTTTCGTGCGGTTGCGCTACGATGCCGACAATATCTATTTTGCCATCGAGGCGATGGAGCCGGCGCCCAAGTCGATGAAGGATTCGGAAAACATATTTGGCGGCAACCATGTGGAATTGTTCCTGAACAATCCGGCAATGCAGGGCAGCTACTATCAATTGGCCATCGACCGTAAAGGAAAATTTTACCAGTCCATGGCGACCAGTGCGAGCTCTTGCGATCGCACCTTCGACGCGAAGCCCGAGTTCAAGACAAAAGTTCTTGCCGATCGCTGGATTGCCGAAGTCAGGGTGCCGACGCCTCCGCTGAAACAGCGGATTCAGGACGGCGATGTTTGGCGGATCAATGTTGCGCGTGTGCGTTCCATGATGGAAGCGAAAGAAAACGAGAGCAGCTCCTGGAGCGGTGGAATATTCCACGGGTCCGCTGTCCACCGTCTGGTGGCTTTTGGCGATACGGGGGCGATTGTCAAAAACGGCGACTTAGAGGAGTCGGGCCCTCCGCGGAAAAGAACGAAGACGGTGGATAAATGGAACTATGTCGGCGGGAAAGTGCCCATTCATTGGGATTTTAACCCCATTAACGGGGGGCGGGTCGAACTCCGGGAAGACGGAGCGGCCACGGGCAAGTATTTCCTGCGCGTCCAGGGGACGAATGCCTTTGTTGAACAGGCGCTTAATTTGCCGGAGGGAACGCATGACCTCAAAACGCGGCTGCGAGCGAAGGGGAAGGGTGAACTGCTTGTAAGGCTGCGCCAGACCGACGGCTCGTATGCGCCGATCATCAAGGTGAACCTTGATTCCGCCGAATGGAATCAATTTGCCGGCTCCGTCCATTGCGTCAATAAGGGGCGCTTGGTCCTGACTTTTCGAATCAGCGGTGAGATCGATTTGGACGATGTCGGCATGTCCCGCGTGGAGCCGGAAAACATGCCCGATGCCCAGAAACATTGAATTCTCCCGTGAGCGCTGTTGTTTTGGAAAGCGGTGAAATGAATTCGGGTGCATGACCGCGAGCCATGCGAAAGGAACGCGCAAATGATGGCCCTTTCATGTGTGGCGCCAGCGCTTTAAGATAATAAATTCTTGTTTTGAGGTCGCAATCTTTTGGGATAGATTAACCTCGATTAAGTTGGGGTTTAGGCCGCCGGCTTCGCTTTGGAAAGCATACCGATCAGTCGGAACATAAAAATGGAAAACAGCCGAAAACTTGAAGATTACATCAAGTCGCTAATCAAGCTGATTCAAAAAGAGGCGGCAGGCTATTTGGTCAAACCGTATCTGTCAGTCTCGGCGGGCAAGAGTTATTCCGAGGCCGTTTTCTGCTGGGACAATCATCACATGGCCATGCGTTTGGCGTATGACGGCCGGCCGGAATACTTCCGTTATTATATCGATACTCTGCTGCAATATCAGGGGAAGGATGGATATGTTCCCAGCCTGGTCATGGCGGCGGATGGCCCAATGCGGACGACGTTCCATGCCCAACCTTTCATGCTGCAGGGGCTTCTGATGTATTTTGCCGAGAGCGGTGACAAAAAGTGGGTGGCAGGTCGGTACCCTTGCCTGTGCAAATATCTGGAATATTGGGAAAAAAACCACCTTGTACAAAATGGGCTTTTTGTCTGGCGCGAAACTTGGATGGGCGGCATCGATAACGATATTTCCAGCACGATTTTCCCGCCCGGGTCCGTGATCACCCCGGATCTGAACGCCTGGTTGTATTTGGAATACTGCGCAGCGGCGCGAATTGCCGGGCATCTGGATTTGGTGTCCGATGCCAAAGTCTATCGCCGCAAGGCCTTGGCGCTGCAGGAGGCGGTCAACCAACACCTCTGGCACGAAAAGGCGCAAACCTACTGCAGTTATAACTTGCTCTCCGGCAGGTTGCAGATCGGGCTCGATAATGAGTTCCGGGACGGCGATTATATCGGCAAATTCGCTTTCCAGAGCATTTCCAATTTCATTCCGTTGTATGCGCGCCTGGCGCCGGCCGAACGCGCCATTGCCATGATCGAGAAATACCTGATGGATAAGGAGCACTTCTGGAGCTTTTACGGCATTCGCAGCCTGTCGCGCAGCAGTGATTACTACAATAACGCCAGGATCGGCAATCCGCCGCGTTTTGGCGATCCGCGCCGCATGACCAATTCCAACTGGCAAGGTCCCGTTTGGATTCCAATTAATTATTTTATGTTCCATGCGCTCCTGCATTACGGCTACCGCAAGCCGGCTGAAGAACTAGGCGGCAAGATTGCCGATCTGCTGCTGGCTTCGCTTGATTATATGGGCTCGTTCTCGGAAAATTACGATGCGGAAACGGGGCGTCCGCTGCTGTGCGCTGATTTTGCCTCATGGAATATTCTGGCGGACCGGATGGCAAGCGAATATAATACAAGAAAATGGATCATGGATCCGGTATTTGCCTGATATCGTCGCAGGCGGGGTGTTCGGATAGTTAATCATCGCGTTTACGGAGGACTACATGAAAGCGATGGTCATTAAGTTCTGGTTAGTTGGTTTGTTTGGCCTTGGTCTTGCGGGCGCACATGCGGCTACGCATTATCTGGTCCCAACCAATGCCGGCGCAGCCAATCCCTACACCAATTGGGCTACGGCGGGGACAAGCTATAATGACGTGGTGCGGGCTGCCATGACCAATGCCGCCGCACCAAGGATCGTTTGGGTGACCAACGGCATCTATGTTCTCACGAATTCGACGGCGATCACAAACGACGTCGTCGTGCAAAGCGTCAATGGCCGGGACGTTACGATTTTCAATGGTAATGCTACATATCGTTTTGCCCTGCAGCATTCCAACTGCGTCATGGCGGGCCTGACGATCTCGAATTGTTACAATTCCGTTGATGGCCTCGGCGGGGGCGGCATGCGCATTTATTACGGAACAGTCACTAATTGTCTCATAACTGATTGCGTAAGTTACTATTCGCGCGGGGGAGGCATTACCATCTCTCCGGGGATAGGCGTGGTGGCCACTTCTACCATCAGAAGAAACCGGATGCTCACCTCCAGCTACGGGGGCGGCGGTATATATACGGAAGGTACCGCGCTGATCATGAACTGTATTATTGAAAGCAATTTCGCCTACAACTATGGCGGCGGCATCATGGCGAGTGGTTCCGGCACCATTATTCGGAATTGTCTGATCAGATATAATAACGGAAGTAGTTATGGCGGCGGCATCTCTATAGGCACAACCAACGTGCTCGTTGCCAATTGCACGATAGTGAGCAATTACGCCGCTACCGTTGGCGGGATCAATTTGGGCAATTTTGTCGATCCCTCGCATACCAATATGATTGTTAATTGCATTATAGTCAGCAATAGTGTCCGCGATGTTTATGACATGGCAAATGCGTATGGCCAACCTTTGAAACATCAATATGCGACTGCCTATTGTTGCTCAACATCGAACAATGCTTTTATTCTTGATAGTCGCGGCAACACGACCAATGCTCCCGGATTCATCGACTTCCAGGGGGGTAACTATCTCTTCGATAGGCATTCGCCGTGTTTCAATTCGGGGACCAACCAGCCGGATTGGATGAGCGATTCGGTTGATCTGGTTGGCCGGCGGCGCATTTTGCACGGCCAGGTTGACATGGGCGCATATGAATTATTCATTCCCGGCGGTACGATGTTTCGCGTGAGATAGAAATTCTTCCCGCCAGGGTCGTGTTGTCGTATAAGGCCCTTCCCTGTTGCGGGTCACCGCATTGCACGGTTTTGCCAAATCCAAAGAAGTTGTTGAAAACGGTGACTGTTGACGAAACCATGGTTGACTTGACGCCATGTTCTGACATCATACGTGTGTTTCGATTGGGCAAAGCCTGACGTTGATCCCAAAATGTTTGTCAATGGCCTCGCCAGTTCAGGTGCCGCATTGAAAAGGAGCAAATGAGCATGAAAGCCGGATTTTTTACAACTGATATAACGATGCCTATCGGTTCGCAAATTTCGGGAGGGTATCGGAAAAACATCTCAACTGGCGTGCTGACCGCGCTTAATATCCGCGCGGCGGTCTTTTCCGATGGCCGGACCAAGGTTGCCTTTGCGGTTGTTGACACTTGCGGCATCGACGAGCTTTTCATCGCCAAGGCGCTTGCCGAAGTCAAGCGCCTTGCCGCTCTCCAGTTCGATGCCTTCATCATTTCCGCCTCGCACGCGCATACCGCTGGCGTATTGAGTGTCAAAAAAGGCGAGATCTTCAAAAAGACTTTTGATGCAAAGACTTTAGAGAAGCTCGATAGCGAAGATATGCCCCAGGCAGACAAGCCATATTACGAGCACTGCGTCAAGCAGTTGGCAACCGCGCTGATTGAGGCGGATAAGAGACTTGAGGAGGCCCTGATCTGTGCCGGTGCTGGTACGGAATCCGGACGCGTTTTTAACCGGCGTTTCAAGCTTAAGGACGGGCGGAGCTGTACGCATCCCGGCAAACTCAACAAGGAAATCGCCGGCTTTGCCGGTCCCATCGACCCGGCTGTCGGCGTCCTGGGAGCCTGGCGCAAGGACGGTTCCCTGATCGGATGCTTGCTCAATTACGCTTGCCATGGCACAACCATGTGCAGCTATAATGCCGCCCATGGCGACTGGTTCCACTATACCGAGCAGACTCTAAAAAAACTCATGGGCGAAAATGTAGGCGTTGTCATCCTTAATGGCGCCAGCGGTGATGTGACGCAGGTGAATAACCTTTCGGTTGAACGCGATTTTGGCGACCACATTGCGCGCGAACTCGGCGGGCGCGTCGGAGCGGAAGCTTACAAGGTCTTGCTTTCCGCAAAACCGCGTGAAGTATCCGTGCTCAAAGGCTTGGCCACGACCCTGACAGTCAAACGCCGGCATCCGAGCGCGGCCCATCTTACGGAGGCCTGGAAAACACTGGAGCAGCTTTCGCTGCGCACGGACGATGAGGCGCTTTTTGCGCGTGAAAAGGTGTTGGCGGATGCAGTCTGGCGCATTGAGCCGGAAGCCGCGTTTAACTTAACGGCGGTGCAGATCGGAGACACGGTCTTCATTTCCAATCCGGCGGAACTATTCTGTCAGCTCGGCCTCGACATCAAAGCCGGAAGCGCGTTCCCGTATACCTTTGTCGTTGAGCTTGCGAACGGGCGCATCGGATATGTTCCCACGCTCGAAGCATTCGACAGTAAAACCGGCGGCGGATACGAGACAAGGATTACGGGCTCTACGAATCTCGATATCAACGCCGGAAATATGATTGTCGAGGCTTCGAAAGCAATGATCGCCAAGCTTACGCCTGAACTCCCGCCGAAAAAAGATTTCACACCGGGAAAACTCTGGAACTATGGCGCCAGCCGCCCTGAATTCGAATAATGGGCCTTATGCTCAGCAGCCAGGGAAGGGGCGGAAACAGGGGCGCATTGGTTATTGGCGCGCATAGCTGCCTTTCTCGCGCAATACTTCCAGCATGGCCAGATAATTTGCATGCTTGGCTTGCGGCATGACGCTGTGGCTGGTGGAGTAAATGAAGCCGCCGCCGGGTTTGTAGGTTTCCAGCGCCTTGCGGCCGGCTGCCCGGACATCATCCGGCGTGCCGGTCACCAGCAACCCGGCCGGAACACCGCCCCAGAAGGTAAGATTGCTACCATACCTTTTTTTCAGAACAGCGCTGTCCATTTCCGCCTGGACGGATTGATAAACGTCCACGCCGGCCTCAACCATCTGGTCGATCAACGGCAGATTGTTTCCGCAGCAATGATGCACCAGGATCAGCCCGTATTCGTGAACAATATCGCAATAGGCCTTCAACGCCGGGAAGATCGCCAGCCGGAACATTTCAGGGGAAAGAAACGGGCCAGTGCTGCATCCATAGTCCTGACCGAATGCGATGGCGTCGGCGCCCTCGCGCTTGGCAACTTCAATCCCGTGCCGCGTGGCGGCCGACGTCAGCACTCGCATGCGCATTTCCGCAATAGCCTCCGGGTTTTCATAAACTGCCACCCAGTTTTCCACCTCGCTTAAGGTTGCGTCGCTATACCGGAATTGCGGATGAGATGTCAGCGGCGCGGAGAGGAGAAAATGTGTCTTGCCCAGTTCGCGGACGACGTAGCGGATAACTTCCAATTCCGATGCGGTCGGTTCCACAATGGCTTCCTCGGTAACGGCGGACGTGGCTTTCGCCGGCGCAGGCTGGGCCGGCTTTTCGACGATTGCGAAATAATCGGTGTCCTCCGAATACTGAATGACATTGCCTTTGCGGTCGCGCCACCGGTTGGTCCCAATCGGTTCCGGAGCTTCTATGGGGGTGTTGTCGCCAAGAACGGCATGCAATACGACGATATCCCATCGATAATGGTCGACAAGTTTGACCAAGCCGGTTTTCCAGTTGTTGATGACCTCGTTCCGTCGGCCCTGCCAAAGGGCCTGGCAGGTAGCCAATTGATTGCGATAAGTTCCCGGGCCCAGTACCGGGTCTACAATTTCGTGCCCAAATTCATGTTCGCCGGTCGGCACGCGGTCCGGTTCCTTGTGAGCAATCGCTGTCAGTACTCGTTCCTTGGATGTCATCATTGCCTGCCTCCGTTTGCCTTCAAATCAATGACCCAGTCCGCATCCTGGCTGCTGCCGTTGTCGGGCAAGCCATTGCCCACCATTCATGCTGATGCTTTTATGCTTTAACCGTGCGCACGTCAATTAGTTTGTTGCTAATACCTTTGAAACGGTGAATAGTTTGACACTTTAAGCCTTTTTGAATACCCTTGCTTTCATTTTTTTCAGGAGAAATATATGCGTAATCTTTGCTGTGCGGTGCTCGGTTCGATTTTGGTTGTTGGCATGTCCTGGCCGGCGTGCGCAAAGAACAAGCCGCCCGTGGAGCCTGAAGGCATGATCTGCCGGGTCAGCAATCTGGAAACCGTGGCCATTGATCTTCCTGCGCCTGCCGCAAAAGCTCCGGTGTACCTCTGGGTGGAAGGCTTGGTCTTCAATCCTTCCTGCCGGGGACGTGTCATTCCGGCCTTGCGAATTAGTCTTAACGGCGTTCCGATCGATGCGGAACGCTTGCGTGGCCAGGAGGCGACATTCCGGTTTCCGGCCAATCTGGGGATCAAAGAAAAGAGTTTGCCCAAGTATGATCCGCATTCGCAGGCTTGGCATTTGCGCGAGGCATGGGATTTTCAGGTCAACGAACATCTGCCCTATAATGGCGATACTTGGGCCTTGTACCATGTTGCGGATTTCCCCGGTTATTATGTTTTCGAGGTTGCCGACCTGATGACCAATGCGGCCGGGCGCCTGGAATTGACCAGCATCCTGCCGTATACTCAAAGCCCCAAGGGATCGCGTGAAAAACCAATCCTTCTGCGGCGGGCATTGCTGACCAATACGACGGATAGGCTGAGGAGGGATTTTGAAGGCGAACAGGTAAATTTCGGACGTCCGTCTCTGCGTTCTGCGGAGGAAGATGTGCGCGATCCGGATGCAGCCTATGAATTGGGATCCAAAGTTCTTGAGCGCTGGCCGGGAATGGCCGCAGAAATGTTTCGGCGCGCAGGTATGGGGTACATGGAGCAGGGGGCCACACCGAAGGCCATCGCGTGTTTCGAACGGATTCTTAATAACATTGCAGAATATGCGAATACGCAGGAGATCAAGGCCCGCTTGGTCCGGGCCTATGGCGTTGCCGGCGAGAAGGGAAAAGCGCGCGCCTTGGCTGAAGCGATGAGCAAACCCGATCCTGACGAACATTGGGGTAAACTGGCTCGGACCCTGATGGCCCTGTCCGATGGCGACCATCAAAATATCGGACGTTCCTGGATGGCTGTGCGGCCGACGCGTACGCCGCCGCGGATTGATGGCGCCTTGAATGATGACTGTTGGCGGCGCGAGGCCAACATAACTTCATTAAGCGTTTCCGACGCTAAGGATACGCATGCCACTAATTTTCCAACGATGATTTGGGCGGCCTACGATAGCACAAACCTTTATTTAGGCTTCCGCTGCTTTATCGATTCCAGGCAGATTTCCGTCAAGGCGCTCGCGCGTGACGAGGCCGTCTATTCGGATGAATGCGTCGAAATGTTTTTATCTCCGGGCTTGAATTTCTGCTGCTACTATGAACTTGAACTCAATCCGTTGAATACGATCTATGACGGCAAAAATATCAATCATTATTGGATAAATTCGGACTGGAATCCGCCATGGCAGCATGCTGTCGGAGTTCGGGCGCGCTACTGGGAGGCGGAAATTGCGGTGCCTTTTGCCAGTCTGGGGGCGCCGGTTCCCGTGCACGGCGCCGCATGGCTGGCTAACCTGTGCCGCTTGATCGGCCCGATTCAGGATGCAGGCAAGACGTATGGCCAGTGTCAATCCTGGGCTCCGGGCGTTAATGATTTTCATCAACTGGTGGATTACGGCGTTCTGATATTTGAATAGGACGCCCTGTGTTTTGGGTGCGAATCTCCGGGTTGAAATTCGAGATCCCTCGACTCCGCTCAGGACGACAAGCTTTGGCGGCATTTATCAACGAACCGGCGGGTAGCCCTTTCCGCCAAACGTTGCGGTCTGCGTTGCGTAGTTGCCGCCGGAAAGGCTGACCGTCCAGGTCCCATTAGCCTCGCGGTAGAAGGCCGGGTCGGCTTTGCCATCGCCATCATAATCTGCGGGGACGGGCGTGCAATCGGCGCCGCCTAAGTTGTCGATCAGCGTCAGTGCGTAGTTGTTGGCGGAAAGCCGGAAGCCCCACATCCCATCGGCCGCGCGATAACAGGCCGGATCGGCCTTTCCGTCCCCGTCGTAATCGGCCGGGACCGCTATCACGTCGGAATCACCAAAACCATTCAGGCTGGTCAAGGCATACTCGCTGCCCGACTGGCTTACGGTCCAAGTTCCGTCTGCCTTGCGGTAGACCGCCGGATCGGTCTTGCCGTCGCCATCGTAATCTGCGGGGACGGGCGTACAATCGGCGCCGCCTAAGTTGTCGATCAGCGCGACGGTGTAGTTGTTGGCCGAAAGCCGGAAGTCCCACATTCCGTCTGCCGCGCGATAACAGGCCGGATCGGCTTTCCCGTCTCCGTCATAATCGGCCGGTACGGCCGTCATGCCGGCGTTTCCGAATCCATAGATGGAGTTTGCGGCATACGTTTGGCCGGAAAGCAGGAAATTCCAGGCGCCGCTGGCGGCATTGAACACGGCTGGATCGATCTTGCCGTCCCCGTCATAATCCTCGGATACTGTTACCCATAGGTTTCCGCCCAGTGCCGGTATGGTGGTCGTGGCGTAAGCGGATGCCGAAAGAGAAAATTCCCACAGGGCGTTACCCGAGGAATATACCGCCAAGTCGGCCTTGGAATCGCCATCGTAATCGGATGCCGTCCGCCGCCATAATGCCTGCAACAAATAATTGCCGCCGGTGCTGGTGCCGCGCGTTACTGCCGCAAATACGGCGCCAGTTGCGTTGACCAATATGCGTCCCGCCGTCGGTTCGCGCGCGGCAAGAATATGAAAATCATCGTTCAAGACATAAGTGCGGAAGGCGTTTGTGGCCAATACTTTCAACTCCAGGGTGCCGTGTCCCGTATAGGGAATACGGAACCAGCCGGTAATGTCGCCGGTCAGCGTTGCCGCAATGGTGCCCGGTGCGGCAATCGATGGCAGGGTTGCCAGGGGACGGTAATGCACGCCGCTGAGACGCAGCCATTCCTCGCCGTTGGTCGCGACGATCTTGAGGGCGCCGTCATCGTTCCGTCCGGCGATTAGCGGATAGGCCAGCGAGTCGTTCGTGGGCATGAACACATGTCCGCAAATCAACAATCCGTTGGTAACCAACAGCGATCTTTTGGAAATCGTATCGTTTGCCCATTGAAAACTGGAAGACCAGGTATCCGCAGGCACCCATTTGGTCAGCGACCGTTTCTGCCATGCTTCCGAAATGGTTGACGGGGTTGCCCGTTCCCCGGCCAGGGCTGAGTTCCAGGCCCAGGCGCCGGGAGTACGCGTAAGCGCAAATAGGCGTCCCTGCACATTGGTGAACGCCACCTGCAAATCGGTGGCGCCGGGCATCCAGAACCACCCGTTCGCGTGCGGTATAAGGTTGGTATAAACGTAAGAGCCCATGTCGGGTATCGTGAGCGTAAACGTCAGCGACTGGTTGTCCGACGTCACGCTGATATATCCGGAGGAATGCCCGTAGAATCCATTCAGCTGGGCCCAAGGCAGGGGCGGGTCCTGAACAGCCGGGCTGTCGGGAAACGGCACGGTATTGGTGGGGACCGGCAAGCCGAATTTATCGCGCAAGGCATACATCAATGCCTGGTGCGCTGCATCCTCGGCGATTGCGCCGCCGTTGCACATCACTGCCACGCCCAGTCCGCGCTCCGGCATCACCTCCAGCATGGCATGGAAGCACGCGCTGTCGCCGCTTTTCCAGCAAGCCCGCCCCGCATAAGCCAGGCTGGGTTCGGCCACGTTATCCAATCCCAGCCCGTTCCGAGTGGAAGGGGTTGCCCCGAGAATCGCCACGTTGGCGGCTTGCCACGTGTACATGGCTTCAAGGGCATTGGTGCTTAGAAGCCGGGAGCCGTGGAATTCGCCGCCGCCCAGCAGCATCTCGATCAGGCGGGCCATATCGTTGGCGGTGGAATACAATCCTCCGCTGGCGAAAACGTTGACGACTTCGTCCGCATAGACGTTGGTTCCTGACATGGAGCGTGCCAGCCGGCCGTTGAAACGGTTTGTGTCATACAGGAACGTTGTGTTGGCCATGCCCAGCGGTGTGAGCAGGCTGGAGGTGACATGGTCGATATAGGTCGTGCCGCTTATGGCCGCCAGCACGCTATCCGCTACCGTGAAGCCGTTGTTGCAGTAGGTGTCCGTGAATCCGGGTGCAAATACCGGGACATCGTCCTCGAAGCTGGCCAGCATCATTTCGGTATAGCGCCGATTTTGGGTCGTCGCGTCGCCGTAAGGCACAAAATTGCCCGGCAGGCCGCTTTGATGATTCAGCAGCATTCGAGGTGTTATCGGCGCGGCGCCGGGAAACCGGTCCAGCAGCCGGAAATTCGGCACATAGTTCGTGACCGGCGCGTCCAGATTCAGTCGCCCTCGATCCACTTCGCGCATTGCGGTCAGCGTTGTGAAAGTTTTGGAGACACTGCAAATCCGGTAGACAGTATCCGCGTCGGCCGGGACGCCCTCAACCGGATCGGCCATCCCGAATCCCGCGGTCCACACCGCTTGGGTGCCATCCACCAAGGCCAGCGCCAGGCTTGAAACACCCCGCGCCTGCATCTGGTTGGTGAGCCAAGGCGTCATTTCCTGGAGGGTGCGGGAATAGTCCGTTGCGGAACATGAGACGGCTGCCGCCAACAAAGCCGCCGCACTATGCAGTGCTTTTTTCATCCGAATATTCTCCTTTAAGACCTTCATTCGCCGGTTAGGATCGGGTTCCAGGTGCAAAAATTCATGCGCGCGAAAAACTTGCTGCCTGTTTGAGCCCGTTATACCAAGGGCAAAACGCCTGATTCAGCCGATGGAATAGGGGTGGGCCCGGCTGGACTTGAACCAGCGACCAAAGGATTATGAGTCCTCCGCTCTGACCAACTGAGCTACGGGCCCGGAACAACCGCTCCTGAGTTGTTTTTTAAAGATTTAGATCATACGCTCTTGTGGTCATTAGATCAAGCCGGGTTCGTTCTTGATTTTTCTTTGGCGTTGATAGGCATGAAAACAGTTGAAAAACTCCAAGGATACGTGCTTTGTCTGCCCAATGGCGTGCCCGCCATGGCCTGCTGTCCCGGGGAGGGGCAACCGCTCCTGAGTTGTTTATGAAAGGACGGCTATAGTTCCATGAGTCAGGCGGAGCCTGGCGCAAATGGTGATCGCAGAGCCTTTTACGTTTCCGGCCAATGCGGACAGGTCGGCGGTGGTCCATGATGCTGACTCCTGTACGCTGGGGCCAATGCGCCGGAAGCATGCCAAAAAACTAAAAAGAATTGACCAGCGCTGGACAAGCTTGTAGTATGCGCTCATTTCCATTCGGGCGATTAGCTCAGTTGGCTAGAGCACTACCTTGACATGGTAGGGGTCGGAGGTTCGAGCCCTCTATCGCCCACCATCCCGAAACTTCGCGCTATGGATGGCAATTGCCTGGTCCATATCTTGCTCGATGCACATACACAGGTTAGGAGTCGTATGAAATGGTTTCGTAAAATTATGGGTTACGACGATAAGTTTTATAACTTGCTGGAAGCCAGCGCCGCGCAGGCCCAGGGCAGCGTCGGCTTGCTGGTTGACCTGATTCAACACTACAATGCGGCGCCGAGCATGGATGCGTTTGTCCAGTCCCGCCGGAACGAGAAGCTGATTAACGAGGAAATCACGGAGCAGTTGTGCAAAACCTTCGTGACGCCCTTGGAGCGCGAGGATATCGAGGCTTTGAGCACGGCGCTCTATCGGGTTCCCAAGACCATTGAGAAATTCAGCCAAAAGTACATTGTATGCGTCAACGAGGTGCGCGGCATCGATTTTTCCCGCCAGGTCAGACTCTTGGAACAGGCTGCGGCGATGGTAACGGCCATGGTCAAGTCGTTGCGCCGACATGCCAATATCGAAGAGGTCAAGGCTCAAAACACGCAATTGCATCAATTGGAAGGCGAAGCCGATAAGGTCCTCCTGGAGATGTTCAAGCACTTGTACACCGGCAAACATGATCCTCTGCGGGTGATTGTCAGCATGGATCTCTATGAAACTCTGGAAGAGATCATCGATCGCTGCCGGGATGCCGGGAATGTGATTTTTCAGATCGTCCTCAAATATTCCTGACGCCGCGGTACAAGCGCCATGTTGTTTATCATCATAGTCATTCTCCTGGCGTTGGCCTTCGAGTACGTTAACGGCTTCCATGACACGGCCAATGCCATTGCAACGTCGATCTCGACGAAAGTCCTGACACCGCGTCAGGCGGTGATCATGGCAACGGTGTGCAATCTGCTTGGCGCGTTGGCCGGGGTCTCGGTGGCGACTATGATCGGCAAGGGGCTGGTCGATACGCAGTTTGTGACCTTGTCTACCATTTTCTGCGCTTTACTGGGCGCTTTGGCGTGGAGTTTGCTAACCTGGTGGCTGGGCTTGCCTTCCAGTTCTACGCATGCGTTGATCGGCGGACTATGCGGCGCGACGCTGGCTTCGGCGCACGGCAACTGGCATGTTATCCACTGGAAAATGGTGAATTCGGCCACCGGCGCTGTCGAAGGGCTTTGGACCAAGGTGATCATTCCCATGTTCGCCTCGCCTGTGCTGGGGTTGTTGGGCGGTCTGTTGTTGATGAGCCTGCTGCTTATTTGCCTGCGCCGGGTGACCCCTCGATTGGTCAACCTCATTTTCGGCAAGCTGCAATTGCTCAGCGCGGCCAGTATCGGTTTCAGTCATGGCACCAATGATGCCCAGAAAACCATGGGTATCCTGGCCTTGATTTTGTTTACAGCCACCCAGAGCGGAACCTTTGCGCATCTGCCGGCGGGCCTTCACTTCCTGGTAACACCCAAATTCGAAATCGCCTTGTGGATCAAGTTTGTATGCGCCCTGACCATGGCCGCCGGCACGGCTGTTGGCGGGTGGCGGATCATCAAGACCGTTGGCCATAAGATGGTGCGCTTGCAACCCATTCACGGCTTTGCCGCCCAAACCACGGCGGCGTCCATCATTTTGGTGGCCACACATTGGGGCATTCCACTCTCCACGACCCACGTGATTTCATGCGCCATTATGGGCGTGGGCGCCACCAAGCGGTTAAGTGCGGTCAAGTGGGGGATCGTCGGCCAGATGGTGTGGGCCTGGGTGTTGACCATGCCTGTCGCCGCTGTGCTGGCCTATGTTTTTCAGCGCGTCCTAATGCTGGCAGCAGACGGACAATGCCTTTAAGTGATTATAACCGCACCTTGATCAGGCATATCGCCGGGTGGACCTTGCTTGCCATCGGCGTGGCCGGATTGATCCTGCCGGTGATTCCCGGATGGTTGTTCCTGGGGGCCGGGGCGCTTTTGCTGGCGCCCCATGTCCGCCGGTTCCACCGTTTTGCGGCCTGGATCCATTGGCGCTTTCCCGTGTTGCGCAAGAAGCTGCGCATTTTCCGGGATTTCAAGAAACAGAAGCGGCCGCCATCCGTTTCTCCTCCGCCTGCCGTCTGATCGGATCCATCAGTCGCCGCGATATGATGCGAGACAGCATCAGCGCATTTTATCCCCGCCTATTGGTGTTATCTGATTAATGCGATTTGGAGGTTGTGCATTCAGTTGCCATTTTTTATACTAATCACTTTATTTAAGCAGCGAATTTTGTGCTGGTCCGATTAACTGCTTGATGGAGGCTTGCTTTCGCCGAGAAACCAGGTTCGGCTTAACGAAAGAATGGCGTTCATGTCCAAGAACGTGATTGTAGCTCAATCCGGCGGTCCGTCGCCGGTGATCAACAATTCCTTGCGCGGCATCATCGATGCCTGCCGGGAACAATCTGCGACTTTCGGCAAAGTGTATGGCGGCTGGCACGGGATCGAAGGCGTGCTTAAGGAAGAATTGCTCGACCTCTCCGCCCAGTCAGCCAAGGAAATCAGCCTGCTGGCCACCACGCCTGCCGCCGGCGCCATAGGAACCTGCCGCTATAAGCTTAAAGCCCACCAGACCCGGGACTTCGACAGGATCATTGCGGTCATGCAGGCCCATGACGTCGGCTATTTCTTCTATATTGGCGGCAACGATTCCATGGATACCGCGCACAAGATCAGTTGCATTGCTCGCGACAAGGGGCTCGACCTGGTTGCCACCGGGGTGCCAAAGACAATCGACAACGATGTGGGCGACTCGGCCTTCAAACTGATTGACCATACCCCCGGGTATGGCTCGGTGGCGCGCTATTGGGCCTGTATGATCCAAAACGCCAACGAGGAAAATGCCGGTTCCTGCCCGTCCGATCCCGTGCTGGTAATCCAGATGATGGGACGCAGGATCGGTTTTATACCGGCAACCGCGCGCCTGGCTGACCCGCAGCGACAATTTCCCCTGCAAATTTACATGCCTGAGTCCGGCTTGAACATCGAGCAACTGGCGGATAACGTCAACGCCGAACTCAAACGCAGCGGGCGCTGTATCGTGGCGCTTAGCGAAGGATTCGATGTCGGCGACATTGGCGCGGCGCGGGACGCCTTCGGGCATGTTGAATTCGGCGCCAGTAACTCGACGGCCCAGCAGGTGGTCGTGTCATATTTGAATGCCAAGGGACTGCGTGCCCGCGGATTTGCCCGCGGTCAGGTGCCCGGCACAGATCAGCGCTCAACCTCGGCTTTTGCCTCCACTGTCGATCTGGATGAGGCCTATCAGGTGGGGCGACATGCGGTGGACATTGCCCGCCGTGACGGCAATGGCTGGATGTCCACCATGCTGCGCTTGCCTGGGCGGAAATACGGCGTGCGTTTTGACAAAGTGCCTTTGGAGCAGGTGGCCAACAGCGAGCGCGCCTTCCCGCAAGCGTGGCTCAGTCCGGATAAGATCGATGTTACCGACGATTTTCTGCGCTATGCCCAGCCGTTGATCGGCACAAAATGGGTCAAGATTCCGCTGGAAAAAGGCATTCAGCGTTTTGCAAGGTTCCGTCAAATATTTGCGGACAAGCGCTGTCCGGCATATAAGCCGGAAGCCTATAATTAAAATTCCGAAAAGATTTTGATCAAGCGTGTTTCGTGCTATATTGGGCACGAATACAAGGAGGTGTGCAGTTATGAAACTGGCGGCCTTATTCAGCGATCATGCCGTTCTGCAGCGCGGGATATCCGTTCCCATCTGGGGCTGGACGCAGCCGCGAACCCGTGTTCAGGCGACTTTGGGCAAATACGCGGCGTCATCCATTTCAGGCGATGACGGCAAGTTTGTGATTCGTCTGCCGCCCATGCCGGCCGGCGGCCCTTTTGAGCTCGAAGTCCGCGCGCTGCCCTATGCCGAAAAATGCGTTGCCCGGGATATCTACGTGGGCGAAGTCTGGCTGGCTTCCGGCCAGTCCAACATGGCGTTCGCGCTTTGGGAGACGGGGACGCAGGACGAGAAAGCAGCTTCGGATGACCGGCTGCGCATGATCACTATTCCCAGAAACGCGTTGGTCTGCCCGCAATCCGATGTTACCGCCAAATGGATGACGACTTCCCCGGGCTCCGCGCGTAATTTTTCCGCCGTAGCCTATTATTTTGCACGGAAGCTCCGTGCGGAGCTTGGTGTCGCCGTAGGGATCGTCAATAGTTCGTGGGGTGGAACAATCGTTGAAGCCTGGACCAGCCGGGAAGCCCTGGTGCGTAATCCGGATACCAGGCATATTACGCTCGGCTACGAATCCATGATCAATTCGACTGAATTTTGGCGCACATTTCAGGGCGTGGACGTTTTAAATTCCGAAGAACGTAACAAGGTGCGGGTCAATGGTAAGGAATATCCGGCCGATCCCGGAAATGAGGGGCAAGGGATGGGCTGGTCGTCAGCCGGTTTGGATGACAGCGCCTGGCAAACGATGAACCTGCCCAATTTGTGGCAAACGGCCGGGCACAATTATAGCGGCATATTCTGGTTCAGAAAATCGGTCGTTCTTCCGCCGGAATGGGCCGGGCGCGACCTGATTCTTGGCATTGGAGCCGTTGACAAGCAGGATATCGCTTATTTCAATGGGGAGGAAGTCGGCCGGACCGGGACCGGATTCGAAATGCAACATTGGGGCACCCCGCGGGAATACAAAGTGCCGGGCAGACTTGTCAAGGCCGGCAAAAATGTAATCGCGGTCAGGGCGTATTCTTTCGTCTATGCCGGGGGATTGACCGGGCCGGTCGACAAGATGCAGGTCGCGCTTGCGGATGATTCCGGGGAGGCCATTTCGATTGCCGGCGAATGGCTATATAAAAACGAAAGAAATTTTGGATTAGTCAAACCTGCGGTGATTGCGGGCCCCGGATGGTGCAATAGTCCCTACATTCTTTATGACAGCATGATTGCGCCTCTCGTTCCATATGCCATCAAGGGGGCGATCTGGTATCAAGGCGAATCCAATTCCGAAAATGCCGCCGAATATCACAGCATGCTGATCAGTATGATTCGCTCCTGGCGCTACGCCTGGGGGCAGGGCGACTTCCCGTTCCTGATCGTGCAACTGGCCAGTTACATGGATGCCTGCAAGTATCAGGAAACCTGCGCCTGGGATTACGCCATGATCCGCGACGCTCAATTGCGGGCGCTAAAGGAGCCGGAAACCGGCTTGGCCGTTGCCATTGACATTGGCGAGGCCCGGAACATCCATCCGAAAAACAAACTCGACGTGGGGCTCAGGTTGTCCCAGTGGGCTTTGGCGAAAACCTATGGGCGTGCGATCGTTTCTTCGGGTCCGTTGTATTCCGGAATGACGATAGAAGACTCGAGTCTTCGGATTCGTTTTGATAATGTGGGCGGCGGACTTGTCGCCAGAGGCGGCCGGCTGGATACATTCATGGTTGCGGGAAATGCGCGGGTTTTTTATCCGGCCGCAGCGATAATTGACGGCAGCACGGTTGTGGTGCAAAGTCCCGAAGTACCTAATCCGGTGGCAGCTCGCTATGCCTGGGCGGCCAATCCGGAAGGATGCAATCTTTATAACGTTGAAGGTTTGCCGGCTTCGCCGTTCAGGACCGATAATTGGTAGGATGCAACGATTAATCTGCATTGGCAGGAAAATTGAGAGGAAAAAGCGCCATGCCAGGACCTTTGTTGAAACTAAAGCATATGCGGCAGGAAGCGGTTACGCGCCTTTTTGGCCGGAAGTTCAAGGCGCGCATCCGCATAACCGTGGGCTCGGCAACGTGCGAGAACGCTGCCGGCGCCGACGGGGTCTATGCGCGCTTTCTTGAGCTGATCCAGAGAGACAAGCTCAAGGATGTATCGCTCAGCCGAGTGGGCTGCGCCGGCAAGTGCGATATGGAGCCGATGGTTACGGTAATTACGCGCGACCAGATTCCCGTTAAATACGTATTGATGACGCCGGAGCGCGTGGACCAGGTTTACGAAAACCATATTCGCAAGGGCAATCCGATCCCTGACTTGACGATGGCCGCAACCGCTGGCAAAGGCGAACTCAGCCAGCGGGTTGTCAGCATATGCGCGGGATCCACCTGCCTTAAAAACGGCGCCATGGAATTGGAAAAGGCTTTCATCGCGGCCTTAACTGCGAAAGGCCTGGCCGACAAGGTGTCCGTTACCCGTTCGGCTTGTCATGGCTTGTGCGCCCGCGGGCCGGTGGCGTTTGTCTACCCGGATGGAATCATGTACCAGAAACTTACGCCCGAAAAGGCCGGTGAAATTGTCGACCGTCATTTCATGGGCGGCAAGGAAGTCGGCTCATACATCTGGGATGGCGCGATGTTGGCCAATCGGTTTTTCCCGGTGTTCGGCGACGTCAGCTTCTTCAGCAAGCAATTGCGCTTGACGTTGCGGAACTGCGGCGTGATCGATCCCGAGAGCTTGGACGAGTATTTCGCGGTGCGCGGTTACGAAGCCATCGCCAAGGTGCTGCAGGATATGAAGCCGCAGGATGTTGTGCGCGTTGTCAAGCAGTCCGGACTGCGCGGGCGGGGCGGGGGCGGCTACAGCACCGGGCTCAAATGGAGCCAGACGGCCGCTCAGAAGAGCGACGAAAAGTTTATTGTCTGCAATGCCGACGAGGGCGATCCGGGCGCGTTCATGGACCGCAGCACCATTGAGGGCGATCCCCATACAATTCTTGAAGGCATGATGATCGGGGCCTATGCCATCGGGGCCACGCAAGGCTACATCTATATCCGCGCGGAATATCCTCTGGCCATCAAGCGCCTCGAGACGGCGCTTGCCGCCGCCCGTGAGCGGGGACTGCTTGGCGCCGACATCCTTGGTTCCGGTTGGAATTTCGATATAGAGATCCGGCTAGGGGCGGGGGCCTTTGTTTGCGGCGAAGAGACCGCCTTGATCCATTCGATCGAGGGCCGGCGCGGGGTGCCGCGTCCAAGGCCGCCTTATCCTTCGCAATCCGGGCTTTGGGGCAAGCCGACCTGCATCAATAATGTCGAGACGTTAGCAAACGTTCCGGTTGTGATCCTTGACGGGCCTGAATGGTTCTGCTCGCTTGGCACGGAGACCAGTAATGGGACCAAGGTGTTTGCCCTGGCCGGAGATGTCGTCAATACCGGGCTGATTGAGGTGCCGATGGGCACAACCCTGCGCGATGTCGTTTATGGCGTCGGGGGCGGAATCAAGGGTGGGAAGAAGCTCAAGGCCGTTCAGACCGGCGGACCGGCCGGCGGTTGCCTGCCGGAATCGGCTCTCGATACGCCGATCGATTACGAGACGCTGGCCAAGGCCGGCAGCATCATGGGCAGCGGCGGAATGATCGTCATGAACGAGGATGCCTGCATGGTTAACGTCGCGCGGTACTTTATCGAATTTACCCAGGACGAATCCTGCGGGAAATGCACGCCCTGCCGGGAGGGGACGAAGCGGATGCTGGAGATCCTGACGCGCATTACCACGGGCCTGGGGCAGGAAGGCGACGTCGAAAAGCTCCTGCGGTTGGCCGACACGGTGAAGAAGGCTTCCTTGTGCGGTCTGGGCCAGGCGGCGCCCAATCCTGTCATTAGCACGATCAAGCATTTCCGCGACGAATACGAGGCCCACATCAAGGAAAAAAGGTGCCCGGCCGGCGTATGCAAACAACTGCTGCGTTTCGCGATCGACCCGGCCAAATGCGTCGGTTGCGGAGCGTGCCGGCGGAATTGTCCGGTGCAGTGCATTGCGGGCGAAATCAAGAAGCCGCATGCGATCGATCAAACCAAGTGCATCAAGTGCGGCAAGTGTTTCGAAGTATGCAAATTCAATGCCGTGACGAGGAAATGACCATGGCTGAAATTAAGAAAATATCATTGATTATCGACGGCGTTCATACCCAAGCCGACGAAGGCACGACGATCATGGCGGCCGCGGATGCCATTGGCGTGCGGATTCCGCGGCTGTGTTATCATCCGCAACTCAGCACGCTGGGCGCCTGCCGGGTGTGCATCGTGGAAGTCGAGGGTATGCGTAATCCGGTAGCTTCCTGTGCCTACCCGGTGACGGAAGGCATGAAGGTCAAAACGTTTTCCCCGCTCTTGCGCCGACTGCGACGCGATATCGTTGAGCTTCTGCTGGATAATCATCCGCAGGATTGCCAGACGTGCGAGCGCGACGGCAACTGCGAACTGCAGAATCTGGCCTACAGCCTGGGCGTCCGGGAGCGGCTCTTTGCCGGCGAACGCAAGCGCTTTCCGATGGAGAAATCGTCGCTGGCCGTCTGGCGCGATTCCGAGAAGTGCGTGCAATGCGGACGGTGTGTCCGGGTGTGCGAAGAGGTCCAGGGCGTGACGAATCTTTGCCAGCAGGGTCGCGGTTTTAAGACCGTGATCGCGCCGGCGCATGTTGCCAATATGGCCGATTCGATCTGCATTCATTGCGGCCAGTGCATCAATGTCTGCCCGACGGCGGCGCTGGTGGAGAATCCCGATACGGAACAGGTGCTGGCCGCGCTGGATAATCCCGATTTGCATGTCATCGTCCAGACGGCGCCGTCCATTCGCGCTGCCGTGGGCGAAGGCTTCGGGTTTGCGCCCGGCACGCCGGCGACCGGCAAGATGGTTACCGCTCTGAAACTCATGGGTTTTGCCAAGGTCTTCGACACCAACATCGCCGCGGATCTGACGATTATGGAAGAATCCGTGGAGTTTGCCCGGAGGCTGGAGAAAAAGGAGAAGCTGCCGTTGATCACGTCCTGTTCGTCGGGGTGGGTGGCTTTCATGGAGCGGTTCTATCCGGAGCTCATTCCGCATGCTTCCACCTGCAAGTCGCCGATGAGCATGTTATCCATGCTGGTGAAGACCTGCTATGCCGAAAAAATGGGGATCGATCCTGCGAAGATCTACATGGTGGCCATTATGCCTTGTACGGCCAAGAAATACGAGGCTGCCCGGCCGGAGTTGTGCGTGCAACCGGGGATGCCGGCCACGGATGCCGTCCTGACCACGAGGGAATTCATCTGGCTGGCCAAATGCCTGGGAGTTGATTTTGCCAATCTGCCCGACAGCGAGTTCGATTCGCCGCTGGGACAGTCTTCGGGCGCCGGCGACATCTTTGGCGCGACCGGCGGCGTGATGGAAGCGGCGCTCCGGACGGCCTATGAGAAGATCACCGGTACACAGTGTCCGGATATCAACTTTGTCGTTGCCCGCGGTGTCACGGGCATCAAGGAAGCGACGGTGGATATCAAGGGGACGAAGATCAATATTGCCGTGGCCAACGGTTTGCACAATGCAAAGAAAGTGCTCGACAAGGTTATCAGCGGCGAAAAAGTCTTTCATCTCATCGAGGTTATGGCCTGCCCGGGAGGTTGCGTGGCCGGAGGCGGGCAACCATACCCGCCCAAGGGCATGTATGTCCTGGATCCCGCCCTGGCAAAAATCAGGGCCCAGGTGCTTTACACGATCGATGCGCACAAGACAATCAGGAAGTCCCACGAAAACCCGGCGCTGTTGCAGTGGTACAAGGAATGTTTTGGCGAGCCGAACAGTCAGAAGGCGCGTAAGTTGCTGCACACCACGTACAGCCCCAAAGAGCCGAAAGGGATTCGATGAAAACGGAACGCAAAGAATTGCCGGTGGAGTTGGTCGATTACATCAAGAGCATTCGGGGGAAGAAGCGCAGCGATAGCTACCTGATCGCCGTTCTCCAGAAGATCCAGGTCGAGTTCGGGTATTTGCCCCGCGAATTGATGGATGACGTGGCGCAGCTGATGCAGATTCCCGCGGCAAAAGTTACCGGGGTGGCCACGTTCTATCATTTCTTCAGCTTCGCGCCCAAGGGCACAACGCGTATAACCGTTTGCATGGGCACGGCCTGCTTTGTGCGCGGTGCGGAAAAAGTTCGCGAGAAGATCAAGGAACTGCTTGACCTGGATAAGGACGGACGGTCGAAAGACGGCAAGTTTTCTCTGGAACAGGCGCGCTGTATTGGCGCCTGCGCCCTGGCGCCGGTGGTCGTGGTCAATGACAAGGTGTTCGGCAATGTGAAACCGTCCGATGTTGTCAACATTCTTAAGGAATACGGTTACAAGGCGCCGTCGTCCAAAAAACCGGCCTGATCGAGCGACGGGCGAAAACTCAGCGCACGGTTAAGCCTTCGCGGCGGAACTCGTCCGCAGTAGATACAATTGACAGAAAGGTCGGCGCCATGGCTCAAAAAATATTGGCTATCTTTGCGGGGTTGATTCTGGCATTCGTTGCGAGCGCGGCGGACTTTGCCCTGGTGAAGGACGGCAAGGCGACAAGCCGCATCGTTCTGCCGGACAATGCCGGCCCGGCGGAAAAACATGCGGCGAGCGAACTGGCCGTGTACTTGGAAAAAGTGACTGGGGCAAAACTCAATATCGGCAGTGCTCCGTCAAAGGAACTATATAATGTCTACCTGGGCACAGCCGGGGCGAAAAATGTGCCGCGTTCCGCCGCCATCGATCAGGCCGTTGCCCGGTTGCAAGACGATGGGTTTGTGCTTGCCGCCGACAAGGATGGCCTCCGGATCGTCGGCAAAAAACCGGTTGGCGTCCTGTATGGAGTGTACGAGATCCTTAAAAATCATGCCGATGTCAGGTGGTTTGCGCCCGGAAGCGACTTCGAGTACTGTCCCAAGAAACCGACAGTGACTGTCGCGGAACAGGTCACAGTCCGCAATCCATGGTTCAAGGTCCGTAATTTGAGCGGGGTTTGTTGCAAAGGTTCCTCGAAGATCACCGCTACCTGGGACTGGCTGGTGCGCAACGGCATGAATATCGGAATGGGCAAGGGGCAGTATAATTCCGCTGACATGCGCCTTGAACTTGAAAAGCGCGGGGCGGAGCTAAGCAACGGGGGCGGTCATTGTTTCAGCACTCTTTTAAGCGATAAACTGTTCGACGAACATCCCGAGTATTTTGCCCTGATTAACGGCAAGCGGACTCCGCAGTCCGGAAAACTTGATATTCTCCCAGGGCAGCACCAGCCTGGCGGTCAGGCTAACCAGCCTTGTACGTCCAATCCCAAAGTTGTGGAAATCATGGCCAAATCCCTTGCGGGAATCCTGGATGCTTCACTCAATCCACGCGGGATGTATCGCATTGGCAACAATGACAGCCAAGGTTGGTGTCAGTGCGACAAATGCGCCGCGCTTGACCCGTTGGAGGAAAAGGAGAATCAATACGTGTCCACGCGCTTCTATACGTTATGCAACCAGCTGGCTGCAGAGGTTTATAAGACCCACCCCGATGCCGAATTCATGACATTTGCCTATCAGAACTTTCAGTATCCTCCGATCGGCGTAATTCCCGATCCACGGTTTGTCATTCAGGCTTGCATCCACGGCCGTT
The DNA here is from genome assembly GCA_964617825.1 of uncultured Verrucomicrobiota bacterium. Taxonomy (GTDB): domain Bacteria; phylum Verrucomicrobiota; class Kiritimatiellia; order JAAZAB01; family JAAZAB01; genus VSJD01. The sequence continues at coordinate 34,684 of CAZTWL010000036.1, forward strand.
GCTATCGCCATTCCATGGCGGACCTCAGCTGCGCTGCCAATGAACGCTATCGCGATATTCTCGGCCAATGGGGTAAGTTGAAAAACACCGTTACCACTCTTGAATATCTTGGCGGAGATTGCGAGTTCCCGGCCTATGCGCCAATCGAGAAAACCTTTGCCGCCGACATAAAATACTACAAGCAAATCGGATTGGGCGGCTGCAGTATCTATACCGTGCCGCCTGACGGCGATTTGATTGCCGGTTACACCTCTCCGCGCTATCAGGAGGAAATGCTGACCAAATGGCAGATGTATTACATTGCAGCGAAGTTGTTCTGGGATCCGGATGCCGATTATGACGCGATTTACGAGGACATGGGCGCAAAATATTATGGCAAGACCTGGGATGTTATGCGTCAATACCGGGCGCTATTAATCAAATCCTTTGCGGAGACGCCCGGCCACATCCTGGGATGCGGCGGCACACCGGGTTTGGCCATGGGTAAATGCCTGGAAAAGCCGGGAGTGGAGAAGCAGCTTGTTAAATTGCTGGATGATGCGGAAAAGCTGGCGGGCGACGATCCGGCAGCGGTCGCGAAGGTAAAGCGCGATCGGAGATATTTCCAGGATTACTGGCAGGCCATGCATAAGGAATTGCTGGCCCTGCAGCAGAAGGAGCTTAAGGTCAAAAAAAGGACCGCTCGCATAGTCATTGACGGAAAAATCGACGAAGCTGAATGGGGCATGGCCACGGCCGTTACCGGCTTTGTGGCGCTGGGCGGTAAGGTTGCCGCCGATCCGCAGACTTCGGTCAAAATGCTCTATGACGAGGATAACATCTATCTGGCGGTTGAGGCCATGGAGCCCATGCCCGGTCGAATGACGATCAGGAAAACGGGGCGTGACGATTCGGTCTGGAACGACAGCAGTATTGAGTTTTTCATCAATGCCCCCGGCATGAACGACAAGTACGTGCAAATCGTGGTCAATCCCAAGGGAGTCGTTTACGATTCCAAAGCGGTTACCGGCAACAATGCCGATGTCAAATTCGACTCGGGCGTCGAGGTGAAAACTACGGTGTTGTCTGACCGCTGGATTGCCGAAGTCCGCATCCCGACGGCGGCCATGGGGCTTGTGATCAAAGACGGCGATGTCTGGAAAATCAACGTTGCTCGCAATCGACGCTTGGATGGCGAAAAATCACAGAGCAGTTCATGGTCGAACGGCGTCTATCATGGTCCGGACGCGTACCGGCCGGCGGTTTTCGGGATGGCCGCGCCGCGCCAAAGCGAAATTCCCAAAGCTCCCGAAGCGCCAAAACCTTGATTTTCAATGCAATGGTGAAAGGAATTTATGCCGACGGCATTATCCGGTAACATTTTAAATTTACTGCCACAAGCGGAATGGATTGGCGGAGCAGGCAATACTTTCTGCCGGAATGTTTTTGGCCTTGGATCCAAACCGGTTTCCGCTGTCGTGTATATCGTGGCGGACCCGCATGCTTATGTTTTCAACTATGACATGGGTGAGAGCAGTTTCCTGAAATACCGCATTTTCGTTAATGGCATTCAAGTCGGCGCCGGACCGGCAAGGCCGATTAATGACGGCCGACCAGTTTTGCATCGGTTCGATGTGCAAGAGATGCTGTTGCCCGGTCGAAACACGATCGGGGTCATTTCGCGCGGGGAACAAAAGGGATTCGCGCTTGTACTGCATGTCGAATCTTCCGGCGGAGAACAGATCAATATCTTCTCCGGGACAGAATGGCGCCAGCTGGATGCAAATAACATTTATCGCCCTGTCTGTTGGGAATGCCAGGCGTTGCGCGGGAACAAGGGCAACCCCGGCCCGGGCGAATGGCCGGAAAATATCGATGGGCGGATATTTCCGTTTGGCTGGCTGACTGCCGATTATGATGACGGCAATTGGAGCCGGGCGGTTTCATTTGGCCGCCTGGACGGCAACGATTTCGATGTATACAATAGTCTGAATTATAATCTGTCCCAGGTTTTGCCGCAGGTCATCAAGAAGCTGGAGCCGGGTCATTTTTTTATCGATTTCGGGCATGAAGTTGTGGCTGGCATTGAACTGGATTGTCCGCCCGGCGGCGGCGCGGTTGAAGTGCGCCTGGGTGAAGAGGTGATGGAAGCCGACAAAGTGCGCTTCCGGATGCGCACGGCGAATCATTACCAGGAATTATGGCAGTTCAAGGCTGGCGGCGGGGCTCTGTCCCATTTCGGCGAACGTGCTTTCCGGTATGCCGAGATTGTCGGTTGGAACGGAGAATTGGCTCCGGAAAACATCCGTGCCGTAACCTTGAATATGCCGTTCGAAGGGGGCGATTCGGCTTTGCAATGTTCCAACGCCAACCTTGTGCGCGTCTGGCAGTTCTGCAAGGACACCATCGCCTGGACGACCCAGGACATTTATAATGACTGCCCATCCAGGGAACGCACGGCTTATGAAGCTGATTCCTATATAAACATGCTCACTCATTTCGGCGTGGAAAGCAATACGGCCACGGCGCGCCGCACTCTGGAATACCTGCTTAAACATCCGACCTGGCCTTGCGAATATCGCCAGATCATGATTCCGCTCTTTTACGAATACATGATGCATACGGGCGATTGCGAATTTGTCGCCAGGCATTACCGGATATTGCGGGATAAATATTCGTACCACCGCCTGCTCCGTAACGGATTGGTTCCGGAATTTCCCGAACGGGTAATTGTGGACTGGCCGCCGTTTTATCGCGCGGACTATGATTTTGGAACGGACAATGCCGTGCCTAATGCGTTCGTCTACTGGGACCTGATTCTGTTGGCGAAGCTGGCAAAAATCTTCAATGATTCCGCGGCACAGGCTGAATTCGACAGTCTGGCCGCCGAAGTTAAAGAGGCCTTTAATCGACGGCTTTTCGATGGTGCGCAGGGGCTGTATCGCGATAATGCGCATACCAGTCGCTGTTCTTTCCACGCTTCGATGTTTGCCCTGAGCCTTGACCTTGTTCCTGAGGATCGCGTGGCCGGCGTCCTGGATTTCATAAAAAGGCGTGGAATGGCCTGCGGGGTTTATCCGGCCCAGTTTTATCTGGATGCTTTGTTTAAGCACGGGCAGGCTGAATTTGCGGTCAAACTGATGACGAGTGAAGGCGATCGCAGCTGGCTTGAAATGATGCGGCTGGGCGCCACGACCACGACCGAAGCGTGGAATCCTTTCACGGATAAGGCGAACACAAGTTGGGCTCATCCCTGGGCAACCGCCCCGGGAAATGTCATTCCCCGGCGTTTGTTCGGCCTTTCCCCCGTTGAGCCCGGTTGGTCAAAAATCGCATTTAAGCCGCAGCCGGGGGGATTGGCTTGGGGGCGAATAACCATTCCGACTCCACGCGGCAGGCTAACAGCAAGTTTTCGACGTCAAGACGATGGTGGTTATCTTAATGATATGAAAGGCCCTGTCCTATGAAATATACAGGAACGAATGCTAAAGGGATGATGCAATTCCGCGGGGTGCAGCTGGATCTTGCCCGGCAGCCGGAG
>CAZTWL010000037.1:0-22490 GCA_964617825.1 uncultured Verrucomicrobiota bacterium
TTTTTTGTATTTTCGGGATAACGCTACTTTCATATGTAACTTGCGGTGACGTGACGTCGTTTTTCTGAGCCAGCGGATATGTTAGTCTGGGTGGTCCTGCCAGGCTATGGTTTGCTTTGGTGTGAGTGTGAGCACACCTGTGGCCGGAATGTCAACCGGGGGAAAACCAGACGCCGGACGACAGACGGCAGACGACAGACCGGAATTGGGCAGATACCTTTATTTCTTATTCGAAGGGAGTCCTTCATTTACGGATCAGTATTACAAAGTTCCTACTGCACGGTTACGTTCACCGAATCAACCAGGATCGGTCCATCCAGGTTCAAAATCCCATCCATCGGATAATCAACGGCAAAATAGAACGTATATAATCCCGGCGCTAAACCACTCATGTTCAATACTGGCGTGGCCGGAAGATTGAACAAAGCACATTGTAGCACCGGATGCCAAGCACCTTCCTGGGTCCAGCCTACATCTCTATCCATGTAAAACCACGATCCGTCTGCGTAAGCAACAACCCACCAGTCAACCTCAGTTCCAGCAAATTCTCCAGCCCTCATTTCCACGGCGACAGACAAGACCGCCGGATATTTATCTGGCGGAGTTTTATGCTATTTTGCGAGTCCTTTTAAAATACGGAGGTTTTCGTCAATTATCCTGTTGTCGGTGTCCTCTGCCAACTGATACGCGTTACCCGAACGGAACATCCCGACCTCGTAGCCGTCGAGCGCGAGCTGATCGCGGCTCGGCAGATAGCTGAAGCTGCCGTTGGTCGCGCCGAGGCAGATGGTGCGCTGCCAGCCGGAATAGGCGCGGAGCCGCAGCGAGATGAGCGAGAAAAACTCGAACGGGAAGGGGATGAACACCGTTTCGCCGAGCCGTATTATCGTCTGCTCAAAAGACAGCGCACCCTCCGGCGATACGCCGCGCGACTCGTCGTAAGGCAGCCGGACGACGCCGGTAACAAGGTCTAACTTTTCCGGCGCGTAGGCTTTGATCTTGCGGTAGATCGTGACCGCGTCGATTGCCGCGACGTGTCCTATCTCGTAGACGTAGGAAACGTCGTTGATGCCGGTCGTGTGTCCGTTCGACAGGCGAGGACCTACGTCGCCCTCGCAGCCGTTGACGAACATCGCCGGAGCGCCGCTCTCCTTCGCGAGCCGGTCGCACATGACGCCGCACCAGTCTCGCGTGACAGTCTCGACCTTACCCGCCGAGGTGTTGTGGCAGCCGTAATGCACTAATGTGGCGAGCGGCTTGTGGCTCGCCGCGTCACGGAAGGCGAAGACGGTCATCGTCGGGTCGTAGCTGCCCCACGGATTCTGTCCGAAGCTGACCGAGTGGTCGGGGTTGATTTGTCTGCGGTTTATACCGACCTTGCTCTCTCCCTCGGCGATGCCTAATTCCGCCGGTACCATCGCCGCGACCGCCGACTTCGCCGCCTCAACTAAGCGCGGCAGGAATATACTGTCGCAGTATTCGACGTCAAGCTCGCCGTGATGCGGCAGACTATCGGTCTTCGGCCCCGAATGGGTGTGCGTCGCCGAAAGTATTACATTCGCCGCCGGAATACCGGTGGCGTCGGATACCGCCGCGCGGATCCTGTCGCTCAGTTCTTTAAGTACAAGGCAGACCGGCAGGCTGAACAGTATGACCTTTTTGTCGCCGTAACCGAGCGCCAGCGCGAACGCGATAAGCTCGTCGTTGACCGCTTTCGCTGTCGGGTGCGGGTAGTAGCCGTACAGTTCAGCGCCGAGCGGCGGAGTGACATTGACCTGCCCGAGACCGAAGTACATTATGTTTTCCATTATGATCCATCTCCTCTTTATATGATTTATTCCGAAATCAAAGTTTCGCCGAAGCCTATGTATACGTTCGTACCCTTGCCGGGAACGGAAGCGAATGTAGCCTGAATGATTTTGTCGGCGTCCTGTCGGCCGGTGCCGGCGTTGTTGTTCACGGACTTCGCGGCAAGCAATTCCTGTTTGCCGCAATCATAAATGACGGCGGCGGTTTTCGTTGTTCCGATATCGATTCCTAGTCTCATAGCAACATCTTACCACTCGTACATTTTGACGTTAGTGAACTTGACGTTGCCATGAATCGAGTATGCGGTGATTTGTGCCCCTTCGAGTTCGATACCAGGAGCGATCAAGGTGCGTTCACCGTTGATTTCGAGGTCGATATTGTTGTCTGTGCGGATCAGTTTCAGATTGACGGTCTTGCCGAACTCGACACTGCCGATTTCCGCGAAGTGGTTAATTGAATAGAACCCGATGACAGCACGTTTTGCGCGCGGCATCAGTGTAATTTTCCAGGAATACCAGTCCGGGCTGCCGTTTTTATCCGGGATCTTTAACCCGAATTCAAGCGGCATGTCGATGATTTCGACAGTCGTGTCAATGCGAAAATCATTGCCGGCTTCACCGAGGTAATTGAAGGCAATTCCGTCTGGATTATGGAGCGTGAAATCGTCGTATACCTTGACCAGTTTCTGCGGAATCATTTCCGGCACGAACGCAGTCCAGAGGCTGCCGTCCGGCTTTTGCTTAATCTCGCGGAAGACTGTGCGTCCGCCGAATTCATAATTACCCTTTTCCCAGGTCGCGGTCCAGCCAACGCCGATACGACGGTTTTCACCCCACGGAACAGTCTTCATCACGGCGCAGAAACGGCTGTTTGTGAAGTCATTTTCCGGAACTTTCCACGGACCGAGTTCGTTTTTGGAATAACGGTAGTGAGTTTCCCAAGCTTGATTGTAGGTGAAGTAGTAGAAATCGCCCATCTTGAAGTAGTCGCAGCATTCCGGAGCGCCGTTGACCTGCGCCCAGTTCTTCTCTTCAGTGAAGTTGACCATGTCTTCTGTGGTGTAATGATACACCTGACCGCAGGTGAGGATCTTGCCGTTGGATTCAATGTCGGTCTGGCCGGTGATCAGAATGTGCATCTTGCCGTCGCTTGCCACAAAGCCATGCGGATCGCGGAAAGCGCCATGGCACTGAGGTGGTGTGTCGAGCTTCGGGAACGGCAATTTTGTGAAATGGAAACCGTTATCCGCGCTGATTGCGATGCGGAAGCGTTCGCCCTTGTAGTTCTTTGAGCGTTCCGCGAAAAGTGCGTACATTTTGCCTTTGTATTCGACGATGGAACCGGTGCAGTTGCTTGCTTCGCCCTTTTCGAAATCGAGCGGCAATGCAATTCCGTGGTCTTCCCAGTGGACAAGGTCACGGCTCGTGCAGAGCGCATATTGATGACCGCCTAACGGTCCGACAATCGGGTGGTTATGATGCCCATAGTCGAGCAGGTAATACAGATAGAAAACGCCGTCCTTGGCAAACGGCATGCAGTCGCCGACGAAGAAACCTTCGGGGCGCCAGTAGTTACGGGTGTTTGTGTTCAATTTTTACTGACTGAAACTGATTAGAAATCGCTTTTCAGGCGGCACGGGCACCGACCCGCTGGAACCGGCCTGTAGGAGCGCTTTCATTGCGGAATAGATAGCAATCCGAGTTGAAGTTGTCAAGCGGGGCAAAACATGTGGCTTGCGTTGCGGGTGGGTGGTTCAGCATACTTTGTGTGGAGGCACCCAGCAACGGGATGCTATAAAGAAAGTGATAAATGACGGAATGATCTGCGATCTTGAGACAAGTGCATTTGGCCGTATTTTTATTGGCGAGTCTATCGATTAGGAACACAGCCGTGCCTGATGTATCGAAAATAACAAGCCCGTCCTTGGGACATTCGACGTCCTCCGATGCCTCTCCAATTTCGGGTGGCTTAGGGTCTTTGAAATATTCTAACATCGGCGATATAACCGATTCCGACAGGCATTGCCTTGCCGTTATCGGCCCTTTTACCCATCCGCCTGTTTTCCGATGCGAATATCAATATTCCGGTCACGGCGGAATAATATCGGGCACAAACGAAGATGCTCCCGAAGCCGGAGCAAAAAAAAGTCGAGAGGGTAGCACAGGTTTTCTCCAGTACTGTTACCTCAACGCCATCGCCGACTGGTTGACAAAAACCCAGCAAAAGTTTCTGATAACCGGAGATATCGACGCATTACTGCTGGCGGAAAAATCCGTCCCATGGGATTTAGACGAGTTTAACAATACCGTATACCCCTCCGGCTATGCTTATTCCCTCAACCTAATGAGGACAACGTGGCTCTTTTGGCCTGACAAGGTTTTGAATGTGAGCATGCTGTTTGAAGACGCCGACCGCTAACAGAATCCCATCCTATTCGGCAAAGACCAGAAAAGACTATCTTCGACTATTTCCGTCATAGACGAATCAACGGAAACACCCCATACTGATGGCGCTTTTTTAACCGTCTTTGACCGCATTGCGCGCCTTCACAAGGGGCAATGACATACAGGAGGCCATATGTATCGCTTAGGACAGAAAGAAATTGACGAAGTCAGCAAGGTGATCAAGGCGCAGAAAATGTTCCGTGTGGGCGACCCCAAGACCGGCCACCTGCAGGAAGCCAATCGTTTTGAAAAGGAATGGGCGCGCACGATCGGCGTCAAGCATGCCATTTTGCTCTCCGGTGGAGGCACGGCGGGACTGATGGCCGGGCTGGCCGGCATGGGCATCGGGCCGGGCGATGAAGTCATCGTGCCGGGTTATACTTTCATGGCCACGGCCGCCGCCGTCCTGATGGTCGGCGCCATCCCGGTCATCGCCGAAATTGACGAGACCCTGGCCCTCGACCCGCGCGATGTGGAAAAAAAGATCGGGCCGCACACCCGGGCCGTCATCCCGGTGCATATGTGCGGCAGACCGGCGGACATGAGGGCGCTCACCGCCCTCGCCCGCCGCCACAAGATCAAGGTGCTGGAAGACTGCTGCCAGGCGGATGGCGGCAGTTTCGGGGGCAAACGCCTGGGCAGCTGGGGCCAGGCCGGCGCCTACAGTTTCAACGATTTCAAGATCATGAGCGCCGGCGAAGGCGGCGCCCTGGTAACGAACGACGCCACGATCTACGAACGCGCCTCACTTTATGCCGACAGCGGCGTGGCCTTCCGATCTTACGCCGGCAATTTTACCATGCCGATTTTCCTGGGATTTCAGTTCCGGGCCACGGAAATTATGGGCGCCATTCTGCGCATGCAGTTGCAGCGACTGCCCGGCATACTCGCCGACCTGCGCCGGATTCGCGCGCGGTTCATGAAGGAGCTGAGCGGGAAGCCCGGCATTCGCTTCGCACCCTCCAACGATTCGAAGGGTGATTGCGGCGTAGTGGTCAGCTTTCAATTCGAGAGCGAAGCCCTCGCCCGGGCGTTCGCCGTGGCCAAAGGCATCGGCGGCTGGTTGCCGATTAACAGCGGCAAGCACGTGTATTCCAATTGGGACCAAATACTCAAGCACCGCGCGGGCCATCACCCGGACATGAATCCCTATCGCATGCCGAAGAACAAGGACTTACGCCTGAACTACACTCCTGATATGTGCCCGCGCACGCTTGAGATCCTGAAACGAACGGTCTATCTCTCGCTTCATCCGGATTTGACAGAAGCCCAGATTCGCGCGCGGATCGAAGCCTGCCGGAAAGCGGGAGCAAATCTTTGAACCTGACTTTTTTCGACGCCAACCTCTGCTTTGGCCGGCCGATCCTGGCGGTGCATCAACCGGCCAAAACGGCCGACGACCTGCGGCAGGTTATGGCCAAAGACGGGAATCGCCAAGGGACTGGTTTGGCATGTTGCCCAACACGACTATGCGGCCTCTGACGGGAACCAGTTTCTGACCAAGGTCATTGCCGGCCGGAAAAACCTGTTCGGGTGCTGGGTCATCCTGCCGCCGCAAACGGGCGAAGTGATCACGCCCGATTTTTTCCGGCGCATGCAGCGGAGCCGCATCGTGGCGCTGCGGGCTTTCCCGGATCACCATCGGTACCTGCTCAACCGCGCGGTGTTCGGCGCGTTCATGGACGAAGTTTCGGAGCGGCGCATCCCGCTGCTGCTCTCGCTTGAAAAACGCGGCATCACCTGGCCGGCCGTGTATCAATTCCTGGCAGAGTTCCCGAACGTGACCTGCCTCTTATGCAATGTGGGCGTGTGGAACGCGGACCGCTATACCTGGCCGCTGCTGGACCGGTACCCTAACGTGCGCCTCGAAACCAGCCTGCTGGCCCTGGCGGACGGCGGGTTTGAAGCAACGGTAGCCCGCTTCGGCGCGGGACGGCTGGTGTTCGGCAGCAATTTCCCGGAGCGCTACCCCGAAGCGTCCATCCTGTCGCTCGCGCACGCCGCGATCGCCCCGAAAGAGAAACAGCGGATTGCCTCGGCCAACCTGGAAGATCTGATCCGCCACATTCACTTATGAAAAAAACACGAAACCTGAAAGCAACTTTCCTGGCCCGCGGACGCGCAGCGGATTGTCCGATTTACGACCTGCACGGCCACATGGGCCCTTGCTACGGGCTGCATATCAACCGGGAAACGGCGGCCGAAGCCGACGCCGTATTGAAGCGCGCGGGCGTACGCCTGCTGGTGTTCTGCCATCATGCGGCGCTCTGGGCGCCGGATATCGGCAATGCCGCCAATATCAAAGCCGTGCGCGCGTTTCCCGACCGCCTGCGCGCGTATTGCGGCATCAATCCCAATTACCCGGACCAGGTGCAAAAAGACGTCGCCGCGTTCGACCGGCATGCCGACGTCTACGTGGGCTTTAAATTGCTGGCCGATTATCATGGCATTCCCATTACCGATCCGCGCAATGAGCCCGCCTGGCAACTGGCGGAGGCGCGCGCCCTGCCGGTCCTCCTGCACACGTGGGGCAACAGCGTGAATAGCGGGCATAAGGTGGTCCGCCAGGTCGCCGAGCGTTACCGTCGGGCCAAAATCCTGCTTGGTCACTCCTGCCACGGCTGCTGGGGCGACGCCTTTCAGCTCGTCAAGGATTTTCCCAACGTGTACCTGGAGCTCTGCGCGGTCATGGATGAGCGGGGCGTGCTGGAACGTTTTGTGGACGAGTTAGGCTCCGAACGGATCGTTTTCGGCACGGATTATCCCTGGTTCAGCCACCATTATTACATCGGCGCGGTGCTGGGCTCAGGAATCAGCGACGACGATTGCCGCAATATCTTTTATCGCAACGCGAAAAGGATCCTGGGCGGCGCCTTTAACGCCAAGTCGCCAACGGCAGAATAAGGCGTCCGCGCTTATGGCCCATGGCGTGTCATGAGACGCAGGCAGGAATGCCCGCGCCACGGAGCGCATCGCCACGTCATTGACTGATTCCCCAACCGGGAACCTGGAACCGTGAACTTAAGAACCGTGCTCTATTTTCAGTGTTTAAAACAGCGCTGGCCGGTGAAGACCATGGCGCCCCTGGTTTCGTTGCAGGCTTCGATACTCTCGAAATCCCGGTCCGAGCCGCCCGGTTGAATCACGGCCGTAACGCCCTCGCGCAGGCCGACGTCAATGCCATCGCGGAACGGGGAAGAAGGTAACGTTCGTTACCCATTTATTGTCTACAAGTAACGACGGATTTTTCCTGCCGGATTCCTTATCGTGATAAGGACTGATAGCATTTGTTTGCTCGGCCACTTGTCGCAGGCAATGGCCCCCGCAAAGTGCGTTAACCATTTGTCATGTGATAGTTGCGACTTTATTTTTCTGAATTCGTCCTTATAATGATAAGGGGGCTCCAGAAGGAAGATCCTTGGCCGTTACCTGACCAAGCGCTTTCTTCCCGATGGGACCGCTACGCCCGTGAACGACTTGGTTGGCCCGAGATCCAGGAAGGATCACTATGTGCGGGAACTGGTTGGACAGGACCAGTTTTTCAGGATTGGATCACTGAAGCTCGTGCGCAATGAAGCCGCCATCGCCTATCGAGACAAGTTCCTTGCGATTTGCAAAACTCGCACATCTGATTTGCAAAACTCGCAAAACTGGAATGGCAATGGGACGAAGAACGGACGGAAATGATCCATCTATAGGCTGCAACTCGCTATTGCTGAATGGAAAGCGGTATCACTATCGAAGGCAGGCATAAGAAAAGCCAGTTCCCCGTATTTGGGAAGCTGACATTCTGCCACTGAATTACTCCCGCATTGGGTAACATCTGTAGACTATGCCATGGCACTGGGTTTGGCAAGGCGATTCTTACCGCTGAGCTTAATTGCCAGCTTGGTTTTCATTGACATTCGCAGACAAATCCGAAAAAATAGCTGCCGTAATTCGGAGCTCGTCAAGCGCAAGCCTACATTTACGCAAGGATCATATGAAACCAACATTAGTCGTCATGGCAGCGGGCATGGGCAGTCGGTACGGTGGGCTAAAACAAATCGAGCCTGTGGGGCCCTCCGGCGAAATCATGCTCGATTATTCGGTCTTCGATGCCATCCGCGCCGGGTTCGGCAAGGTGGTTTTTATTATCCGGCACGATATCGAGAAGGATTTCAAGGATGCCATCGGGGCGCATTTCGAGGGACGCATCCAGGTGGAATATGCCTTTCAGGAATTGGCCGATTTGCCGCCCGGTTTTGCCGTGCCGCCGGACCGCGTCAAACCCTGGGGCACGGGTCATGCCATTATGCGCTGCAAAGGCATGGTTCGGGAGCCTTTTGCCGTCATCAACGCCGACGATTTTTACGGGGCCAAGTCTTACGATGTGATTGCCCGTTACCTGCAGGACCTTTCCACCCACGCCAACACATATGCCATGGTGGGCTTCCGCCTGGCAAACACGCTCTCGGCCCACGGATCGGTCACCCGCGGCATCTGCGAGGTGGACGCGCACCACATGTTAATCAGCGTCGTGGAACGGTTCAAAATCGAGAAAACCGCCGACGGCGCGCGCTACGAAAACGAACACAGCCAGTGGGTCCCCATCAAAGGCCACGAAATCGCCTCGATGAACATGTTCGGATTCACGCCAACCTTGTTCGGGCATCTCGACGACAAATTTTCCTTGTTTCTGAAAAAGGCCGCCGGCCATCCCAAGGCTGAATTCCTGATCCCGGCCATCGCCGACGAGCTGATCCGCGAGCGTAAGATGACGATGCGCGTGCTGGAAACACCGGAAAAATGGTTTGGCGTCACCTACAAGGAAGACAAGCCCTTTGTGACCGCCGGCATTCGCCGCTTGATCGAGAACAATGTTTATCCGCAGAAATTGTGGGCCTGACCAAAGTGGAGCGCGCCGCTTATCCCGTCGGGCGCAAACCATGAGTCGCTACGCATGCCGGCAGGGAAGCCACGCGCAACGCTTTACGCGCCCAGAACGCCCCGCTCGATTTCGCCCTGCTTGCGCAGGGCGCGCTTTATAATTTTTCCGGCGGCGTTTTTAGGCAACTCCGGCAGAAATATAAATTTGCGGGGAACTTCATGCCGGCCCAGGTTCTCCAGGCAGCAAGACCGAAGCTGGGCGATCGCCTCCCCTATTTGCGCAGCGGCCGGGACGCCATCCTTGAGCGCCACATACGCCACGGGAATCTCGCCGTGCATTTCATGCGGCTCGCCCACAACCGCAGCCTCCCGGACGTTCTTGCACCGCACGAGCACCTCCTCGATAATTCGCGGATAAATGTTCATGCCGTTGACAATGATCATATCCTTGCGGCGATCCACGATGCTGAAATAGTTATCCGCATCGCGCGTCCCCAAGTCGCCCGTGCGGAACCATTCGCCGAAAAAGGCTTCCCGCGTTTCGGCGGGAAGGTTCCAATAGCCCTTCATTACATTCGGCCCGCGCACACAGATTTCACCAATTGTGCCATCGGCCACATCACGCCCCTGCTCATCCACAATTTTCATTTCGACATTCGGCACCGGCATCCCGACAGTGCCGGGCTTGGTCGTTCCGCCGATCGGATTGACGCACGTGACCGGCGAACATTCTGTGGGCCCGTCGCCCTCGTAGATTTTCTTGCCGAAGCGCGCCTCGAACTCGCGCATGACCGCCACCGGCAGGGCGGCGCCGCCGGAGACACAGAATTTCAGCGTCTCGAAATTGGGAACAACGTCATCCGGCAGACGCAGGAGCGCCACATACATGCTGGGCACGCCCATGAACAAAGTAATCCGTTCGGCGGCGATCATCTTGGCCACATAAAGCGGATCGAAGCGCGATAATGGCACCATGGCGTTTCCCGACATAAGCGGCAGAAACATGCACGCCATGGTGGCAAAGGCATGGAAAAGCGGCAAAATAACCAGGAACCGTTCTTCTCCCGGCTTGACGTGCATAGCCTGCAAGGTGCTCCTGATATTGCTCACCAGATTGCGATGAGTCAGCATGGCGCCCTTGGGCCGGCCGGTAGTACCGGAGGTATACAAAATCGCGGCCAAGTCATCCTTCGGAGTGAAGGTTATCACCGGCGCCGCACCTTCGGTTTCGGCAAAATCCGACCAGGGAATATCTGGCGGCATCGGCTGCGCCGGCGTCGCCGGGGAAGCGCCAATGCAGACGCAGAAAGACAAGTCCGGAACTAAAGGCCGAAAGGCATTGACGGTGGCCGCAAAGTTGGCATGGTAAAACAAAGCCCGGGCGCCGGCATCGTTGAGAATGAACGCAATTTCCTTGGGGTTAAGCAACAAGTTGATCGGCACAACGACCGCCCCGGCTTTCAGAATGCCAAAATAGGTCAAAGGGAACCAGTCGGAATTGATGCAATAGAGGCCAATGCGATCGCCCTTGCAAATCCCCTTCCGTACCAGCGCGGCGGCAATGCGATCGCTGATCAGGTCCACGGAAGTAAAATCCAGCGCCTGGCCATTAAACACTACGGCCTGCTGGCGAGCAAATCGACGCACGCATTCCCGGAACATCTCCGGCATCGCACAATCGGCAACCTCCATAATCGTCTCCTCACGTAACGTTTGAAAAACCGATCCGGTAAAGCCAAGTCAAAATAAATCAACCTTCTGGCGCGGGAAAGGTCGCCATATTGGCACATTAAAACGAACGGGGCTGCCATAATCCTGGACGGGAATTACGCCCCTTATGCATTCTCGCACACAAAGGTCGTTCGTCCGGACCACTGGTCGCCGGCGGCCAGAAAGGACGGCGCACCCATGTTGCCGGTTTCGACACAGACCATGCGTCGATATTCGTCATCGCCAAAATCGCTCAAGCGCTTCGATTTCTCAATCCACGGGTTCCAGACCACAATCGATTGCATGCCGTTTTTTGTAATGACGATCTTACGTTTATTGGTCTGATCAGCCAGCACAACACGATCGGGTGCGGCGCCATAAAGCCGGTCGGTCTCCCGGTCGAACGTCATCTGTGCGCGCGTTTCGACGAACGGTCCAGGGCAGAGAAAATCGTCGAAAGCCGTCCCCTTCAAGCCGGACAGGCTGATTTGCGCAATGTCAGCCACCTGAAAATATGTGTGCAAAGCCGCCTGGAATGAAAATGGCGAGGCGCCTGTATTCTTGACAGCCAATTCGACCGCCAAGGCCGATCCCAACGTCACTGCCAGTTGCAGGGAAAACGGGTGTGGCCAGAGAGCGCGCATTGGCTCATCGTCTTCCAGCTGGAGCGTAATTACAACCGCCCCGTCCGCACCCAACGCCGTATGCGCCACCTGCCAGGCGCGCGTCCGCACCAGACCATGCTTGGGAAGCGGGCCGTCGCCAAACTGCGGAAATATCACCGGGATACCGCCCCGGATGGCCACGCCATCTTGAAAGCGCGATGCCCGGCTCATAAAAATAACATCCGCGCCCCGCGCCGGCCGCCATGAGGCAATGTGCGCGCCATGCAAATAAATTTCGGCGCTGGCGCCGGAGGCGTGATTAAGCACAGCCTTAATCAAGCGGCCCGGCCCTTCCGCAAAGCAGAGCCGATTAGCTATTCCGAACTTTTGCTGAAGTTGCTCCAAAGTCATGCTCGTTAAAAACCAATCGATATCAGAGGGACCACCGGATGCTTTGTCAACTCGTCCGACGTCAAGTTGCCATCGCTGTCCCGATCCAGCGACTTAAAGGAATCTTTCAAGACACTCTGCCATTTTACCTGATTCGAAAATTCAAGGTAGCTGACCCTGCCGTTGCGATCTTTATCCAAAGCAGCGAAATGCGCGGCGGCCTTCGGCGAATGGTCCTCTGCTTTCCATTCATCCAAGGTAATCAAACCGTCCATATTCCGGTCGAGACGATCAAAGGCAACAGCCTTGGCGGAACGGGCGTACTCATCCTGGCTGACCCGCCCATCGCTATTTGTATCGGCGCTTTTAAAAACGCCGGCTGCGGCGACTCCGGTCGGCGCCGCGTTTGTCGGTGCGGCATTGGTCTGCGCACCTGCTACGGCTGCCGCCAAAATCACACCCAACCCCAAAACCGCCCATTTAATTGATTTCATCGAAAAATCCTCCCTCAATCGCCAATTGCAGCAATGTCCGAAAAAAGTACACGATTACCCGCCAAACACCAAGCCATTTTGGCGCAGGCGTAAGTTCCCGCATGGCACACGGCGTATTTTTGCCGACTCAATGCACATATTTGGCCAAGCCACCCGTGCCTGTTTCCCGGTACTTGGACTGCAAATCCTTGCCGGTTTCATACATGACCATGATGGCCTTATCCAAATCGACCTTATGGGAAAGCATGGGTTCCTCGCCGGCAAGCAGCCAGGCCATGTAAGCCTTGACGGCGCCCATCGCATTGCGCTCGATGCAAGGAATCTGAACGTATCCGCCAACAGGATCGCATGTCATACCCAAGTGATGCTCCAACGCAATCTCCGCTGCGTTTTCGGTCATCCGAAAATCCGTCCCATGCGCATAAGCCAGCATGGCCGCCGCCATGGCTGCCGCCACCCCGATTTCGGCCTGGCAGCCCGCCTTGGAGCCGGCCAAAGTGGCGTTATGCTTGGCCAGGAAACCCACCAGCGCTGCCGCCAGCAATCCCCGCCGGATAGCATCCATCGGCAGGCACAGATGGCGTCTCATGATGCAGAGAACCGCAGGGATAACGCCGGACGAGCCGCAGGTCGGCGCGGTCACGATCGGATGTCCGGCAGCGTTTTCCTCGGCAACGGCAAACGCATACGCGGCCAGGAGCATCATAAAATGTTCCGGGCTATTCGCCATTTTCGCGGCCCGACGGGCCAGACTCGCCGCCTTGCGCTGCACTTTCAATGGACCCGGCAGCAGGCCCTCGGACGCGATGCCCCGCGCCACGGACGCCTCCATTGTCGCGATAATTTCATCCAGACGCTCGTCGATGGCCTGTTCGGCGAGACCACTGACCGATTTTTCATTTGCGAGCATCATCGCATGCATGCTTAGATTCTCGCGGGCCAGCAAGGAGCGAACGCCTACTGCCGTGGAATAGCAATATACTGGCTTGCCGCGCGCCGGAGCCTTCCGGCCTTTCGATTGAATAAAACCGCCGCCCACTGAATAATACTCCCTTTCGAAGAGCGCGCGGACACCGGCCATCAGCCGGATCGTCAGGGTACAGGGATGCGGATAAATCCCCGTGCACCGATCAAAAACGATCTGCGCCTGCGTCATAGGAAACACCCTGGCGCCAAGACGAACGGAATGAACCTGCCCGGGCGTTTGCAGGAGACCGGACAACAGATCCGGCGGACAGCCGGCCGGGCTGACGCCCATTAAGCCCGCCAGCACGGCCCGATCCGTACCGTGGCCCTTGCCGGTCGCGCTCAGGGACCCGAATAAATGAACCTCGATTCGATCGGCCTGCTCAATTTGCGCGACAGGCAGCTTGGCCATTTCGCCGATAGCGTCATAGCCGGCAAGCATCGGGCCGATGGTATGCGAACTGGAGGGGCCCGGCCCCACCTTGAACAGGTCGAAGATCGACAGCGCAATCGGATTGCTCATATCTCGCGAAAACATGCCGGAACCCCCGCAAGCAGCTTTAAAAATATTTCCAATTCTGCTTATCGCCTTGAGGACAAAAACGGTCCTCCCGTCAACAAAAATGGCTCAAAGGCAAAATAACAACCGTTCCGTCTCGGCGACGATGCGATCACCGGCATCAGGCTGCAGTTTGCTGCCGCGACAGAGGGTCGGCTCGTATCCGCCATCTTCGAACCCTTGCGGCGTTGGCACATAGCCGAGCATTCCGTTGGCGAACGCCGCGATCAGCGTCGGCTTGAAATGCGACGCCGCCTTGATCCGCAAACCAAAATCACAGAACGGTTGCCAAGGGGCTGCGGCAATGACGGCAGCCCCGATCCGGGTAATGTCGACCTGGCACTCAACGCCGCGTGCGTCCCCAAGCGTTTCTGCGAGCAGGAGCACATCGCGCGCCAGCCATTTGGAGCCGTCCCACGGCCCATCCGCTTCAACACAGGCACGCGCCACAGCCAACGCTGCAGGAGAGGGACGGCGGTACGCCACCCGCGTGGCCCCGTGCACGGCAGCGATATCCGCATCGTTGTCGGCCTGCGCCTGAACCAAGGCATTGACGCCGGCTGACGCCAGGGCTGCGCCCATTTTCTCCGCCCACACGATACCGTTCTCGTCCACCTGCGGATTGCGAAAGTCCAACTGGTTGATGTCGCCGCAGGCGCCATTGAGAAAAACCAGCGTAAACTCCGGGCCGAATGCCGCCTGCATGGCCCGCTGCCAATACGCCGGATAGTCGGCGGAGAACTTGTCCCCCCACATCACGGTCGCGTGACATGCGAAATTCGCAATCGTGCCCAGCCACCGGCCATTGACCCCGCAAAACCCGATTAACCCAACCTCGGAGTCCACTGGGCCGGCCGGCTCCAACAAATCAGGATTGTTTTTACCAGGATTCGTCTGCACCCCGCCATGACGCATTCGAAAACGGCGGTTAAAGGCCCAGCCGCCGCACCGGGCCGAGGCGCAAACCACTTTGGCAGGCTGCAGACGCGAATGCGCCAATACAACCGTATCGACAATGCGCTCGGCAACCAACGCGCAGTAGCCAGCATCGGCATCGGTCCCCAGCACCGGGCAGGCGGGGCCGCCACAGTGCGTGTGACTCGCAGCGATCGTGACGTTCCGCGCCGGAATGCCGCAAGCCTGCTCGATGCAGCGTCGGGCTTTCCGGACACTTTCGAACTGCAGCGCCACTGCATCGACGCCGACAATGGCAACCGCTGTCCGTTCCGTGGCCACCACCGCAGCGCGCAATTGCAGCGGGTCAACCACTCCGCTCGACGCGCGTGGCGCAAATCCGCCGGGAATCGCGAACCCGAGCGCCGGCGTAATATCACCCGAAGCAAATCCGACTTGGATCATGTCCCCCCTCTTTGCGCCGGACATGGCATCAATGATCGACCAAGACCGGCGCGCTTGCCGGCGTTTACTTGAATTTTGCAATCAGTTTGCCGGCGCGATATTGCTCCCGGCGGGTCACTCGCCCAAGTTCATTCCATTCAATCCAATCGCCGTCAACCAACACATCCGGAAATTCGCGGACGATATTTTCTTTATTCCACTTGATCACGATAGTCTGGCCGCGGCCCTGTCCATCCTGAAAACGAACTTGGAAAGCAAGGCGGCCATCCGGGTACCAGCCGCAGCATTCGCCGACCCATTTGCCTTGCTGCATCGAGCCTTGAAACGCTTTCTGCTCGTTTTCGTACCAATCGCTCTGCTCGCCGTCACGCACGCCCTTGCGCCAGGTCATGAGTTCTGACTTGCGCCCATTTCTCAGCCATTCAATCTGCCGGCCGTCTTTCAAGCCGTCACGATATTCAATGGTCGTTGCCGCGGCGCCATCCAAATAATACGAGGTCGTCATGCCGGTGAACGGCTGGTCCGCATTAATCCGATAAACCACCCCCATGCGTTCGATCGTTGACGCCGCCGAAATCTTTTTGTTTGTGGCGCAGGCTGCAAGGAACACGGCAAGCCCTGCCAGGATGACAACCAGTTTGAATCTCATTTGGCATCTCCTCCGGTAAAAGGCAAGGACCAAGTTCCGAACGGATAGCGCGGCTCCCACCAATCCTTCGGAATGCCCAGTTCCCGCAACTGCATATCGTTTTGCTTGGAGATCACATCCAGAACCAGCCACTCCTTTTTGTTGTCGCTCAACAAAAGCATGACCGCCCGATACGCCTGCATTTTGGCCCCGGCATTATCAGGCTCTTTCGGCCCAAGGCACTGGCTCATCACCATGGTCCCCATCAGTTCCAGGTTTTGTTTGCCAACGGTGGGATACAAGGTCACCGGCTCGCAAATTCGTTTGACGGCGCGTTTCTGCCGGTCAAGGAAAAGATATTGAACGCACACCACCGGGCTCACCGTCAGATTGCCCTTTGTAAAAAAGGACGTATTGATCCGAAACAGGGGACATTGATCCTGCCATTGGCCAAAAACGACATCGTTGATCAGCCCGTGCGGTTTTTTCAATTCTTCAAGGACCCAGGTCTGATCCCGTTCGCTCAAGCGCTTGATTTCAATTGCCTGTTTTTCGTCGATATCCGTAATTAACGTGACTTCGCCGTTCTTGTAGGAATCATAGGCCGCGGTTACCATTCCGCCTCCGGTATATTTCCAGACGCGCGGCACATACGACTTGGACCAGCGTATTTCCGGCGCGGCCAACCCAATTCCGGCAAACCATAAAAACGAAGCCGCCAGCATTCCGCATATGGCGCGCGCAATCAACCGACTCTGCAGGCAATAGGATGTGGCGTTCATGGCAAATGTTTCCTAAAGGATGTTTCACCGACCGGCATGTGGCGGATATGCGCGCTTTTTATCGTATTAGAACCATGCAGCTTATCGCCACCAGATTATGATGCCCAACGAACACCTGTTCTGGGGTTGACTTTTACAGAGTGCGGGGACAATATCAATTAATTTCTCAACAAAATCAATCGAAAGGCATCCCTTTATGCGGCACTCCCAATCCTTTGGAGCGGCACGCGACACCGTTCGCCGTTCCGGCAAATTCCTGAAAATGGCGGCCATATCATTGTTTCTTCTGGCGGCCGCAACCCCCCTGTCGCTTTTTGCCAAAGAGGCCGCGCTGCGTTTGACGGTCGTCAACCGGAGCGGCTACAGCGACGACCAAGTACACTTCATCATGATTTGTCAGAGTCCCATTGGGTATCTTGACTTTAAAAACCATGTCCTGGTCGAGACGCCTTCCTTTAGCCTGGATGCGGCAACCATGACCGCCACGCTGGCCCAGATTAAAGAATACAGCGGGGATGGCACCGGCACGATCATCTGCCCGGCCATGGGCAGCGCCCGAATCTACTTTTGTTTCGGAAACAACTTCGACCAGATGGGGACCTTCACCCTGTCCGGACCCGTATCGGGAGCAGCCAATACGATCCCTTGGGCCATGTTCGAGGTCAATCTCACCGGCGATAAATTCCTGAACCAGAGCAACGTGGACTTTTTCAGCATTGCGTACACCTTAACCGCGACCAAAAACACGGGCGAACAGACAACGGTAGGCATTGCGACGCCTTCGAAAACCATTTTCAACCAGTTCGAATCCATCCCAACCTCGGCTGACAGCCAACAATCCGGAAACACCGCCATCTTTAAATCGCTGATCGTCAGAAATTCCACCGGCGAAATCATCCGCGTCGTTGCGCCAAAGGCCGCCGCTCTGGACGACATCAAAGCCAACCCAGAGCTCCCCCAGATGTTTACCCATTATCTGGATGAATATGTCAACAATCATTGCTGGAAACCAAATCGCACATTTTCGTTCAAGAGTAAGATCGGCACCGACCCGAACACTTATTACGGCAGAATCAGCGCGGACGGTTTGACCCTTTCGATCTACACCGACGCCGCCATGACTGTCCCCTATGCCGTACCTACCCTGCCGCGGCCGAGCAATACCTGGGGCAACCCCAACTTCGCAAGTACGCCCGCCAAATGGCACAATGTCGGCGTGCTCAGCACCGCGCCGAACGACATCGACTGGGGCTACCTGATCTACGGCCAGGACGGGTTTGCATCGGGACCGGGAGCTTACTGGATCACGGATCCGGTGGCCATGGCCATTCCGGTTTCCATCGTCCGCGGAGTCATGCATTATGACAACGGCACAGTCGACTGGAAGGACGGCACCAAATATTATCAGGGGCTGAACGGCAGCAGCACAACCGACTACCCGATTTTCTATTATGCCAAAATCCTGCATCAGTATGGCCTTGCCGGCAAAGTATATGCGCTTTCTTTCGATGATGTGTATGGAACCGACTCCGGCGTGGCATTCAGCGACCCGAACGTCACCCTGCAGCTCTATCCGTTTCACACCGAGACCCCGGCCGGCAAAAGCACAGGCGATTACGATGGCGACGGCAAGTCCGACCTGGCCATCTACCGTAATGGTTATTGGTCCATCTATTTGATGACCCGCAGCCTACTATTCTACAACGAAGGTGTCTGGGGCGGAGCGGGCTGGACCCCCGTGGCGGGCGACTACGACGGCGACGGCAAAGCCGACTTGGCCGTCTATCGTGACGGCTACTGGTCCATCTATTCGCTGGCTAACGGGATCATCCTCAACAACGCCGGCATCTGGGGCGGCGCGGGGTCCACGCCCGTGCCCGGCGACTACGACGGCGACGGCAAAACCGACTTGGCTGTCTATCATAACGGCTACTGGTCCATCTATTCGCTGGCCAACGGCATCATTCTCTACGAGGCCGGCGTCTGGGGCGGCGCGGGCTGGACGCCCGTATCGGGCGACTTTGACGGCGACGGCAAATCCGATCTTGCCGTTTATAATAACGGCTATTGGTCAATTTATTCGCTGGCCAACGGCATCATTTTCTACGAGGCCGGCGTCTGGGGCGGCGCAGGCTGGCCCCCCGTGCCCGGCGACTATGATGGCGACGGCAAAGCTGATCTCGCCGTTTATAATAACGGCTACTGGTCCATCTACTCGCGGGCCAATGGCGTCATTTTCTACGAGGCCGGCGTCTGGGGTGGCGCGGGCTGGGTCCCCGTCCAATAAGGCCTTCCAACCCAACGCCTTTTTGTCATTCGGAGCGGAGCGAAGAATCTCCGGTTTGAAATGCTGGCCATATTTGAGATCCATCGACCTCACTCGATCTGACGTACAAAGAGCGCGCCATGATCAAACGTCTTTCGCGTGCTTTTCGGGTGAGGTTTTGTAGTGGCATGAAATGCCGAATCCGGGTTAGAACGCCAAGCCCAATCCCGCTTTGCCATAGAAAGCGGCCAGTTCGTTATCGAAACTGCCGGTCGCGCCCGGCAGCGTGACTGCACCCTTGGAAATATCGAACTGATATCCGGCCCCGACAAACCCGAACAGCGGTTTGAATATTTTAACTTCCAGATTGGCGCCGACAACGCCAATGACACTATTGCCGACATCGAATGTATCTTTATAGTGCTCGTTCCTCCCGAAAATATCGGCATAGGCGGATTCATAATCGACCTGCGAATCGACAAAGACGTAACGCACCCCACCCTCCAGCGTCAAACTCACCCGATCGACATGGATTGGCCGCACGATTAGCGAACCGCCCAATGGGAAAGTGGAAATATCACCGCTGATTTTTGCCGCCACAGCCGCCACACCGTTATAAAAAAAGGCAGATTCGTCTTTGACCTCCCACGAGGCGGCCCCACCCGCCAAGGCCACGCCAAAATATTCCATCAGCCAGAACCGCGCCTGAATTTCTCCCCCGAATCCGTTCTTATAGCCATCGCCGGCAGAGGGAACATAATAATTAAAGGCGGCCAAAACATCCGGAGGCTTCATCTTGCCGTCGCTGGCTTGTTCCTGCCCGGCAAATAATTTTCCTGCGCACATAAGCGCCGCAATTACGCTCACAACCATAAGAGCTGCCTTCATCGATTACTCCTTCATTGCGTTTTGTTTTGGACAACGCCCTTCGCAGGCGCCGCCGCTCCGCGTCGCTTACAGCCAGGCGGATACCGCTTTAAGCCAGGCATCGGCCAGGAGTTGATGTCCGGCCAGGGACGGATGCACTCCATCGCGCGTCCAATATTCCTGCGCTGCGCGCGCCAAGGCGTCGTCCATGATTTTCTGGCAGGGAATGAAAATGGCGTCGAATTTGGCCGCCAGTTCTTTGACCACTGCGCGGCGCTGGATGATTTCGTTCATCCAACCGGCGCCCACGGCGCCGAATTCATGGACAAAAGGCTCCATCAGCACGAATTTCACAGACGGAAGCTCGTTTTTAGTCCAGGCCAGCAATTCTTCATAGATCCTTTTATAGCGCGGCACCTCGACTCCGTTTTTGCCGGAAAATTCATGCCAGGTATCGTTGACGCCGATCAAAAGGCTCAGGATGTCCGGGCGGATAAGCAAAGCATCGACTTTCCAGCGCGCGTATAGATCCACGACCCGATGTCCGCTGATTCCGCGATTGACGATATTCCAATCGGTTTGGGGCCGCTCGCATAACAGACGCGCCGCCACCAGCATCGGGTAGCCAGAGCCCAGACCTGCGCCTTTCGGCAGTTGCTTTTCTATGCGCTCGCGCCCGCAATCGGTAATCGAATCGCCTTGAAACAAGATCGTTTTCTGTGACATAGATTCTCCTCGGGTTATGTGCATCCAAGATTTTGCAAAGAACACCTTCAATATACCCGAGATTTCTCCAAATGCAAATCAGTCTGCTGCCGGCAATTGAGCGTGGACAGGCTCTCCATGTTTTTGTATTACTTGAATCCAGAGACACGCGCCGCTTGCGGCGCGTTCAACCTCGGCAAAACAAGAGCGGGTATGAGTGAAACAACCTGGCGATCGATCGGAAGATTTTCCGTAACCTTGACTTGCGCATTGCCGGTCCTGTTCCTCCTTTCCGGATGTATATCCGCAAGGAGTGGACGCGACCTGAAGGCGCTTGGGTTGGAATACCATCTTCAGGAACTTAAAGACCCACGCCCAAACCGCGTGCACGTCTTGCGCGTGGATCTTGCCGGCAAGACAATCCAACCGGCCGTTATTGTTGCCGCCGATCCGGATGCCGACGGGCCAGCCGAAGCGGCGCTGACCGATCCGCTCAAGCTCGCCAGGGATCGGTCGATCCTGGCTTTGGTCAACACCAACCCCTGGGATGGTTTCCCCGACACAAAGGGCAAAAGAGATCGGAGTTGGTTCGAAGGGCAACCAGTCGATATCCACGGGCTGGCGGTTTCCAGCGGCCAGAGGCGAAGCCTTCCCCTCCCGGGCAAGGCATCTGTCTGGGTCGATGCACACGGACATGTGTTCTTGGGAGACGCCCCGACCGACGGATCGGTTGTCGAGGGCATGGCCGGATTCCAGCCGATCGTCAGCGAGGGAGCCGTTTGCGCACCTTCGGGCGGGGCAATCCATCCGCGCACGGCCATCGGCATCGACCGGAATGGAATTGAAATGTGGCTGGTGGTAGTTGACGGCCGGCAAAAAGACTATAGCGAAGGCATGAGCCTACATGAATTAGGCCGGCTCATGCTCGACTTGGGATGCTGGAGCGCGATAAACATGGACGGCGGCGGAAGCAGCATCATGGCTGTGGCCGGGAAAGACGGACAACTGCACGTGGTGAACAGCCCTTCCGATAGAAGTCAAGGGTTACCCAAGATTCGCCCGCTTCCGATGATCTTGACGATCAAAGAAAAGGCAAATTCCAAGCTGTCTGTCCAATGAATCAAAAACTCGCCGACCGTTTTCTCGAACGCGGGGCCAAGGTGCGCTACGCGATTCATCCGGTGGCCGGGCGCATGCCTGGGCAGATGAATGTCTTGCTCTGTGAAGTGGATGTCCCTTACGAGATGCTCTGCGAGCTGGAGGCCATCAACGACGATTTCAAAAACTGCGATGTGGTTGTGGTGGTGGGCGCCAATGATACCATCAATCCGGCGGCCAACACCGCCCAAGGAACGCCAATCTATGGCATGCCGGTGCTGGCAGTCGGTGAGGCAAAATGCGTCGTCGTATGTAATCTGGATACCAAACCTGGATACGCCGGAGTGCCCAATGCCCTTTACAGCCAGCCAAACGTGACCCTGCTCACCGGCGATGCCAACGTCAGCCTGGAAAAAATCCTGGGCATGATTGCCTGAAACATATGCGGGAAGGGCGGGGCATTTGGCACCTGACGTTACGGCTTCACCAGGGCGGGGAATAGAGGGGGGGGCTATTCCCCGATGCTTATCACGCAATCTCGAGGTTGCCAAGGGGGAAATGCTGCTGGCTTCCATAGACATCGCGGTCTTCCGGGGCGCCTGATGAGCAGGCTCTGGGGATGACGACTTTGATGGTCAGGATGCGCTCGAATGGTTTGATTTTGACCTGCTCGGGATCGGCTCGATAGGTGGCGGCGATCTTTTCCGCGCTGAATTCCGGTGCGCTGAGCACCTTCTGATAGGTTTCCTGGCTGGTAAACATGAGGTCAATGGTGAACTGGAAGGGGCCGGCATTTTTGCTGCGGCAGACAAAGGCGAGATCATAGAGTTTCATCAACGTTCTCCAATGGCAATCATTTCCGCCTTGAAAGTCAGATCGAGTCCCCGGGTGTCCAGCAAGTGATAAAGCGCGAATTCGTAGACCTCGCCGCCCCTGAAA
>CAZTWL010000037.1:22500-34712 GCA_964617825.1 uncultured Verrucomicrobiota bacterium
TCGATATCAATTCCAGGTTGAACGGCAGCGGAATGTCGGTAAGATGATACAGGGCGAAATCATAGACCGCCCCGCCCCTGAAATCGGATGGTGAAAAGGGAAAGGCAAGATTGCCGGCGGTTGCTTTTCGGTTTGGGAAGGCCTGGTGCAGGGCACTTGATCTAGCCAGACTGATTACCGTGTCAGCGAGTTCCTGGGTTGGTGCGATGGCTTCGATCAGCAAGCCGACCTCCCTGGGCAGGGGCTGTGGCGGGGCTTCAATCGGGCCAGTGACGCCATCGATTCCATAGCGCAAAAAACGCAGGGTGTACTGATCGTCATTCAAGATCCCATGCAAATTGCTGGCGACGGCTTGCCGCACACCGGTTTCGATGGTGTCCAACTCGGCAATTGCCCGTGGGTCGCGGATGCCGGCGATGGTCAGCGAGCGGAAACCGCGGCGGACGGTACCCTCCAGTTTCAAGGTGGGCTTCGTCGTCGGAATCAGCACCGTGCCACTGACTTTGACGGATCGTTCACTGACTGGCGTAAAGGTGGCTTGGCTGAGATCAATTTTACCTTCCGGTTCATAAAAACATTCCGGGTCAGGCTGCTCGTAGAGGGAATGTGCCGCCACTGAATCTGGCGTGCATTTACGGAGCGGATTGGGGGCTTCGACCGTGAAGAAATCCCGGCCCATGGTTACCAGCAGTGAATCATTGGCACCTACTGGTCTGGCGCAGAGCGCGCCGCATTCGGCGATCTTGGCGGCGTGCAACGCCAAGCCTGCGGGAAAACCATGCATGATCGGATAGGCGGCAAAGACGGCGGTGTCACAGCAGCGCCCGGAAACGATCACGTCCGCGCCGCTTTGCAGGGCTTCAATAATCGGCTCAGTGCCGAATTGTGCAACCGGATGGCAGAGTCGCGGCAGATCGTTCAAACGGAACTCAGGAGCACCCCCGCATGGGCTGAGTCTCTTTTCGGCAACTGCGCGTTGCAGTAATTCGCTGCTGATGTCAGAATAAATGACCGCCGCCCGGAAATGTAATTTTTGTTCGGCGGCGATTTCCCGCAAAATGTCCAGTGTGCTTTCGACATGCGGCCGCGCACCGGAGCCGCCGGCACTGCCAATCACCAGGACGATTTTCCGCTCAAGGGCGGTTTTCAGCACCAGGCCGAGATCGCGTTTGATCTGCAGCGGCTTGACAAAGCCCTTGCCGCTGCCCAGATAATACGGTCCCGGATCAGTGGAGCCACCATCGACACCGATGAAATCAAGCGGCTCTTGCAAGGCGGTGGCGAGGCTTTCCCGAGCATAGCCATAGCCGAGCAGCCCACACAGCGACAGATAACGGATGCGTTCTTTCATGGTCATGCCTCCGCGTTGACATCGGTGAACTGGTAGTTTTCAGGAATGCCGAGTTTTTGTTCAATTGCCGGTAACGCGTCGGCGACCTCCTGGTCCAGATCGCTGAAATAGTTATTGCCGTTGGCATCAATGGCTACGAAGAAGGGACCAAACTGCTCTACTTCATAAATCCAAGTCGCCTCGGTCTTGCCCAGTTCCTCAAGAAAGTGCACCGCGTGGATTTTTTTCACCTGATCGCGGAGGGCATTGCCGCTGAGGCCGATTTTGGAAAGATAGACCCCGCCGACTTCTCGCAGAGCGTCAGCGCTACGCTTGCCCATCGTGGTTTTGCCGATCAACGTGCGCAACTTGAATTTGCGGATAACGTCGGCCCCGTAGCGTTCAAAACGGATACTCGAAGTTGGCTCACAACTGACTACTTGCCACTGTCCGGCAGAGCAGGACATCACCGGACCGACATGGAAAAAGCAATTGATTTTTTCATAATCTAATGGGGGAAAAAGATTGTTTTCGATGGCCCGGATGTGGAAACGGCTGCGTCCGGTGAACAGCAGCCCGCTGACCGTCACCATGTCGCCCAGTTTAAGACCGCGGGCAACCTCTGCGGATATGGGTAATTGTAGATTTTTCATGCGAGTTCTCCAGTATACGTAACGCTCTGATTGTCGCAAATAATCGCCTTCCAGCGCCTTCCGACCAGGCATTGAGCATTGAAGGCAACTGGCAAAGCGGCTGTATGGGTGACGGCCGTGTCAATATTGACGGCCATGACGGCATTGATGCCGCGGGCTCCCATGGGGCCGATGCCCAGTTGCCGGGCGGCAGTGTACAACTCCTTTTCCAAGGCGGCGATTTTCAGGTCGTCGTGATGTTTTCCGACTGGACGCAACAGAGCCGCCTTTTTGGCTAGATTCATGCATAGGTCCGCGGTGCCGCCGATGCCAATGCCGATGATTGCCGGTGGACAAATTTTACCGGCATAACAGGACTCCCGGATCGACTCAATGACAAACTTCTTGATGCCGGGCAAGCCGTCAGATGGGAAGAGCATGCGGTAGAAAGTACCGAAGATTTCCGAACCGCCGCCTTTGGGAGCGGCGATTATTTCGAGATCAGCACCATTGCCGGCAAAGCTCAATTCGACCTTTGGCATGCCAGGGCCGAGGTTATTGCCGGGATTGCTGCGCTCGAGTGGATCGACCATGGTCGGGCGCAAAAAACAGCCTGCGGTGGCGCGGGCGGTGGCTTCGCTTGCTGCCTGCCACAGGGTGGCAAAGCCGCCCTCGATTTGCGTCTGCGCTCCGGCCTTGACGAAGAACAGGGGGAAGCCGGTGTCGGCGCAAACCAGGCCGTGACCGCGTTCGGCGCTGTCGGCATTTTGCAGACTGACGGTCAGGTGTTGCCGGGCCATCTCGGAAGTCTCTTCCGTCAGTGCCCGATCGAGTGCTCTTCGGACATCCGGCGGCATATTGGTCGCGGCCAATTTCATCGCTTGATACATGGCCTCGGCAAGAGTGGTTTTGCAGATCATCGGGCATTGTCCTTTTTGTAGTTCCATTCTGCTGGACGGGTCGTTTCCAACATCAATTTGCGGTATTCATCTCGGCTCAGGGTGGTTGGCAGGGCGGCGATGCGCTTACCGGTGGCAGCATCACCGAAGAGCAGGTCGACGGCATTGAGCGCCAGCAGGTTGGCGGTCTGGACGTAGGCTTTGTCAGGGTCGGTGCAAAGAAAATCGTTGCTGTGCGGCGTTCCGGCAAAGCCGCCGTTATAGGCGTGCAGGGATGGAATGATCATACTGACATCGCCCATGTCGGTTGAAGAACCGCGATGGCTGCCGGTGGTAAAGGGCACCTCGGGCGCCAGGCTTTTCAGATTGGTAGCATGCAGCAGTTCGAGCTCAGGGCAACTTTTGAAGGGCATGTAACCGGGCAGGTTTTCCACCTTTATTTCGCCGGCGAAGGCCAGTGCGGCGCCTTGCAGGCAACGTTCCACTTTTTCTGCGGCGTCACGGATGGCCGCCGGCGTTTTGGCGCGTATCTGCAACTCCATTTCGACGCGATCCGGCACCACATTCACCGCCGCACCACCGTGGGTGATGATGCCATGAATGCGGACTGAGTCCTGATCCTCAAAGGTGTCACGCTGGGCATCAATCATGGCCAGAGCTTGCCGAGCCATACTCAGGGCATTGATTCCCAGGTGCGGTTTCAGGCCGGCGTGCGAGGATTTTCCGCCAAAGATGATTTTTTTCATTACAAAGCCATTGAAACTGGCCGGCGAAAAATGTTCGCTGCCGGCGTGCATGAGCATGGCGATGTCGACATCGTCAAAGACCCCAAGCCGGATCAACTCGGCTTTGCCCCCGCAGTAAACCACTTTTTTTTCGGCAATCAGCTTGCGGCAAAAATCGAATCCTTGAAATTCTTCCGCGGGGCAGGCGATGAAGACAATTTTACCGGCGAGCTTTTCGATGGCCTTGCTTTTAACCAAGGCGATGGCGGCGCCGGCTAAAGCGGCGCTTTGTGCATGATGTCCGCAGGCATGGGCGGCACCGGTGGCCGGGTCAGCGAAGGGGTGTCCTGGCACGGGCAGTGCGTCAAATTCACCCAGCAGGGCGACTGTCGGGCCCGGACGCCCACTGTCGAGCACCGCACGGCAGCCGGTGATGGCCAGGTTTTCCTGTATTGGCAAGCCGAGCTCGACAAAAAGATTGCGCATTAGCTGCGAGGCCTGAAATTCCCGGAAGCCCAGCTCGGGGTGATGGAGAATGGTCTCGGCAATGGCGATGATGCGTTCACGGTTGGCAGCAATGGCTGAGCGTATTGCATTTTTCAGGTTATGCATGAAACTCCTCCATATCGACCGTGAATTTTTGCAATGCCTCCTGATCTGGCTCGACATCCAGGCCCGGGTTGTCGCGCAGCTGGTAGGAGCCCGGGTGGTCGGTGCTCAAGACCGGCTTGCCAAGATTTTGGCGATAGAATTTTTCTGATGGCGAGATATCGGAGGGATAATTGACGTAAGGCAGGGTAGCCAGACTGGCGACGACGGTTGTTCCCATTGAAGATTCGCCCATGCCGCCGAGCCAGCAGCCGATGTTATTGTCAGCGCAGAGTTGGTGGATTTTCAAGGTGGGCGAAATACCGCCGACGCGGCCATATTTGATATTGATGTATTTGCAGGCTTTGATGCGGATGGCCTGGCGTGCCTGTTCCGGGGTGGTGATGCTTTCGTCAAGACAGACCGGGGTGGCGATGTTTTTTTGCAGTTCGGCATGGTCGATCAAGTCATCATGCTGCAGCGGTTGTTCAATCATGGCCAACTGGAATTGATCAAGTTTTTTCAGCATCGGCAGATCGTCCAGGGTGTAGGCACTGTTGCAATCGATGTGAATGGTCAGCTTCGGGAAGGCCGATCGCACTGCTGCCAACATGTCCAATTCCCAGCCCGGACAGAACTTCAGCTTGATTCGTGGATATCCCGAGGCGACGACCTTCTCAATGCCGGCGAGCAGCTCGGTATAATTGTTTAATACACCGAAAGTGTACCCGACACTGCAGGTATTACGGGTACTGCCGATTGCCCGGTACAGCGGAATACCCCGCAGCCGGCTGTCTAAGTCCCACCAGGCCACATCGAAGGCCGCTTTGGGAAACCGGTGCCCGCGAATCGGCGCAAGGAGGTTTTGCAATTCTTCACCGGAGTTGATGTCTTTGCCTAGCAACTGCGGGACAACAAAATCACGGCTGACGCACCAGGCGGTAAGGTCGTATTCAGAAGAAAAAAACGGGCCGCCGCCCGGTGCAGTTTCTCCCCAACCGGTGTGCCCGTCGCTGCTTAACGAAACCAGAATTGAATTAAAGGCGCTCTGGCTGCCAAAAGCAGTAACGTAGGGACGCTTGATCGGGTTGCAGATGCGCCGTAGACTGATATGATTGATTTTCATGCTGGCAATATCTCTTTTTGGGTGTGCTGGTTACTCTGAAAACGAAAATTCGGTTTTCCGTTTTTGTGGACTTTGCGTATTTGGTTTGGGATTCTGCCCCAAGCCCCGAAGTTTTTTCAGCCATGGCACTATCCGGCACCAACCGCTGAGACCAGGACTCCGGCGGTCTTTCCCGCCGGCACGGTTGTTGTTGTTATAGCGGCATGTGTTCCTGGGCGGTATCACTCCTGTAAAACCGCTTTCCGTTTCGCAATGCGTCTTTAACCTATGCTCGCGAAGGCAGGCTTGCCAGCCTGTCCACCCATCATTATCTGTGCCCCGGAAGGACTCGTACCTCTCTCTCCTCTTGCGAGGACGTTTTTATCGACCGCTTGACAATTGGCAAAGCGGATACTCCTTGAGTGCGACCCGCAGGACAATGCCATCCCAGGCAATTTGCCGCTTATTGAAGCGCACCCACGCTCGCTTAGCTTATCTTCCGATCATGCATCCGATGGAACCGCAATCGCATCATCGAGGTTTACGACACCCTTTTTGTGATAGATGCGGAAAAGAACCCGTGTGCCTTCCTTGTAATCGATCTCGTAAGCATAAGCTTTCCATTCGGCTGATTCTACCTTGAAGGTTTGCGTCTTATTAACCTTCATCGCAGGATATCCATTACTTCCGGCAAGAGGAGTGCCGGCAATTTCGCTCCAAACGGCCAATTCGCCGTTGCCGGAAGCCTTGAAGATTAGCTTCAGCTTCCCGACGGGAGGCGCCACATACCATTGAGCAAGGATCCCGGCAGTAAGCTCGATGTAGTAATTATCCGTGCTGTTCTCGTACAGTTTCAAACATCCGGCGGTTTTCCCCTCGGGCGCTCCCCAGTCAGCCGGGATATCGCCGGTCCATGCCGGCCATGCAATGGCACCCTTGTTCCGTCCGCCTTTGATTGTGTTCTTGGTAACAGCGTTAAACGAGGAATTCTTCCAGGCAGCGGGATCGCGACTCTGTCCGCCGAGGCCTTCCCCGCGCTTGGGCGCAAATTTAACGTTTACAAAGTTGTCCGCACCGTGGAATTGGCCATTGGCGCAAGAACTTTGCTCGGATGTTCCATCGGAAAGCGA
The DNA here is from genome assembly GCA_964617825.1 of uncultured Verrucomicrobiota bacterium. Classification (GTDB taxonomy): domain Bacteria; phylum Verrucomicrobiota; class Kiritimatiellia; order JAAZAB01; family JAAZAB01; genus VSJD01. The sequence goes on from CAZTWL010000037.1 coordinate 28,910, forward strand.
GCGGCCGCGCGCTACGTTCAGCTTCCATGTCGCGCCGTCGAAACATTTCATGCCAATCGCACTTGTCGGAAACCGCGCCTCGAGTATCCAGCGATCCGCATCGATCTTGACCGCATATTCGGCCTTGCCGTCGTAGGATTTGTCCTTATCCGATATACTTCTGACCAGCGAATCGTAAAAAGCGCCGGCCGTGTTGAAGCAATACTGGTAATATTTTTCCGCCATGTCCGGGTAATTGAAGAATATTTCGACCTTATTGCCGGACGGCCACTCGTCGCGCTCCGACTTCTGGTGACTGAGCAGGCCCGGAGTCGGCTCCAGGCACTCAACCGCAATATATAGATAGTCCTGCTCGTAGACGACACGGACGTATGTCTGGATCTTTGCGAGATTATCGAGGTCTTTTTTCTGCCGCCAGTTGGCGGTCTTGAATGTGTTCATTACATCGGCGTTTTTCCAGTCGACTTCGTCGAGCACACCGTCGATTTTGATCGGGGCAGTCCGCGTATATGCGGTGAGTTCCCTGAAATTTTCCACATAATTTTTGCGGGCCGTCACCCACGTAAGCTCGAAGATCTCCTTGTCGCGCCGGACGTGGGCAAGGGCCCGTGGATCGGGATCGGATGCAGCGGCTGTTTCCGCCTTAATAATAAGTTCCTTGAGTTTCTGTTCGACTCCGGTCTGGTCGAGGCATCGACCAAGCGGGGCTCCGGACCCCCACCCGATGCAGCCCGGGGTTTCGACGAAAGCCTTGGTGCGCAGCGCGTTGAACTCACGCATGCCGCCGGCCCAACCTTTGCCGTAATACAGGCCGTTGATCTCCTCGTACATACCATCGAAATCCTGATCGATATCGAACAGGAACTGGGCGGTCATGTAATCGGTCTGCCACATGGCATCCCAGGAATAGTTCTTCCCGTAAAAAAAGGGGGAATCCTTTGTCCAGCTTAAAGTCGCAGGCACCGGATCCGTGCTGCAGAAACGCGTGCCGTTACAGCCGAGCGCGGGATAATCCTTACAGTTCTGATAGAGCACCCGCTCGCAGGGGAGATAGAGCGAACCAGCCGAACCATCGGCCGTTATCTCGTCGCGATTGTTGATGAGCGGCAGACCGAGTTTGCTCCAGGCATGGTAGATCTTGAGCAACTCGGCGTTGATCGAACATTGCGGATCGGTGATGGCATGGCGCCAACACTGGTTGTTGAAAGAAATTATGACGGCAATGCGCGGATCGATCTTCACCTTCGTCGGCGGATACCAGAAATCCTGGTATGCCCAGCCGCGGATCTTGGCGTTGGGATTTTTCTGCCAGACGCGTTTGGCGATCTCATTCACCGCATACCAGTAACGGTCGGAACGCTGGCCCTTGGTGCCCGCCATGGCGGGATTGTCGAGTTTCCGGCATTCTTCGCATTCGCACCAGGCCGTCGTATCGTTATTACCGATCGTGATATAATCGCTATTGGCATTCGGAATCAGCGAAATCCGGACGAACGTTTCGGCCATTTTGTCGAGGACCACTGGGTTGCCGACGCACGGGTTCGGCGAACCGGCGCCGCCCATCATCGTCCGCTTGCCGCCAACCAGAGGAAAGTATTCGGGATGCTCCTTGAACATCTTCTCAAGGATGGCCTTGCCCTCTTTGGAGTTGCCCCAGTGGCCGTCCGCAAGCAGCCAGGTCATGATATGGCCGGCGACATATGACGCCTGATAGGCATTGTTATCGGCGCGGATCGTATCCTCAGGCTTTCTATACGGCCCCATGCCGCCGTAAGGCTGCAGATAATTGCGTGCCGCCCATTCCATCGAGGCTCCGGAATTCCGCCGAACAACGAGGTATGGATTTCTATAGGTAAGTTGTTCCGGCACGCTGATATCTTTCTTTACGGTGAAATACTCGCCGTCGGCTCGCGGCGTGAGCCATCGAATGCCGCCATATTTTTTAAGGATTTCATAGGAACCGTAGAGGGCGCCAAGCGGACTGCCGCCGATTATATAAAGCCCTTTATCATTGGCCGCGATCCCGAACCCGTCAAACTTGATTTTATTTGCCTCAAGGCCGGACTCCTTGACCAACGCCTGGTCGTCGAGCGTGGCAAGGTAAACGTTGTAAAGCGTTTTATCGGCCGATTCGGAAACCTTGATCTTTTCACATACCGCAATTTTCGCAAGGAAGGCCGAAAGTTCCTCGGCAGCATGCCTGACAGGCTTCGGGGCATCGGCCCTGACAACCACGGCAAGAACTGGTTTGCCGTCCTTGATCAGCGCGAAATCGGCCGCATGGGCCGCTATGCTCACCGAAATAACCATGGCCGCCAAAACGATTGAGAGTTGTTTGTTCATTTTTTGCCTTTAGTGAAGTGATTGTCATCGCATTGCGGACAACAAATGCTCATACTCGTCAAGAATGTCTTCAATAATCAGTTGTGGGATGATGCGACAAATGGCGTGGCGATGTCAACACCAACATCAAACGCAACTGAATCGACATCGGGATGGCAGGAGGATCGACCACCCAACGACAACCCGGAACCAATAATCGGCAGAAACAAAGGCAACGCACTTGATACTCAAACAACCTTCATGTTACGATGCGCACATGGAATTTCTCAATATATATCACAGCCGATCGTGGCGGTCGGGTTTTACACTCGTTGAAATCATGATTGTTGTCTGTATTATCGGCCTGCTCGCTGCGATTGCCGTTCCTTCTTTTATTCGCGCCCGGGAAAACACCAAGATCAATAGGTTTTTGAACGATCTGCGGATCGCCACCGCGGCCTTTGAACAATATAAGACGCAGACTGGCCAATACCCGCCAGACTGCACCCCGGGCGTTATTCCCCAAAACATGAAAGAGCTGCTGGCACACACCAATTGGCCCAAACCGAACACAATCGGCGGACAATGGGATTGGGATCAGGGACAATTCGGCTTCTGCGCCGGCGTATCGGTCTATCGGCCAACCATGTCCCATGCATGCATGCAGCTTATCGACAGCAAGATAGACGATGGCAATTTGAATGCCGGACGATTTCGGGAACGTCTGAATGGCTTCATTTATATCATAGAGGAATAAGGCGTCGCCAATGCCATTTATCCGCTTATTGACAATACAGGATCCTACAGATAAGCGATAATTTAATTAGTCCACAAACTCGGGGCAACCGCAATCTAATTATGCCATTGCCTGTCGTTACCTACTACGCGACGAAAAGGAGATAAAAAACGGCTGCCACGCCCAGTAACGCCAGTATAATGGCAAGCACCGTTTCAAGATGCGGCTTAGCTTCCGGCAAAAACCCCTGTGCCAGCCGCCGAAGATAACGGCGATAGCGCATCAGCGCCGCCACATTCAGGAATACCCCCAGCGCCACCAGGGCGATCCCAAGCCATAGAGACACCCCGTGCACAGAAGAATGCACGATGTTCTGTGCCGCCGACCATTCCCGCAGAAACAATCCGAACCGCGCTACCACGAATCCGAATCCCATCAGCGCAAGGCCGGTGCGAACCCAAGCCAGAAACGTACGCTCCGCGGCCAACGTCACGCGGGGGTCATCAAGAGCAAACGATTTATTCGGTTCCATAATTGGAAAACCTCGTGTGCAGCTACCGGCCACAATAGCCCCGGTCAGTGGCATCCCAAACAATTTCACGCTCCCCAAAGCCTTCGTTGTGTATGAATTTATCAGGGTCTATCAGGAAAAACCAGTCAGAAAACAGGCGCATGAACGGGACAATTAGTGTGTGCACCCGATTTTGATCAAGCCGCCAATGAGAGCTTTGAATAGTGCCCGTTCCAAAATTCGGGTTATTGATTGGCATGCAGGATTGCACGGACGGCAAGGAGATTTAGGGCGGAATTGACAAACAGGCGGGGCATAGTATGATGCTGGCAAATGCATTTTCCTTTGCATGTGTCCGGAAATTAGAAGGTGTTCTTATTGCGAGTCAGGGGGCCCGTTCATTTCCCCCTTCGGGAAACGATCTTGGCCCTGATTTTGACTGATCAGCATTTCAGGTAAGCCCATTAACAAACATTCAGGAATTATGAGCATGCACTATTCCAGCCCTAACACAAAATTGACGATCGGCGCGGATGGCCGGGTAACCTTCGTCGGCGGTCAGGATGGCGAAAACCTTGTGCGGGAACCATTGCCTTTTGCACAGCTGGCTTATTTCACGCCCCACCCGGCTTTTACCAACGAATGGATTCATCCTCTGAAAACCGAGCCGCCCGTATTGTCGGAAGTGACCGCGGCCGAAGATAATGGCAAGACACTAAAACTCATTTTCAGCGATGGCGCCTCAGCGCAGCTCGAAGTGGAATCCCGTCCGGACGGCCTGCGCTTCACCGTCCGCGCCTTCCAATCCAACGGCAAGCAACAACCCGCAATTATGCGTTTCGCCCGGATTGCGCCACGGACCGATCAGGCAACCGTTTGCGTCGGCCTGGCCCTCAATCTAAAGACAAACGCCGCCAACCTGCCCGGCATCAGCCCGCTGTTGTATGCTGAAGGCCATTTTCACTTCGGTGTCGTCGGCTGCGCTTTTCTTGTCGCGGCAACTCCAAAAACCGAATTGCGTTCCCTGCTGCAGCGGATAACGCGGAATGAAACCGAAAACATTCCCTGGCTGCCATGCGCCGGGGCATTTGCCGCGGGCGCAAAGGAGATGCAGGGCAGTTATCTGATGAGCTACGGTGCTTATCTGCCGGGCAGCCTGACCCCAAAAAACATCGAAGGCTGGATTGCCATGCTGAAAGCGATGGGCGTCACCCAGGTTGATTTTCATGGGGCCGAAGGCAAGAATTTCAGTTTTGGGGATTTTGAACCTTACCGGCCGATTTTCCCGGAAGGACGCAAGAGCCTGCGGGCCGTGATTGACCGCCTGCACAAAAACGGCATTGACTCGATATTACACACCTATTCCTCGCTGATCGATCCGAATTGCACCCTGGTGCATCCCAAACCCGATCCCCGCCTGGGCTACAATCGCTGTTTCACTCTGGCCGCCGATGTCGATGCAGCAACCAAGCAAATCCCCATTTTGGAGGACACGGCCGAAATCAGCTTGGTCCATACGTCCCATTTCAATTCCACACGCTACGTACTCTGGGACGACGAGATCATCGAATTCACCGCCTTGGGGAAAAACTTGCTCGACAAGTGCGTGCGCGGCGCCTTCGGCACGACCCCGGCCCCGCATCGCAAGGGACAGTCCGGACACAACCTGAAAAACAGCTACGGCCTTTTTGCCCCGGACATTGACGGCCCCCTCTTTCAAAAAGTCGCCCAGAACACAGCGGATATCTTCAACGAATGCGACTTTGATGCCCTCTATTTTGACGCTCTTGAAGGCGTCAATACGCTGGAAGGATCCGCCTTTAATTTTTATTACACGACCAAATTCGTGTACGAAGTCGCCCGCCGGCTGCATAAGCCTGCCGGCATGGAAATGAGCACCATGCACCATAATCTCTGGTATGTCCGCTCCCGCATGGGCGCTTGGGACCGTCCTTCGCGTGCCCAGAAAAAATTTCTGGAGCGCCATGCGGAAGTCAACCGGGCTTCGCAACAGAATTCCCTGTTGCCGCAGAACCTGGGCTGGTGGCATCTGGGCGCAAACCAAGCCAAGGATCCCGTCGGCGCGGACCGGATCACGACCGATGTGTATGAAACTATGGGCCGGCTCGGTTTGGCGAATGATTTTTCGCTCTCGTTCCAGGGATTGGCTCTGGAGGTCTTCGAACAGTGCGAGGAAGTCCGCCGTTTTGCCGAAATCATCCGGCGCTATGAAC
>CAZTWL010000038.1:0-34515 GCA_964617825.1 uncultured Verrucomicrobiota bacterium
CCCTGTTTTAAAAACCCGGTTTCATTGTGATCTTTCAAATGTTTCAAATGTGCGATAACCGTATTTGGCCCCTTTTGCACCATCTCCTCCATAACGGCTATTTCATCGTATTCCCCGGCTTCCCTGGCAAGCGGCGAGCACCAGGAATATTACGACGAATGGAATGCCGTGTATTCACCGGCGTTGATCGCGCTTTCCGCCAGCATGATGCTGTCCCCGGATAAATCCGGGCCGATCGACGCGATCACCCCGCCGATAGACCCAGCCGTGCGGCGCCTGCAATTTCCTTATATCGCACCGGAAGACCGTAAAGACACGATTTCAATATCGACTCCGCCACGCCCCATGACCATGCGGACGCTTCAAGGTATTACACACTCCCTTGCGCAACCTGCCGGCATTGGACACGGTGCCCAACGACGCACCGCAGCGGCGCCCCAATCTTACCAAATGGATTTGACTGGCAATTGGCAAGGCCGTTCGGTGGATATAACCCCAATACTGGCGCTGCAAGAACCATCCGGCCCATGGTCATTCACAACCTTTCTGCGCTATGACCATGCCGGGCGGGTTCAACAAGCCCTGCTTGAATCGAAGGGAATCGAGCAGCCTCTGCGCGATGAAATCGCCCGGCGTCTTTATCAATGCCGAATCACTCCCGGCCACGCCCCCGGCGAAGGCTGCTTAACCCTATCGGGGCCTGGCCGCGCATCGCGCCAATAGAGCCGGCGTATTAATCAACAGTTGTATTTCCTGCGCCTTGGCTGTAACTTAGTTCTTTTTTAAGCCGGATTATCTGGATTAAAGTTAATATATATTGGAATCATGAGCCATGAGCGCAGATACGCCTGTTAACGTTAATATAGTTGCTTGGATGCCGGACACCCCCTCCGACCAAGTCACCTCTTTTCTCAATCGCCCCGCCTTTGACGGCGCCGCCGAAAATCGGGCCCGCGAGATGCTGGCGGACATCTATGCCCGCGGAGATGCGGCCGTGGCGCAATTTATTCGCGAACTGGATGGCGCAGAGTTGGCCCCCGAACAGTTTGCCGTTCAAAAAGCGGAACTCAATGCGGCCCGCACCAAGGTGGACGCCGAATTCGTGGCTGCCGCCCAGGAAGCCCACAAACGGATAACCCGTTTTGCTCAAGCCGGCTTGAAAAAGGACTGGAGCATGTCGACGCCCAAAGGCGGCACGGTTGGCGAACAGTTTGGGCCCCTGCAACGCATCGGACTGTATATTCCCGGCGGCCAGGCGCCCTTGGTATCCACCGCACTGATGACGGCAACCCTGGCCAAGGCGGCGGGGGTCCCGGAAATCGTGGCCTGCTCGCCGGTGGATGCGTCGCGCCAAATGAACCCTTATCTGTTATATGCCCTGGAACTGGCGGGCGCTACGGAGATCTACAAGATCGGTGGCGTGCAGGCTATCGGCGCCATGGCCTATGGCACCGCCACGCTCCGTAAAGTGGATAAAATCGCGGGACCCGGCGGGACCTACGTGACCGCAGCCAAACGCAGCGTGTATGGACATGTGGCGCTGGACCTGGTGGCCGGACCAAGCGAAATAGCCATTCTGGCCGACGACAGCGCCCAGCCCGAAGCTGTGGCATCCGACCTGTTGTCGCAAGCGGAGCACGGCACCGGATTTGAAAAGGCCTTGCTGGTAACCGTCTCCTCCCACTTGGCGGAGGCCGTCGGCGAGGAACTGAAACGACAGGCGGAGACCTTAAGCCGCCGGGCCGCCATTTTACGCGTACTGGCCAAGGGCACGCTGATTGCCGTGGTTAATCACCTCGATGCCGGCATGGAACTCTGCAACCGGTTTGCCCCGGAACACCTGGAAATCATGGTGCATGAGCCGCGCCGCTGGCTGAAGAAAGTGCGGAACGCCGGCGCCATATTTGTCGGCGCATGGACTCCCGAATGCGTGGGGGACTTCGTCGCCGGCCCAAGTCATGTACTGCCCACCGGTGGGACGGCCCGCATGTTTGCGGGATTAACCGCGGATGATTTCCGCAAACGCTCGAGCGTTGTGGCATTCACGCGCGCCGATCTCCAAAACAGCCTGCACGTGATCGAAGCTTTCGGACGGGTTGAGGGCCTGGATGCTCATGCCCGATCGGCGCGCATTCGATTCGAAAAGGCGTAGGCGTTCGGGTGTAATATTCGGAAGCGGCATCCGCGCCGCGAATATCAAGATCCATCACCAGAAACCAGCGAACACTGACAAATTTTATGAACAAGTATGTCAAAAAATCGATCCAAGCCATGCAAGGTTATACGCCGGGAGAACAACCGACGGACCCGCGCGTGATCAAACTCAATACCAACGAGAGTCCATACCCGCCCTCTCCGACCATCCAGGCCGCGATGCAAAACACAACCCTGCGATTGTATCCGGACCCTGTCAGCCTGACCTTGCGCCGCAAAATAGCCGACCTGCATGGCAGCAAGCCGGAAAACGTATTTGTAGGCAACGGATCCGATGAAACGCTGGCCTTGTGCTCGCGCGCTTTTGTGGAAGACGATGGCGCCATCGGCTATTTCGATCCTTCCTATTCGCTTTACCCGGTACTGACTCAGATCCGTTCCGTGACCGCACGGCCGGTGGCTTTGGGACCGGACTTCGAATGGGCCATGCCAAAGGATTATCGGGCCAACTTGTTTTTTTTGACCACCCCAAACGCACCAACCAGCATTCAGTATCCCAAGGATGAGGTCCGCGCGTTTTGTGCGCGCTTCCCTGGCGTTGTCGTTCTCGACGAGGCCTATGTGGACTTTGCGCGCGAGACGTATATGGACCTGGCGTTGGAATTCGACAACGTGCTGGTTATGCGCACGCTCTCAAAATCCTATGCCCTGGCCGGCTTGCGCCTGGGCTACGTCGTGGGGGCTGCACCGCTCATTACGGCCCTGTTTAAAATCAAGGATTCCTACAACATCGACCGGATTACGCAGGCAGTGGCGCTGGCGGCGCTTTCCGATCAAGCCTACATGCGCACACTGGTGGAACGCATCAAGGCCACCCGCCGGCAAACCATTGCGGAACTGGAGCAGTTGGGGTTTCGCGTATTTCCCTCGGAAACCAATTTCCTGTGGGTCAAGCCTGCGCGCATATCGGCCGCGGACCTCTATCGGCGCCTGCGGGATCAGAACATCCTCGTGCGCTATTTCCCCGGCATCCGCACGCAGGACTACCTGCGCATCACCATCGGCACCGATGCTGAGATGCAGACGCTGGTAAAGGCCATGCGGATGATGGTGCAAAACGGTTAACGGGGAAATCTGCCATACCGCGCGCCTGAGCCAATTTATCAGCATCAATGTCTATTTATCCTTACGGAGTTCAAGAATCCATTTGATTATCTGCAACCGCAGCTCATACGGATCGCACTCGTAACCGGCAACATCAATATCCTCGAACCATTTTTCAGCCTGGGCAGCCAGAGCCTTGCGCGCGTCGTCACCGCTCTGCGCGGCGGCGGCAATCTGTTCCTTGAACGCCGTGGCATAGCGAATATCGTCGATCCCTTCCCGGTATTCTTCCCACGTAATGGTGTCAATGACCCCATCGGCCGTCGGATAAACCATATTCCAATCGCTCCCGTTTTCGATGTTGTCAAAGTCATTCCAAGGGTCGGCGGCAGAATTATACCAGGCATAATGGCATACGCCATCATAGTTGGCTTTGTACGTGACAAGTCCGAGATTTTTCCGCAATGTCAGGGGATTGGCCGGTATTCCTTGGGGAAAGGCATAAATCCAGATTTTATGCTCCCGCGCATGCATCCGGGCCGCATATTCCGGCGAAGGCTTTGTGGCGCAAATCAAGAGGTCCAGCGTGTCCATGGCGCTGTCGATGGCCGCGGGCATCCCAGAGACATATACCTTGCCCCCGGCATCCTGAATAACGCGCCAGAGCGGCATTTCGCTCTTCAACACCTGGCCGACGGCCTCGTCAACACCGTAAAAATATACATCTCTATGACCATAGGCCTCTTCTACCAAGTCAATATTCTTTTTGACCAAGTCCTTCAACAAATCGCCTTCGGCCCCATCAAGTTTAACTTCAAAGCCGAGATTCCTGTCGGTGGATAATCCCATGAAAACTGGACGGGTGGACAACCCAGCCGCCCGCCACAATTTCAAGACATTGACGAGGTGGTCACGATCCGCCGGGACGATATTCTGCCGGCTTTTCATATACCCGGGAAAGTCCAGCATGGGATTCATCACATTGTGGTCACGCAAATTATGGAGCTCCTGAACGTATTGCGTCAGGTTGCGTCCGTTCGACGAAATGGAACCCGGCCCCTTCCCGACAGGGAAGGTAAAATAGTAAAATGAAGATATGAATTCCTGGTTCAAGTCATAGCAGGTTTTGGGAGGCGGCAACTTAAAGGGCAACACCTGCAAGGTCAAATCGATTGTGCCGACCGTGGTTTTGCCGGAATGCAAAGCAATCTTGCCTCGGTACACCCCTGCCCGCGCATTTTCCGGCGGGCGGACTGTAACCCAGAATTGCTGGTTAACTTGGCGACGCATTGACAACGGCAACAATTCCGCACTATCCTTTACCGGATATTGATCCGCCGGAATAGGATAGCGGAAATATTTACTTTCGCCGGGTTCGCTGATCCAAACGTATTTATCGCCCGGCCCCCACCCCCATTGGTAGCGCAACTTCAGATACTGTTCCTGGCGCTCATAATCGACACGGACAAGCGAATCATCGTTGACCAGCAATTCCGGCGTAAGTTTTTTGATGACACGGAGGCCATGCTCGTCATTGACATAACCGGCGCTTTGGTACCAGACCTTGATGATTTTCAGGTCAACTGCGGAAGACGGGATGACATCGCCTGCCATACTTTTCAGATCTCCGGCCACGGGCTTAAAATCGGACATGTCACATAACGGCCGAATAACAAAACTGCCAGGTTCAAATTCGCCGGGCGCGGCAACAAGCATGAGTTCGGAACCGGCTTCTTCATTTAATAAGCGCGTGTCCGGCAGAATAGCGCGATTGCCGTGGGGTTTAACGATATAACCGACAAACATACCGTTGCCATTTCTGCCGGATGCAACCAGCTGCCGATAATCGTTCAACTTGGCAAGCTCATTCTGGAACCGGCCATAATCCCGGATCGGAACGGTTTTTTTTGCAAGAACCGCTGCGATATCACGGCATATGGCTTCCGCCTCGGGAGATTTGACCGTCTGCGCTTCCCGCTCAATACCTGCCAGGCGGCGCCTTAGAAATTCCTGTTCACCGGCAATAATATCGGCGGCGGCAAGCGCCTTAGAGTGGATTTTTACCTCGGCCAAGTCGCCATTCAGGACATAATAATTTCCAGGTAAAGAACCAAGTTGAATCTGATTTTTGTCAAGATTCGCCAATTGACCAAGGTTATTATTGCTAATGCTGGAGGCAAGTGATCCGTCAACGTAGATTTCGTAACGATGCCGGGACACAGAATAATTATAAGCGACATGATACCAGCGTCCGCTCTCAATCGGCGGAGCCGTTCCTGCCGAATAAACCTTTTTTTGATCGTCGGAGATGGCCAATTTCAACAATCCGCCGTATCCATAGGAAGGAGGCTCGCATAAGGGCACCAGATCGAGACGCCAATCCCATCCGCGACTGAAAAGCGAATATTCCCCGGTATTCGGCTTTTTATTTTGCTTGGCCGGCAGCTTCTTGCATCGGAACCAGAAGGAAATCGTCAATTCCTTGCGCAAATTCAGCTTGTCGCCGGGCGGAATTATGCCAAGCGCGCCATCACTGCCGTCAAGAGATAGGTAGTGGTCGCCCGGCGTCCCGGCAAGCCGCGCATTCCCGGACAGTGTGCCGTGGTTGGCGTTGCCGCTTTCATCGACGATCCGCTTGCCGTCAGCGTCAGGCATGAAGCTGGTTTTAAACACCAGGCTTTCGTCCGCCGCAGCGAGCAGAGGCCAGCACAGCATCAGCGGCAGTACGACCCGCGGAAGCACAAAACGGCTGACAATCATTCGCCAAACTCCTTGAAGATGGGCTTCCTCTTTTTTCGCCGAACAAGGCCATATGCCACGTCTCCGGTCTGTGAAATGCCCCAAAGCTCTCCGTCCGCATTGATGGCAATATGCACATAGGGCCCTTTTATTGGATTCTTATTCTTTTCCTTCTTTCCGACTTGATTGGGGCCGGATATTTTTTACCACTGTTCCGATTATTCCGCCCTTGGAATCGATCACATCAAGCCGCAGTGCATATTGACCGGCTTCGGCCAAATATTTTCCGGAAACGGCAAAGGGAACCATCGCCGGCTTGTCATACGCAACCTTCCCATCCCATTTGCCGACTTCCTGTTTTTGCACCCCGTTCTTCATCAACACCAGCTCCAGGCACACCGGTCTTGTGGCCGCCAGGGCGCTCCCTATCTCAACGGTAGCGACAATATCCTGCTCCGGCTTTAAGCCTGCGGCAGGAACATTCAGGGCAACGGCCATGTCATTTGTTACCATATCCAGAGCGGTCATGCCGGGAAAAATCATGAAACGTACCTGCAGCTTTTCGGTCTGGCCGGGTTTGACCGGAACCAGCGGCTTAAACAGTTCCATAGTATAGAAATCCTTGTCCATCCACATATAAATGTTCTTGATTTCATCCGGCAAAAACTGCTCAACCAGAGCCATCTTTTGTTTCCGGTCAACAACCCCCACCCAATTTCCCGCAGGCGTCATGAAAGCGGTTCCCGCGCCGGGCGTGTATGGGATGTTGGTAGTGCCTCCCGCAACCGGCAAATACATGTTATCGCAATAATCCGCAGCGCCGCCAACCCCCAAAACGGATTGCATCCGCAGGCGCATCTTGCGCTCCATGGCACCTTCAAGCGTGACATCGACACTCGCACTGAACGCGGCTTCCCCGCTCCTGAGCCTGAAGCGCTTTGCCGCCCGCTGATCGTCCGCATTTTCCCGCGATAGCAATTGCATCTCAATCGCATCGGCGGTATTGGTTACGACTTCACAACTGAAGGGCACCCCGGAGAAGAGTCCGGGTATATACATGGTGGTTTCAATGATCCCCGTTTTGGGCCCCTTGTCGGCCGCCACATGGTTGATCCCATCCTGCTCAGTGACCAAGGCGCTCACCCGTCCACCAAGCTCCGCATTCACCTCAATCCGTAGTAGTCCATTCTGGAGCGTCGCAATGCCCCCGGCTTGCTGAAGCGAGCAAATCGACTCCTTGCTGACCACGCCCTTCGTCTCACGGATCTCTATATCGACGCCGATCGGCAGAGTATCGCTGATTGCCTTGGAAAAAACCGTCAACGTATTCCCGTCAACCGCCAGGTCATACTGTTTGGCATCTTCGATGAAGCCGAATTGCAGCGCTTTGTCGGCATTAATCCGCCGGCGCACCGTATCGGTGCCCTTGCGGACGATCAAGTCCGCTTCGCCCTTGCGGATGACGATGACCTCGATTTTATATCCATCAATTTCAAGGGGGCGGCCTTCATAAAGGAAACCCTTGTAGGGCATATGGGCCTGCGATGCATCGGCGCCGCCGGATTGTTCCGCCGGAATTTCTCCAAGCGATGCCGTCGTTTTGATCTGCGCCAGCTGTTCCGGGCTGAGCGGATCCAGGCGGAACACGCGCACACCCGGCACTGGCATCACAAAACGCATCACAGTATTCTTTTTGTCCGTCTGCGACGGGACCTCCATCCCCAGCAAATAGTCATGAATTTTGCAGGCGCCGCGGATTTTCAAGGTGCATTCCTGGAGTAGATTGGCGTGGGCATTCGGATAATAGCAAATCAGATATGTCTGTCCCCGATATTCCCATTCGCGTATGACCAGTCTTGTGTCCCGACCCTCACAAATCGGCGCCAATTTCAAATCATCATTGATACCGTTCATGATCCGGCGGGCATCCTCGTTCATATTCAGCAATCCGAAGGGTATGCCACTGAAGACCAGCCGGCCTTTTCCCAGCGAACAGGAAACCACGGCCGGCGATTTATCTGCATACCGGATCAAAACCCGCTTGTCCGTGGTATTATCTGTTTCCAGGCGATATGCATTCTCTACGGCGCCCAAGGAGATTTCTTCTCCATTAATCACCGCGACATCGCTCGAAGCCGGAAAGCATTTTACGTTCACCGCCGCAAACAGTTTGGCGCTGGCCTGTCCGTAATTATCCAGTTTTCCGCTATACCCCTCGATCAGCAAGTTTCCCCCGCCGCGCACATAATCCAACAATTGATTTTGTGTGCTTTCCTTAAGGTATTCAGCCTGCGGAACCAATAACAGCTTGGTGGTTGAAAGATCTTTGCCTTCGTTCAAGGCTTCTTCCGCCAATACCCGGGCCGGCCATTGCCAGCGCATAAACATATAATAGAGACTATTGACCGTGTTCTGATGTTTGGATTTACCGTCGCCCCAGCCCTGATCGTGACGCCGGCAGGTATTGGAATATAGAATGCGGAGCGCTGCGGGGCGCTTGCCGTCAATAATGAGGTGATCGAACCGATTCACATCGCCAATTAATTTCTTTACATGCCAGCCGGTCAGTGTCGGAAGCCCCACAATATCCACGCTGTTCGCACAATAGCCTGCCCAACTCCAGACATAGCACCCAACCCCGGCCGCACCGCCGGTAAATTGCGCCCACCATTCCTCTGTCAAGGTATTCTGCCATTGCCGGGGATCCACCGAAGGCGAATAAAAAATGCCCCATTCCGGCGAGTGAAAAGGAATTCCGCGATTCAGATCGAACCAAGTCCATTCTCCCGGCGAAACGGCCAGGTAAGCGCCATCCATGCCCGAAATATCCTGGTTTTGAGTGAATAGATAAAGGTTGTTCCCCCCCATATATGGCCGACTGAATACACCGATCGACATAACCACGCTCACCGGAATATCGGGGCTATTCTGTTTGGACAGCTCGTAGACGCCTTTTCTTTTCTGATTATAGATACCATCGCGGAAAACCGTCCAATCTTCCCAGTTGCCATGCTCCATTTCCGTTTGCGGCTGATGGAGAGGCGCCTGGATTTCGCCAAACGACGGATAACTGGATTTCCAGCGCTGATTCAAGGACTGGATTGTCGCGTATTTTTGAGCCAGGTAGGCCTGATAATCCTGGCGCGCCTTGGCGCCCCAATACATGGTATCCAAGCCGCCCTCACCGAACAAAGCGTCATAGAGATAATAGCGATAAACGGGTATATCCTTCCACTTGGCAACGAATGCCGGAAAATTGGTTGCATATTCCGTGTTATCCAAAGGCTGGTCGTAATATTTTCCACGCTTTTTTACATCTTCAATCTCCTTGATAAGACCCGTCACCGGATCAAAACGGCTGTAAGCTGTCGCATAATTACCGAAAGCCACGGTGAACTTTACCCCCTCGCTGTTTTTCCTGATTTGCGGATCCTGAAAATATTCAGGCAAACGTCTATCTGCGCGTGCTGTATTGACGCCCAATTCCTTGATCGTCTGGAAATAATGCTTCCGCAGCATATACCAACCAAATGGCGCACTGGACCCCGCATCGAAATGCAACCGATCACAAGTTGCATTGGTCACCGTCACTTTATCCGGCGTCCGGATTGCGTTCGTTTCCTTTTCAGCGGCCTTGACCAACCCCTGGAACTGATTCTTCAGTCGCCAGCTCCTCTTCAGGATTTCCTTGCGGGCCGCATCCTGCTGCTCAGGAACGTCTTCCTCGACCAGTTGCATATCCGTTTTGCGTTTAGCGCTCAACAGGTCATAGAAATCCTTATCAGCCTGGATCAACTGATTTTTAAGCTCCAGATAACGTCCGGGCTGACCTCGATAGAATGCTACCAAGGCAGCATCCGCCAAGGCTGCATTAACGTCAACATATTGCGCGCTTAAGCGGCTAATCGTCTTTTGGAGTTCGAACAGGCATTGGTAATATTCGGCGGACTGTTCTCCGGGAAAGGGAAGTTCGCACATTTTGAAGGCCGCATAAATCACGCCGGCGGCAGCATCCGTATTTAGCAGGAGGCGCCCTGTTTTTCCCAGTACCACCAATGTTGATCCATTCAACAGCAGGTTATGATGACGATAACCAATGAAATCCGCCTTTTCGCCATTGGGCAAGAAATACATCGGCCAGATAATATTGGCCGCCGCGTTTATATCCTTGCCGCCATGGGTAATATCCAGATTCCCATTCACCCGGTCCAACACTTGGAACCATTCGTTGGATGCAAATGGGCCTGCGGTCTGAGGCAATCGGGCCTGGAGCGCTTCGGGAATCTGCGTGTTGCGCGTCAGCGGAACCCCCAAGCCGCGTCGCCCCTTCTCGCCCAAACTTCGCACCCGGCGAAGCTGCCACTCCGAATAGATCGTATACCATTCCCAACCATATGTTTTGGACCAGGAAGCTTTCTGTTCGTCGTAGGCTTTGACTTCCTCCTGCAGTTCGCCCACCACCAAATTGCCGCCTTCCGCCAGGAAGGCGGTCAGCGTGTATTCAGCCTTGATGGGAAAAGACGACCCGTCCGGCAGGAAAACGGAGTCAAATCTGCGGCGGGTGATTAACTTCTCATCCTCCAGTTCCTTTGCATTCAGTATTGTAACGTTCAAACCCAAAGTCGAAAGGGTTTCCTGGTACCAAGCCAGCGTTTTTGGATTTCCGCGCCAGGGGAACTGTTCATCATAAAACAGCGCCACGCGCTTGTTCTTGATCTCGAGCGATGGATTCTCCGCCCGCACCCCTATTATACTGAACAGAACCAATAAGCCGGCAATTATGCTCCGCATGTTGCCCCCTTTTCGATATTTGATTGAGCGCGCTGTGTTGTCTTGAAATAGGCGGCCGAAGATGGCAGCGGTTAGAGCTTGGGCGCTACAGGTTGCCTTGGTCCCCGGATTATAGTGACATCGTCAAGGTCAATTTCGCCTTTTACATGAAAGGCCAACTTGAGGAGTTTATCGTCTTCACATTTGAAAATTGCTTCAAGGGGCATCCAAACCGATGAATCGGCCTTCATCTCCTTGAGAATGATTGATGGCATGTTTTTGACAGGATCTCGATTGTAGCGATAGATATAAACGGCTACAGTTCCTTTGCCGCGGACTTGAGCCCTTATCACCAAGTCGCCCCGATAATCGGCGGATTGATTAATGGCGCCGTAGATCGCCCCATCCTTGATACGCAGGAACTGCGTCCCCCTGGCCGCGCCTGTCCCAAGCAAACTGGAGGCGCCGGGATTGCCCTCATTCACGACCCAGTTTTTTGCCATCCTGTTGTCCAAATACGTCCATGTTTCTTTTTTTTGAGCCGCAGTCAAGGCAAGCGCCTCCTCAAAATCGCCGTTTTTGAGCAAGCCGAACACAACCGGCCGGAAAGCTTCCGGCCCATGAAAAATACCATTGCACCATGAACTGCCTTGAACCATTTTATCGATAAGACGGCGGTTACGGGCAACGTTGATTTTCCATGTTTCGCCTGTATTAATTTTAAGTCCGAACGCAGCTGCGGGGAAACGGATCTCAGCAATCCAGCGGTCTTTCAGTGTCGCGGTTTTGATTTCCGCCTGAGAGTTGAACTTGATATCGGCGCTGTTACCCGAAAAAGCCAGGGCATCATATGTGACGCCCATGGGATTTACGATCAAGTGCGCATATTTGTCCTCCACTCCAGGGGCGGCAATGAAAAACTCCAGACTGCTGTCGCCATATACGGCGCCATCATGTTCGCCTGCCTTGATTTTCATCTTGCCCGGGTCGTTCTCCATGGCCTCAACGCCGAAATAGATGTTGTCATCGTCATAGACTATTCTGACAAATGTCTGTGGCTCCGCCATGGTCCTGCCGTCGGCCATAACAAATCCGGATGTGACATCGGCTCTTTCCCAGTCGGCTTCCCCTAATTTCCCGTCGATGACAATATTCGCGGAGCGCATATCGGCATAAACGTCCTTCTGGCGCTTCGCCAGGAACACCTTGCGGGCAAACTGCCAATAGTTCTGGAAATATTCTCTTTCCCTCATTATTTTCTTCAGTGTACCCCGGTCCGGACCCGCGTTTTTTTCCGCCTCGTCAAGCAACTGAACCAGGCTTTCCTCTGTGCCCGCTTTTTCAAGACATTTACCGACGGCATACTGCGGCATGCCGTAGCAGACATGGCCGGAAGTCTCCAGGAAAGATTGGGTTAACAACGCGCGGTATTCGCGCATAATCGGCCAGGCTTTGCCATAATATTTTGAGCCCATATCCTCGTAAAGCGCGGCATAATCGGCATCGGCATCCCAGAACAACTGCGCCGCAAGGTAATAAGTCTGCCATAATGCCGGCATGCTGTCGCGATAACACGGTAATCGCCAGCGCGCACCGAAGTCTCCATCTGGAGGCACGGTAAATATCCGGCATCCTGCCAGGCCGATTTTTTTGTAGTATTTGATATCTTCGGCAAATGTTTTTTCGATTGGCAGATAAACGGGAAAAATTGTGGCATCAAGGTACTCCAGTGTGCTGACCGGATTTTTCAACTTGCACCATTGGCCAAGCATGTCGCGGAATTTGTCGTTTGCCTGGCATTGAATATCCGCCATGGAATGGCGGTAGCACCGGCCGTGGATACAGGCCTCGATGTACAAGCGTGGATCGGGGACGACGCCGGCTGGCGGATATTGAAAATTTTGATAAGCCCATGCCCAAAGATCAACATCCGGGTGGGTTTTTAAGACTTCGCCGGCAAGCTTATTTATCAAAGTATAGTAGCGCGTACTGACATATTCTTTTTTCTTTTCGTCCGGAGGATCCAGCTTGACACAGTCTGCGCACTGGCACCAGAGGATATCGTCATTGTTGCCAATCAGGTATTTGTTTTCCTTGGGCGGCAAATCCAAGTCCTTGTTAATAGCGGCGATCATGATTTCCGCGACTTTCGGATTGGACGTACATGGCTGCGGCCACCGATTATCCCCCTTGACACGCTGTTTCCTGCGCTTGCCATCGATCAGCGGAAAATATTCGGGGTGCTCGTCGAAAAGGTCATCGCTTATAAGGCTGCCAAAGTTATGGCTGTTACCGACCGCCGCCCCCCGTTTTTCCAACTCATCCCGCAGCGCGCTCTTGTATAATGACTTTTCAGCGCCGACGGTCATGCCGTTGCGCACCAGCCAATCCCAGGAGTCTATGGTTTTTGAATTCCAGTTTGCGCAAACAAATCCCCAGCGACGAACCTTAAACGACGGATTACTGACAGTAATCTGTTCCGGAACGGCAATTGTCGCCTGCTTAGGACAGAATTCGAAGTCATCCCCTGGCGCGAACCAGCGAATGCCCGCATATTTCTTCAGGATTGCGTAGACGCCATACAGAACGCCTACCGGCTTTTTGCTGATCACCCGCAGTCCTTCCTTGTCGGCCGCCAGAACAAAGCCGTCATCCTGCAACCGGGCAACCGCTTGATTCACAGCATCGGAACGCAGCAAGTTCTTTGCCTCGACGGTGCCAAGGCGGATATTATACAAATCGGTGGAAGGCGCATTCCGAATGGCCAGTCTTGCTCCGGTCGCTTTTTCGATGAAAATGGCTAACTCGTCGGCCGCATGCTTTTCCACCGGGCCGGCATTATCCGGCAGAATGATGCAACTTGTTGCCCGTCCATCCCGAACCAAAGCATCGTCATACGCATATGTATTTGCCGCAATTGCAACCAAGAATAACGCATACACTCGTTTAATCTTCTGCACCTGAATTCCCTCCTCCTGAAAGGCCATGACCCTCACACAGACAAGGCTGCCAGCAAACTCCCGGTAAAATCGAATGAACTACCCGGAAAATCGGTGCTACGGCCATTCTGCGCACTTGGTTTTATCGGTCAACTTGGACGATAAACAGCTGCCGACCACCAAAACGACACGAATGGGGCGTCCTACCCCTGAAATCGCCGCGTATTTTATTTTGTTTATTTTCTACCACCGCCACAACTTAGGTTACACAATGTATGTTATTAAAAGGGCGTGTCAATACTTTTTTAGCAACAGATCATATACGCGAACCATCGGAGCAGGCAGGTCACAATACGGAGGCAACCAGATTCTTAAAGGACGGCGTATTACTCAGTCTGAATCTTTCGCTAAATTTGTCCCCACTCAAGGGCGCCACCGACAACTCCTTAATTTTACGCACATCGGCCTTATACGCATTTAAATCAACCAGTTTTTTATCCCGAATTGCATCCAGGCAGAGATTGCCGACAAGCCCTGTGCGCTCGATATTATCAAGCCAATCGGATACATCCCGTGGCGCCCCGGCAGAAAACTTCTTCTTGAGCCGGATTAACCGGTTAAAATCTTCGCGCAGCAACTCGGTCGCCTCACGATCAACCTTTCGGTCCCGGTGAGTTTTAAGAAACGAATCGATATGGTCTCGAATGTCGGCGGCTGCCACCAAGTCTGGATGATCGTTGACAATGAAATTAAGCAAGTGCATCCTGAACGAATTCAGCGGATGGTGTTGATCTGCGATGATCTCGATTAATTTTGCGGTCATACCAGCGGCATCCGGCTTGCCACATAATTCAGAAGGAATCTGCTTATAGGTATCCAGAAATTGATATGTCATCCGGCGCATGAACGCCCCACGCTCCGTTTTCTCCGCCCAGCTTCTTTCAGCAACGGCCAAAAGCCGCGGCATCAGCACCTTGTCCTCCGCCATTTCTTTCCTGTCTCCCCACGAACACGATTCAATCCCCAATACGCTGTTGGAAAACGCAGTCATCGAACCGAAAATCCGCGGTTGAAAATCAATCAAATCAATTGCGTCATTGCCAAAACGGCAAAGGTACAGGGGACTTGATGTGGAATTGATAATTTTAAATCCCTTTTCGCCAGCTATCCGGAGAAAATTGGCATTCGCATCGCTTCCTTTCCATTTCTGGAAGATAGCGTCATTACCCAACCATTGCGGCCCTATCGACGAAGCCTCTTCCCACGCGATCATGCGTTTGTTATGTTTTTTTAGCATATCCTGCAAAGCCCGCAGAAAATAGCCGTATAATTGCTCCTGGCATGCCGGATCAAGGTTTTCCTTTTTCATTTTCATCTTGCATGAAACGCACTTTTCCCAGTTGTTTGTCGGCCAAACCTCATCGGCCCCGACATGAAAATATGCCCCGGGAAACAGCGGCGCGAATTCATCGATGAGATCGCCGACAACCGTATATGTCTTGTCCTTTCCGGCACAGACAACACCCAAGTTCGGTTTGTGATCGCACAGCAGGGACGGATAATCCGTTCTGCCTATTAAGGCTGCCGCATGCGCCGGAACATCTATTTCCGGCACTATGGTAATAAAGCGCTTGCGGCCATACTCGATAATTTCACGCAAATCCGCTTTGGTGTAAGAACCGTAGGGACCTGCGGGTGGATTGCGGTAAGTCGTCAATTTGGGATATTTATCACTCTGCAGCGTCCAGGAAGAATCATCCGTAAAATGAATATGGAAAACATTCATCTTGTATCGGGCCATTACGTCCATGATCGCTTTCAAGACGGTAACATCGCGAAACTGCCTGGCGGGATCAACCATGTTTCCTCGCCAGGAGAATTGCGGATAATCGGTCAGGGTCATAAACGGCAGCTGCCATGCGTTCCCGTTCCTGCACAGAAGTTGCCGCAAGGTTTGTGTTCCATAAAAAACCCCGGCATCATCCCCGCCTTCGATGGTTATGCCGCTTTTAGCCACCTTCAGCACATAGCCTTCCGCTTTTACTTGCGGATTGCTTTTGATTTCCAGATATATTCCAGAGTCCATCGCCAGCTTCATGCGAGCATGATGAACCAGACGATTATAATAACGCTTTAATTTCGCAAGCGCGGATACCGGAGCAGATGACACTCCGGCCAATTTATCGTCGCCTTTATATAACTGAAGTGAAAAACCTGTCACGGAGCGGATGCCGTCATTCAAAAGTTCGGCGGTTTCAACAAGGCGCCCGGTTGCATCCCCCGGGAGAATAATCTTGTCGTTCTTATTCAGATTCAGCAGGCCGTCCTGATATTCGACAGCATACGGACTGGGCAGAACGGCAACTTCCCCGGCATTCAGCAAAGGCGTAAACAGCAGCTCAACTACAATAATCATTCGGAATCGGCTAATTGCATTTGCCATGATTTTATTCATTTGGGACTTTCCATAAAGTCGCCATCCCGTTGATGGACGCCATATTTGCCGTCATTTTTGTGTTAACGCTGGGACTGGATCCTAAGATCATCGGGCCAAAGCGCGCTATCCTCTGTAGGAACCGCGCGCTTGCTGCTTTTCGATTCGCCGGAGTTGTATGCGATTATGCGGAAATCGTGTTTCTTAATTTCGAAAGAACAGGCCAAGTCGCCTTTTCGTTCAAGGATTAAACCGTTTTCGAGGTCACGGAAGCGGCCGCCGGATTCGATTTTGATTTTTTCGGGATCCAGCGCCAATCTGCAGGTTCCGCCTTCGCCGTAATCGCAGACGACAATCAGCGCCTCGCCGTTCTTAACCAGCACGAGCGCCGCAACATCGAGGCCCTCAATGACTGCAGGAAAGTCCTTATTCCAGTAATTATATACCGCACAATCGTCCGCACCATAACCGAAAGCATACAACAACCGCAGCGATTTTTCATAAATGCCGTCTTTACCCCACCCCACGGCCCAATCTTTGATCTCATGCGTGATTAAGGTGCCGGCCAATGTGCGGTTGACCCATGGACGGCGATCGGGAACGCCCGTGATTCCGATCGAACCGCAGGCAATCGGCATGGCCCCCACTTGACGCCCGAGGGAGACCGCATGGATATATTCGCGCTTGAAACGCTCCTGAAAATCATCCATGCCGTACCGGCTCTCCCAGTCCAGGATCGCCCCGGCCCAGGAGTGGACCGGCGCCATCAGTGTAAAGCTCATGTGGGCCACGTTAAGATTGTACCTGCGTTTCTGCCATGCAAGCACGGCGCTCCTTTTGAATAGCTCGCGGGTATCGAAAATATCGCAGACGGCGCGGATTTTGCCAAAGTCGTCGATGTACGCCTGCCCGGATACCGTGTTGCGGATAGCCTGCGGATATTGAACATCATAGTAAATTCCATCCATGGCGCCGGAATCGAGCATCTTGTTGAAATACCAGAGAATATAATCCTGGCGGCTCCGGCAGGCGATGGCCGAATATCCGAAGGCCCCGCTTTCATCATATTCCGGCCATTTTTTCGGCGAATAGGCATCGACCAGCCATTCATCCTGAAACACCCTGAAATCCTCTTCCCGGACGACAATCCCGCGCATGTCGGTATAGGGAATGACCGTTTCCGGACGGGAACGGAAGACACCTTCCCCGCTGCGAATATTGCGCCGGATTCTGTCGACAAAGGGAATATTCGGATCATAGCCCTCCGCCCAGCGGCTCCATGCTTCCGCATTATATTCACCGGCCCGGGTTTTCCGAATGATTTCGAAGATCGTATAATCCTTGCCGCGCGGATAAAAAGTATAATAATCGTCGCCGCCCCACTGCAGCGCCGACCCGATGATCGCGGCATTGTACTGGCCTCCCAGTTGCGGCATGCTGAAAACGATGTTTCGCCAGGGCGCGGGCGTCATTGGCATCGGCTTGGTCGGCGTAGCTTGAAGAGCGAAAACGATGGAACGCTTGCGATCTAGCGTTCCTGGTTGCGTAACGAAGTGTACGACGATTTCGGTCCGATCCTTGTAACGGTCGATCGTGACTGCCGATTGTTTGTCGTTCACGAGCCAATCCTTATCGCCGGCCGCAAACCACGCAATCCCGCGATTTTCATCGCCGACCCAGACATACGGCACGAACGTCCCGGGCAGGCGCCAGGGCACACCATCGTCGTCGGCAGCTTGACAATGGTCGATGAACAGGCTTTCCCAGACTGGATTTTCTCCGCCTGGAATTTTATCGGTAAAACTCGCCTTTCCGGTATCGGAGAGAACATGCATAAATTTGGCAGTTTCGGGCATTATGGGAATTGCCAAATCACAGCGATTGAGGATCGCCTTACCTGGCAGATCCAGGTCCATTGTAATTTTCAGCATGCCGTCATAGTCAAACGAAGCGGAGATGCTACCGTTGAGCGCGCCTGCGTTCCAGGATGTCTTGTAGCCAACCTCGTTCTTTTGCATCCGGGTAAACGCCAGCGGCTTGCCGGCATGCAGCGTCTCTTGTTTGCCGTCGACTTCGGCCCGCAAAGATATCGGCCCGGCAAGGATATTCCTGCCGTCGCTTTCGATCTGTTCGGGGAACCCGATATCGTTTAAAGCGTGCGATCTCAGCACCGTCATCACTTTCTGTCCGGACACTTCGATCGGCGTGAAAGGCGGGATCACCTCATCGGATATTCCAAGGCGATTGCCTTCCCATTCGAATATTTTGCGCTGGAACTCCCGCTTAGCCGCGGGAACCCTGCTACCCTTAGCGTTCAGCAGCAAGGCTTCGATGGCATACTCGCCTGCCCTCAGCACGGGAACATCGAACGTGAATTCCGCGACGGAATTGACCAACGGCGGATAAACGGCTTCCGCAACGAACTCGCCCGATTTCGTCGTCAAGCGCGCAACGGCGCCCGTCACGGACCCCCTGTTTTCCATACCGGAAATGTCGACTTTCGTCCTGATTTTGTTGAAATATGGATAGTAGCCGTACCGGAAAAGGGCATCCGGAGACAGACCGTCCACGGTCCAGACATTGTTGCCGCGCCTGGTTTGCCAGATGAATTTCCGCGAAAAATACGGCACACGACCGTCAGGCGCCAGGGCCTTGAAAACAACAAAGTATTGACCACCCACGGCCGTATCTTTCACCAGCGTAAAAATGCGCTTTCCCTTCGCTTTGAGCAGCACGTTTTCCTTGGCTGTAAAATCCGTGTTGCCGGCACACTGCCAATAGCGCTCAATGACCATCGGGATATCCACGCCTCCCTTGTTTTGCGCCTCAAAAACCAAATCGATCTTTTGTTTGTCGGCGCTCAAGGCAGAAACGAAGCGCACGAGGGGCGCCTTGTTATCCCAGGTAACGACGCCCATGTTTTCGGGATTGGTAAAAGCGCCCGTAAGCGGTGTCCAATTGGCCTGCAAACCCGGCCGCTTGAAATTCCGGACGATATGAATGCCATAGGACATATTTTCGGCAACGGCAGCACGGCCCAGGGAACTGGCCGGAACGGAAATTTCGGCCTGCCACTCGTTGCCGACGATTTTGCCGGCATATTCCGCTTTGGACCGCCAGGCCGCATCCATTCGCTTGGACTGCGGATCGTAGCTGAAATCATAAACGGCGCCGGGATAATTGAACAACAGGGCGAACATTTTGCCCCCGGCGCGTTTGTCCGGCATCAACCATATTTCCACGGAATCGTCGTTCAGGGAAGCCAACGGGGCAACGTCCTTGTCGCCTTGCGGCTGATTAAAAGACAGCAGCGTCTTTGTAGGCGGGAGCTCCGAGCGCACGGCCACATAGATTTTATCGCCATCCGATGCCAGGTAATAGACGCATTCGCGCTGTTCTAGGTCAACGGTGTTCCTATAGCCGCCGAATTCCTTGAGCGCGCCGCCCCATTCGTCTTCGCCAATCACACCATCGATTTTAGGCGCTTCGACCGAATTGATAAACGGCAAACGCGCTTCCGTCCGCAGGATCTCGGTATTCCAGGAGGCGCCCGGACCGGCCGATGGTGAAATTGCAGCGGCGCTATTTTTGGTTTCTCGAGCCGGAGGAACGGGGGCGATAATCTTCGCCGATCCCGTTTTATAAACCTTACGAATTTCGTTCTGCTCAAGCGGCCGTTTAAAAACAGTTATTTCGTCGAGCAATGTTATTTCCGCAGCATCGGCGGCATTGCAGCCGAGGGTAAATCGTTCGTGTCCGGCAAAATCACGGGTAACCAAAGGACGCGGGTACGCGGTCCGCTTCAGGGCCTTGCCGTCGACGCTGGTCTCGAGCCCTTTTTCATTCCAGTTGATAACGACCAGATGCCATACTCCATTTTCCCATGCCTCGGTTGTGTCCGCCACCGCCAGGGGCGTGCCTTCGGTTACCTTGTTCAGCAGAACGAGCAGATAATCCGTGCGTTTCGGATTGGCGGCAAAGCCCTGGCGCTCGACAATCAACGCGCCGCCGCCGATCATGGCGTGCAAAAGAACAATGATCCCGCGCGACTCCGCAAATCCTTTTTGAATCCAGGATTGCGGCATGACCCAGAAACAGATCGCTCCGGCCCCTTGAAAAATGGGCTGGACGGGCTCATATTCCACGGCCGCCTGCGGTTTGCCGGAGATCACCAAGGCCTGGCCTACAAGACCGGGAGCGTAGGCCAGATCGCCTTTAGTTTTAATAACGGCCAAATCGCCGATATCGCTCCGCGGATTTTGCGAATCGAAACTCACGTGCCAAACGATGTCCTCTCTGAGAAAGGCAATGGCATCGTTTCCCAACAGCCCCTGGCGGTCGAAGCTTGCACCACGTAAGGCAAGCGGCCCCGTCGCCAACAGGAGCATGCCGATCAAGAAAGCGGGCAAATGGATTGTTCTCACATCGCATTGTCTCCCAAGCCTGATTGTCGAAAAAGGCAAACCGGATTTCGCGTGCAAATCATTTTTGCAAGCATAGATCAAGAGGGCATTTTTGTCCATCTCCGTCCGGTAATTTAGCTAGCATCTATCTCACATCCGATGGTTTTAAGCAACCTTCATGCTTGCCAGGCCACTCGTCTTGTGACACATTTTGCAACCAGAAGAGAGTTTTTCTGTTTGCGAGTATGCATGCCTTCCGGCGCGGCTGGCCGCCAATGTTTTTAATTTTACAATAAAGGAGCAGATATGCGTTCCGCGGAAAAACTATTCGAATCCGACAAGGCCTTAATCGGACAACGGTGCGTTCATCTGGATTTGAAAGGCACCCCGCCGACGCCGAAACGGCTGATCGAACTGCTCAAGGTATTTTCCGCTGCCCGCTACAACTCGGTCTTAGTTGAATGGGAAGATGCATTCCCGTGGACCGTTGACGAGCGGTTTCGCAGCGAAACGGCCTATTCGCCCGCCACCGTCCGCAATTTCGTCAAAGTCGCCAGCAACCTTGGCCTCGAGATTATCCCCCTGGTTCAATGCCTCGGCCATATGGAAACGCCCTTGCGTCTGCCAGCCTACGCGCATTTGCGCGAGACGGCCAATAACGAATCGGACCTCAACCCGCTGGCTCCGGGCGCGCGCGAACTCGTCGCAAAAATGATCGACGACGTTTTAGCGCTAATGCCGAACGTGAAGCGCTTTCATCTCGGCGGCGACGAGGCCGGAACTTTCGGCACGCATCCGGACACAAAAAAATATATCGTCAAACACGGCAAAGGCGCGCTTTATTTGCAGCATATCGAGCCGCTCATGAACAAACTTGCCCGGCGTAAAATCCGGCCTATGCTTTGGCACGACATGATGCGCGAATGGGATTCGAATGCCCTCAAACGCCTGGGGCGCAAGGCCGACCTTGTCGTCTGGGGTTACGGAGGCCACCCTTATGCCATGAAAACGCTTTGCAACCAAGCAATGATCGAACGCTTTGCTGAGCATCATATCCCGCTGTGGGGCGCCACAGCCTATAAGGGCGCCGACGGGGCCGACGCCGATTTGCCGAAAATTGACGTGCGCGAAACTAACGCCTTGGGCTGGGTCGAAGTCGCTGTTCGCCATCGGTTTATCGGAGTCATTGCCACGGCCTGGAGCCGCTACACCACCAGTATTTTTCAGAATGAGCCCATTGACGGAGCACTGGACTCGGCTTTTAATGTCGGTGTGATTTTACATGACGGCAGATCGCCGCGGGGCGGCATCGAGGCCTGCCGGCGGGAGCTTGACCGGATCGGCGAGGGACGCGTTTTCCGGGATGCGCATGCCGCCCTGGTCAGGTTGAGCGCGGTCCGGAATTCTTTCTGGGAACGAATCAAGTTCATCCGGCAGCTGATTGTGACCGTGACTCAGGACCCCCGCCGCAGGCCGTGTTCATATATGGCCAGACACCTGCAAGGCGCGCATATACAGATTCACGATCTGGACGTCGCGGCCGACGACTTGCGCAAAGCGCTGAAGGGCTTGATGGAGCCCATCTGGGTAGAGCGCTATATCGGCGAACGCGTCGAACCCTTACGCGAGGAAGTAAACTTGCTTACTCCACGGATCCGGCAGATGAGTCCCCTGGCTTATGCCGACTTGTTCCCGGAAGGTTGACCACTTTTCAAGCTTTTGCGGATGGACGCCTCGAATTCGCGAAGATCGATGATTTTTCCTTGATGGCGGGATTCCTCCGCGGCAAACACCAGAAGGTGTCCTTCCAGCGACTTACTGATCGGCGTAAACAGGATCGATTTGTCGCCGGTTTCGATGGAATCGATAAAATTATTCATGATTGCACGGTCACCGCCGCTGTGCGTGCCGCTGATTTTGACTTTGATAACATCTTCCAGGCGCGGCTCGAAACTCCAGGTTTTCAAAACGTCGGGATGGGCGGCATCGTACTCGATTTCGCCGTTGGTCAGGCTGATTTTGGTCATGCGCCGTTCAACGCCATTGAGCCCGCACATGGTGAACGACACCGTTATATTGTCCTCGAAAAGAATCTGGACCGTCTGGTTATCGACTACATCGTTGTCGGTCTGGAACACGCATTTGCCGAAACGGTTTTTGGCCAGCAATTCGCGCAACTGGTTCTTGTCCTTGATCACGCCCATCTGCCGCAGGAAAGCCTTGTCGGCATCTTCGTCGAAATAGAGCTTGAGCACATTATAGGGGCAGGTTTCGGCATGCTTGCAGCCGTCAAGGCAGAATTTCGTCGCGCCTTTCGGGCAGTTTTCCTTGCGGAAGTATTTTAACGAGCCAAAGGAAGCGACTTTAACGGCATTGCGCCCGGTCAGATAGGCGAGCAAATCCATGTCATGGCAGGACTTGGCCAACAGCATCGGGGTGAGACGCGCAGAATTGAAAAAGCCCCGGACGAACGAATGCGCCATATGCGAATATGAGAGGTTTTCGCTGTGTTGGATGCAGACGATATCGCCCAAACGTTTCGAATCGACGATCTTCTTAATCGTAAGGTAAATCGGGGTAAGCCGCATCTGATGGCAAACGATGAAATTCTTGGGGTAATTTTTACCAGCGTCATAAAGCCGGATCAGATCCTCCTTGTTGACGCACATGGGCTTTTCCATCAGAATATGCCAGCCTTTGGCCATGGCTTTAAAGGCCGGATCCAGACGCTGGTCTTCAATCGTGGCAATAATGACGCCATCCACGTCCTTGATGTTTTCCGCAAAGAACGAATCGATATCCTTGAAGCAGCGTTCCGCGGGAAGGCCATGGTTCGCGGCAAAAAATTCCCTTTTTTCCTGATTCGGCTCGACAACGGCCGTGAACTTGACACGGTGCGGCATGTCGAGCGCATATTGTCCGAAAGTCCCCTGCCCGCGGTTGCCCGCGCCAATCAACGCCAGCTTAACCAGTTTGCTCATCTGTTCAAAACTCCTGTTCAATATTCATCCGCCAAAGCATGGTTTTCCACTGAGAATCCGAGGGCGAAAATATCAGGCATCCGGCATCTGTCAAGGGATTTCACGCCACACAGGACAGGGCAAACGCATCTTAATCCTTAGCCGTGGTCTGGCGGAGTGCTGATGCCGCGAGGCGGTTATGGGCGGCACGTTCCTAATGGGGCGTGGAGAATCAACTGCACTGAGTGCTCGATGTGCAGCTCGCTGAGGACCAAAGTCGCGCCCGCTGCGGCCACGCCGCCGAATACTTCGCCACGCTCCGCCGCTTAGCCCTCAATCTCCTCAAAGCGACACCACCAAGAAACGTGTTATCCGCGGTAAACAGAAGAATGCCGGTTACACCCATTGGACGAAAAACGCCAAATCGCCTTTGACAGCTGGATTAAACGAGCGAAAACTCGCGAGCCCAGGTCGGTCATTGTTTGCCGCAAAGCCAATCGGCCGGATTATCCCTAACCAGACGTTCAATGACCTTGATGGAAATTTTTTCATCTTCCATCATCGGCACGATGTGGTGCAAGATATGCGCATACCCCCATCCACCGAAACGCCGTAACATCTGTTTCAGACAGAGATCATTGGTAATCAAAATTTGGCGTTCATAGCCCCATTCGACCAGTTGGCGAATAACGCGCACCCGGTCCAGGTCATAAGCAAAAACTCCGCCGGAAAACCCGCTGCGATCCTCCCGGTCAATGTAAAACTCCTTGCCGAAATTGTCGAATTCTATGTAGATCCCCCGCTTGAGCAGGGCACGCAGATAGTCCAGATCGAAAACAACGTCTATATGGCAAATGACAATCCGGTCCGGGGCAACTCCCAGATTAACCAGCAAATCCGATATTTCCAAACCGGTTTTACCCCATGGATAGGTATGAATTTGCACGGGCACCTTGGTCTGTTTGTGGGCGATGGCCGCCGCGCGCACGTTCTTCAATTCGTCGGGATGGATGGGATCGCTTGTGCCGATTTCGCCGATGACACCGGCGCGGATGCCGGTTTTGCCAATGCCCACGGTCAAATCCCCGATCATTTCATCCGCCAGTTCTTCAACCGAGCGACGGGACATATCGGCAGGATGCGTGTCCTGGGTGTAATAGCCGCATCCGGTCACAATATTCAACCCAGTCTTGCGCGCCACATCGCGCAGCAATTCCGGCGAACGATTGATTCCGATCGACGTGCAATCCACAACGGTGCGGCCGCCCCGCGCCTTGAAATACCCCAATTCCTCCACAGCTAAAGCCGGATCATCAATAACGACATTTTCGCGAATCGCATAGGGATTACGCCGAAGGAATCCGTAGTTGGCCAGGGTCATCGGTTCGCGGCTTAATTTCAGCTTTTGCGGATCGGTAGGTTCCTTGAACTGATTATTCAAGTCTATGAAAATGTGCTCGTGGGGAAGGATAAAGCCCAATTCTTCCCGGGCCACAGGTCCAAGAACGGTTGTAACATTCACGGCGCTCCCTTTCGTATTACCGACTCATTGCCTGCCAGGACAAAGAATAAATATTTCCATGTTTGCCGCAGCTGCCTGCGATAGTGGCAGCCGCTAAATAGTTGAAACATTACCTGTGGCCGCTGCCAAGTCAAGCCTTTCGTCCAAAACATTCGCAGGCATTTTCACGGCGGCGCCATCCTTGGTTGGCGGTAATTGGACATAACGGAACATGCGTAAGCTCAGTCCGCCGGCTGCTTTATCGCGACCCATGCATACCCCAACGGCATGGGCTGGCTCAAATAAATCGTTACGAAATGCGCGTCAGATGCCAACCTCATATTTTGGACGCATAATTGAAGTTTGGCTCCGGACGGCAAGCGCTTTCTATCGATATAACTGCTCACTTATTCCGCCATCCTAAAATCCAGATTCGTCGGCAAGGCACATTCGCGGCGCACGCGTTTTTTCACATTTTCATCGATCGGACATCCCAACTTGCCGGCCAACCGTCGCTCCTGAATCGAAAACCACAGATTGGAAAGCGCCATCTCGCCCTCCCGCAATCCCGCGACCTCCAATCCACTCATCAAAATCGCTTCGGCTTTATCCAACTCGCCCAAGGTTACGAGCGCGCTGGCTTCCAGTGTCCGTACCCGCCCATCGGACCGAATTGAAGGTGGCTGCTTGCATATGCAATCAAGCGCACGCCGTATCTGCCCGGCATCGAGATAGGCGCGAATCCCTTCCAAAAGGAGCGGCAAAAGCGAAGGCGCCAGTTCGATAGCCTCCGCATACAAATCAGCAGCATGACTAGTTTTTTTAGCTTCGCCGGCAAGTATCGCAAGATTTCTCAAGGCCCAAGCCGAGCGCTCGTGATCGAGCGATTTTTCCCAGGCCATCTGCGCCGCCGCTTTTCTGCCCACACTATATTCCATGACGCCAAGATGCAGCCAGCTCAACCAATGATCGCAGCGCCCTTTTTCAAGAGCACGCTGAAGAAGTTCGAACCATTCGGCCTGCGTCATCCAACTATCGGCCGGGATGGCAGCAGGCTGCTCTGGCATCGCTCCATTTTCCAGCAGCGCCAACCAGGGAGCTTGTTCTTTTCCAAGAGAATGCTCGTCGAACACAAGCGCATTCGAATGGAACGGTTTTTCGCCGCATATTCTTCGACGGCGCGCTTCCAAATGGCCCCATCCCGAACCGCGCTGTAAAATCACATCCGGAGGACGATCGGCATCCGCTGCACTGCGCGGCAACAGCGCTTCCAGGTCGGCACCGGCAAGCATCGCCTCCAGGCAATATTCCACCTCCTGGCAAGCCTTCGACCATTCTTTGGCATGCACTCTGTCCGGATTTGCCGACATCAAGCCATAGGCTTCCAACCAGTTCCACTGCGCGCCGGCCGGCATGGGACAGCATTCATATTGTGTCCGCGCCAATCCCGCTTGAATTTCAATGTAGGGCGATTGCCCATTCGAAAGAAATTTTTGCCAATTACGACCTCCGACGCCCATTCCCCATACGAACAGCTTGCGGCCGCACAAGCGCGACGTCGAAGTTTGAATCAACCCCTTGCCTTCGGCATCGAGGGCCGCAATCCAGGGACGCTGGCCATCGGCAATGTCGTAGAAATAATCGGAAGACTGTTTTAAATTAGTTGCATAGCTTGTATCCACTGCCTGTGCAGCATACGGCACGGGAAGACGGGATAGAATCTTGTTATAATCAAAATGATAAGCGGCATTTGCGGGTACAATGACGCGGACATGCTCCCCCTCAGGAACCGCAATATTTGACCACCAATACATCGGAACCTCGTAATCATGCGGATTGGTTATGCGCACGCGGACGAACAGCCAAGGCGATTTTGCAGGAAGCCGAAAATCAATCTGATATGGAATTCCGCGCAGGCGCTCCCATTCCCATAGCCGTAGAATTGGAGAACCGTCTTGACCATCGACCCTCGCGGCAAATAGCGGCGAACAAGTGTGCGGACTATGGCCACGCAAGGCAATATTCCATTCCACTCCGCCGCTGAACCAGGCATTGCGAATCGCCAGGTTGGCTGGTTGCAGCACCGGGTTGGGATAAAGAAGTTCGCGGCCGGTTGGCTTATGGACCAGCGACCACAGCCGCCCGCCGTATTCGAGTAAAAACGTGGCTTTTAAGATCTCGTTTTCGAGCACGGCCACTTTCGTTTCGGTATCGCGTCGCTCACGGTTGTATTGATCCTGCAGTCCATATGGCAGACAGCCGGTGTCCAATCCGTATCCCAAATATTTGCGCTCTGCGGCCGAAACGCTTGAATCGATCTTCATGCCGGCGGCAAAGCCTGCCGGCGGATGCAGGGGCGCTAGCGGGCTATCCGCCCCTATTTTCGCCGCCATTATTCGGAACTTATCGACTCTTAATTCGGCAGGCATAGCAGGAACTCTATGTGACATTGTCGATGCCAAGAAAACGGCGACACGTCAAAACAACCGACAATTCGTCAACAGCGGATGAGCTGCATACCACAGACTTCAATCTTGAAAATGACTATCATGGAAGCCTATGCGTTGCCATCCTGCAGATCAACAACAGAGCGACTTCACGATTTTCCGCCTCGGCCAGGTTAGATTAAAAGTAAAAGAAACCGGTTTTAGCGCTCACGACGCGTTGGGACGCAGCGCATGCACCATCAGCGCTCCGATACGGGCGCGCTCTTTATAGGCCTGGTCGTGTTTCGAAGGATTAACACGCGGATGCGTCCGGTTGGTCAGGATAACAAGGAACAGATTCAGCAGCGGATCGATCCACAATGACCCTCCGGTCCAGCCGCTATGACCGTAGGCTTCCACAGAAAGATTTTCAGGGCGATGCATGCATTCGCTCGATGGCCTTAAGTCCCAGCCGAACCCGCGACGCGGCAGCGTTTCCGGCGTGCAGGAACGGATGATCTCCCTCACGGTCTGTTTCTCAAGCACACGAACGCCATCCAGGAATCCTTGCTGGAGCATCATTCGGCAGAACCGCGCCAAGTCAAGAGCATTGCTGAACAAGCCCGCATTGCCTACCGGCCGTCCAGCCGCCTTGGCTTGGGCATCTGAAATGATGCCCGGCGGACATTCTGATGATACGACGCGCTCCCGCGCATTTATCAGCGGCCCGAACCGTGTCACATTCATACCCAGCGGGCCGAATATGGCATCCTGGCAGAAAGCGCTCAACCCCTGCCCACTGACGCGTTCGACAATCAAGCCCAGCAAAAAAAAATTCCGGCAGGAATACTCGTAGTGCGTCCCAGGCGCCCATTGCGATGGCGCGGAAATGAAGGCATGCAACAAGGCTTCGCCCTGCTGGTCATGATTGAATTTGCGACTATCGTATCCCGAGGTATGCATGGCCAACTCGCGGACACGGATGATGCCTGCATGCATATCCGGCATTTCCGGCAGGTAATTGGCAATGGGAGCGTCAAAATCGAGCAGGCCCCGATCACGGCAAACACCGCAGGCCGTGGCGGTAGCAACCACCTTGGTAATACTGGCCAGATCGAAGACACCATCTGTCGACATGGGCACGTGTTCCGGCTCCACCGCCGCATATCCCCGGGCTTCCAGCACTTCCACCTCACGAACATTTCCGGTACAAACCACAACACCCGGGAAGAGCCCTTGTTCCCGGGCCAACCGGCTCTCTTCATCCAGCATCCGGGAAATATCCTTGTGATCCGTCATTTAAAATGCTCCTTGGAATTCGAGAAACGCAGCCGGACAGCGCCTCGCCTTCAGTTATATGCTAAAATGCCCATCAGGAAATCGTGATCCCGCCGTCAGCGACAAGCACCGCGCCATTGAGATAGGATGAATCGTCACTCGCCAGGAAAAGGGCGATCTGGGCTATTTCCTTCGGCTCACCCCAGCGTCGCACCGGCGTGGTCTGCAGGAAACGCTGTTCGTCGAAGTCCTTGTCCTTGAAATTGCTTTCCTTGACCATCTCGGTGCGAATCGCCGCCGGCGCAATGCAATTGACCCGAACCTTGAATGGCCCATATTCCACCGCCATCGAGCGCGTCATGGAAATCGTGGCCCCTTTTGTTGCCGTATACGCGTCGCATTTCGGGATGCCAATTACGCCGGCGCTGGACGAAGTATTAATCACCGAGCCGCCGCCGCTCTTGATCATCAGCGGAATGCCGTATTTGCAGCAATAAAACAACCCGAACAAATTGATGGACAGGATCTTGTTCCACACCTCCAAATCGAGGTCCGTCACCGGCGCATCCTTGCCACCCAGAAAGACTGAAGCGTTGTTGTATAATGCATGCAAGGCGCCATATTCGCGTTCGACGGTCGCGAAGGCATCCTGAACCATCTTGGGATTCGATATGTCGACTTTCAGGAAGCGCGCCTTGCCGCCCCGCTGTTGAATCGCCGCTTCAACCTGCTTCCCCTGGGATTCATTCACGTCAAACAAGATCACCTGCGCGCCCTCAGCGGCAAAAAGCTCGGCGGCAACGCGCCCGATCCCCTGCCCCGCCCCGGTAACAACGACAACTTTCGATGCTAATTTCATCATTATTCCTTTAATTTAGAAGACTCTGACTCCTCTCGTTTCGACACCCGCCGAAAACAACCCGCGCATTGCCGGGCTCGATTGGCAGCATAACATTCGCATTCATGAATAATCGGCTTCATCCGCGCAAGTAGAAAAAAGCGCATGGATCCATTTACTCGCACGCCGTCGTCAGGCGACAGCGGCACAGCCAATCCAACAGCCCATTATCCCGCAAACGTTTTGGAAACCAAAAACGCCAAAAAGACATACGCCGGACAGGCATGCAAGGTCAGGCCAGGAGTTTTTTAAACTGCGGAATTAATTTGCGCGTCGACAAGCCGTAGCGATCGAGCAGCCACTCATGCGTACCGACCTTGCAGACATATTTATCCGGCAAGGCAAAGCGTTTGAATTTTTTCGGAGCAACGCATTCATCGCAGAGAACTTCCGCCACCGCGCTGCCGAGCCCACCGTTAATCTGATGCTCCTCCACAGTAATGATGGTGCCGGTTTCGCGGGCGGCCTTGACGATCGCCTGCCTATCGATCGGCTTGACAGTGTGCATGCTCAAAACCCGGCATTTGATCCCCTCCCCGGCCAGTTTTTCAACCGCCGGCATCACCTGGTTGCCGATTGTGCCCGTAAAAATCACCGTGGCATCCGAGCCGTCGCGGACTTGAATCGCCCGACCGATCTTGAAATCAATTTTCCCTTTATGCACTTCCGGCTCGCGCTTGTAACCGCAACGATAATAGAAAGGACCGTTATGCTTGATCATCGCATGCACCCCGGCCCTGGCCTCGGAGAAATCGCAGGGACAGAACACCACCATGTTCGGCAGGGCGCGCAGGATGGCGATATCCTCGGTGGCCTGATGCGAGATGCCGAGCGGACCGTAGGCGAGACCGCCGCCGATGATGACCACCTTGACGTTGGCATTATGATAGCAAACGTCATTACGGATTTGTTCCAGACACCGCAACGTAGGGAAATTTGCGATGGAATATGTAATGGCAATGTTGCCTTCCATGGCAATGCCGCAGGCCACGCCGGTCATATTTTGCTCCGCCACGCCGCAGTTGAAGTACCGTTCCGGAAGCGTATCGCGGAAGGGCTCGATCTCGCCGTAGCCGATATCGGCCAGCACCATGAAAATACGCTTGTCTTTTTTGGCAATATCCAGAAGAACCTTGTTAAAAATGCCGCGCATGTTATTTCTCCCCCAATTCGGCCAAAGCCTGTTTTAATTGTTGATCGTTGACGCACCCATAATGGCAGGAAACGGTGTTTTCCATAAAGCTGACTCCCTTGCCTTTGGTCGTGTGGCAAATCAGCCAGGAAGGCTTGCCTTTTTCAAAAGGAATTTTTCCCAGGGCATTATCCAGGGCTTTGACATCATGGCCGTCAACTTCCTTGACCGCCCAGCCGCAGGCGCGCAGTTTCGCGGCAAAGGGTTCGAGTTCAATGACATCTTTAACAAATCCCAAAGCCTGCACCCGATTATAATCCACCATGCCGATCAGATTATCCACTTTGTGCTGTCCGGCCATAAGGATGGCCTCCCAGGTGCTGCCCTCGTCGCAATCACCATCGCTCAGCAGACAAAATACGCGATGTTTCTTGCCCGCCCGCTTGGCCGCCAGAGCCATGCCCAGCGCAACCGGCAGGCCATGCCCCAGCGAACCGGTCGAGAACTCTACGCCGGGCACATAATGGGAGATATGCCCCATCAATTTACCCATGTCGCGATAATAGCCTTGCAGCCATTGTTTGGGAAAGAAGCCAAGCTCGGTAAGAATGGCATACACACATCCGCCGCCATGGCCCTTACTCAAAATGAAACGGTCGCGGTCCGGCATGCGAGGATGTTTCGGGGAAACATGCAAAATGCGTTTGTATAAAACCGCCAATATTTCAGCCATTGACAACATACTGCCGACATGCCCGCTCTTGCCTCGATGTGTCATTTGCAGGCAGTGAATTCTGGCCTGCCGGGCCAGCGCGCGGCATTCTTTCACCCAATTTTCAGTTTTTGCCATTGTCACAGACTCCTTGTTGCGTTGTTCATTCCCGCCAGTTCGTTACATAATCGTATAGCCGCCATCCAGAACAAGATCGTTCCCGACCATGAAATCCGACGTTTCCGAGGCAAGATACAGCACGGCGCCCTGCAAATCTTTCACCCCGGCCACATGGTCGATCGGAGCCGTTTTTAAAAAAGTCGGAATAACGTCCGGAAACAAATCCGGGGTTCGGGTAACACCAGGACTGATGCTGTTGACCCGAATTCCGTGCTTGATCCACTCGGCCGCAAGGCAGCGCGTCAAATGACAAATACCGGCCTTGGAAATGCTGTACAACGCCTGAGGTTCCGGCCAGACAATATGTCCGCAAATTGAAGCGATATTGATAATCTTGCCATAGCGCCGCGGCAACATCGCGCGCGCTTCCGCCTGGGCGCAGAAAAACGTACCGCGCAGGTTGGTGTTCATCACCTTATCCCACTCCGCTTCCGTCACCTGCAGGGATTCTTTGATCGGAATGGCAATCCCGACATTATTAATCGCAATATCGAGGCGCCCCCACGTGTCAACGACCGTTGCAACCATGCGCGTTACATCGTCAACCAGGCTGCTATCCGCCCGGATGGCCAGCGCCTGCCGGCCGAGCTTCCGGATTGATTCCGCCGCTTTGCTTACGGCCTCCTCACGGATATCGCTGATGGCCACATCCGAGCCAGCTTCGGCCAAAGCCTGGGCATACGCCAACCCCAACCCCTGTCCGCCGCCAGTTACCAAAGCTTTCTTCCCGTCCAACTTGAAACGTTCGATGCCATTCATATCAGCGACGTTTCCTTATGCCTTTTTGTCCTTCCCACCATCGAAATATTTTTCCAGGACATGATAGGCGGCGCCACGCGCGCCGGCCAATTCGTCCCAGGTATCGGCCACAACTACCAGACTGGTATTCAAAGGATAGACGCAATACTGGCGCAAGGCCTGCCGCAACGGCTCCATAAACAACTCGCCGGCGTCCACCAGTCGTCCGGAAAAAACAACATTCGTCATCCCCATAACCGTTAAAATCTGAGCCAGGACCAGACCAACGGACCAGGCAGCCTCATGTAAAGCCATTTCGGCCGGTTTGTGCCCTTTTTGAGCGGCTCGAATGACATCTTCGATCGTCAATTGATCGGCACAAACGCCAAACTCGCACTCGTCAACGGGAGTCAGGTGCGCGCGAACTTTGCCGACAATTGCATCCGTACCCGCGATCGTTTCGAGGCACCCCCGACTGCCGCACTTGCACATCTCGCCGGCAGGATTGCAAACCACATGTCCCAGTTCGCCGCATACCGGATGGTTCCCATGAACAAGATTACCGCCACTCATCAAAGAAAGGCCTATGCCCCGATCAAGTAAAACGCACACCGAAGATTCCCATTGCTGTGACGCGCCAAACTTGTGTTCGGCCACGCACCAGGCATCCGATTTCAATAAAAGCGATACCGGAATCTTCAACTTGGCTTCAAGTTTGTCGCCAACCGGCATATCGTTCCACCCCGGCAAAAAACCGGCACGGATCGATCTTCCCGTATTAACATTAAACATCCCGATATCGCAAAAGCCGAGGCCGACAAGCGCCGACCGATTGCCCGACTTGTGGATGAAGCCATCGAGCGCTTCAACGATTCTTTGCATCCGTTCCTGGCCATCGATTGCGCCGGGAACAACAATCCGTTCCTGCGATTTTACCGACAAGTCCGCAGCCAGCATCATGGCAATCACGCCATCCGCTACGTGTTCCACACCTATAGCCATGTACTTCTCAGGATTAACCTGCAACCGGATATTGCGCTGCCTATCCGCATCCATCGCGCAAATATGCTTGCCCCGCATCAGCGTATCGCAAATTACGCCAACGGTTCCCGGCCGCATTTTCAGCCCACGTGAAATTTGCGTCCTACTCGCCGCCTGGCTTTGAAACAGGTAACGCAGCAACAACAGCTCCGATTCTTTTAATTTATAATTCATTCTACCAGCTAAACACCTTAATTCTTAGATATTACATCTATTTGGTTTCAAAATGTATCCTAATTTAAAACAACGTCAAGCATTACTTTCACAATAGAAACATCGCCGTATTTCCAAGCGCCACCCCTAAACATATTTCGTGGATCGCTTAACATCGTGTCCGGGGGGAATCATGAATTTAGCATACGCTTTCCACCAAGGCTATGCAAACAAGGGCAGGGAACTTCTCAGGCATAGTTCCTGCGCCTGGTGAAATCTGATAAATGCTGCTCAGTTACCAGGCAACGCAGCGACATTCCAGCGCAATTCTTCCATTGGAATAATCGCCGGTTTAATGCATTTGAATGCTTATGTTTTTCCGGACAGACTCAAGGCAGGACTGCATAACATCAATTACCAGCAGCGCTTCTTCCGGTTTGACGGCCAGTTCGGCTTTCCCGCCCAAGACGTCGTAAAGGTTGTTATAGAAAGAGCAAAAAGAAAACTTTACTTCCCCCTTCTGGATGGGTTCCTGTTCGCGGCCGCGATAGATGACCGGCAATTCGGTGATAACTTCTTTTTCGTCGAATTTCAATTTACCCGCTTTCCAGCGCTCCCCGGCGCATGGCCAGGCACAGCCGCCCTGGTCGCCCACCACGCCGTAACGCGGGTACGATTGGCCGGCGCCCGTCTTCATCGAAGCCACCCCAATGCAGCCGTTATCAAACCGGATCCAAGCTGTCCAGGGCCCACCTTGTGTCTCCGCTTTATCCGGGAAAGCAACCGTGCAACTGACTTCCACCGGTTTGCCTCCGCAAGCAACCAGGCACTGGTCAATCAAATGCACCCCCCAGTCAACGATCCATTCCACATTCAGTAGATTGGAACATACCAGGGATTCGAACATCCGGATTTTGCCGAAAAATCCTTGGGATATTGCCCAGCGCAGCTCG
>CAZTWL010000039.1:0-33373 GCA_964617825.1 uncultured Verrucomicrobiota bacterium
TGGGAAAAGGAATTCGCCGCGGATATTGCCAACTACAAGATTTGAGCCGCCTGCATATAGTGTGCCCACAAAAGAGTATAAACTAAGAAAGACATTGCTGAAAAATTTGGCCAGGGGGACGGTATCACCACTAGCCAAATTCTTGTTTTTATTTTTGTACATACTC
This sequence comes from uncultured Verrucomicrobiota bacterium, assembly GCA_964617825.1. Lineage (GTDB taxonomy): Bacteria > Verrucomicrobiota > Kiritimatiellia > JAAZAB01 > JAAZAB01 > VSJD01. The sequence continues at coordinate 167 of CAZTWL010000039.1, forward strand.
CCATATTCCATGGTTTAGTGGCGCAACCGTCCCGGTTGCGATAATGTTACCGACTCTGGGACAATGGATGGGATGCACTGAGGCCTCCCTTAGAGCCTTTTGTGTCACCCAGTTTCCTTACTCTTTTGGTCTCATCAGGTGGTCGTTAGCACATATGTTTGCGAATTTCCTTCTGGGGCATATGGGGTGTTGAGGCAGGGAAGCAAAATATTTATCTACTTATTTTGAAGGACTACCAAAAAACAAGACGGCGGCGCTATTGTGGGAGAGGTTGGAGGGTGTTGGGAGGGAAAGTCATCCCACGGATAGTCCACATAGGGAAAAGTGCCAAAAACCTGCCTGGATGACTAAAAATTACCAGAAGTCTGAAAAAGACAGGTAGAATATGGATAAAAATTGTCACCTTCAGAATGAAGGTGACCAGACTTTTCAAAGTCGGGGCGGTGAGATTTGAACTCACGACTTTTTGGACCCGAACCAAACGCGCTACCAGACTGCGCTACGCCCCGATAGAAAACCGGATGAGAGCATACCTTTTCCCGCCCAGTAGTCAACTTGTTTCCTTAATTTTGTCGTTTTCCAGATTTAGGGCGCGGATCGTTCCGCCGCCAAAATATTCCGAGAATGCCGTTGACAAACAGGGGTATATTTTCCATGCTGACCACCGTTTTGAGCTTGGGATTTATGTTTGAAGATTAACCCCTGTTTAGGAGCAAGCAATGAATCAGTCACTTAAGGGCAATATGCTGATTGCGCAGAGCGGCGGACCTTCGATGGTCATTAACCGGAGTTTGGTGGGCGCCATCCAGGAAGCCAAGAAGCACAAGGAGATCCAGAAAATTTTCGGGTCCTTGCATGGGATCAAGGGCGTGTTGGACGAGAAGATGATCGACCTGCGCAAGGAATCCACGGCCACTTTGGAAGCGGTCGCGGCGACGCCGGCCTCGGCCCTGGGCAGCGTGCGCAAAAAGCCCACGCCGGAAGAATGCCTCAAGATTTTCGGCATCATGCTGAAATACAATATCCGCTATTTCTTTTATATCGGCGGCAACGATTCGGCCGAAACGGCCTACATCGTCAACGAAGAAGCCCGCAAAATCAATTATGAATGCCGCTGTTTCCACATCCCCAAGACGATCGATAACGACCTGCTCGAAAACGATCATACCCCCGGCTTCGGCAGCGCCGCCAAGTTCGTCGCTTGCGCCGTCATGGGCGGCGATCTCGACAACCGGGCGTTGCCGGGCGTCAAGATTGACGTGGTCATGGGACGGCATGCCGGGTTTTTGACCGCTGCCGCCGCTCTGGCGCGGGTCAATCCGGAAGACGGGCCCCACCTGATCTACCTGCCGGAAAGGCCCTTCTCGATGAAGCAATACGTCGAGGATGTCAGCCGGGTTTATGAAAAATTGGGCCGCTGCGTCGTGGTTGTCTCCGAGGGAATTTCGGATGCCGAGGGTTCGGCAATTGCCACCAAGTTTACCAGCGAAACCGATTCCCATGGCAACGTCCAACTCAGCGGCACCGGCGCTTTGGGCGACTTGCTGGCCAACGAGATCAAGACGCAGACCAAGATCACCCGTGTGCGCGCCGATACCTTCGGCTATCTCCAGCGCTCTTTCCCTGGCCTGATTTCCGAGACGGATGCCCGCGAGGCGCGCACCGTCGGCGAGTTGGCCGTGCGCTGGGCAGTCAGCAATGAGTCGGATGGCTCCGTGGCCATTCGCCGCAAGCCGGGCAAGAAATACGGCGTGTATTTCGAACGCGTGCCGCTTAAAGCCGTGGCCAAGGCCACCCGCCACATGCCGCCCGAATTCATCAATAAGGCGGGTAATGACGTGACGCCGGCTTTCTTGGAATACGCCCGTCCGATCGTCGGACCCCTGCCCAAGGTCGCCGGGTTCAAGCGTGTCCTCGTTCCTAAGATTGGATGAAATCATGCGCTTTGCGATTGCCGGTCTTTTGCACGAGACGAATACCTTTGCCGATGGCATGACGGATTATGCGGCCTTCGAACGCAAAGGCGCCTTTCCGGTTTTGCTGAAAGGCGATGAAATTCTGCAAACCTTGCGCGGGGTTTCCATCTGTGCCGGGGGCTATATCGCGGCGGCCGAAAAATCGGGAATAGAATTGGCGCCGTTGATTTGGACCTTTGCCCAGCCTTCGGGGACGGTGTGCCACGCGGCCTATGCGCGCCTGAAGCAGGATCTTTTGGATCGACTGCGCCGGGCCCTGCCGGTGGATGGCGTCCTTCTGGACTTGCATGGCGCGATGGTCACGGATCAGTGCGAGGATGCCGAAGGCGATCTTCTCCAGCAGGTTCGTGCCTTGGTTGGCCCCCATATTCCAGTTATTGCCAATTTGGATTTGCACGCCAACATAACCGCGCGGATGGCCCGGACAGCCACGGCGCTGATCGGCTACGATACCTATCCACACGTGGATTATACCGAACGCGGCGAAGAAGCGGCGAACCTGATGGCTGCCATCCTGAAGGGGACGGTCAAACCCGTCGTGGCTTATCGCCAGGTTGACCTGCTTGTTGCTCCTCCGCGGCAGTGCACGCTCCAGGGTCCGATGGCGGAGGCTTTCGAGCTTGTGCATGAGCTGGAACGCCAGCCGGGGATTGTCTGCATTACCCTGGCCGGAGGTTTCCCGTTTGCCGATATCCGGGATGCGGGTGTGGCCATGACGGTTACCGCCAATGCCGATGAGGACTTGGCCCGGAGGACGGCGGACAAGCTGGCGGATTATCTCTGGTCACGCCGCCGGGATTTCCGCGTGACCTTGACCCCTGTGCGCGAGGCCATCGATTATGCGCTCCGGACGAAGCGCGGACCAGTTGTGCTTGCCGATGGTTCGGATAATCCCGGTGGCGGAACGCCCTGCGACGGAACGGTGATGCTTGACGAACTTGTGCGGGCCAATGTGCCCTCGGCGGTGGTGGCCATTATTGTGGATCCGGAGGCTGTGGCTCGCGCGCATCAGGCCGGCGCCGGGCATAAGGCGACGCTGGTCGTTGGCGGCAAAGCCGATAAACGGCATGGCGCTCCGTTGACGCTGACGGGCGAAGTGCGCTGGGTTGGCGAGAAAGAATATATCAACAAGGGCTCCATGCAGACCGGGATGCGCGTAAGCATGGGACGCGCTGCCGTGTTCGTGGTCAATAACGTCGAAATAATCCTGACGGAACACAGGTTTCAGCCTTTCGACTGCGAGGCCTTGCGCTGTCTGGGAATTGAACCCCGCGATCGGCTGTTGATCGGCTTGAAATCGGCCGTCCATTTCCGTGCCGATTATCAACCGCTGGCTGCCAAAATATTCGATCTGGACACTCCGGGAATTCATACCCCGGATTTATTCAAATATACCTATCGCCGGCTCAGACGGCCGATCTATCCGCTGGATGAAATCCCGGCCAAGCATTGCCCGATTCGATCCTGACGCGGTGGATTCGATCCTTGCGGTCACTTTGCATCGTCCGGTCGGGAGCGCCGGTAGTTGACGCCCAGGGTGTCCAAGCGCTGCAAGTGGGTTTGCAGGCGCTTCTCGAAATCGGCATATTTCCTGGCCCGTGCCGGCGACCAGACAACTTCCGCCAGTGCGGCTGCCCGGGGAAAGGCCATGTATTCCACCTGCGAAGGTGTGGGCAGATATTCCGACCAAAGTTGCCCCTGGGCGCCAAGGATGTGCTTGGCCTGCGCAGGTTTAAGTTTGGGCGGCACCGGATCGAACGCATAGACTTTCTCGAGCGGCAAGCAGCCGCCAATTGCCAACGGTTCGTGTTTCTGGGCGGCGCACTGGTAGAAGTCGAAATACGTATGTGACGTTGGGGCCATGACAACATCATGGCCCATGCCGGCTGCTTCGACCGCCGAACCGTTCTGGCGCCAAGCCATCACCACGGCGCCCTTGGCCAGCCCGCCCTCGAGAATTTCGTCCCAGCCGATCAAACGCCTTCCGCGCGCTGCGAGAAAACGGTCCATGTTTCGAATGAACCAGGCTTGGAGCGCATGTTCATCCTTGATGCGGTGTTTGCGCATATGAGCCTGGATGCGCGGGCTGGCTTGCCACTGGTCTTTGACGGCTTCGTCGCCGCCAATGTGGATGAATGCGCCCGGGAAAAGCTCCAGGACCTCGCTGAGCACGTTCTGGAGAAACCGGATGGTCCCGGCTTCGGTATTGAACAGGCTCTTGTGGACGCCCCAGTTGGCGCTGACCTTTATCGACCGGCGTGTGCATCCCAGCTCAGGATAGGCGGCGATGGCGGCTTGGGCGTGCCCGGGCATTTCGATTTCCGGGACAATGGTTATCATCCTTTCCCGCGCATAAGCCACCAATTCGCGCACGTCGGCTTGGGTGTAAAATCCGCCGTGCGGCACTCCGTTCAGATACTGCGGACGGTTGTTTTCGTGACCTACGACCGTTTGCGCGCGCCAGGCGCCTACGGAGGTTAGTTTTGGGTAACGCTTGATTTCCAGGCGCCAGCCCTGGTCGTCGGTCAGGTGCCAATGGAAGCGGTTGAGTTTATGAAGCGCCATCAGGTCGAAAAGGCGCTTGATGAAGTTTGTCGGCATGTAATAGCGGGAGGAATCCAGCATCAAGCCGCGCCAGCCGAAACGCGGCCGGTCGGCAATCCGAATGCCCGGGACGCGCCAACGAATGCCCTGTTGGGGTACGCTCCGGAATATATCCGCCGGAAGAAGTTGAATTAACGATTGCACTCCGTAAAAAACGCCGGCCGGGGTTGCTCCGGCAATTACGACCTGTGCCGGGGTTGCTTCCAGGGTGTAGCCTTCGCTCCCTAATTTGAGGTTAGCGGGAGCGATCTTCAGGACGATCCGCGTCCGGCCCGATTTAAAACCGTCTTGGACGGTAAAATTCCATCCCGTGGCCGGCGCCAGGAATCGAGCTAGATAGGCGCCAATGGACGCAGTTTCCGGTTGGACGCCGATCACGGTGTCGGCTTGGAATTCGAAATTGCCTGACGTATGCCTGACGGAAACAGGTTGCGGAATAATCGCTACCGGATTAGCGTTGCCGCGGGTTGTGCGCTTGGCCATATAGTGTCCTTTCGTATCAAGCCGAATGATCGATTGATCATGGAAAATGTCCGATACCCGGCGGAACTCTATCAGACCCAGACTTGTCTGACAACCGCGCGGCCGCGTTTTAAGAGAGCCGTCAGTTAATGCCGTTGCGCCTATTGCCGGCGGCCAATCGGCTTTCGTGGAGCGTTGTGTAAATCGGGCCTTGGGGGGTAAGCTCGCTTTTCATCATGAACACACTGTTAACTTCCAATGGTCCAAAGACCGTGTCCTGGAATGGCTCGATGGCGTGTAACAATTCCCGCGCCCTGCGGGAGGAGCGTACCCGGCCGATCGTCAGATGCGGCTGGAATGGCTTTGTATCGGGATAGATGCCGGTTCTTGTTGCGGCAGCCGCGAGTTCGATCTGCATGGCCAGCAGCGGATCCAAGTTGCCTTTCAGACCGGCCCAGAGAATCCGGGGTGCATTTGGGCGGCCGAACGCGCCCAGCCCTTTAATCTCCAGAAGCTGGGACGGATAAGCCGTTGCGATGTCATCCATGGCGGCGGAGAGCGTGACTGTTTGCGCCTCGAATACCGTGCCCAGAAACAAGATTGTCAGATGAATGTTGGCCGGCGCAACCCAGCCGATGTCGGCGCCGGTCTTCTGCAGACGGGCTTGAATCGCGGCTAACGTGTCGCTGACCGTAGCCGCAACGGATACGGAGATAAAGGTCCGTATTGGACGATCGCCGGTTGCCGATTCAAGCGGAGTGTTCATTGTCCGGTTTTCTTGTCAGCACCAGGGCCACGGGAATCAGCCACACCTGGGCCATCAGGACGATATTGTCGGGATAATCGCCCAAGCCATAAAGGTGGATGAAACATAAAATGAGGCCCACGGTGCCAGGCAGGAGACGGTCGGTGAATGTCGGTTGGGAGAATATGCAACGCCACAGGCCGAAGGCCAGAATTGTCCAGGCCAGGAAGTGCAGAATCATGCCGGTCCAGCCGAATTCAAATAGCAGTTTCAGCCAGAATTGATGCGGATGCGGATACAGGAATATGGATTTGGGCGGCTGTGTGCTGTAATAAACCGCCTCGAAATTTCGCTTGCCGTATCCGTACCCCAGCCAGGGACGCTGGCGGGTCAGGTCCCACGTATGCGTCCATACTTTGTCGCGCTCGCTGAAGTTTTGCATGCTCTGCTTTTCGAGAAACCGGGGATTGATGTGCTCGATATTGAGGAACAGGACCAGCCCGGCCAGCAGGATGCCCAGGAACCCCAGCAGTTTAATGCTCCGGTTGGGGATCAGGCATATCGCGCCGATGCCGGCCAGGGCAAACGCGATCTGCGGTCCGCGCGAGGCCAGGATTACCAGGTATGCCAGGCAAAGCAACATGCCGCCCAAGCATCCCATTAACGGCCAAAATCGCCGCCGCAATTTCCAGAAAAAGTAGAAAAAAACCAGCGCCGAGGCGCCCGCCATCATGCTGGCCACGTTCGAGTGATTCAAAATAAAAGGGCTGAAGACATGCGCCTGGCTCAGAAGTTTAGGGCCGAGGAAAAATGTCAGCCGGACCAAGTCGTAGCCCAGGATGCAGGCGATGGCCGTGGCGCTGTAAAAGAGGGCGGCTTCGATTTTGGCGCGTGTATTGAAAATGACCGGAATGGCGAAGGCGCCGGCAAATGTTTTAATCATGCCGCTGAAGTCGCGCAAGGATAGCGCCGGGTGCACGGAAAGCGGCAGGGTGCAAAACATGTGGATCAGAAGGACAATGAAAGCTATGCCCGCCGGCTGTTTCCAGGCGCTTGCTCCGCGGCCGGCGCGGGTCAGGGCGAATAAAAAGGCGCCATACACCAGGATATCCTGAACGACCGTGGCGGATAGTTTCCAGACGATGATCCCGATTGCCGTCCATAGCGCGAATTGGGCCGAAGGTGTGCGCTGAAACCAGTCGCGCATTCGTTCCCATGACATCCTGTTGAGCATGTCAATGTGTCCGTTCGGTGATGAACCTGGCCAGAGCGGCCAGTGGTTCCCGGGAGTGCGGCAAGGCGTCCAGCGCCGCCAGCGCATCCCGGGTAAGTTGTCTGGTGCGTTCCCGCGCTGCTTGCAGCCCGTGCACGGCGACAAAAGTCATTTTGCCGTGCTGCCGGTCGCTGCCGGCGGCTTTGCCGAGGGCGGCGGCCGTTGAAGTTTCATTCAGGATATCGTCAGTAATTTGGAAGGCCAGGCCGATGGCGTCGCCATACGCGGTTAGTGCCGTTAAAACTTCATTGTTGGCGCCGGCGGCAATGCCTCCCATGCGTACCGAGGCGCGCAAGAGCGCAGCCGTTTTGTGACGATGGATATAATCCACCATGTCGGGGTCGGTGGCCAGGCCTTCGGCGGCCAAATCTTCGGCTTGTCCTCCAACCACACCCCGGCTTCCGGCGGCTTGCGCCAGTTCCAAGCTGAGTTGATTGGGCGGGTAGGGCGCCGGGGCGCATGTCTCTGCCAGCCATTCGAATGCCATGGTAAGCAGGGCGTCGCCGGCCAGAATGGCATTGGCCTCGCCCGCCACAATATGCAGGGTGGGCCGGCCGCGACGCATGTCGTCGTCATCCATGCTGGGCAAGTCGTCGTGGATAAGGGTATAAGTGTGCAGAATTTCAATTGCCAAGCCGGCGGTTAGTGCCGTGTCGTTGAGCGGACTGCCGGTGTTGACCGGACCACCGGTGATGACCGGACCACCGGTGTTGACCGGACTGCCGGCTTCGGCGGCCGCCAGGCAGAGGATTGGGCGCAGGCGTTTGCCCCCGGCGAACACGCTGTAGCGCATGGCGTTGTGGAGCGCCGCGGGCCGTTCGTTGGCAGCCGGCAGGCGCCGATCCAAGGCGGCATTGATTAACCGGATGTTGCTGTCCAGGTAATGTTGCAGATCGAACATGACAATACTCTCTTGTATCGGAGTTGGGCTCGATAATATGACAAGGCGGGTGGAAATGACAGCGAATATTGCATGCCGGCAGGAACGGAATCGGGGGTTGAATTATTTAGGGTATTGTATATCATGGCCCCGTCGGTTGTTATTGATTAAAAAGGGAGGAATGAGGAGCCACTATGCCAACCTACGAATACGAGTGCCGCGAATGCAATCATAAATTCGACCTTTTCCAGAGCATTACAGCCAAACCAGTTACCCGTTGTCCTCAATGCAAGAAGAACACGCTGCGCCGGCTGATCGGCCGCGGGGCGGGAATTATTTTTAAAGGCACCGGATTTTACCAGACGGATTATCGTAGCGACCATTATCGGAAGCAGTCGGCGGCGGATAAGCCTCATAAAGAGGCGAGCAAGACCGCGCCGAAAGACGGCGCCAAGGCGGCGGCGCCGGCCAAAGCCGAAAAGCATGCGCCGGCCGCTAAAGACTGAAATTTATTATGATCCGATGTCCGCAATGCGGTTGTGCGAATGCATTAGGCCATATCTTCTGCACGCAATGCCGGGCCAAACTGGACATCGAGACGCTCGGCAGCAATGATGTAAAGGAAGCGGAACTCAGGCCGGTTCGCAGGCGCGGTCGGCGTCTGGTATGGTTTCTGGTGTTCGCCGGCATCGTTCTCAGCGCTGCGTTGGCCTTGTGGCCGATACCGCTCGAAGGTCGCAAAGGAACCGCGGCGGATGCCCAGCAGGCGCGCAAAAAAATCCTGTTGCTGGAAAAAGGGCTTAGTCCCGGCGAACAGTTATTCAGCGAGCGGGAAGTCAACGCCTATCTGGGTTTTCTCTTGTGCGATGTCCGTGTTCCACCGAAACCGGATTTATGGACAACCGTCCTGCAGGCGGTTGAGGTGGTGATTCGTCCCAATGCCATTACGATATCAACGGCTTCAGTGTGGGGGCCGGTAACGGTTTGGTCTTTGAAACTCGGTCCGTGGAGCCTGACCAGCCAGATAACGGTGGTTCCCGAAAAGGATCGAAATGGAATCCGGTGGACGATCAAGAACGGGCGGATTGGGCATCTTCCGTTGCCCGGCCCGCTGAGCGCACCGGCGAGGGAGGCATTACATCCGCTCCTGAGATTGAGCTTGCGGGAACGTGTCCTGCTCGCAGACGCGACTAGTCTGGAGCTTGAGGAAGGTCAAGTTGCCCTGACGGCAAAAAAAAGAAGCGGGAAGCGCCCGTGACCAAGGATTGAGTCAATGACGAAAATTATTTCGAAACAGACCATGGTTGGAACCATTCGCGCCGATGTCCTGGCTTATACGGCCGGCAAGGATGTGGAACTGGATACGTGCCTGGTGGATGCCGACTGCATCGGATCGGCGGCGCACGCCATCATGCTGTCCGCTATGCCGGTGCGGCCGCGCATTTTTTCAGCCGGCGCCGCCGCCTGCATTGTCAGCGAACTGGTTAGGATCATGCGGCAAGCGCGTCGCGGAGCGTTTGCCATCACGCTTCAAGACCAGGACGTTCACTTGGCGGTGGAACATGAATTAACCCGCCGGCTCGGCGAGCTTGGCCGCAAAATCCATACGGGGCGCAGTCGTAACGACCAGGTTGCCGTCGATTTGCGCCTGTTTGCCAAGGAACAATTACTGGCGGCGATAGAGGAAGCCTTGGCTCTGGGCGCGGAATTGCTTGCTCAGGCGCGGCGAAATCGCGGTGTCCCCATGGTCGGCCGGACCCATCTGCAGCCGGCGATGCCCAGCTCCGTCGGCCTATGGGCTTCGGCCTACACGGAGGACCTGCTTGACGATGTCAGTTTGCTGAAAGGCGCCTACGAACTGAACGATCAATGTCCCTTGGGGTCGGCCGCCGGCTATGGCGTCCCGCTTCCGCTTGACCGTCAGAAGGTCGCGGATCTGCTTGGGTTCCGGCGCCCGTTGCATAATGTCCTGCATGCCGGCAACAGCCGCGGCAAAATGGAGAGCGTTATCCTGGCAGCTTTAAGCCAGGTTATGATCACCCTTTCGCGGATGGCCGAGGATTTGATGCTCTTTACGATGCCGGAGTTCGGTTACTTCAGCTTGCCGCCGGACATGTGCACCGGGAGCAGCATTATGCCGCAAAAGAACAATCCGGATGTCCTCGAACTGGTGCGGGCGCGCGCTTCACGGGTCATGGCATGCTCCCAGACGACGATGGATATCGTCAAGGGACTGCCCAGCGGTTATAACCGCGATCTGCAGGAAGCCAAGGAGCCTTTCATGTTGGGATTGACCATGACGCGCGCCAGTCTCCGGATCATGACGCCGCTGATTGCCGGCTTGAAGATCAATCGCCAGGCTTTGCGGCGGGGATTTACCCCGGCGGTGTTTGCCACCGATCATGCTTTAAGCCTGGTAGCCCGGGGCATGCCGTTCCGGGATGCCTACAATCATGTCAAGCAGCACCTGGAGGAATTGGAGGGACTGGATCCGGCCAGGGCCATTGCGCTGAAAACGCATGTCGGCGCTCCCGCCGGATTGAATTTTGGCGGCATGGCCGGTCAGCTTGCCGCCGAACGGAAATTTGCTGCCGCCGAAAAAAGGCGTTTTTACAGAGCAGTTTCCAGCCTGTTGCGCGCGCCCTATCCGCTGTAAAGCGAAGCGGACAGCCGATCCGAACAAGAGCCAATTAAATATCGCGCTGATGATAAATAGCCATGTCCAATGCCATCGACATTCAAGACTTGGTGGTTGAGTTTCCGGGAGCGAGCGGCGGCGCGGTGCGCGCTCTGCAGGGACTGAGCCTGAGTGTTGCCCGGGGACAGGTATACGGATTTCTGGGTCCCAACGGGGCGGGCAAGACAACGACCATGCAGGTTCTGCTGGGTTTCATCGAGGCCACCTCCGGCGCGGCGCGCCTATTCGATGAGGATGTCCGCAAGACCATTGCGCGGCGCCGGATTGGCTATCTCCCGGAGCACCCGGATACCTACAGGTTTTTAACCGGACGCGAACTCTTGCTTATGGCCGGGCGGCTCTTTGGCTTGCCGCGTGCCGCACTGAAAGCGCGAATAACCGAACTGCTTGCCCTGGTCGGCCTGGAAGCGGCCGCCGATCGGCGGATGGCGACATATTCGCGCGGTATGCTCCAGCGCATCGGCCTGGCCCAGGCCCTGGTTAACGATCCTGACCTTGTGATCCTGGACGAGCCCACCAGCGGTTTTGATCCGCTGGGACGGCTGCGCATCCGCGAAATCATTACCGCCCTCCGGGCGCGCGGCAAGACCGTATTTTTTTCGTCGCATGAACTTTCGGAAGTGGAGCGGGTCTGTGACCGCGTCGGCATCGTTGTGGCCGGGCGTCTGGTAGCGGAAGGCCGCATGGCGGAGCTGGTCAAGGCCGGCGAAAGTCTTGAGCAATATTTCATCAGGATGGTGGCATGATCCGGATATTGACATTAGCCCGGATGGTTTGGCTGGAGATGGTCCGGCGTAAGGACATTTATGTCTTGCTGATCCTGCTGGCGGCTTTCCTGGTGACGCTCATGACTCTCGATTTGTTCGGGCTCGGGCAGGCGGTCAGTTACTTGAAGGAAATCGGGCTGTTGCTGGCGTGGGTCTGCTCCTGGATTCTGGCGGTCTCGATCAGCACGCGCCAGCTGCCGCAGGAAGAAAGGCAAGGCACGATTTTCCCGTTATTGGCCAAGCCGGTCAGCCGGACAGAAGTTTTGATAGGCAAGTGGCTGGGCGCCTGGTCGGTTACAGGCGCGGCCACACTTGCCTTTTATGCGCTGTTGACGGCTCTGGTTGCTCTGCGTGGCGGCGGGTTTGATGGCGTGCTGCTGGCGCAAGCCGGGCTGCTGCATATCGGGCTGTTGGCCATAATCACGGCGCTGGGCATGGCGTTTTCGACACGTTTGCACGGGGATGCGTCCGCGGCGTTGACCTATGTCGTCACCTTGGCCGCCTGGGTGGTGTTGCCGCGTGTGCCGGACTTGGCGATGACGGCGCGGGGCGCGGCGCAAACCGCGCTGATGGCGATATATTACCTTTTGCCGCACTTGGAGCTTTTCGATCTGCGCCGCCGCCTTGTGCATGGATGGCCGCCGGCGACCGGATCGGCGGTGCTGCTGACTTTGATCTATGGGTTGCTGATGACGGCCGTATTCCTGACGTTGGGCTGGCTGGCTTACCGGAATAAGCGCTTTGCCCGGGGGGCAATCCTTTGAAAGGCCCGCAGGTCAGGCCGATCGTTTGGGCGGTGTTGGTCCTGTCGGCTGCTTGGTGTATGGCGTTTGCGCTCAGTTGCCGACTGCCCCGCGATGCGTTCATGCCCGGTGCGGAAGAAGCGGATTCGGTGGCGCTCGAGGCGCTTGGCGCCAGCCGGGCCATTATGGGCGGGCAGCTATACGAAGCCGCCGACCGGACGTTTCACATGGGCGTGGGGTTATATCGCCCTCCGGCTTTTACAAGCTGGTTTATGCGAATGGGCCAGGCCATTGCGCCCGTAGGGCATGTGCACCTGCAGGCGGCAGGCGTCAACGAACTGGTGCCCTGGCTTTATCTGGCGACTCGCGCCGATCCGCACAATGTGGAAGCTTATATCGTGGCTGCATTCTGGCTGGCGGGCGAGGGGGAGCGGCCGGATCTTGCCGAGCGTGTATTGCACGAAGCCCGGGCCAATAATCCGAAAGACTACCGAATTTATCTGGAAAAAGGGCGGTTGGCGCTGAAAAAAGGAGCGGCGGCCGAGGCGGCGCGCATGTTCGATGCCGCCCTCCGGCTTTGGGAGCTGGATGCCGGGACGGATAAAATCCAGGCGAAACTGGATCGCGCCGAGATCCAGATCTACCGGGGCCTGTTGCGCGAAGCCGACGGAGATGTGCCCCGCGCCCTGACGTGTTACCGGGATGTGTTGGAGTTGTTTCCGGAGCGGTCGGGTATCCGCGAGCGCATCGCCGAACTTTCCGGGACCGGCCATGCGCGCGTGGCGCCCGCCGCCATGTGGCAGACGATCATGTTTCAACGCCGGCATGTATGTGAACGGGAGCAAGCGGAAGAACATGCCGGCCATGCGGAGCATTAGCGGGAACCGAATGGACAAACATCCTTGAGAAGCGAACGTCACGCGGCCTTAAGGTGGATGCGGACCGCCGCCTGGCCTCGAACATCAACTTATGTACCTGCGATTTTACGGGTTTAAAGAGGCGCCTTTTAACATCACACCGGATCCCCGGTTCTTGTTTTTTGCCCAGCATCACCGCGAAGCCTTTGACCATCTAATTTATGGCATTGAGCACCGCAAAGGGTTTATCGAATTGACCGGGGAAGTCGGATCCGGTAAAACCACGATCTGCCGGGCGGTGCTGGCATCGCTGTCGCACAATGTGAAAACCTCCCTGGTTTTGAATCCATGGTTGACGGAAAACCAGTTGCTGCGGGCGATTTTGCACGACTTTGGCTTGGCCGCGAAAGGGCGGGACCGGCTTGCTTGTCTGGAAACCCTGAATGAGTTCCTGCTGGATCAATTGCGCCAGAATAACAACGTGGCTTTGATTATCGACGAGGCGCAGGATCTGGCGCCGGCCGTTTTGGAGCAGGTCCGCCTGCTTTCCAACTTGGAGACCGACCAGCATAAACTCCTGCAGATTGTGCTTTGCGGACAGCCCGAACTAAGCCAGCGCCTGGCGGCGCCGGCACTGCGCCAGCTTCGCCAGCGGATCACCGTGCGCTATCATCTTTTCCCTTTGACAGAAGCCGAACTGAAGCAATACATTGAGCATCGCCTGAAAACTGCCGGGTGGACAGGCGGCGAGATATTCAGTGACGAAGCCGTGCGTCGCGTGTATCATTATTCAACAGGTATTCCGCGCCTGATTAATGCCGTGTGCGATGTTACCTTGTTGGCTGGGTATGTGGCGCGGAACCGGCAACTTGACGGGGAATGTGTGTCGAAGGCCATTCAGCAGCTGGAGGGGTAGTCATGAGTTTGATCCAAGACGCATTGAAGAGACAGCAGGAGGAAGCGGAAAGCACGCGGGTTCAGTTGAAGTCATCCGTGGACCCTTCCGTGCCGGCTGCCATGCCCGTTCCGCCCGTCACCGAACCGCTGAGCCGGCCATTGACGGAGAGTTCGTCGTTGCCGCCGGACCGGCTGGTGACGTCGGCCGGTCGGGAAAAACCGGCCACGTCGTGGAAGCCGATTGCCGCGATTATTATCTGTCTCCTGATCGTTTTGGCCGGCGCTTTTTTCCTGACGCAGTCGGCGGTGCGGGCTTCGCTGGGCTCGTTTATTCCCGAAATGGTCAAGGCCCGTCTTTCTTTTGGAAAGACCGTTGCCCCGGCGCCATTGCCGGAGGCCAAGCCCGTCGTTGTCCCAGTGCGATCATCCATATCCAAAACTTGGATTAGTGCCGCAGCCGTTATGGCGCCGGCGTTTGCGGATGAAGGTGAAGATGCTGCGGAGAATGCGGCGTTATCGGGGGCGAAGACGCAGGAAGAGTTGGCGGCTGGTGCTGTTGTGGCCATCCTGCCGCAGCCGTCGCGAGCGTCCACGCCCAATAATGCAAGCGTCAACCAGGAAGATGTTCGCGCAAAGCCGGCGGTATGGCCGCGGCTGAAGCTTTCGGCCGTGTTTAGTAATGCCGGTTCCGGTCAGTCCGGGGCGCGGTTGAATAACAGGTTGGTCCTGCTGGGGGATCTGATCGAAGGCGTAATTCTGGTTGAAATCCAGAGTGACGGCGTGGTATTGAAATGCGGCAACGAGACCAGGTCGCTGCGAATGGGTCAGACGCTCTAAAAATTCCGGGAAGACGAAAACAAAGCGACCGGATAATACAAAACAAAATGGTCGTTTCGTGCCCTTCCGATTGAATAGGTTCGCTTTGTCCGAGTAGCTTGGATTTTGGCCTTTTATTCCATCTATGGACGATAGTGATCAGGCTTCCGATTTCATCTTTTTTATCTTTCCCAGGGCGGCATCGAAGTCGAGTGGGGTTACCAGGTACCGATGGCAGGTTTTGCCGGTCAGGTCTTCCATATCCCGTGCCAGTTGGGTGTCGTATGGATTCAGGATGGCCACGAGGAGATCGTTCCCCATGTGTTCGAAGGCGATGACGCCGCGTTGAATGCAGAATTCCAAGGGTAATTGCGCGGTTGTGGCCGGTTGAAGATCGAAGCTGGACAGCGAAAGAAGCGGCAGGGAGCAGGCCGAGGCGACAAACTCGATTATGTCGTTGAAGCCGGGATGGTTGCGATCCTGGAGCACATGCAGGGTGGAAACCGGAATGTCCAGGGCGCGGGCCGAATTTTCCGAAAGATCGTGCACGACGCGCGCATAGTCTTCCTGGTTGAGCTTGCCGGCCTGGAGCAGATTCCAAGCCATGGAAATTTCACCGGCAATATTCGTTGAGCGGCGCGACAGTTGGTCCATGTCGTCCCGGACCACGGCCATGACCTTCTCGGGTTTCAGGTTCTCCAAGCTGCTGATGGTTGCCTTAACCTCGGGATCGTTACGGTCAAACTGCTTGATTTTAACAAGCAGGTCGCTGATGCCGTCCTCGTCTTCTTCTTCTATCAATACTTTGGCCAGGCGCAGCGTGTAGGCCTGCGCGCGGGTATGGTCGCCGACTTTTTCATAGGCGCTAACCAACGTTTCCAGAGAAAGCCGGTCATGGGGCAGTGCTTCCAGGATCTTTTCGAAATAAGCGATGGCATTCCATATTTCCGTTTCGGCATCGGACGGAGTTTTGGGATGCTGAGCGTTGGTCATACGATACTCCGCGGGCAACTAATAAATATGTTGATTCTCCAAATCGCTGGCTATAATATAAGTGTTGTCAGATAATGAAACAAGCCTTCATTTCGAAGGAAGGCTGATTAAAAGGCGCGCTTCATGTCCGATGAACAGATAGTGGTAAAACACAATGACGTTATCCCGGAAAGGGAATCCCTGGCGGACAATATTGCGGCCATCCTGTTGCGGCGCAACATGATTGGCATGGAGGCGCTCAGTAAGGCGCGGGCCGGCGCGGATGACGATGGCAAGCGCCTGGAAGAGTTTCTGGTCGAACACAAGATCGTTTCGGATACGGATATGACCATGGTGCTTGCCGAATACCTGGGCATCCCGCCGATGACCCTTGCCCATTTCATTCCGGATGCCAATCTGCTGGAGCTGATCCCTCAGGCGATGTGCAATAAACTTGCGGCGCTTCCGATCGCAAAGGTCGGCAAGATGCTGACGGTGGCCGTGGGGGATCCTTTTAATATAAGCGCGCTGGATGAAATTCAGACAGTGACCGGACTGAAAGTCGTGGCCGTCGTGGCCGCCGAGCGCGAAGTAAAGGATGTCCTGCAGAAATTCACGGAAAAATCCGCTCCGGATCTGGAAGATATGTTCAAGAACGTGATGGAAAGCGAAGATGTGGAGGTCGGGCACGAAAAGCAGGAGGAAGTCAGCCTGGACCAGATGCTGGAAAGCGCCGAAGGCGCGCCCGTCATCCGCATTGTCAACTCGATCATGGTGGAAGCCATGCGCCGGCGAGCCAGCGATATTCACATCGAGCCGATGGAAAAAGCGTTGCGCCTGCGCTACCGCGTTGACGGCGATCTTTACGAAGTTCCCAGTCCGCCGAAAACATTGCAGTCGGCGATTATTTCCCGCATTAAGATCATGTCCGATATGGATATTGCCGAGCGGCGCATCCCCCAGGATGGCCGGTTCAAAGTCAAGGCCCTGGGCAGAGAGGTGGACGTGCGCGTCAGCCTGCTGCCGATGATCCATGGCGAAAAAATCGTAATGCGTATTTTGGATAAGACCAATCTGGCGCCCAGTCTCTCGGCCCTGGACCTGGACTTGAAAGCCAGGGAATCGCTGATTTATGCGATTAGCCAACCTCATGGCATCATTCTGGTCACCGGGCCGACCGGCAGCGGCAAAACCACAACCTTGTATTCCTGTCTGCAGGACCTGAATAAGCCGGACGTCAACATTGTCACAACCGAAGATCCCGTGGAATATCAGTTGGTGGGCGTTAACCAAGTCCAGATTAATGAAGACGTTGGTTTGACCTTTGCCAATGCCTTGCGGGCCATTTTGCGCCAGGACCCCGATGTCGTCATGGTCGGCGAAATTCGCGACCAGGAAACCGCGGCCATTGCCGTGAAAGCCGCGCTCACCGGACACTTGGTTCTCAGTACCTTGCACACCAATGATGCAGCGGGAGCCATTACCCGCCTGCGGGATATGGGGATTGAGGCCTTTCTGCTGTCATCTTCGGTAATTATGGCCCAGGCCCAGCGTTTGTATAAAAAACTCTGCACGGTCTGCCGTAAGGCGACGGAACTTTCTCTGGAAAATCTGCGGATGTATAACTTGGACCCCAAATATTTCGAAGGCAGCACATTGTATGCGCCGGGCGGTTGCCCAAAGTGCCTTAATACCGGCTACCGGGGGCGCGGCGCCTTGATGGAAGTGCTGATGGTGGACGATGCCATTCGACAATTGGTTTTGAAGAATGTCAATGCCAGCGCCCTTGCCGATCAGGCTATCCAGAACGGGATGATGACTCTCCGCATGGTTGGATTGGAGAAAGTCAAGCAGGGTATTTCAAGCATGGAAGAGATCTTAAGCGTGACAGGTGGCGGAGAATAATCCGCCTGCTTATGTAGGCGAGGCTGCAACCTCGATATTAGCGCCTCAAATTTAACAAGGAGCTATCAATGGCGGTCTTCCGATCAGGACCAACTAAATCCGCGGCGCCTGCGCCCTCGCCGGTGGCCACTCCGGCGGCGGAATCCCGTCCGACGCCTGCAAGCCGGCCGGCGCCGATTAATCGTCCTTCACCCGCGGCCAAGCCGCCGTCGGAACCCCGTCGTTCGAAAAGCAGCGGCGATCGTGTTTCAGGGGCCAAGAATATCAAGGCCAAGGAATTACCCGCCTTTTCGCGCCAGCTTTCGGCAATGTTATTGGCTGGGATGCCGCTAATCCAGTCGCTGGATGCCCTGGAAGATCAGACCAGCGACAAGAATTTCAAGGCGGTTGTGCTCGGCTTGAAAAACTACCTTCAGGCCGGAGCTTCTTTTTCGGAGGCCTTGAGCCATTATCCGACAATCTTCGATACGCTCTATATCAATATGATCAAGGCGGGCGAGTCTGGCGGCCAGTTGGGTGAGACCGCTGACAGGTTGGCCAGTTTCCTGGAAGACGCGGCCAAGCTAAGCCGGAAGGTTAAGTCGGCCATGAGTTATCCTGTGATCGTATTATGCATTGCCCTGGGCATTGCGGTGGGCATGATTCTGTTTATTGTGCCTGTTTTTTCCGATATGTTCGCCGATTTCGGCGCCAAACTGCCTGCGCCCACTCAGTTCCTGATCGACCTGAGCAATACCATGAAAAAATACGGCATCTTTGTGGTGGCGATTTTGGTCGTGGCCTTTATTATCTTCAAAAAGTGGAAGCAAACGCCGGCCGGCGCCTATCAAATGTCTACGTTTGCGCTGCAAATGCCCGTTATTGGCGAGCTTAATCGGAAAGTGTCCACCAGCCGTTTTGCGCGAACTTTTGCCCAGCTTCTGAAAAGCGGCGTGCCTATTCTCCAGGCCATGGATATCGTGTCGGGCGCCACGGGTAACAAGGTGTTCGAACGCGTCATCCTTGAAGCTCGTTCCACGATCGAACAAGGCGAACCGCTCTCCAAGGCGTTGGTACAGCATCCCTGTTTTCCTAAGTTGCTGGTGCATATGATGGCGGCCGGCGAAAAAACAGGAAAAATTGACGATATGATGCAAAACATCGCCGATTTTTATGACGACGAAGTGGAAACCATGCTGAGCGGACTGACTTCGCTCATTGAGCCGCTTTTGATGATCTTTCTTGGCGTAGTCATCGGCGGGATCGTGATTTCCATGTTTCTGCCGATCTTCAAAATGGGTGAAGTGGTTGGCGGATAAGTCGAGGGATAGACTTTACCTGCCTTGTGTTTCGCTTTTTTTAGCTACCCCGCTTTGTTGGAAGCGCTTCCAATAAAAATGCGGCCGCGTGTTAAGCGCGCGCATCGTTTTTTCCCTCAGGCCCTTTGATTACAAGTAAACTATCCAGTCGAGATTGGTGAAAAGAGGCGAATATACGGGTTATATTCCGCAAACATCTGATTTTCAAGAAACCGAGAATGCGGGCTTGCATTTTGCTGGCAATTCCAATAATAATGTCTTCGGTTAAGGAAGGCATGTCCTATGGCGAAAATTTTACTTGTTGATGATGAGCCAAGTATTCTCAGCGTTTTGAGCGTCCTGCTCAAGGCGGAAGGCTATGAGGTAGTGCCTTGCGATGGCGGCGAAAAAGCGGTGGAATTGATCAAGAGCACGCCATTCGATCTGATGATTTCCGATATACGTATGCGCCCGATTGACGGGATGGCTCTGCTCAAATTAGCCACGGAAAACCAGCCGACGATGTCGGTCTTGATGGTTACGGGATATGGCACCGTAGAAACGGCAGTCGAGGCGTTAAAATTGGGTGCTTTCGACTATATTACCAAGCCCTTTAAGCTGGACGAGTTGATAATCACGGTCAAGCGGGCTTTGGAATATAACAAGGCATTAAGCGAAAATGTGCAGCTAAAAGCCCAGCTTACCGGGCAATACCAATTTGAAAATATCGTGGCCGAAAGCCGGGCCATGCATAATGTATGCGAAATGATCGAGCGCGTCGCGCCGACCGATACGACGGTGTTGATTTACGGCGAAAGCGGAACGGGCAAAGAGGTTGTCGCCAAGGCCATCCATGCCCACAGTAATCGAAAAACCAAAAAATTTCTGCCGCTGAATTGCGCGGCCCTGCCGGAAGCGCTTTTGGAGTCGGAACTGTTCGGCCATGTCAAGGGGGCCTTTACAGGCGCTACGGCCGATAAGGAAGGCCTTTTCGAGGTTGCCGATCATGGCACCATTTTTCTGGATGAAATCGACTCCATGCCGCTTAATATTCAGGCCAAACTGCTGCGTGTTTTGCAGGATAAGGAAATACGGCGCGTTGGGGGCAACGAATCCATTGCGACCGATGTCCGCGTTTTGGCGGCCACCAATACGCGCTTGGAACAATTGATCGAACAGAACAAGTTTCGCGAAGACCTGTATTATCGCCTGAGTGTTATTCCGATCGAAATCAAGCCGTTGCGCGAACGTCCGGAGGATATTCTGCCGCTGGTCTATCATTTGATACGACGCGATCTTGGGACGAATCAGCCGGTGCCGACGGTAGGTCCCGATGTCATGAGCCTGTTCGAACAATATTCCTGGCCGGGTAATGTCCGTGAACTTGAAAATGCCCTGAAACATGCCGTGACTTTTGCCAAGGATAACGTCATAACGCGCGATTGCCTGCCGGCAAAATTGCAACAAATCACATCTGCGGTCGATGGCGGCTTACGGAAAATCGACGATGTTCGCGGGAAATCGTTAAAAGCGTTTCTGAGAATGAAGGAAAAAGAATATCTTTCTCAAGTTTTGGCGTATTCGGCCGGAGATAAACAGAAAGCGGCTAAATCGTTACGAATTAGCTTGGCCACGCTCTATCGGAAGATGCCGGAGCCTAATTAGTAGTACCTTGAACGTTAGGTCCATATAAAATATGGAATCTTTCCGCAGATAAGAACGGATGGCATCTGTTACTCAAGTTGAACACAATTTAGGTTGCGATCGCATTAGCTGAGGACAAGTTGTAGGTGCCAAAGACTGAGTTAGTCCGTTTTATTGTTTTTGGCAATCATATTCTAATATTATCAATTATGATTGCTAGTAGTTTTGGACTATAATTGTTTTTAGACAATATTTTTAAGGTTACGTTTCTCAATAATGACAAACAATGACCATATGATGTCCTTTTTTAGTAATTTTTGATTGTTTTTTATCGGAATTGATTGAAAGCAGAAAAAGACTGTAATAGTGGTGTTATTTGAAGTTTATTTTGTAGATTGGTATGGTTCCTGCTTGTTAATTTGTATATGCTTAAATAATACAACAAATCAAGGAAGGAGGTGGCCGACAATATTCGAAGGCAGTTGACTCCGCGCTATGCGCGGAAAATGAAAATGAAACAGTTATAAAATAGTAAAAGAGATCCAATCGAAGGGGATTCAATCTCTATACGATTAAGGATCAGGAGATAAAGCAAATGAAAAAAGGTTTTACGTTGGTAGAAATTATGATCGTTGTGGCGATCATTGGCTTGCTGGCTGCAATCGCGATTCCGTCTTTCATGCGGGCGCGTTTGACGTCACAACAGAATGCTTGTATTAACAACATGCGTCAGATCGAAGCCGGTAAAGACCAGTTTGCCTTGGAAAACGGCTTGACCAATGGGGCCTCGGTGGGTACGAACGATGTTGGCGCTTTTTCAGTGCTGGTTTCCGCTGGTGCCGCTGGTACTGGATATATCAAGGCATTTCCGCTGTGTCCGGCATCTACGAGTATCTCGGCCACAGTCCGGTCGGCGGACTTGTCGGCGTATGATTACACCGTCAATCCGATCGGCAGTAATGCCGTTTGCAGGCGTGTTCCGGCGACGCACATCCTGCGCTAAGGCGACGGGATTATTCGATGAGGAACTCCACCCCGCGGGGGGTGGAGTTCTTTTTTTCGGCGGGATTGATTTTTATTTTTCATGCCCTTATGCCGATGAAGTTTGGGAGATCGAGCCTGAACAAAGGCTGAGGATATGGCTTTTCGGCAGACGGTGGCGTTGGGCTTAAAAATTTATGCATGCCAATACTTTCAAAACCTTGGTGATTAAGACGCGAACGGTCCGGCGATTTGACCAAGCCAAACGGGTTAAGCGCGCCGATTTATTGGACTTGGTAAACCTGGCGCGGCTTTCGGCTTCCGCGGGCAATCTGCAACCCCTTAAATTTATTCTATCCTGCGATCCGCGCCGCAATTCCCTGATTTTTCCATGTCTGGCTTGGGCGGGCTACCTAAAGGCATGGGGCGGCCCGGTTGAAGGGGAACGGCCGTCCGCCTATCTTGTCATTTTGGGGGACACCACTATCAGGAAAGACTTCGGTTGTGATCATGGGATTGCCGCGCAAAGCATCATGCTGGGAGCTACGGCAAAGGGGCTGTGCGGCTGTATGATCGGCTCAATCCAAAAAGATCGTCTGTGCGCCGCCCTGGCCATTCCGCAAAAATACGAGATTCTGCTCGTGCTGGCATTAGGCTATCCTGAGGAAAAGGTTATTTTGGAAACCGTCAAATCCGGCGACATCAAGTACTGGCGGGACGCCAAAGGCCGCCATCATGTGCCCAAACGCTCCCTGCGGGAAATTGTTTTGATGTAAAAGCCCATAATCTGACAAAAAACATCCCGCCGTTGACAAGGCCGGATCAATCCCGTAAGGTAATTACTATCGAATCGGTGGAAACTGGGATATGGAATGATGAGCGCCTTGGGCTTAATCCGCCTCCGGCGGAACATGCGCCAGGGGAATTTTTCGCTCTGATTTCGAAATTCCGGCTATTGTATTCCCTTGATTATCAACCTTACAACGAAAGGCAAGCGTAATGAAGATTCTGGCTTTGGCGGCGCATCCGGACGATATCGAATTTATGTGCGCGGGGACGTTGATTTTGCTTAAGGCGCGTGGCCACGAGATTGCGGTGGCCATGGTCAACAACGGTTCCTGCGGTTCGGCCACCCTGCCGCCGGACGAGATAGCCCGTGTTCGTGCCGGCGAGGCGCGGCGCGCGGCAGAGCTGATCGGCGCCACCTACGACTGTGCCGGCATTCCCGATCTGGAATCCGTTTTCGATAATCCCACGCGGCGCAAGGTCTCGGAAATTGTCCGGCGTGCGCAGCCCGACATTGTTTTGACCCATTTTCCGGGCGATTACATGCCGGATCATGAGATGGCCGGACTGCTGGCCCGTGATGCGACTTTTACGGCCACGCTGGGTAATTATTCCACCGGCGCGGCGAATCCTGCGCCAATTCTTAAACGCCTGCCTTATCTTTATTATTTTTCGCCGATGGAAGGCATTGACCATTTCGGGCAGGAAGTCGTTTTGGATATTATTGTGGATATCGGTTCCGTGATGAACAAGAAAGCTGCCATGCTGTGCTGCCATGCCTCCCAGCGCGAATGGTTGCGACACGAACATGGCATGGATGAATATGTCGAATTCATGAAACGCCAATCGGCGGGAATTGGCGCCCGCCGCGGTTATGCCTTCGGCGAAGGGTTTCGCCAGCACCGGGGCCATGCCTATCCCCACGACAATATTCTGGAAAAGCTGCTGGCCGCAAAAATATAGCCGGTAATGGGACTAAAGAAAGGGACCTCGATGAAATATTCATTTACGAGTTTTTCCGGGCCACAGTTAACGCTGGGCGAACTGCTGGCCGTGGCCAAGCGCTTCGGATATGATGGCGTGGAGCCCCGGATTAACCACCAGCATAAGCACGGTGTTGAAATAACCGCGTCTGCCGCCCAGCGCAACGAATTCAAGAAACAGGTTGCGGACAGTGGCCTTGCGATCGCTTGTATTGCCACCGCCTGCGAGTTTGCCAATCCCGCTGTTACGCAGCATAATATTGCCGTGGCGCTCCAGTGCATTGACTTGGCGGCCGATGTCGGCGCCCGGCGCGTTCGGGTGTTTGGCGGGGCCATGGCCAAGGACCAGCAGCGGGCCGACGCCATCCGGATTGTGGCCGATGCCTTGCGCGCCATGGCCGATCATGCTCAAGCGCGAGGGGTGACGCTCTGCATGGAAACTCATGACGACTGGTGCCTGCCGGCCGATGTGGCGGCCGTCATCCGGCGCGTGAATCATTCGGCCATTGCCGTCAATTGGGATATCATGCATCCCGTGCGAGTGTGCAAGCTGACCATTGACCAGGCATTTGAGACGTTAAGGCCCTGGATCCGGCACCTGCATTTTCACGATGGCGTCCCGGGCAGCACCCATTTGATGCCGATCGGCAATGGCGGCATCGATCACCGGCGGGTTATCGAGCTCTTGCGGACCATTCCCTACGATGGGTATCTCAGCGGCGAGTGGATCAACTGGAATGATCCCTACGAGGTACACCTGCCCCGGGAACTGGCGACAATGAAAAGCTACGAACGCGCCGCGGCTGCCGCCCGCTAAATGACGCCATGAATCCGCGCGTAATTCCGTGCGGAGGATCACACCTCATACCGGCTGCCGCCGATGAATTCGCGCAGCAGCGAGTCCGTGGGCACACAGGCATCGTCGCTGACAGCGGTTAAGGGCGACAGGAAATCATAAATCCGCTTTGCCCGGATATAGGCGTCCTGCCGGCTCGGATCCTGCTGGTAACGCGCAATGGCTTCCGGAAAATAGCGGAACACGCGGTGCTTCAGGAGCGGAATCTCGTAGGGCAGGGCGCTGTTGACCAGGAAATCCGCCGTGTCGATGAATGGGATGATGTTCTTCAGTTCGCTGCGCCGGACATAATGCCAGTGTGTCAGAGTCGTTTCCGGCTTGGAATTGCGGTGCAGGTTGTCGCGGATCATCCGGCGCATGAGCCGGTTGTCCGCCCAGCGCATGAAGGCGCCGTCGGCGGAGCGCAATTGCCCGAGAGTTTCGATGTAAAGCCGGAATTTCTGTTCAGCGGGAATGCTGCCGGTCATGTCCTGGTACAGACCATGCAGGCTGTCCAGCAGGAGAATCTGGTTGCGCTCAAGCCGCAGGGGAGCGACCTCCAAGGTGCGTTTCCCGGTCTTGAAATCATAGCGCGGGGCCAGGACGGTTTCCCCGGCCAGCAGCGCGGCCAAATGCTCATTGATCAGCTTCAGATCCAGGGATTGCGGCGCTTCGTAGTCGTAGTCGCCGAACTCGTCCTTGGGATGCCGCTCAAGATCGAAAAAATAGTTGTCCACGTTGATGGCTTTGAATCCCAGTCCCACGCGCCCCAGGCGCTCGCTGATTTTGGCTGTTGTGGTCGTTTTCCCCGAGGAGGATGGCCCGGCGACAATCACGAGCCGGATGGTATCCTGCCGCTCCATGATTTGGGCGGCGCACTGGTCGAGTTCCTCGTCGTAGCGCCGGTCGGAGTCTTGAATGAGCCGGGGAAAGCGGCCGCCGGATATAATGGCGTTCAGATCGTCGATCGAGTCGCACCCGTGGTCGATGTTCCAGCGCAATACCTCGTAGATTTTTTTGTAGGGGATATTGTCGGTGACTTCGAACGCATAGGCGCGGGCGGCGCGGGCCTGGGCGCGCTGGTTCCGGTAAATGATGTAGGCGCGAGCGGTCTTGATCGCTCCCTTGGCCATGAGCGTTTCTTCGACGATATCCTGGATTTCCTCCACGCTGGGCGTGGCGTCCGTTCCGTAAGAGGCGACCAAACTGCGCTCGACGTCCAGCGCGAGCGCTTCCGCCTGGGAGCGGTTGCCCTTGCCGACGGAGGCCATGGCTCGGAAAATAGCCGTGCTGATCCGGTCGCGGTCATAAGCCGCCAGATTGCCCTCGCGTTTGATGATCTGTGCTATGGAGCCGGATGATTTCATGCTTGATTATGGCATTGGCATGGCTTAAACATCAAGCAGGATTTGTGGTTGTCATTAAGCAAGCATGGTTGATTGGCCGCTATGCAGGAAATTCCTTGGAATATGGCCGCTGAATCATTCCACCTGCAATCCGGCTGGCGGATATGACAGAGTAACCGTTATATTAATCCGGCAGTGTTACGGTCGGGAAGACCAGCGGCAGGAAAGTATTCCACACACTTTTATGAGCGATCCGAGCACAATCGAAAACAGCGTGGGACTGGTGGAAACGAAACGCGTGGCCATTGCTCTGCCTCCGGAAGGCTTGGTCCTGGAAAATGGAGGATGTCTGCCTGAGTTGCAGGTGGCTTACGAAAGCTACGGGGCGCTTTCGCCTGCCGGCGACAACGTTATTTATATTTGTCACGCGCTTACCGGCGATGCGCACGCGGCCGGTTATCACAGTCCGCAGGATAAAAAGTCGGGATGGTGGGATGCGATGATCGGCCCGGGCAAGGGGATCGACACCAACCGTTTTCACGTGATTTGCGCCAACATTCTCGGCGGGTGCATGGGTACGACGGGCCCATCCTCGATCGATCCGCGCACGGGTGTGCCCTACGGTTCTTCTTTCCCGACAATCACCACCGGCGATATGGTGCACGTCCAGTATCTCCTGCTCCAGCATCTGGGCATCAAGCGCCTGGCGGCGGTCATCGGGGGCTCGTTCGGGGGCATGCAGGTTATGGAATGGATTCGCCGTTATCCGCTGGTGGCGGACAAAGGCGTGTGCATCGCTTCGGCCATGAGTCTTTCGGCCCAGGCGCTGGCGTTCGACATTGTCGGGCGCAATGCCATCCAGGCCGACCCGGCCTGGGCTGCGGGCGACTATTATGGAAAAACGCAGGCCCCCGTTCAGGGCCTGGCCCAGGCGCGCATGATCGGGCACATTACCTATCTCTCCTCCGAAAATATGAAGCGCAAATTCGGGCGCGAGAAGAAGGCCATCCGCGAGCCCCTGCCACGTTTTGCCACCCCGTTCCAGGTTGAAAGCTACCTGGATTATCAGGGTTCGAAGTTTGTCGGCCGGTTCGACGCCAACTCCTACCTGCACATTACCGAGGCCATGGACATTTTTGATCTGGCCGAAAATTACGCCGATCCGGTCGAAGCGTTTCGCCCCGTGGCGCCCCACGTGCATGTCCTTGTGGTGGCACTGAGTTCGGACTGGCTCTTTCCGCCGGAACAGTCGCTGGCCGTGGCTCGGGCGCTCGTTTGCGCCGGCAAGCATGTTTCTTATTGTCTCCTGCCGTCGCACTATGGGCACGATGCGTTTTTGGTCGAGGTGGAGCGTCTGGGCGATGTGCTGCGCACATTCCTGGAATCTACCGGCGCCTCCAGCCAGAGCAAGCCGGCGGCGAATGTGCCCGCCTCCAGGCCGCTGCGGCGGCTTGTGCGCAAAATCACTCCTGGCGAATTGGAACGTGAAGATTACGATCATATTATCGGGCAAATTGCTGCCGGTTCGCGGGTTCTCGACCTCGGCTGCGGCGATGGCGAACTGCTGTGCGAACTCATGGCCCGTAAAACCATAACGGCTTTGGGCATGGATATCGACCTGGAACACGTCATTGGCGTGCTCAGCAAAGGGCTGGATGTCTTTCAATGCGACCTTGACGCGGGATTAAATGTCATTCCGGACCGGTCCTACGATTATGCCGTGCTCAGCCAGACCATGCAGGTAGTGCGCAAGCCGCGCCTGGTCCTTAACGAAATGCTGCGTGTGGCGCGCGAGGGCATCGTTTGCTTTCCAAATTTCGGCAATTGGCGGCATTGCCTGCGTTTGGGATTCAGAGGCCGGATGCCGGTTTCCAGCACGCTGCCGTTCGAGTGGTACGATACGCCCAACATCCATCTCTTTACGCTGAAGGATTTCTACTCCTTGTGCCGGATGGATCATATCCGTATCGTGGAGACCGTCTGTATTCCGCGGGGATGGGGCGATGCCGCCCTGCTCCGCTTGGGCTGTCGCAATCTGGGATCCGATCGTGTTTTGATCCGGATTGCGCGCGAATAAGCGACGTGACTAAGCTGATGTTCGACGAAGGAGTCAACTATGAAACTTGCCGAATGGATGGATGTTAAATTGCCGGCTGTCGTGGGCGCCCTGGCGCATTGCGTCAATTGTCAGGTCGGCATCAATACTGAAAAGCGCTTTAACCTGGCCGGGCAGAAAGCGGTGCATGCGGTCGTGGATGAATTCATGGGCATCCTGTTCCCCGGTTGTCATGGGCATGCGCCGCTGACCGAGAGCCACATGGGAACCACGCTGAACGTCCGCATTCGCTCGGCGGCGGTGCTTCTCGCGGAGCAGGCCGAGAACGCGTTTCGCTACCAGTGCGAATTCGAAAAATGCAAGGACTGCGGCGACTGCCGCAAAAAAGCGGAAGAAGCCGTCATGGACCTGGTCGGTTCGCTGCCGAATGTCCGCGATTTGCTCCAGCGCGACATTCAAGCGGCCTACGACGGCGATCCGGCCGCTCGCTCGCTCATGGAAATTGTCATGAGCTACCCCGGCCTGCAAGCCATTGCCATTCATCGCATTGCCCATGTGCTTTACCTGAAGGGCGTGCCGCTGATTCCGCGGATCATGTCGGAGCAGGCCCATTCGAGCACGGGCATCGATATTCATCCTGGCGCCCGGATCGGCGGCGGCTTTTTTATTGACCATGGCACGGGCGTGGTCATCGGCGAAACCTGTGTCATCGGCGAAAATGTGAAATTGTACCAGGGGGTTACGCTGGGGGCCCTGAGTTTTCCAAAGGATGAGCACGGCAACCCGATCAAAGGCATCAAGCGGCATCCCGAAGTGCGGGATAATGCGACGATCTATGCCGGAGCCAC
The DNA here is from genome assembly GCA_964617825.1 of uncultured Verrucomicrobiota bacterium. GTDB lineage: Bacteria > Verrucomicrobiota > Kiritimatiellia > JAAZAB01 > JAAZAB01 > VSJD01. The sequence goes on from CAZTWL010000039.1 coordinate 28,518, forward strand.
CATCCTGGGCGGCGAGACGGTCGTTGGCGCAGGCGCGGTGATCGGCGGCAACGTGTGGTTGACCCATTCCGTGCCGGCGGGCGCCAAGGTGTATAACCAACAGCCCAAGCCCCATATCAAGATGGTCGAGTGATTGCCAAAGAAAAATTTTTTGCCTTCCGTGTGCGGAGCGCGATCCAATGGGCCAGGCGCTAACATTGAGCACCGCGATTCGATCCGGGTTTAATCTGCGGCGCGTTTGGCTTCCGATGGTGGTCGCATGCCTTAACCTGGCGACTTGGTCGCGCACTGCTTCTGCCCGCGATTTGCCGCGCCTGATCTGCGATGAGCCTGAATATTGTTTCGGCACACTGGTGAACACGAACGACGTGCCGCACACCTTTGTGTTGGCCAACGAGGGCGAGGCGCCGCTCGTCATTTACCGGGTCCAGACGGACTGCGGCTGTGCCCGTGTCCGCCTGAAGGACTGGATCGTTCAGCCGGGCGGGCAGACCACGGTGCAGGTCTGGCTTATGCTCAAGGGACGCGCCGGAGGCCAGCATAAGCGCATCTTGATCAAGTCCAACGATCCCGATGGCCCCTGGCTTACGTTAAGCCTGATCGGCGAGGCCGTCGCCGAGGTGGCCGTGGACCCCGAACGGGTTTATTGGGGTAATCTGCGGAGCGATGCCGCTGACAACAAAACGGTGGATGTGCGATTCGAGGAATCGGCGCCGGGCCGGATCACCGGCATAGGCGTCAATGCGCCGGGGTTTGTCGTTAATCTGGAAACGAACAAGCCCGGGCGCAATTACCGGGTCCGGATCCGGTCTGTACCGCCGCTGGCGCTGGGCCGTTTTGTGACCAACCTTTGGATAACTACCGATTCGCCGCGCTATCCGCAACTTGTCGTGCCCATGCTGGGAAGGGTGGTGGGGGATATTTATGCCGTGCCGGATGAACTCTGGCTGGAGGGAAATGCGACGCAAGCGGTTTCGCGTTTGATCATGGTCCAGTCCAGCTGCAAACGGAACTTCAAGATCGTTGGCGTAAACGCACCGCTCCCGGATATGGAGGTCGCGGTTCGTGCCAGCCTGTTCAGGGGCTGCCGCATCGAATTGAAAAATCTGCGACCATTGCCGGAGCTTGACGGGCGGACTTTGACCATCACCACCGATTGCGCAACCATGCCCGAGTTAAACGTTCCGTTTCGGATCGGCCGGTCTCCCTGAAGCGTTGGCCCTGGTTTGCGCAATCAGGATTTCTCGATCCACGCAATCACTTCCTTTTCGAATTCATCCATATCGTAGGCCTTGGGAATGAACGCATTCATGCCGGCGGCACTGCATTTCTCGGTAACTTCCTGCAAAGTATGCGCGGAAATCGCGATGATCGGGACGGTTTTGTCGATTTCACGCCGGATTATTTCCGTTGCCTGAAACCCATCCATTACCGGCATGCGGAGATCCATGAAAATAACATTAAACTTGGCGCCCCGGACCTTGTCCACGGCCTCCTGACCGTTGGACACAAGATCAAAACGGCAGCCAATCTTTTCCAAAATAAGCTGCATGAAATATTGGCTGGCCTGGTCATCCTCCACAGATAAAACCCGCTTGTATTTCACGTCTGGATTCATGTTGCACGCCCTCTGGTTGGGCCGCTCAAGTAACTTTATCGAAAGACAAAATGGCGATAAATTCGCTGCCCTTGCCGACTTCCGAAGCAACGCTGACGCGGCCGCCCATTAAATGCGCAAGGTTATGGACGATGCACAATCCCAAGCCAACGCCTTCATAGGTCTTGCCTTTGTAAAACTCGTGAAAACGTGTGAACGCATCGAAAACATGCGGCAATTTGTCCGCCGGAATGCCGAATCCCGTATCCTTGACGGATAGCCTCGTTTGATATTTGTCTTTATCCGGTTGTTCCGCGTCGAGTCCAACGGTCACGGTGATTGTTCCCTGCTCCGTGTATTTCACGGCATTGCTTAATAAATTGTCGATAATCTGTTGCAGGCGCATGGTGTCCCCTTTCATGCGCGGGATCGCTTCTTCTATCTGCAATGCTATGGTTACATTTTTTTTATCGGCCGTGTTACGGAATATGGTGATTGACCTTGTCAATAACGTCATAAAATCGAATTCCTCGGATCTGAGCTCTGTTCGGCCCGACTCCATCCTGGAAAGATCGAGGATATCTTCAACCAAAGCCAGCAGATACTTGGCGCGTTCATCGATGAAATCGACCGCCTTGCGATATTCGTTTGCCATGGCCGCCGACTTCAGGACGTGGGCCAGTCCGAGGATTGCGTTCAAGGGCGTGCGTAAGTCATGCGAAATATTCAACAGGAAATCCGTCTTGTATTTGTTGGCCGCTTCCGCCTGCTCCTTGGCCCGGAGCAGCGATTCTTCCGCCCGCCGGCGCTCGACGCGCGTACGCAGGGCGACGATACCGAACGCCAAATCGCCGGCCAGTTCCTCCAGGAGGCGGATTTCGCTGGAGGTTATAGCGTCGATCTCCGCGGAATTGATCATCAGAACGCCGAATACGTTTGCGTTTTCGTCCTTGAGCGGCAGGGCGATGCCGGAACGATAGCCATGTTGCAGGACACTTGCTCTCCAACGGTTCATGTGCGGGACGGTTTTAAAATCTTGAAGCGAAACGGCTTCGCCGGTGCGGATGGCTTTGCCGGCGGGGGATTGTCCGCGATCGGAGTCGTCTGCCCAGGAAAGCTCGGCATGGGCGATATACCCGTTTTCGAATCCGGCCCACGCCACGGGGCGGATGGTCTTGGCGGCGTCATGTTCGGCATAGCCTACCCAAGCCAGACGGTAGCCGGCCTCGTCGCAGATGATCCGGCAGATAGCGTTGAGCAAGGTCTGCTCGTCGACTGCCCGCAAGAGGGTCTGGTTGCAGTTGCTGATGGCCCGTAGTTCGCGATTAAGCCGGTGCAGAGCCTTGTCCGCCAATTCGGTCTCAACCTCGTCGGACATAATCTTACCGACAAGAATTGTTGCCAGGGGATACAGCAGAATTACAGGCAGGCCGATGAGTTTGACGGTGTTCAGTCCGGCCCCTTTGGGCAGCAGGAACATTATGGCGAGCATGGCGATATGGACGGCAATTCCAAACAGATAAAGGCATCCGACGGATGGCGGCCTGACATCTGGATTTAGCCGGTAACGGGCCAGCAAGCCGATCGATACGGATGAAAGGATCACGAGGCATCCGACGATAAGCCCCATGCCGCCCAGCCAAATGCGGCAGGCGATCGTTATCACTCCGGCCACCAGCGCGGCCCAAGGGCCAAAAAACAGCGCGCATAGGCTGAGCATGATCGAGCGGCCGTCAAAGATCAGTCCCGATCCCAGGTTCAGCGGCTGCAGCATGCCCAAGACAGCTGTGCCGCCGAAGAGGATACCCTGCAATAACACGCCAAAATGAGTGCGACGGGGCCAGTGATCTTCGATGAAACCCGAGAAAATGCTAAGTGCTATCAGCAATGTCAGGTTAAATATTAAATCGAGGTAAATCATCGGGATGATTCCCTTTTGGAAAATGTTCCGCGTTGCAATCCAATAACCTGCGGATATGCGTAAATCGCCAAACCAAAGGCAATACAAGCCCCGATTGTCAATTATAGTAGATGAACCGGATTGTAGCGTCAACTGCGAAAAGCAGCTGGGCGCTGCAAGGAAGGCAGAAGGGGCGTGGGCTGGATATGAGCTTGCCCGGTGAAGCTCGGCTTACACGGCGTGCTTGCCGTAAAAAACAACAAGGGGCCGCCTTTTATTGAATGTCCCGATGATATTCTTGCAGGGACTTGACGCTGCCGCGGCCGGTGCGGCGCGCGGCAATGCCCTTGGCCGAGGCCAGCGCTGCGGCAAGCGTGGTCACGTAGGGCACTTTGTGCTTAATGGCCGCCTTGCGGATATAGGAGTCGTCATCCTGACTGCGCTTGCCGAATGGCGTATTGATGACCAGCTGGATTTCCTTGTTCATGATCCCGTCCGCGATATTCGGCCGGCCCTCATGGAGCTTGTTAATCGCCTCGGATGGAATGCCATTCTGCGCAAAAAATGCGTGCGTGCCATGCGTGGCCTTGATCCGGAAACCCAGCTTGACAAATTCCCTGGCCACCTGCAGGACGGTCCGATGCGTTTTATCCGCCAGGCTGATGAGCACGGTGCCTTCGGTCGGGAGCGCCGGGGAAGCAGCTTCCTCGGCCTTGAAGAACGCCATGCCGAAAGTATCGGCCAGCCCCAGCACCTCGCCGGTGGAGCGCATTTCGGGACCGAGAAGCGGATCGACTTCCGGAAACATGTTGAAGGGGAATACAGCTTCCTTGACGCCAAAGTGTGGGATTTTGCGCGGCTTAAGCTGCAAGTCGGCCAGCTTCCGGCCCAGCATAAGCTGCGTGGCGATGCGCGCCATTGAGACGTTACAGACCTTGGATACCAGCGGAACCGTGCGCGAGGCGCGCGGGTTGGCTTCCAGCACGTAGACCACGTCCTTGGCAATGGCATACTGCATGTTCATCAGGCCGATGACGTTGAGTTCCTGAGCAATGCGCTGCGTGTAGGACTCGATCGTGGCGATGTGCTTTTTGGGGATGCTCACGGTTGGAATCACGCAGGCCGAATCGCCGGAATGGATGCCGGCCAGCTCGATGTGCTCCATGACCGCCGGCACATAGGCATTCGTGCCATCCGCCAGGGCGTCGGCCTCGGTCTCGAGGGCGTCATCCAGAAAACGGTCGATCAGGATCGGACGCTCGGGGGTGACGTCCACGGCGGCGGCTACATAGCGCGTCAGCATTTCTTCGTCATAAATCACTTCCATGCCGCGTCCGCCCAGGACGTAGGAAGGCCGGA
>CAZTWL010000040.1:0-33334 GCA_964617825.1 uncultured Verrucomicrobiota bacterium
TGGGTCCTCCTTCTTGATGACCCAGACTAACATATCCCCTGGCTCAGAAAAACGACGTCACGTCAGTTACGTCCGATGCCGCAAAATGAATTGCGGAAAACAGAAATCGCTGAAGCGATTGCGGCGTGAGATTGGCATTGTGACCGGCTTTTATCAGCAACAACCGGCGTATCGCATTGCCACGGATCTTGGCGTAGATTATCAGACGGTGACCCGCGTCTATCAGCGTCTGCGTGAGGCGATCTACCATGTAGCCGAGCTTGAAGCCGGTAAACTTAAAGGCGAGATCGAGATTGATGATGCTTACTTTGGTGGCCGACGGAAAGGACGGCGGGGCCGCGGGGCAGCGGGAAAAAGCATTGTGTTGGGCCTTTTGGAGCGGGATGGGAGGGTATATACCAAGGTGGTGGAACGGGTGACGGCCGACGAGTTGCTGGCCCATATCAGAAAACATACCCGGAAAGGATCGGTTTATTACACCGATACTTTTCGTAGCTACAACTCCCTGAAGCGTTGGGGCAAACATCACTGCTTGAGTCATGGAAAGGCTTTTGCCTATCGCGGCCATAACCACATCAATGGCATTGAAGGTTTTTGGAGTTATGCTAAACATGTTTTGTACAACTATCGGGGTGTTTCCAAATACCATTTTCCCATGTATCTTAAAGAGGTGGAGTATCGTTTCAATCATCGGCATGATAACCTTTTTAAGCAGTTCCTGAAGATCTATTTTGGTTACGTTTCACACTAATTACCTTATTATATTCATATTAAGTAATAAATCGGAAAGGATGTACTATGCAATACATGAGTTTGGATAAAGTATATCTGAAAAAAGTGTTTGACGAAGATGGCCTGTCGGAAACTGGACTTTCCCTGAATGAACTTGAACAGGGGGTAAGGAAGCTGACAGACGGAAAGGAATGGGTTTCCCCGTTCTCCGAAAAAGGGGAAGCTTTCCGTTTTATTCTGAAAAACGTCCGATTTTCCGTTTCTACGAAGGATCTTTTCCCGAGTCTGAATATATGGGGACGTTATTCCGTCAAGGATATTTGGGTGGAAAAAAATAGAATAACAGTCATCAGCAGCCTGATTCCTGCAGAGCATCGGAAGAGGATAGAGGAATTCTCCCAAAAACATGAAGCATCTTTCGTATTTGATTTTGCACACAGTGTACCGGATTGGGACGTGATTCTAAGTTTGGGATTTCCTGGGCTTTTGTCGAGGTGCCGCCTTGCGGAAGAACAGTATCTGGCAGGAAAATACGGCCCGATAACAGAAGAAAAGAAATTGTTTTATGCGGAAGTGAGGCAGGCTTATGAAGCTGTAATGGAACTCATGAGCCGCTTGACAAAAGTTGCCAGTAAAAAATCATGCCGTCCGGAGACCATAGCAGTTTTAATGAGTCTGCAATCCGGACCGGCAGTGGATTTTTACGGAGCCTTGATGCAGATTTGGCTGTATTATCAAATTTCCGAGTATGCCGATGGAATCCAAACAAGGTCTTTTGGCAATCTGGATCAAATACTTTATCCATACTATAAGGCTGATATTGCGTCCGGGAAATGTACAGTGGCCAGCGTTCGTCTGATTCTGGCTAACTTCATGTATAAGATTGCATCAATGAACTACAAGTATGGCCATCCGTTTTATTTGGGAGGAACACTGCCAGACGGATGTAGTGCCGTAAATGATCTGTCCCGGATAATACTTGACGTTTACCGTGAAATTGGGGTGTTTGATCCAAAACTACAAATCAAAGTGGCGGAAAATACTCCTGTAGATTTTCTTGATCAGGCGTTGAATCTGATCCGGACAGGTCGAAACAGCCTGGTTTTTATTGGGGAACCGTGTGTCAAAAGAACAATGCTCAAAATAGGATATTCTGAAGAACAGGCTCGTCAGGCGGTCATCAAAGGGTGCTATGAATACTGTGTCAATGGGGAGGCTGTTGAAACCGCGCCCATTGAAATAAATTTGCCGTCCAGAGTGGTGCATTATTTGAAAGCCCATACGGATGCGGGCTCATTTGAAGAATTTTACCGTGGATGCTTGGATGATATTAAAGCAATTTGTTTGGACTTGATGGATACAGCCAACATATTGGAAACTTATATTGAGTTTGTCAATCCTTCCCTTATGGTTTCCGCTGTTTGCGAGAACAGTTTGAAAAATGGAGTTGACGCATATTCTAAAGGAATTCGTTATCAGAATTCGAATGTGTGGCTGATTGCTCCAGCCTCTGCAGTCAATGCACTCCGTATGATTCAGAAATATGTGTTTGAGTATAAGGAGATTACTCTGCCAGAACTGGCGGCGGCACTTGATGCAAACTGGAAAGGCTGTAAAAAATACGAACAGCTTCAGCGGCGAATTCGCAACGCTGAGGATGCCTTCGGCAACGGAAAATCAAAAACAGACGCGTTAGCTAAAAATTTTTTAGAGGGAATAGCAAAAAACATAAATGGCAAACCGAACAATAGAGGCGGATTCTATACAACTGCATTGCATGGCGCAGACAAATTTTTCTATTGGGGCACTAAAACGGAAGCAACGGCCGATGGGCGGTATGATGGGGAGGAATTGTCAAAAAACATTTCCCCGCAGTCAGGGACTGCGTTCAATGGGGTTACTGCCTTGATCCGCTCCGTTTTGACTTTGGACACCTCATTGTTCATGGGCGATTTTCCGCTGGATGTGATGTTGTTGCCGCAAACCGTTGCTGGCGGCGATGGTTTGGCCGCACTTCGGAACCTTGTTTTGACTTGGGTTAAAAATTTCGGACATGCTATTCATTTCAATGTTTTCAGTTCGAAAATTCTTCGCGATGCCATGGCTAATCCAGATCATTACGCCGATCTTCAGGTTCGCATCTGTGGATGGAATGCACTGTGGAGCTCGCTTTCGCAAAAAGAGCAATCCGCATATCTCCTTCAGGCTGAAGCGTGCGAGAAAAATGAAGCGACTGCATGACTCCACTTCCGGATGTCGAATTATGGTCTTTGTCAGATAACTTAATGTGTTACATAAACCATAACTCCCCCAAATTGGTGAATAACTTCCTCGATGCAGTTGGGTATTTCCATTCCCAAGGCATCCAGTGTTGACTTTGCTGCTTTCGTGAACGGTTCCATTTGCCAAGTGCCGTCCACGTTTGTGACTCTCGCATCCCACAGGATGTTTTGCAGAGACTTTGTAAACGTGGAGCAAGATGGCGCGAACCGATGTGCAGTCTCTGTTTGCCAAATACCGGCCAGATAAAAATCTCCCTGACCTCAGCTTTTTCAACGACTCCGGACGGTTCGACAGAGAATCATTTTCTGCTGAAAGCTGAAGGCCGGTGACCGTCAAAAGTCATCTTTCGCGGAAATAAACCTAGCATAGCAAAGCCGCACAAATCGGCCACAAAATACTTTCCTGTCGCAGGGTGCAAACGATGTCTTTTGACCTCACAACCACACCGCATTGCCCCATAAATAAACCTGACTAAAGCAAATGGCGAACTGAGGAAGTCTGCCCCATTAATCACCTGACCGAAGCGAGTTTAGAATTTGGCGCTGTTTATAATCAATTTGTTTTTTCAGTTTGAAGGGGTTCAAGTTGCAGAACCTCTCAGTTAGGTGTGTTTTCTGAAATTCATTAAGGTGCTCCGATTCCATAAGCCTCTGGTAGGGTGTTTTTGGAATATCGTACTCCTTCTGATATCGTGAGCCGACCTTCGTCTTTTCAACCAACTTGAGGTTGGGGCAGAAGAAGTTGTTGAACAATGTCCAGGCGCGGTATAGGTTGTTGATGGTGGGGATAAGCTTTTGGTCTTCGATGCGCTGATATCCGAGAAGGAGGCGGACATGGCTCCAATTCTTTTGTTCCACGTGAGCCGAGTCGTTGCCATGGTGCGGGCGGCCGCGGGTCATTGAGACTGGTTCGCTGCGTTTTGCGTAGTAGCGATAGAGATGGTGATTCATGAACTCCGACCCGTTATCGGAGTGAAACCCACGAATGACAAAGGGCAATGCCTGTTCGATGTCCTCGATCTGTGAAAGCACGCCGTCTGCTCCCTTGTTCCAAGTGGCTCGGTTCTCGGTCCAACCGCTGAAAATGTCTGTAAATGTGAGGCTATACACAAAATCTCCTTCCATGGACAATCCGCCATGAGCGACCGTGTCAGCCTGCATGAATCCGGGTTCACAGATGTTCCAATGCGAGGTTTTGATCGGGATCTGGTGGAGCAGTTGTGTTCCGGGGCGTGTTCCACAACGCCCATGGGTGCCATATCGTTTGCGGGTCGGCCTCAGCAGCCGATCTATGCTGTTCTTGCTGATGCGCAGCAAGTTCTTTCGCGTCGTCAGATCCAATCGCCCGTGTTCTTGTTCATAGAACGGCAGCCATGTCATCAACATAGCTTTCAGCCGCTTAGAGCATGGTCGTGTGGCGATCAACCATATCCGTTCAAGTACCTTATGCTCCTTATGGCCGTATCGCGATGGCCGGCCGCGACGTCCGCCGCCTTTGACAGTCTTGCCATTCAAAAGATCGATAGCATACTTGCGGTTGTATTCCCATGTAGCACAGAACTCATCCAAAATGATCTTCTTGTACTTACGCCCTGCGCCTTGGTACCGTGGTCGTGCTTTTTCCAGACATTCGTGTCTCGTTTAGCTGCTCATAAATGAACCTCCTTTCGGTCAGGTCATTTATGGGGCAACAAATGCTTATGCAACATAACAGACTGTTCGCTTCGGTCAGATTATTTATGGGGCAATTCGCCATGAAAACTATTTCCCAGAAAATCCGTTGACAGAGCTGGCAATCTTGATAGCATCGAAATTGACTTTTTCCTGATCCGGAGCGGTTCAGTTTTGCGAGTTTTACAAATCAGTTTTGCGAGATTTACAACTGTCCCGAGACTGGCTTGATCAGGATAAAATAGCGTCTTGACGGCTATCGTCGGTATAAGGCATTGATATTTTGATGCTTGCAAAACAAATCTGACGGTTCCGAATCCGACTTATTATGCGGGAGTAATTCAGTGGCAGAATGTCAGCTTCCCAAGCTGAACGTCGGGGGTTCGACTCCCCTCTCCCGCTCCATTTTGAAACATCCGTAAAACGCATTTTAACCCTGTAAATGAAGGCTGAAATGCGCTTTTGCTTTTTGGGTGAGAATCTTGCTCCATTTTGGAACGGATTTGAAGGCGGACAGACTTGCCGGCGGCATAGCGGCGCAATACAGCAAGCATCCGGTCCTACAGCCCCAGGATTTGACAAAGGAATTGGCAACCTCAACGGGCAGAATTCGGGCAAAGGATCTGTTCAATCTGCCGGATGTATGCGCCAAGCAAAATCTGCCGGTTTGCACAATTGCGGGGGCAAGAGGCGGATCACTCGTAGCGCAGGGCGTCGATGGGATTAAGGCGGGCGGCCTTGGTTGACGGCCAGAGCCCGAAGATGATGCCGATGGCTGCGGAGAAGCCGACGGCCAGAATAATTGAAGAGCCGGTTATGGCGGTCGGCCAGTTGGCCAGGGACGACACCAGCATGCTGATCAGCCAGCCCAAGGTTATGCCGATCCCGCCGCCCAGGGCGCTGACTACGAGGGCCTCGGTGAGGAACTGGGCTAGAATGTCGCGCCGACGCGCGCCGACGGCCTTGCGGATGCCGATTTCCCTTGTGCGCTCGGTCACGGATACCAGCATGATATTCATGATGCCGATCCCGCCGACCAGCAGGGATACGGCCGCGATGGAGGCCAGCAAATAGGACATGGTGCGGCTGGTCGAAGTCAGCATGCTCTGCATTTCAGCCATGTTGCGGATCTCGAACGACGATTCCTGCTGCGAGGGCGGCAGGCGATGGGTGCGAATGATGAGTTCCTTGATTTCCTTCTGCGCCGTCGGAATGGCTTTCGCGGACACGATTTCCATATCCACTCCGTTAAGATAAGTTCTGCCCAGCAATCGATACATGGCCGTGGTTACGGGAATGATCATCAAGTCGTCCTGGTCGAAAAAAGCGTTGGCGCCCTTTTCCGGAAGCACCCCGATGACCTGAAAATTAACCTTGTTGACCTTGATGTATTCGCCCAGCGGATTGGCGTCGCCGAAAAGTTCCCGGACCAGCGTCTTGCCGATCACCGCCAAGCGGGCCCGCTTGCGCATTTCGTCGTCGTTGAAGAATCGTCCGGAGGCCGGCTCATAAGCCCTCATTTTGACATATTCCGGTTCGGCGCCGACAACGCGCGTGTTCCAGTTTTTGTTGCCATAAGTCGCCTGGCCGCGCCCGTTGACCGTTCCGCTGATGTGCTTGACCGAGGCGACCGATGCGCGGATAGTGGCGACATCCTCCAGGGTAAACCGGGTGACAGCCCCGGCTTCGTAGGCTACCCCGCCCATTCGCCGCGCGCCGGACTGCAGCATCAGCAAATTGGACCCCATGGAGGAAAGTTCGGTCTCGATGGACTTTTGCGCGCCTGTGCCGATGGCCAGCATGGCGATTACGGCTGCGACGCCGATCAGGATGCCGAGCATCGATAATGCCGTGCGGATTTTATTGGCCATCAGCGCGCGCCATGCCTGTTTAAAATCATGCGGAATCTCCCGCAGAACCAAGCCGGACCGCGCGGCGACCTGTAAATCAGATGCCGATTTCACACAGCCGATGACCGGCGCCGCAGGCGCCTTGTCGTCAGGCGAGGACTCGTTGAGCGTGTCCGATTGAATCAGTCCGTCTTTCATGCGGATGATGCGCCGGGCATGGGCGGCAATGTCAGGCTCGTGGGTCACCATGATAATTGTGATACCCTGCCGGTTGAGTCCTTTTAGAATCTCGATGATTTCGTCCGCGCTGGTGGAATCCAGGTTGCCGGTGGGCTCATCCGCCATGATGATGCGCGGGTCATGAATCAAGGCGCGGGCGATGGCCACGCGCTGTTGTTGGCCGCCGGAAAGTTCGTTCGGTTTATGGCCGAGGCGCTCGCCCAGCCCCACCTCGGCCAACAGGCGGCGGGCCTTGTCGGTTTTTTTTGCCTGGCGATTGCCGGCATATAACATCGGCAGGATGGTGTTTTCCAGGGCGCTGGTGCGCGCGAGCAAATTAAAGTGCTGGAACACAAAGCCGATGGTCGAATTGCGCAGGGCGGCCAAGTCGTTGTCGGAAAGCCGCGCAACTTCGCGGTCGATCAGCCGGTATGAGCCCGTATCCGGCACGTCCAGGAGACCGAGAATATGCAGCAACGTGGATTTGCCCGAACCGGACGGCCCCATGATGGCTACGAATTCGCCCGGCTCGATGCGCAGCGAGACGTCGCGCAAGGCGTGCACCGCCACCTCGTCCATGGTATAGGTTTTGGCGATATGGTCTAATTGAATCATGAGGGATGCGTTGCTCCCATTGACCGAAGCCTTATCTACGACGCGGGGGGCTTGGCATGAAGGGACTGCGTTTGCCTTTGTTGTCTCTGGCGGATGCTTTGGTCAGCGTCTTGACCAGGACGATATCGCCATCATCCAGTCCGGATTTTATCTCAACTTTCTTGCCGTCGTTCAATCCGGTAACCACGGGGACGGATACGGGCGGATCGCTGGGCGATTGCCCTGGTTGCCGGACGAAGGCGCCGTTGTTTCCCGTATGCACGGCGTCCGTCGGCAGCAGGAGCACGTTATTGGTCGTGACGGTCAGAATTTTAAGATTGGCGGTCATGCCGCTGCGCAGAAACGCGGGAATGAAAAGCGGCAAAACTTCCACCGTATAGGTGGTCACGTTGTTGACGGTGGTTGCCTCGTAGGCGATATGATCGACCTTGCCGGTAATGACGTCCTGGGGGTAGGCATCCAGCGTGAAATTCACGGGTTGGTCGACGGCAATCATCCCGATATCGGTTTCGTCGACCGTGGCCTCGATGATCAGCCGGTCGGACATGACATAGAGAGCATCCGAGGCGGTCACCGTCTGGCCCGGCTCGATCTTGCGGGCGATGATGTCGCCATCCAGGGGGGCCACCAGCGGGGTCGGTTTATAAAGCTGTTCCCAATAGGCCAGTTCATTGGTGCCTTTGGCGCGGGCGGCATCCAGGAGCGCAGCCCGTTCGGTGGAACTCATCCAGGCAATAATTTGGCCTTTGCGCACCACGGCCCCTTCCTTGACGAGCACTTCCTCCACGCGCCCGGCAATAGGCGATTTGATTTCCAGACGGTTCTGAGGCTTGACGGTGCCGGTGGTCATGACCATTATTTTCAAGTCGCCGCGCTCCACGCGCACGTCCGCGTAAAGCGTTTGATTTTCGGCATCCTGATGATGCCACCACAACCAGGCGGATGCGCCTGCTGCCAGAATAAGTACGATTATCATCCAAAACCACTTGCTTCGCATCATGGAATGACTCCTGTTCCGATTGCCTTTTCCCAGGCGGCCTGGGCCAGCGTCGCGTCCCGCTGACTGGCGAGCATGGCCTTCTGCTTGTCAATCAGGTCGTTTTCAATCAGGTCCCAATCCTCGAACGAGAGCAGCCCGTTCTGGTATTGTGCGCGCGCGATTGCCGCGCGCACTTCGGCGGCTTTCAAAAATTCGTTCTGAACTTCGATGTTCTCGGCGGCGTTTTGCCAAAGAACATATTTATCCTCGATCGTGGAAATCAATTGGTTGCCGGTATCGAGCAGCGTATCCTCAGCCTTGCGCTGATCGGCCTTGGCGCCGCGCAAGCTGTACCAATTCCGTCCGCCGGTGAAAAGCGGCAAGGAAATGGCCGTGCTCACCGACCATTGATCGTTTTTCGGAATCAAGCTGTCGTCGTCCGAACGGCCGAGAGATCCGCTCACGGACCACTTGGGATAAAAAATGCTTTTGGCGATGCGCACGCCTTCCTTGGCCGATTTTACCTGGGCTTCCGCGGTCCGGTAGTCCGGCGTCTCAAGGGCCAAGGCGTTGAAGTCGGGGGTCTCCGGCAGTGACGCAGAATCCCAGTTCCCCGTGATCGTCAGGGAAGCGATTTCATGGCGGCCGAGAGTTGCGGCCATTTGCTGCTGGGCGGACTTCAGGCCGCGATATGACTGGGTGACATCGAATTGGGCCTGCCGGTAATAGGCCCGGCTGCGCAAAGCGGAACCCTTGTTTTCACGTCCGGCTTCAAAGCGCATTTCCACCAAGTTGAGGTTTTCCTTGCGACGATTGGCGATTACCTCGGATAACCGGATGAAATCCTGGGCGTAAAGCAAGCGGGCGAACGATTGCCTCAACGTGGAGCTTAGCGTGGCCTTGGTGGTCTGGAGGCTGAGTTCCGCAATCTTGAGCAGGGCCTGGCTGCGCCGCAAGGTTGCGACGTCGCCGAATCCGGCAAACAGGCTCTGGTAGGCCGATAAACTTGCCTGATATGAGGTGGAGTCCTGGTAGCCCGTATCCAGTTCGGTATTCGATTTGCCGGCGGACCCGTTGGCCGATACCTGGGGTAAAAATGGGCCGTAATTGCCCATGACATCGGCCCGGGCCTTCTCGACCACCGCGCCGGCGGCCTGCAACTGGGGGTTATTGCGCACTACTTCGCGGATGCAATCATCCAGGCTTATCGGCGCCTCCGCCGCCGTAGCGGCGCTGCTCAACAGTCCGATAACCAGCAACAAGACGAAGCGACCATAAAAAAAACGTAAAGTTATAGGCTGCAATTTTAAACAATCCTTCGATGCTTGATGATATATATATGTTCAGACCGGGAAAAAATGGGCAAATATTATGTAGCCGATCAGTGCCGAGCGGTTACAAAAACATGCCATCTATCTCTGCCAAAAAATCAGGACGGATAATACTGCCTTGCAGAACATGGGAAATTTACCGCCAGGTAGGTGCGCCCCTCATACAAAAAGTATCTGCTCGGTTCCCTCCCGCGTCGGGCAAGTCCCCCGCTTTGGATGCAACTCGATCCAACAGGAAATTCGATTGTTAGTAGCTGCGCCGGCCACGGTGTGGGTTCTTCCGGCAGCCACGGCATTACCGCCGCGGCTACATGCAAGAGCCGCCTTGTTCCTGTGAACTTTATGCGGGATGATCAAATCCGCAATCAACAATCGGAAATCTACAATCGCGAATGCCGCTCAGTTGGCCGGCTGAATGGTCATATCCGCCTTGACGTTGCCGTCTACTATTTCGCAATAGCTGATCTTTTCCTTGACGGAAGTGGCCTTGATTTTGCCGGCCTGCTTCATCTCGGTATCCAGCACTTCGCCTGTGTCCTTGTCGGTGAGTGTTTCCACGGCGCCAACCGAGAATACCTGGCCGACGCTAACGCCTTCACGGCTGCCGCGATTGATGATGATTTTATCGCCGGCCTTGATGACGGTGCCTTCCCATGGAATTTTTTCGAGTTGTTTCTCCAGGAACTGGACGCTTTGGCCGACGGCGTCTTCAGTGGCTTTGCCGACGTTGTCCTTCTTGAAGCCGGCCACATCGCCGCCGAACGCCGAGCCGCTGTAGCCGAGGTTCAGTCCTTTACGACCCGCCTTGCCGACGACCTTGGTCTGGGCTTTTACCTGGCCGGTAGTGGAGTCAATGATATAAATCGTGGCGTTGACTTCGGCTTTGTCGGTGTCGCCGCCGATTCGGAAGCCCATGACATTGACGCCGGCGCCGCCGCCGGTGGTGCTGTTCTGAACGTGGGTAATGTCGCCTTTGACCAGCAGTTGGGCCGGAGTCATCTGGCCGGTTTTGGGGGCTTTTTTGCCGCCGGCCATCCGTCCGCTGTTGGCCAGGTCCTGTTCCGCCATGGCTTCGCCGCGCATATCCTTTTCGCCCAGGACAATGAACTTGCCGGATTCCTGCAGGGCGGCGGTCATAATTGTGCCGAAGGCATCGCCGATATCCCATTGGCCCGACCAGCCGGCCTTGTTTTCGAACTTGGAGACGGAAATACTGTAACGCAGGTTGCCGCCCTCGGCCGCCGCCAAACTCCCCGCCAGGCTCAACCCAAGACTCGCTACAATCGCCATTCCCAGAATCATCCGTTTCATGGTTCCCCTCCTTGTATCGCCGGCGGCGGCAATTGTTAATAAATTGATTCTGTGTAAAGTATAACAGTCCCTGTGTCAATTCTGAAATGACATTCTGAAACGACTAACCGCTTGTTTCCGCTGTTGCGACACCATAAAATCCTTGCTTTTCGCTTGCTTTACAGGAGGGGCGGGATTACTTTTTCGTCACTGTGATAGCGATGCTGCCTGACGGGATGTGTTTGAAACACTTTGGGAGGAAACGGGTATGCACCAACGAACGGTAAAAGCAATTCTGGTTGCCGGCATTATGGCAGCGCCGTTGACTATGCTTCCCGCGCAAGCAAGTACGTTAACCACCAATGCGGACTGGACCTGGATGAAGGGTAGCGACGGTGTCGGCCATGTTGGGCTCTATGGTACGCTTGGCACGGCCGCTTCGGCCAACACGCCCGGCGCGCGCATTGACGCGATCTCGTGGACGGACGTTACGGGCGTGTTGTGGCTCTTCGGTGGCAACGGCTACGGCAATGACTCGAGCGGGGCAAGCGAACTCAACGACCTATGGAAATACGACCCGGTAACAACGAACTGGACTTGGATGAAGGGCGCGAACGTCAGAAACGCGGCCGGGACCTACGGAACGCGGGGCACGGCAGCTTCGGCCAATACGCCCGGCGCACGCGAAGCCGCGGGCTCGTGGGTGGATGGCGCAGGCGCATTGTGGCTCTTCGGTGGCTACGGCTACGACAGTGTAACCAATCATGGTTATCTCAACGACCTGTGGAGCTTCGACCCGGTCACAACAAACTGGACCTGGATAAAGGGCTCGAATGTCTCGGGCCAGCGCGGGACCTACGGGACGCAGGGCACGGCCGCTACGGCCAACACGCCGGGCGCGCGCTATGGCTCGGTCTCGTGGGTGGACGGCGCTGGTGCGCTATGGCTCTTCGGCGGGTACGGCGTTGACTCCTCGGTCAATTATGGAAACCTCAACGATTTGTGGAAATTCGATCCGGCCACAACGAATTGGACTTGGATAAAGGGGTCCGACATAACTAACCAGGCCGGAACCTATGGCGTGCGGGGTACGGCCGCCCCGGCCAACACGCCGGGCGCGCGCATTGACGCGATCTCGTGGACGGACGTCACGGGCGCGCTGTGGCTGTTTGGCGGTGACGGTCTCGATGTTTCGGGAACTACCGGGAGTCTCAACGACCTATGGAAATACGATCCAGCCAAAACGAATTGGACCTGGCTTAAGGGGGCTGACACAAATAATCAGTCCGGGACCTATGGTACGCGGGGAACACCATCCCCGGCCAACACGCCGGGCGCGCGCTTTGGCGCGGTCTCGTGGGTGGACGGCGTGGGCGCGCTGTGGCTCTTCGGCGGCCACGGTCGCGATGTCTCGGGAAATGTTGAGGATCTCAACGACCTGTGGAAATTTGACCCGGCCACAACGAACTGGACCTGGATAAAGGGCACGAACGTTGTCGGCCAAATCGGAACCTACGGCATGCAGGGCGTGCCGGCCCCGGGCAACAAGCCTGGCAAGCGCCAATATGCGGTCTCGTGGACTGGCAACACGGGCGCGCTGTGGCTGTTTGGCGGTTATGGCTACGGCGCCGCGGCAAGTGACGGCTATCTCAATGACTTGTGGAAATTCGATACCTTCGGCGGGATTTCACTGGACACACAGGCGCTGGGCTTCAGTGCCACGGTCCAGGGCGCCAATCCGGCGGCGCAGATGATTGGCATGATCAACGCCGGTGGGAGCGCATTTACCTACACGAACGTGATCACCTACAGTGCGGGGGGATCCGGGTGGCTCACGGTGTTGCCCTCCGCCGGTACGGTCGCCCCGGATGGCACGGTCGTCCTGACCAATCAGGTCAATATCGCCGGTCTGGCCGCAGGCACGTACTACGCGACCAACCGGGTCACGGCCGATGCGACCAATAGCCCGCAAACCGTGGTGGTCACGCTGACCGTGAATGCGGTGCCATCGCCCGATCTGCCGCCGTCTGCGCCGACGAGCGTATCGGCCTGTGATGGGGCCTACACGGACAAGGTGCGCGTGACGTGGAATGTGTCCAGCGGAGCTACGAGCTACGAGGTATGGCGAAATACGAGTGACAACTCCGGCACGGCGTCGAAAATTTCCGGCCCTGATCCGATCGGAACCAGTTATGAAGACACGAGCGTGGCGGCACACACGACCTATTATTACTGGGTAAAAGCCGTGAATGGCGCGGGCGCGAGCGCCTTCAGCGCGTCGGATAGCGGGTTTTCAGGTGTCGTTGGGCCGCTGATCACAGCCAACGGCCTGGTGGGAGACGTATATCTTGGAAGCGGCGCGGCGGTTACGATTGCCGTTCAGATGATGAATGTCGAACAATATCTTGGAGTCGAGGTTGACTGGTGGGTGGTGGCCTTTGCGCATTCCGGCGAATGGTATTACCTGGATGACGCCATGCAGTGGCAGTCTTTCAGCGGCGATTTGGCGCAGTGTCATCCGGTGTATCCGGGGCCACTGTTCCATTTGCCGGCCGCGCCGGTGTTGAGAGAATTTACATTACCCAGCGGGACCTACAACTTCTGGTTTGCCGTTGATTATCCCATGGACGGCATTCTGAACCTGGATGGTCCGATCCTGTTCGATTGTGTGACCGTTATTGTGCAGTAAGCCGGGATAAATATCCTGATGCTAAATACGGCATAGGTTTTGGAAACAGCATCATGACTGTTCCAAAGACTTATGGCGGCTACGGGTTGGTGGATCCGGCCATCTATGCTTCATCCACGTCAAAGACTTCTCCTTCGAAAAGGCGGATCGGTGTCATTCGGATGCCGAGTTCGGACTCGTAGCGTTTAACCAGCCGGCCTTCCTTGTCGTTCATCACCGATATGGCCTGTCCCTTTGCCCCGGCGCGCGCCGTGCGGCCGACCCGGTGCAGATAGGCTTTGCTTTCGGTAGGCATATCGACGTTGAAAACGTGCGTGATCCCTTTGATGTCGAGTCCGCGGGCTGCAATGTCCGATGCAATCATGACCGTGACGCGGCCGCTGCGAAAATCATCCATGGCCTTCTTTCGCTCGTTCTTATCCAAGGCGCCATGCAGGTCGGCCACGGCTATCCTATGGTGCGCCAGTTTGGCGGCAATGACCTCGGCGCGTTCGTTGCGGTGGACAAATACAAGGGCTCGTTCGGGGCGCAGCGCATGAATCAACTTGCGCAAGACCTCCGGCTTATCGCGCTCGTCGCAAACCAGGTAGACATGTTCAATGTCTCTGTTCACCTGACCGGTGCCGGCATGGATCCTGAGCAGACCGGGCGCCATGGATCCCGCTTCGCTGGAACACGCTGCGTGCTCGGTGGCCGAAACGAAGATCAGCTGGCGCTCGCGGGGGATGGCGCGCAGAATGGTCCGCACCGTTGGGAGGCTATCCTCACCCAGCATTCGGTCGGCCTCGTCGATCACCATGCTCTTGACCTGCTGAACCTTCAACTTGCCCATGGCAATCAACTCGCAAATACGGCCGGGAGAACCGATGACCAGCTGAGGCTTTTTCTTAAGCTTGTCGATCTGCCTCTGCATCAACGTTCCGCCGATCAGCAGCACTGACCGGATCGGCAGCCCGGCGTTCTGTGCCAGCAGCCCGGCCTGTCTCTGAATCTGGATCGCCAGTTCATGGGTTGGAACAATCACCACAACCTGTGTTGCCGCCACCTTTGGGTCGATCCGGCAAAAGAGCGGTGTCAGGTAGGCCAGTGTCTTGCCGGTCCCGGTTTCGGAGTTGATGTAGGCGCTCGTTCCGGCCAAAAGCGCCGGAATTGCCTTTGCCTGGATGGGCGTCGGCTCCGTAATGTGTTCCTTCGTCAACGCCGTTACCAGCGCCGGCAAAATTCCTGTTTCGTTGAATGTCATGATTCTCCTCGCAGCAGAGTATCACAGAAAGCCGGGAGCCCCACGATTTAATAAGCAGCGGATACAAGGCAAATTGGTTGATGGCTACAGGAGTATGGTTATATTGACAGGCAGATGCGCCACGCATTTCTTTCGAAACGGGTCGGCGATTTCCACGTCGCTCTGCAAGTGGTCGCTTCCTCCTTCGCTGCTGACTGAGGTTCGGGAACAGGTCCGGAACTCGTGCGGATACATATTGCAGTTTTCCAGTCAAATATGAATGTCATCGTATAAAACGATTTTCGCGATGGTAGTCAAAATAGACCTGTGATTCTTGGAACATCTGTCGCAGGTGTAAGTCGTCGGTGATGTGCATACGGCGTTGGTCATCACGCCCCACACCTGTTAGACACCATCATTGAACCATCGTTGCGAAATGAAATCAGTCCTTCGTTAAAAAGGGCGTCAAAATTCGGGGTTAAAAGAAGCCCATTAAAATGGTCCACCTTTTCTTCGACCTTGGACATGGCCCATGGCTTGATGTGGCCGGCCTTGAGGATCAGCGGTTCACGCACGCCAGTTATCGCGCATGCGCCATTCCATAGTTGGAACAAGTTGCCGCGAAACAAGCGCTGAGCGATGCCACGACTCCGGACGACAATCTGTCGATCAATACCATTAAGTGCGGTTTTGCTTAGGACCTGATAGTCCGCTTTCGTTTCGGTGACGTGTGGTTCGGTCTCGATATTATTCGGAGCAAGAGCAGCAATTTTGAAAACGAATTTGTCGGTTTATCTTCGTATTGCTTTAAGTTCATCAGGACGATTTTGCCATGATAGGTGAATGGCGAATGGTGGCGGTCCCGGTAGAAAAGGTGGATGTCTTCGCCATGGGCCGACGCTGCAGCAATCCTCGCATCCGAACCGTGGCCCTTCTCGCCTTCCCAGAAAAGCAGATCGTCTTGAATGAAGTCATCGTACTGTGTAAGGCAGTTCTGCTTTTCGCGCGTGACAAAGAGAAAGATGGCTTTTGGTCAGACGGTGTGTATACACCTCTGCTAATTGCCTGAAAGCCACCAAGGTGCCAGAGGAGTGTGAGTTCTTGGCGTGTGTAGGTGAGCCCGACCTTAAGTGTATGGACCATATGCATCAGAATCTCTGCTGGCCCGTTACAGTAAGGCGTTTTTCCGACAATACGAACAAACATTCGGAGTGCCAATCTGTCGACGTTCTTTCATGTAAGGATGGTACAGGATTGGAGTGATCAAGACAACCCTTGAAAAGCCTGTGCGCACCCTTATAGTTTCCCGGCAATAAACTTCCGGAGACGGGAACAGTTTTCATGGCATTACTCAGACTGCAAAGTGTGAGCTTGAGCTCTGGCGGGCGGACCTTGCTCAACAATATGGAGTTCCACATCGAGCGTGCGGATCGCATCTGCATGCTTGGCATGAATGGGCCCGGTAAGACCTCTCTGATGCTAGTTCTTGCGGGAGAAATGGCGCCCGATGCCGGACAGGTGATCCGCCCCTCCGGCCTGCGCGTTACGTGCCTGCCCCCGGCAGACACCCCCCGACCTGTCGGGCTGTGTCCTGGATGTTACTAGGACACATTTTGGGAGCGCAGCGGCTCCGTACAAATGGTCATTCAGGAGGCCGAGCGGACGGGCCATGTCGTGCTCAAGGCCGAACAGGTGTTCTTCGGATACATCGAACAGGCCACCAACTGGCGGCGCCGGGCCCCGGGACACCCGGTGCGTGGTTGATCCGCGATTTCTCAACCGTCATTACGCATGGCGACAAGATCGGGATTCTTGGGCCAAACGGGTGCAGTAAGCCGGGATAAATATCTTGGTATAAATTCTGGATCGATTTTGACGCCAGCTTCCTGGCGGTTCCAATGGCTAATGCCGGCGATGGGATAAACGCATCTACTAAGCTGCGGATTTGGATTGCGGCTGTCATTGGACTTGATTCCCGGATTGCTTTCCGTTAGTTTGACCCCGTTTAACCCTGCAATGCGCCATGAAAAACAGTGTCTGGCCCAGGGTGAACGGAGGTTAAGCATGTATCCGCCCGTATCGTCATCGGTTAAATTTCCTGAAATCGAGCGCGAGATCCTGACGTACTGGAAACAGAACCGGATCTTCGAGCAATCCCTTCAAAAATCCGCGCGGGAAATGGTGTTCTATGACGGTCCGCCTTTCCCGACTGGGACGCCGCATTTCGGCACGATTTTCGTTTCCATCCTGAAGGATGCCTTGGCGCGCTATTTCACCATGGCAGGTTATTCCGTGCCGCGCCGCTGGGGCTGGGATTGCCACGGCCTGCCGATCGAGAATGCCGTGGAGAAAAAGCTGGGAATCGTCGACAAAACGCAAATCGAAAAACAAATGGGCGTGGCGGCCTTTAATAACGAATGCCGCAAGCTCGTGGCCGACTGTAATACGGCCTGGGAAAGCTACATCAATAAAATCGGGCGCTGGGTGGATTACGAACACGCTTACCGGACACTCAATTTGCCCTACATGGAATCGGTCCTGTGGGTCTTCAAGCAGTCTTATGACAAGGGATTGATCTACAAGGACTACCGGGTGGCGCCCTATTGTTATCATTGCGAAACATCGCTTTCCTTTTCCGATATCCGCGAGTCGGATTCCACCCGGCCGCGCCAGGACCCGGAAGTCATTGTGCGCTTAAAGGCGCTCGATACGGTGGACGGCAAGCCGACCTGGTATCTCACCTGGACCACGACGCCCTGGACCTTGACTTCCAACCTGGTGCTGGCGGTCGGTGCCGATTATCGCTATGCCGCAGTGGAGCACGAGGGCGCGGTGTATATCATGGCCGAGGCGCTGGTCCCCCGGTGGGCCAAGCTCTTTGGCGGTAAGCCGAACATTATCAAAACTCTGGCCGGCAGCGAACTGGTCTCCCGCCGCTACGAGCCGATTTTTCCATATTACCGCGACTTGGGTTCCGAAGGGTATTTCCGCATCCTGGCGGCCGATTTCGTTACCCTCGATGACGGTGTGGGGGTGGTGCACTGTGCGCCGGCTTTCGGCGAGGATGACTACTGGCTTTGCAAGCGCAACGGACTGGGTGTGCGCAATCCCGTGGATGCCAAGGGCTGTTTTACAAAGGAAGTCGCCGATTTTGCCGGACAGAATGTGCATGAGGCCAACAAAGGTGTGATCCGCTGGCTCAAGGAAAAAGGCGTGTTGCTGCATCACAGCACGATCGAGCATAATTATCCGCATTGCTGGCGCTGCCGCACCCCGCTGATTTATCGCGCGATGGATGCCTGGTATTTTGCCATCGACAAGATCAAGGACCGGCTGCTCAAACACAACGAGGAAATCAACTGGGTGCCGGAGCATGTCAAGCACGGCCGGTTCGGTAATTGGCTGGAAGGCGCCCGCGACTGGAACATCTCGCGTTCGCGCTACTGGGGCACACCCATCCCGGTCTGGGAATGCGAGGCGCCCGGCTGCGGCCGGCGCCGCGTGCTGGGCTCGCTGGCGGAAATCAAGGCGGAATCCGGGCGCGATCTCGCAGATCTGCACAAGGAATTCCTTGACGAAGTCGTCCTGCAATGCCCGGCGTGCGGCAAGCCGATGCGGCGCGTGCCGGAGGTGCTGGACTGCTGGTTCGAGTCGGGGTCGATGCCGTTTGGCCAGTGCCATTATCCTTTTGAAAACAAGGACTGGTTCGAGAGCCATTTTCCGGCGGACTTCATCGTGGAGTATCCCGGCCAGATTCGCGGCTGGTTCTATTACCTGCACGTGCTGGCGGTGGCGCTTCTCGACCGCGCCTCGTTCAAGAACTGCCTGGTGCACGGCACGCTCCTGGCGGAGGACGGCGCCAAGATATCCAAGTCGAAAAAGAATTTTACGGATCCCATGGAGCTTATCGACCGCTACGGGGCGGATGCCATGCGCCTCTACCTGTTGGGTTCGGCGGCGGTGGTCATGGACGATCTGAATTTCAAGGATGCGGGTGTCCATGACCAGATCAAGCAGGTGCTCCTGCCGCTCTGGAACGCTTTTTCGTTTTTCATTACCTATGCCAATGTGGACCAGTATGTCGGTGACCCTGCGCGCCAGCCGGAATCCACGCATCCGCTCGATCGCTGGATCCTGGCCAAGCTCTACCGCGCGGAAGAGGAGGTCGGCCAGGCATTTAATACTTTTTATCTCAACCGCAGTTTGACGCCGGTAACGGCCTTCATCGAGGACCTGACCAATTGGTATATCCGCCAGTCGCGCGCCCGGTTCTGGGGCGGGGGACTGACCGACGACAAGCGCCAGGCCTATGACACGCTGTATTATGCGCTGGTGACCCTCTTGAAATTGCTGGCGCCTTCGGCGCCATTCGTCTCCGATTACCTCTACCGCCAGTTGACGGGCGAAGCCTCCGTGCACTTGGCGGCGTGGCCGGATGTGCCCGCGAAATACCGGAACGATGCGCTGATCGATGAAACCGCCGTGGCGCAGACGATTGTCTCGCTGGGCCTGGCCCTGCGGCAGAAAGCGGGCTTGCGCGTTCGCCAGCCTTTGCCCGGCATCCAGGTGGCCTTGCCCAGTTCCGTGGATTCCGGCGTTGTGGCCCGGCAGATGGATATCATCCGCAACGAATTGAACGTGAAGACCGTGACCATTTTAGCCGATCCCGGCGCGGTGGCGACCCTGCGGGCCACGCCCAATGCGCGCGTGCTGGGTCCAAAGTGGGGCCGCGAGGTGCAGTTCATCATCAAGGCCGCCAAGGCCGGCCAGCTGCGGGAACAGGGCGACAAGATCATTGTGTTCGAAGGCTCGAAGGAATGGGCCGTTGAGCGCCAGGATATCAACCTCAGTTACCAGGGCAAGGACGGCATGGATGTGCTCGGCGACAAGGGCATCCTATTGGCCCTGGATAAGACCTTGACCCCGGCCCTGCGCGAAGAAGGCGTTGCCAACGAACTGAACCGGATCATCCAGGATTTACGCAAGACGGCCGGGTATGCCGTGAGCGACCGGATCGAGCTGGCCATCGAGGGCCAACTGGATGCCGAATGGCGCGGACACCTGCTGCAACTGGCGCTGGCCGAATCGGCCGAACTCAGCGAAGCGCAAGCCGATGCCACCGCCCATGAAACGGTCGAAGGCCGCGCCTTCCGCGTTTCCATCCGCAAAAAGTCGTAACGCAACGGATATGGCCCGTGTTGGCCGCGATCGTCGCCGCGCGCCATAAGCGCACTAACGCCGATGTCATGACGATGTTTAAGACAAATGAAGCGCTGTTCCAAATCAAGTAAGCGATATTGACATGCTAAAATAAGCCGTACAAGATGTTTGCCCTGCTTAAAAATGACAGGAAAGGAACCAGGCCATGAAAATTCTTACCTGTAACATCTGGGGGTCCATCTGCACAAGTGGAGACGGTCCGGAAGTATGGGCGCACCGCAAAGACCTGTGCGCCCGGGTTATCCGTTCGCGGGCGCCGGATGTTATCTGCTTTCAGGAGATGTGCGCGGATCAGTTCTGCGATCTGGCCGGCTTGTTCCCGGAGTGCGCGGCGTATGCCATGGTTGAAGATGCCTGCGGCAAGCATCCGAAGAACAGCATTTTCTATCTCCGGGAGGCCTTCACCTGCGTATCGGCCGGCGGTTACTGGTTGTCGGAGCGCCCGCACGTCGCGGGATCGAAATCGTGGGCAAGCGATTGCGTGCGCCTGACGAACTGGTGCCGGCTTGAAGACAACGCGGCCAGGACATCATTCCGAATAATCAATACGCACCTGGACCACATCAGCCAGATTGCGCGGGAGAATCAAGCCGGGCTTATTGTCGAGGATATTCACGCTTACCCGCCGGACTATCCTCAGAT
The DNA here is from genome assembly GCA_964617825.1 of uncultured Verrucomicrobiota bacterium. GTDB lineage: Bacteria > Verrucomicrobiota > Kiritimatiellia > JAAZAB01 > JAAZAB01 > VSJD01. The sequence continues at coordinate 20,743 of CAZTWL010000040.1, forward strand.
CCTCACGGGGGACATGAACTGCGATTCGCGGAATCGAGCCATCGCCATTTTCAAGGCGGGCGGGTGGATTGATACCTATGGCGCCGTGCATGGAACCGAGGACCCTGGACCTACTTATCATGCGTTTCTCGGTCCCCGTTGCGATTCCTCGGTTGGTAAGATGGACTGGATATTCATGCGCGGACGGACGCAGGCCGTTGAGGCCGAGGTCATCCGGGATTCCCGGGATGGCCAGTTTCCCAGCGATCACTATTTTGTCAGTGCGACGGTCAACGTCCAGATGCCCGGCCGGCCATCGGCTGGACTCCCGCAGGGATTCGAAGGTGCCCGATGAAACTCCTTATGGTTTGCGGTTTGCTGTTGGTCGGCGCTTCGGCGATGGCGGATGCGACCTATACCAATCAGTATGTCTGGGAGGATTCAACCGATCCCGGCGCGGTGGCGACCCTGCGGGCCACGCCCAATGCGCGCGTACTGGGTCCAAAGTGGAGCCGCGAGGTGCAATTCATCATCAAGGCCGCCAAGGCCGGCCAGCTGCGGGAACAGGGCGACAAGATCATTGTGTTCGAAGGCTCGAAGGAATGGGCCGTTGAGCGCCAGGATATCAACCTCAGTTACCAGGGCAAGGACGGCATGGATGTGCTCGGCGACAAGGGCATCCTATTGGCCCTGGATAAGACCTTGACCCCGGCCCTGCGCGAAGAAGGCGTTGCCAACGAACTGAACCGGATCATCCAGGATTTACGCAAGACGGCCGGGTATGCCGTGAGCGACCGGATCGAGCTGGCCATCGAGGGCCAACTGGATGCCGAATGGCGCGGACACCTGCTGCAACTGGCGCTGGCCGAATCGGCCGAACTCAGCGAAGCGCAAGCCGATGCCACCGCCCAATGAAACGGTCGAAGGTCGCGCCTTCCGCGTTTCCATCCGTAAAAAATCTTAACGCGGTTTGCCTATAACCGCTTGCACCTATTTTCAACCAAGATTAAGGTCCATCGTGCGCTCCGCACGAAGTTTTGGAAGTTGCCGCCTTTAGCTGCTTAACTTACGCATTCGAATAATTATACCGAAAGGCTTGCCGATCATGATGATGGAACCGGTGAAATATAACGGCGTCTTGACCAACGAGAAGCTATGGTACGCGCGGCCGGCGAGCGAATGGAGCGAGGGCTTGCCGGTTGGCACGGGACGACTCGCTGGCATGGTGATGGGCGGCGTTAAGCAGGAGCGGATTGCGCTCAATCACGAATGGCTCTGGAAGGGAACGAACCGTTTGCGCGATAATACTCCGTGTTCTCACCTGCTCCCGGAAGTGCGCCGCCTGCTTCTGTCGGGCGACTATGCGGCCGGCACGCAGGCCGGAAACGATGCGTTCGGCGGCACTGGCGGAACAAGCGGCAAGCCCGGGCGCGTGGATCCGTATCAGCCGGCGGGTGATCTTTATTTCGAATTGAACCATGGTTACGTTTGGGAGTACCGGCGTGAATTGGACTTGGCCAATGCCCAAGTGACGGTCTCCTACCGCTCGGGAGGAGTGGTCTTTACGCGCGAGGTTGTGGCGCACCTGGTCAAGGACCTGATCCTGGTGCGCATCACGGCGGAAGGGAAACCATTTGCCGGGTCCGTATGGCTGGCGCGGATTTATGACCCGGATTGCGCCTTGACTCTCGCGGCGACCAGGCGCGGCTTAACCATGGACGGACATTTTCAGGGCGGTCTGGACTTCCGAGTCCAGGCGGCGGTGCGTTGCGATGGGGGCCGACTGGCGGTGCGCAATCGGAGAATCGAATTTAGCGGCGTGCGCGAGCTTGTTCTGGCGCTGAACATCGGAACTTCCGCGGGGAAAAGGAATCCAGGAAGAGAGTGCGGACCCTGCCGTGTGCCGCGGGAAACCTGGAACAAATTGTTGCAGAGTCATCGGAAGGAACATATGCGGCATTATGGGGGCCTCAAGCTGGAACTGCCTGCTGCTGTCCCCAATTTGCCGACCGATCGGCGGATCGAGGCGTATCGCCAGGGCGCCGACGATCCGGGCCTGCCGCTGCTCTATTTCAACTTTGGCCGGTACCTGCTGTGCAGTTCCAGCGCCACGGCCGAGTTGCCGCCGAATCTCCAGGGCAAGTGGAATGAGGATCTCAATCCGCCTTGGAGGGCGGACTATCATCACGACGTGAATCTGCAAATGTGTTATTGGCCGGCGGAGACCGGGCATCTGCAGGCCTATACCGATGCGTTGTTTCGACATATGGAGCGTTTTGTGCCGCACGCGCGGAAAGCGGCGCGCGACCTGTATGGGTGTCGGGGGGTTGTGTTTCCACTCCAAACCGATCCCTGGGGCCGTTCGACGCCCGAGGCTTACGGGTGGGCTGTATGGATTGGGGCGGCGCCATGGCTGGCCCAGCACATGTGGTGGCATTACGAGTATGGGCTGGACAAGGTTTTTCTGAAGAAGCGCGCCTATCCCTTCCTTAAGGAAGTCGCCAGGTTTTATGAATCGTACCTGATCAAGGACCAGGCGGGCGTTTACCAGATTGTGCCGTCGCAGTCGCCCGAAAACCGTTTTAAGGAAAGCGGCGCGCGTTTTCCGGTTTCCTTATGCGTTTCCGCCACCATGGATGTTTTGCTGGCGCGCGAGTTGCTGGCGCATGCCATCCGGGCTGGCGAGATTTTGAATGTGGATGCCGCGCAGCGGATGCGCTGGCAGGAGATCATGGAGCACCTGCCTGTGCCGGGTATTGGGCCGCATGGCGAACTCATGGAATGGAATCGCGCGTTTGAGGAGGCAGAACCCGGCCATCGGCACATCTCCCATCTCATCGGGCTTTACCCTGGCGACCAAATCGCGCCGGAACGCACCCCGGAGCTTTGGAAAGCGGCGCGGGTTTCCCTGGAGCGGCGCATGGCCAGCTCCGGAGGACACACTGGTTGGAGCCGCGCTTGGGTGGCGTGTTGTTACGCGCGGTTCGGCGAGGGGGACATGGCGATGAAGCATGTCAAGGCGCTGATCGCCGATTTCGCCACGGCCACCTTGCTGGATTTGCACCCGCCCAAGATATTCCAGATTGACGGCAATTTTGGCGGAACCGCGGCGATCCTTGAGATGCTTTTGCAGAGTTATCACGAGGAGCTGCACATCCTGCCGGCTTTGCCCGCCTGCTGGCCGGAAGGGCGCGTGAAGGGTTTAAGGGCGCGCGGCGGTTACACGGTCGGAATTGTCTGGAAAAAAGGGCGACTGGAGCAGGCCGAGATCGTTCCCTTACGCTCGCGAAAATGCACGCTTCACGTTGATAAGGCAAAGCTCATCGTGCGGACGGCCTCCGGGTGCAAGGTTCAATCCAGATGCGTGAAAGGCAAGCTGTTTTTTAATGTGAAACGGGGCCAGAAGTATATTGTCACGCGGACGTGATCCCCGTGAACTTGCTTTGACATAATCTGGTTTTCTCGTAGCCGCGCCTGCTTGCCACGCCGTAGCCTTCGGCGGAGCGTGGTGAGGGCATGGGTTCTTTCAGACTTTCCTTTTGTATCGAAAAGCGCCTATTTCGCGCATTTCCAGACGATATCATCGGGCTCTTCACCTGTAGCGTTCTTTCCGGTTGGTTTCGGCACGCCATTATCGTCCCGCTGGTTGGGCCCCGAGCTGTAGAGGATGAATCCGGCATCAGCCTGCCGGTAAATGAGCGCCTTTCCGGTAAAGGGATCGACAGGTATATTTTCGAGGAATTCCGGCGTCAGTTTATCCAGTGTTTCCGGGTAGGTCCCGTTTTTCTGCTGGAACAGCTTCAGTGCCAAGCCAACGCGGCATATATCAACTTGCGCTTCGTCTTCCGCAACCATTTCGTAAAGTTTGTCATAAACTTGCAGTGATGCGTGTATGAATAACGCATGATGTGAAGTTTGCTTATCCGTGAGTTTTTGTTGCAGGAGATAATATGGTGTTTCGAAATGCTGTTGGACCTTTGGCATCAGTTTTAGATAGGCGATGTAATCCTTTGTAACGATCGGCTTTAATAGAGGAATTATTGCCCGGCTTTGCATCCATTCCCTAACACGAGGAATTCCTTTCGTTGACATAAATTTATGCATTTCTTTCCTTGTCAATCTATCATAAACCCACATTCCCATAACTAATCGTTCCCCATCCATGGCTTTGCACCAAGGTGACCTGTCGATGTGTAACGCCATCTCTTTGATAAGTGCCTGTGTTGTCTCTTCAGGTATTTCGTGAGCATTGGTTAAGTCCTTTAACTCGTCAATCAGCATGTTGTCAATGGATCTTCGCGCAAGTTGCGTGATGAGAATAGGCTCCTCACTCGATTTGTTGTTCACTCGCAATCCGATCAGGATTGTGTTCAGGGCCTGATCAAGATTTCCGTCTTGCCATTCGAATCCGGCTTTGATTGCCAATATTCGAAATAACATCCGGTAGCTTGCCAAATTCGATGAACAAAAGGCAATTTCATCGCTCCAATCCAGGTTCCTTTTGTAGTGCGGGCGCATGACGGCGTTTCTTAGAAGAGCGTACATTTCCTTGATTTCACTCGATTGAATAAGCCGCGCGCCTTCTTCCCTGTGGGCTTCTGTCCAACCAGTAATGTCTGTGCATGCTTTTTCTGCACTGTAATTAGTTTTGATGAGGGCCGTCAGGTTTTTCATGGCGCTTGGCGCGGGATCTTTTCCGGATGGAATCAGGTCGTTAGCTTCCATTATTAGCGGGGCGGCGTTTTCGTCGTCTGATACGGGTGGCATTAATTCGGCGATTGTCATTGGTCTTCCTTGAGCCTTGAGTGCCTCCATGGTATGGCGGAGTTCGCGGTTGAAGATTGTGTTCGCGATGAGCGAGGCCGTAATTATCAGGACCAGTAACGTGCCAATGCCAAATCCCAGCCACTTCATGATTTTTTTAAAGATTTGCATGATTATTCTCCGATAAAAAAACCACGCCGTCATGGGCGTGGTTTCTTTCAAATTAACTTTTTACCGGCGGATTGAAATAGCCAAAGCGGATGCCGGGAAATTCCTGCCTGATTTTCTGCATCAGGTCGTGGATGCCCATGATCCGGCGGCGGCGCGCCGGCATGGCGCGATCAACGGTTGCCATATACCAGTCGGGATCGATATTGAGATTACGCCATTGGATCATCTGCGGCTTATAGGCGGCCAGCAATTTGGTGAGCGCGGCGTATTCATCCTTGTCGTCCGTGACGCCGGGGAAGGTCAGGTAATTCAGCGAGACCCATAGTCCGCCCTTGCCGGCAATCCGCAGCGTCTGCATGACGTCGGCATAACCATAATCCCGGCAATTGTAGTAGGCCGCATAAAGCGGCTTGCGCGCGCTGTTGAGCGAAACGCGGATGCTATCCAGGCCCGCATCGATCAACCGGGCCACAGCCTTGGGCCGGCTGCCATTGGTGTTGATGTGCAGGGTGCCGCGCCCGGTTTGTCTGCGGATGGCACGGATGGCGTCTTCGATAAGTTGGCCTTGCAGGAGCGGTTCGCCCTCGCAACCCTGGCCGAAACTGATCATGGCGCGCGGGGCTTTTTCGAGATGTTTGACCGCCAGTTCGACGATTTCCTCCACCGTTGGGACAAATCCGATCCGGTTCTGCGGCGATACGATGCCTGGCGCGGTTTGTTTGGAAATACACCCCTGGCACCTGGCATTGCATTGGCCCGAAACCGCCACTGGCGCTTCCCAGCGTTGCAGGAACAGGTTGATCGCATTTGGGCAACTGTACTGCAGCGCACAGACCTGCCCGTGATGCGCAATCAGTCGGTTGGCCGGATATTTTTTAAGCCAAACTTTGACCTGTCGGGCAACTTCTTTGCGATCGAAGCGGCTGGGATCATGTTTGGGGTCGGAGTCCACCCGCACGGCCGACACCTGGAATTTGCCGCGATACCAGGCGACGGCGCAGTAGCAATAGAGGGGCAGTCTTGGCGCCGTCTTGGCGGGAATACCGGCGGCTAATGAAACGGCCGTATAACCCGGCGGCAGGAAAGCGGCCACGGCGGTGTATCGCTTGTCAGCGGCCAGCATGTGTCCATCGGCGGCAAATCCGATTGCCTGCCGCGCCGGCAATAGGTAGAGGTCGCTGTTGGCGGGCAGGGGAATGAGCCGTGCGCCATCCAATGGATAAATCGTGTGGCCGCTACGGCCGGCGGCGGCCAGTCCGAGCAGGTCGACAATCCGGCCTTTGCAATCGGCCGCAACTGCTATAGGGGCGCTTTGCATAGATGAGCAGGATAGATGAAAAGGGTGGAAGATGAAACTGGAAATTGGCTGGCTACATGGATTCATTGTGCCGAAGGCGGTAGGCCGAGGGGGGCATGCCGATCTCTGACTTGAAAATTTTGCTGAAATAGAATTGGTCCGACCAGCCGACTTTGTCACCGATTTCCGCAATGGACAGGTCGCTTGCCTGCAGCAGGAGCAGCGCTTCGCGCAGCCGGCGGCGTTTAACATATTCGATCGGGGTGGTCCCGGTCTGGCTTTTGAACATCCGGAAGAAATGCGTCCGCGAGACACCGCTCATTTTTAATAGTGCCGTCAAATCGAGTCGGGCATTGAAATTGTCGTTTAAATGCTCGATTGCCGGTAGAAGCCGTCGGGTTGCGAACATCCCGGGTTTGGGAGTGGAAACGGCCAGGATGCGCTCCAGCATGGCGTAGCCGATCCGTTGCCGTGTAACGCCCTTTTGGAGGGCCGTAAGCTTGGAGGAATCCTGTTCTGCCCCATGCAGTTCGGTAAGCAGCTTGATTAAGATGCCGTTAGTCGATTTGTCCAAGTGCGGCGGGAATTCGAAAAAACTCAGGAAGTCCATTCCGCCTCGGACTTCAAACAGAAAGCCGGCGGCAATGATATCCGCGCCGCCGGGTGATAAAGACCTGGAGTGGCGGCGGCAGTTGGCCGGCAAGACAACGGCTTCGCCGGCTTTGAGGGAGAGCGGGGGAGTGCCGCGGTCGGCAAAAGCGATGTCAGTTGTGCCGCGCAATATTCCGGCGATTACTGCAAATGGATGACTGAACAGGGGCGGGAAGGCGGTGTAGTTGTGCCGGAATCGGGTGCAGAAATGATAGCGCAGGCGCAAGTCATCAGGAAATGTTTCGTAGTCGCTCTTCATAACGGACTGTATTATAATACATAAATAAAATGTTTTCAAACATTCACATGTGCGGTGAGTATGCGTGTCGGTTCGCTAGCGGCCGTCAAGAAATATTAGGGCATGGTTGCCTGTATCATTGCGAAGATCACTATTATCGGTTTTACCCGTTGTTTGGCGGGCGGACCGGCCGGGCAGGGCATCAAACTCAAGGTCATTGCTCCCGGCATCTTCAATACGGATTGAAAAGCTAATGGCACTAAAATACATGAAATAACCGGAGGTTGCCATTCTCGCCATAGCTGAATCTGCTACCCTTGTCTAATAAACGATGAGGAGGACATCATGGAGTTTATCGAAAAAACAGCGATCATTACCGGGGCCGCGTCCGGAATGGGGCTTCTCTCCGCTCAGGAACTGGCAAAGGAGGGAGCGAAAGTACTGCTTACGGACGTCAACCGGGAGGCTGTGGAAGCCGCCGCCGAAGGCATTCGCAAGGATGGCGGCGAAGCCCTCGGTCTGCAGGTCGATGTCCGCAACTACGGGCAGGTGAAAAATGCCGCCGCGGAGGCGTTGAAAAGATATGGCCGCATCGACATCCTGCTGAATTTCGCGGGAGGTGCGGAGATGAGAATATGGAAGCGCTCCGAGCCTTTCTATGAGCTTCCCATCGAAGTCGTTGACTGGGGACTTGATGTGAATCTCAAAGGGGCGGTTTATTTCTGCCATGCCGTGGTGGGGGCGATGATAAAGCAAAAAAGCGGTGTAATTATCAACCTCGGTTCGGTCACCGGAATTGAAGGCTCGCCGAGCAATGTTGGCTACAGCACCGCGAAAAGCGGAATTATCGGGCTTACTAAATCGATGGCGCTCTGCGGAGCTCCTTACGGGGTCCGAGCCTGTTGCGTCTCGCCCGGCCCCGTTTTGACCCGTCCGGGCATGGCGAAGATGCCGACCCGTCTCGGCAGGGCCGCAGAACCGAAGGAGGTCGTCGACCTGATCTTGTATCTCTGTTCCGCCAAGGCGGCGTTTATCACCGGTTCGAACTACATGATCGACGGCGGCCGCACTTGCGGCGGCATGGGCTAGCGCAAAGCGAGGGCGTGCTGCATGAATTAACTTGCCGGTGACCGCGTGACGGGTTCGAGAGGCTTGGGAACATTGAAACCGAGGAAAAAACGATGAAACATTCTTTTCTTAACAAGCCGTATCCGGTGATAACCGGAATCATGGCCGGACAGACTCCGCAGGAGTTGATTGCGGAATCACGCAATTCGGAATTCGATGGGGCGCAGGGGATTGCGATATCGCTTTCGTGTTTGAAGCCGGAGTTCAGGAACCCCGAATCCTTGAAAAGCGTCATCGATTCGGTGAATCTGCCGTTCATGTTCTATTTTTACCGATACGACAAATGGATGAGCTCAAGCGATGATGTGCGGCAGGAGTTGTTGCTTGCCGCTGCGGATGTCGGAGCGGCGATGATCGATGTCATGGGGGATCTGTACGATCCGTCGCCGATGGAAATAACCCGCAATTCCGGCGCCATAGACAAGCAAAAACGGCTGATGGACCAGATTCATGCCAAAGGCGCCGAGGTGGTAATATCTTCCCATATGTCATGTTCGCGAACGACTGAACAGGTCGTTGAGCACATGCACGAGCTTGAATCGCGCGGTCCGGACGTCGTGAAGATCGTGACGGGCGTCAACACGGAAGATGAGCTCGCCGAAGCGTTCCGCACGACAATGGCCTTAAAACGTGAAATCAAAAAGCCTTTCATTCACCTTTGCACCGGAAAATTCAGCCGTCCGCATCGTTTTATCGGCCCGGCCCTCGGGGTGTCAATCCTGTTTGCGGTTCCCCGTTATGATGCGCTTTACGGGATGACTCAGCCGACGATACGAGCGATGAAAGCGGTCCTGGACAATATCCATTGGAATATCAATGATGTTGTCTAACATGGCAAGGATATACAAAGCAATGCCGGTCGTCCTAAATGGGGCAAAGGACGTGTTCGCTTGACGAATCCCGCATACAAATTAAGGCGATCATGACCTTGGCCAGGATGTTTTTAGGGGTTATTTACAAAACCTTGAAGAACAAGTGGGTGTTAGAAGATTTTCCGAATTATGTGTTGGTGAAGACGGAAACGGCGTGTGTCGAATTCGAGCACACTTAAAGCATAAAGCAAGATGAAGAAGTAGACAATCATCATAGGAGCTTGTGCCATGAATTTCGCAGGCAAGGCTGCGATTGTAACCGGAGCCGGGCACGGCATTGGCAAAGCCGTAGCGCAGAGACTGGCTAAAGAAGGAGCCCTGGTCGTGGCCTCTGACATAAACAAGGCCGGCGTGGAGGATACGGCTGAAACGATCCGCAAAGATGGAGGAGTCGTATTGGAGCTCGTTGCCGATATTACAAAAATCGACGAAGTCAAAGCAACCGTCGCCAGTGCGCTCGTGAGCTTCGGAAAAATCGATATCCTGATCAACTGCGCTGGCGGCGGCTTTCAACAAGGGATCGAATTCAAGGACATGGCCATAGGTTCCTGGCAGCGGATCTTTGACCTGAACGTGAACGGCACATTGAACTTCACGCATTCCGTGATTCCGCACATGATCGAAAGGAAATATGGAAAGATCGTGAACTTCTCTTCTATCGCCGCGAAAGTCGGACTTGCGCAACGGTCGATATATTCCGCGACGAAAGGAGCGATCGATGCTTTCACAAAAGCCTTGGCGATGGAGCTGGGGTCATACAATATAAACGTGAACAGCGTCTCCCCGGGATTAATTACGTACGAAGCGGAGCCGCCGGCGACAAACGGCACTTGGCTCGGGCGTTTCGGGTTGCCTGCGGAAGTAGCTTCCCTGGTTGTCTTCCTTGCCTCCGAGGAGGCGTCGTTCATCACAGGCGCCGACTATCTTGTCGACGGCGGGCGCGTATTAGGCCCTAAAGGTTCTTGATAAAGCGGGGGCATATTATGGGTGCTCGGCAAAAAGTAAAATGGCTGTTGGCCGGCGCCGGGGACATCGCGAACAGCCGCGTGGCGCCGGCGCTCTGCGCGGCGGCGGACTCCGAACTGGTGGCTGTCTGCGATCCGGTCCGGAAAAAGGCCGATGCGCTCGCGGCGAAAATGGCGGTGAAAACCGTCTATTACGACTACGAGCGAGCGCTCGCGGCAACGGATACCGATGCCGTTTATATTGCCACGCCCCACCATCTGCACGTGGCGATGTGCCTGAAGGCGCTTGAGGCAAACAAGCACCTGCTATGCGAAAAGCCGCTGGGAATCAATGGTGCGGAATGCATGCGGCTGCTGGAGGCCGTCAGACAAAGCGACCGGATCACCTGCTGCTCCAATTACCGACTGTTTACCAATCAGTTTAAAACAACCCGGCGGATGATCCAGGACGGCGAAATCGGCGATCTGGTCGGCGGCTGGGCGCATAACGAGGAGCCTTATTATAACCCCGGCGGGACCCCGTGCCGCAAAGCGCTGGGCATGTCGCCGGTTTTGGCCTACGGGTTCTACCTGATCAACCTTTCCCAGGTTCTTTTCGGCATGCCGTGCAGCGTTTTTGCCCTGATGACCTCTTTCAACTGCGAGAACAAGCCGGACTATGATATTGATGACCTGGAAAACATCCTGCTGCGCTATCCGGACGGACGCCAGTTTTCCATCGTCATCAATACCACCGTAAATGCGCCGCTCCGCCATGCCTATCAATTTTACGGTTCGAAAGGCCGCATTTACTGGCCGCATTGTCCGCCGCATTTTAATGTGCCGATCCGCAAGGTTGCCTATCCGCAGGGCGAAGTGGAACTGGCTGGTTCCTACTCCGGGGATAAACCCGGGATCCAGATGAACTGGCATCTGCCGATGACCGCAGATTTCGTTAAAGCCGCGCAGTCTGGAACGCAGCCGATTTGCACGATCGAGAGCGCGGTCAAAACGGCGGTGATTACCGATGCCATCGTCCGTTCCGCGCAGAGCGGCAAACTTGAACCGGTGAGCTGGGAGGAAAAACAATCATGTTAAAAGTCCTGATCATCGGAGGAACCGGAATAATCAGCAGCGATGTCACCATGCTCGCGGCTCAAAAGGAAAATATCGACCTGTATCTCCTGAACAGGGGCAACACGCCTTCATTCGTCCCTGATCAGGTCAAGATAGTCCGGGCGGATATAAACAATTCAGCTCTTGTCCTCGAAAATCTAAAGGGCTTGGAGTTCGACGTTGTCGCCGACTTCATCTCGTATGACGTGAATAGCCTCAGTCAGAAACTCGAGATATTCCGCGGACGTTGCGGGCAATACGTTTTTATTTCATCCGTCGCGGCTTACGCAAAGTCCGCGCATGAAGTCATCACCGAGGAAAATACGTCTGTCGGCAACGTCCTCTGGTCTTACGGGCGCAACAAAGCCCGGTGCGAGCGGCGGTTGCGCGAAGAGCATGAGCAAAGCGGGCTGCCTTATACGATCATCCGCCCGGCATATACCTACAACAACATCCGCATCCTGCATCCTTACACGATCAGTCACTGGCAAAGCTGGACAATCGCGCAACGCATGCTCCAGGGCAAGCCGATGGTGCTGCACGACGATGGGCAGGCTTTATGCACGGCGATGCATACTACGGATTTTGCAAAGGCCTTTGTCGGCCTCTGGGGCAATCCGGCGGCGATGAATGCGGATTTTCATATAACTTCCAGCGAGTATTTGAGTTGGAAGCATATTGCCGAACTCACCGCCGATGCGCTTGGCGTCAAAACAAGTTTCTGCTTCGTGCCGGCGCACGATCTTTGTTTCGAACTGCTCGGCAATTCGGATGAATGGTACGGCGCCTGCGAGAAAATAATGCATACTGCGGATAACGCGGTTTATGACAATGCCAAGATCAGGGAAGCCGTCCCAGAATTTGTTTGCACGACGCCGTTTGCCGAGGGAATCAGGCGCACGATCAGGTTTTATCGCGACAACCCGCAATATCAAAAAATAAACGAAGCCTGGGATCGAAAATTCGACCAGGTCACGGAGAAATTTTATGGAAAGATTTGATGCGGCCAGGAAAAGACTCGAAGCCCAGTACCTGAACGTCAGATTCGATCCTGCATCGGGACTGAGCAAGGCCGAATTGGAGGCGGAATTCGCCAAACATCGCGCGGAAAATCCCGGCGAACCGCACATCCTTGCGCGTGCCTGGCTCTTTCGCCTGCTATGCTCCAAGGCGCGCATAGCCGCCGATCCGGACGACTATTTCGCCGACAAGCTGGAACACCACAATCTCCTGATCGAGCTTCGCGAAGAATGGCGCCGGGAAGAGGGGCAGAAGTTTACAAACGATCCGCCAGTCATCCCGGGAGCCTGGAATGCCATATTGGATACCGGCCATACCTGCCCGGACTGGAGGAATCTGCTCAAATACGGGTTTACCGGAGTTGTGTCTGTCAAGTTCAGCAAATTGTCTGGTCTGCTTCTCCTCGGAGTTT